>JAVKHP010000001.1:2315905-2915905 GCA_031459855.1 Armatimonadota bacterium
CGCCGATTGTGATAAACATCACTGATGGAGAGGCAACGGACGGCGACCCGAGCGGGCCAGCCGACGCCATCAGAAAGCTCAGCAGCAATGACGGCGAGGTGCTGCTGTTCAACGTGCATCTGTCGTCCCAGCGCGCGACGCCCATAGAGTTTCCGGATACTGAGGCTGGCTTGCCCGATCAGTTCGCTCAACTATTGTTCCGTATGTCGAGTCCCCTGCCTGCCTATATGCGAAGCATCGCTCAGCAGGAGGGGTACAACGTCTCCGAAGGGGCCAGGGGCTTCGTCTTCAATGCAGACATCGTCGCCGTAATCCGCTTCCTCGACATCGGAACTCGGCCAAGTGACCTTCGATAGGCGGAGAGCAGGGTATGCACGTGTTCGCCCAGCCGTTTTGGGCAGCGAAACGGGGGAACGAAGACAGCGAATACGAGGATGCTTTCTGGCCGCGAAAGTCAATAGAACTCAGGGCGACTTGTTTTCGCTGCGCAGTAGCCGACGGTGCGACGGAGACTTCTTACTCCGGGATCTGGGCGAAGCAGCTTGTGCGCTATTGGTGCAAGAACTGTCCGGCTACGGCTTTCGATCCGAACGGGTTCCGCAATTTGCAAGAACGCTGGTCTACAATAGTCCGTAAGCGACCGTTGCCCTGGTATGCGGAGGAGAAAGTCCGGCTGGGCGCCTTTGCCGCCATTGTTGGCCTAGTGTTGGATGACGATGTGGACCGTGAAGGTCGCGGCGGCCACTGGCAGGCCGTAGCTGTGGGGGATAGCTGCTTGGTCCAAATGCGGGGTGAGGAAGTCCTCGTTCGGTTCCCGCTTGCTGATTCGGCGGCCTTTACCAATCGCCCCCGCCTGCTATCCAGTAGTCCTGCCTACACCCGCCCAGTCATTGACCATATTCGCATCATGGACGGGACTTGGCAGGCAGGGGATGCTTTTTATCTCATGACAGACGCCCTAGCCTGTTGGTTCATGCGCGAGACCGAACAGGGCCGAAGGCCTTGGTGTGTCCTCCGTGACCTCAACACTTCCGATGAGGTCAAGCCGTTCCGCGAATGGGTAGAGACCCTACGGACGGAAGGAGCGATGCGAAACGATGACGTGACCCTCTTGCGAGTCGACATAACGTGAGAGGGAGCGACCACGATGGCCTGGCCTACACCGCAGGATTACAACGAAGCTGTCCAGAACCCGAGGCTTGCGTTTGCCGATCCGGAGTTGCAGGTGGGCCGTCCCGAGCTCACACCACTGGGCCTGCCACGCGCTATCACCGGCGGCTTCGCCAGCGTTTACAAGTTGCAATGTCCCCAACGCACGTGGGCCGTAAGGTGCTTCCTGCGACAGTTCCACGATCATGAGCGAAGGTATGCTGCCATAAGCGAGCACCTAAACCGGTTTCGACTCCCCTATGCGGTCGGATTCACCTTTCTGCGCGATGGTATCAGAGTGCGTGGACAGTGGTACCCGATCTTAAAGATGGAATGGGTGCAAGGTGAGCCACTGAGCGCTTTCATTGAGAGGCATCTGGGGAACCGCAGCACCCTCCTCTTCCTTGCAAGGCGCTGGGTCGAGATGGTGAAGGCGCTCCAGCAAGCTTCTATCGCTCACGGAGATTTGCAACACGGTAATGTGCTCGTTGTTGACGGGCAGCTTCGACTTATCGACTATGACGGCATGTACGTCCCAGCCCTTCGGGGTGAGGGCAGCCACGAAGTAGGCCACCGCAATTACCAACATCCACTCAGGACGGAATCAGACTTCGGACCCTATCTGGACAATTTCTCAGCGTGGGTAGTCTATGTGTCTCTGATTGCACTCGCCGCCGACCCAGGACTTTGGAAGCAGTTCGGTGGTGGAGATGAAGCTCTGCTCTTCCGACGCAGAGACTTCGAGCAGCCTGAGGCATCCGATGTTCTTCGCGCCCTTGAGAGGCACCGCGAAGAACAGATACGGTCAGCTATCGCGCTCTTCAAGTCTCTTCTCTACCTCGGACCCCGGGATGTGCCGTCGCTGGATGGGCAGATAGCGCCGCCCAGCCTTTCGGGTAACCAAGTGTCTGGATCCAGCTCAAGCTGGATAGACGATCACGTCAAACCTGGCGGTGCCGTCGCGCCTGTGCAGGTCGCCCCCGAGCCTGCTGTCCCTCCCTCTCCCGATCCGTCATGGATTCTGGAATTTGTAGCACCGAGCCCCAGCGTAGCGGCAAGGGTACCGTTCAAGAACTCTCCGACCCCTGAACGGCTCGTGGTCACCGTTTCGGCCGCCATCATCGTTGCGTTCATCGTATGGATGCCCCCGTTGAGTCCTGTCGGCGCAGGCCCGTGGTTGCTGGGGATTCTCCCCCTCGTGCTGATCAATCTTGCCCTGTGGATCTACCGGTACCGTTCCGACGCCAGCGTGCGTGAGTTGGCACCGGTTAGCGCGAGATTGAGAGCCACCGACGATAAGATTTCGGCGACAGAGCACACCATTGCACTAGCGAACCGGGAGAAGACGAGGCTTCAGGAGCAAAAGGCAGCTGACGAGGCAAGACTCCGGAATGAACTGAAAGAAGCCGAGGCCAAGGAAAAGAAGGAAATCGATGCGTGCCAGGCGACTCTTCAATCCGCCTTGTCCTCCATAAAGGCGAGACGCCAAGCGTTGAACCAGCAAGAAGCGGACGCACTTCGGAAGATCCAAAACGACATCGGAGCCAAGGTGTCGACCTTAAACGGGCAGATCGCCGCGCTGGCCCAGGCCGAGTCTACTGAGCTCGCCAATACGCTTCGCGGTAGGCAGGAACAGCACATTGCTGCGTATCTCCGCCAGTTTAGTTTGCAGAGCGCCCCCATTTCCGGCGTTGGCCCCGCCCTCAGGGCTAGGCTGCTGGCTTCGGGCTTCCATACCGCCGCCGATGTTGATTTTTACGCCGTGCAACGCGTGCACGGGATCGGTCCAGTCCGTGCCAACGCTATAGTTGATTGGCGGAAGTCACTCGAGGCGCGCGCCCGTTCAACAATGCCATCGGCACTTTCCCAGAGCGAGGCAGCGGCGATACGGGCAAAGTATGAGGGGCAACGTCGGGCGCTGGAAGACCAGAGGGATCGGGAGCAAAGCCGTCAGAGAGACGAGGCGGAGAAGATTCGAGCCCAGTATCGGCCCTTGTCGGAGCGGCTAAACGAAGAGGAAAACGACGCCAACGCGAAGACTCAGGCGGCGATTAGCGAGATCCGGGCACGCTATGCCCAACAATACCGCGCTATTCGGGAAACTCTCTCGAAGCTTTCAGATGGCACTGCATCCAGACTCCGGGAGGTCGATGCGAGGATCGCCGAGGGTCGCAAGAAACTGTTCAGCTTGCACTGGGAGAAGGAGAAGCTAAAGCGGGAACTCAAGCCCTATGAGGGAATTCGGTTTTCGGAATACGTGAAGCAGGTGTTCTTTGGTTCGTAGGTGGCGTGAGGGGATTACTCGTGTGGCGATTTCGTAAGGTGTTCGGGCGCGGTCCATTGCGGTGGACACTGTCCAAACGCGGCATCGGGTGGAGCTGGGGAATCCTTGGCCTGCGATACGGAGTCTCGCCGAACGGGCAGCGGTACATTTCGTTCAGCATCCCAGGGACCGGTTTATACTGGATCAAGTACCTGAAGCAAAAGCCCGAATCACCACCTTCTGCTGGAGCTTCACCCACACCACCGTTTGCTGGTCCTACAAATCCGACATCACCGAGGGACGCGACCTCACGTAAGGCTCCGTGGTGGAAGCAGAAGGGGCTGTGACGCTATGGCGAGTGTGGCCAAGAAGACGGGTCGTGCAGGCGCGCTGGCAGCGCGCAGGCTTCTGCGGGGCGCAACAGATTCAGGATGACGCAAGGGGCGCCTAACAACAGCATCAGCGGACGGCGTTGGCGCGCCGCCGCTGAACCGGAGCGTTAGGCCACAACCCACAGGGTGATGAGTCAGGATGAGCATCTTCATTGATACCAATGTCTACTTGTCCTTTTACCACCTCTCCTGCGATGACTTGGAAGAGCTCAAGAAGCTAACTGTGCTTGTTCGCGAAAGTAAGGCCATCCTTCTCCTTACGGATCAAGTGATGGACGAATTTCACCGGAACAGACCGCCAAGATCGCTGACGCTCTGAAGCGCGTGCAAGAGCAACGTCGACCGCTTCAGTTGCCACAAATTGCCAAGCAGTATGATGAATATAAAAGGCTAAGAGATGCGCAGGCTGAACTTGACAAACAACTCGGCGCGTTAATAGAACGGGTAGAAGCAGACGTTGCTAACGGTAGCCTAGAAGCAGATGCTGTTATTGGAGAGCTATTCCAAGTGGCGCGCAGGATTTCGACGACAGACGAGGCACTCTCACGGGCCAAGCTAAGAGTAGAACTGGGAAGACCGCCTGGCAGGAAGGAGTCTCTGGGAGATGCTGTGAACTGGGAACTCATGCTGGCAACGGTTCCCCAAGGCGAAGATCTGTACTTTGTGAGCGACGATGCAGACTACACTTCTTCCCTCAACGAGGATCAGATTCACCCTTATCTTGAGGACGAATGGAATGAGGCAATAAAGTCCAACGTCCATTTCTACAGAAGGCTCTCTGCATTGTTCAGGGAGAAATTCCCGGATATTCGCCTAGCCTCTGAACTTGAGGAAGAGTTACTGATCCAGCAACTTGCAGAAAGGCCGAACTTTCTAACAACACATAGATCAGCTGCGGTTGCGTGCTCATGAACCTGCGCGTCGCCGCAGCCGCAGAAGGCTTGGATGTGCGGATCGAAGCCCTTCCCGACGCGGATGAGCCGGATCGGCTGGCCCGGATTTTCATTTTCTGTGACGCCGGGAGCGCCTGCCGAGGAGGCCTCACTCGTTTCATTCATCGAACAGCGGCGCACTTACCGCAAGCGCACTCTGCCCCGCAACGTGGAAGCCGCTGCCCTGAATCTGCTGATTGACGCAGCGGAACGCGAAGGCGCGTGGTTGCGGCCTCTCGCGACGGACAGCGCCCGGCACAGAGCCGCCGACCTGGTGGCCGAGGGGGACGCTGTGCAGTGGGCCAATCCGAGCTGGCGGCACGAGCTTGCCGTCTGGATGCATCCCCGACGCCGAGGGGACGGGTTGACCGTGCCTGCCCTTGCGGCGCCGCTTGCTCGGGTCGTTGTCCGCACGTTCGACATGGACGGTGGCGTGGGTGCCAAGGATCGGGATCTGGCCGAGGCCTCGCCGCTTCTCGCCGTGCTGGGCACGCACGGCGATCAGCCGCGTGACTGGCTGCTGGCAGGACAGGCATTGGAGCGCGTCCTGCTCGTTGCTTGTCAGAACGGACCTCAGGCGTCGTATCTCAATCAGCCCATCCAGGTAGCGTCGCTGCGGTCCAAGCTCCAGGTTCTGGTCGGCGCCGGCTTTCCGCAGATCCTGCTGCGCCTGGGTTATCCCGCCGAAGAGATTCCGGCCGCACCCCGACCCGCGGTCGAAGACGTGATCGCAGAGGGCGCCGTGCAACACGGCAGGCCGTGAGGTGATCGTGTTGAAGATCCTTATCATAGCCACCTCGGTAGTCATCGTTGCGGTGGCCGCTGCCGTGGCGTATGGCGCTCTCCGGTGGGAAGCCGGCACCCGGGAGTTGCGGGCGCGCCTTGAGGCGGCCCGAATACCCGTGAAGCCCGAGGTTGTCGATTTTCGCGAGCTCGAGGGGCTGCCGGCCCCGGTGCAGCGCTACTTCCGCGCCGTGCTCAAGGAAGGCCAGCCGATGGTGAGCGGCGTGCGCGTGCAGCACCGCGGCACCTTCAACATGAGTGAGACAAGCGAGCAGTGGAAGCCGTTTACCTCGGATCAACGGGTGATTGCCCGACGCCCGGGGTTTGATTGGGATGCTCGGGTTGCGATGATGCCCGGCCTGACGGTTCGGGTGCACGACGCTTACGTCGCCGGCGAAGGCATCCTGCATGCCGCCGTGCTTGGCTTGTTCTCCGTGGTCAACCTGCGTGGCACACGCGAGGTCACCGAAGGTGAGCTGATGCGCTTCTTTGCTGAAGCGGCCTGGTACCCGACCGCGTTGCTCCCCAGCCAGGGTGTTCGCTGGGAGGAAGGCGGTGCGCGATCCGCGCGGGCCACACTGGTCGATGGTTCAGTCTCCGTCACGATGCTATTCAGCTTCAATGAGGACGGTACGATTGAGACGGTAAGGGCCGAGGCGCGCGGCCGTACTGTCGGCGATCAAGTCATCCCAACGCCTTGGCGGGGACGTTTCTGGAACTACCAACGACGGGGAGGCATGCAGGTGCCACTCGACGGGGAAGTGGCTTGGCTGCTGCCCGAGGGCGCAAAGCCGTACTGGCGCGGTCGTATTACCGAAATCGTCTATGAGTTTGTCGAGTGACTGAGGAAATGACCAGACGGAGCACGGCTGTCTAACAACCTGTTGCAGCAGACGGTCCGCTGCGCGGCCCGCCGCGGCTGAGCGGGACCGTTACCACATCGCGTGCGGGGACGCTGACAATCGCCTGCGTGTTGTAGATGTCATACGGGAAGCCATCCCGAACACAGCCCGCGGCTCTGGAGTGCTCAGCCATGGCCGTTTTGGGGACCTTGGGAGTTTGGATGTGTTCCACGCGTGGCCCACGATTGGGAGATGGTGATGCCAGCGGCAACTGCCGGGCCTACGGCTCAGCGGCTTTCTGCCCCCTTGACTATCGAACATATGTTCGTATAATGGAGGCTGCCTGAACACCACGCGACAACGAGGTCCTGTGGCTTCGCTACCCCTGCATCTGGCAACCGCATGGCCGGAGGTCCGGCCAGCACGCGCGCATTGGGGACTCGCTGCGACCGCCGGCCGCCTGGTCGAGGTGACGGGCGCCGAGGACACCGCCGCGCTCACCATGGTCGTCCGGCTCCTCCTCGACGCGCAGCAGCAGGGCGAGCAGACGGCCTGGGTGGCCTGCACCGGCAGCCTGCCCTTTCCGCCCGACCTGCTCGAGAACGGTCTCGATCTGCAGGCGCTGGTCGTCGTGCGCGTGCCCGAGCTCCTGGCCGGTGCGCGGGCCGCCGACAGCCTGATCCGCTCCGGGGCGTTCGGCCTCGTGGTCGTAGATGCCGAGGGACCTCCGCGTCTTCCTACCCCGGTGCTGGCCCGGCTGGCATCGCTCGCGCAGCGCCATCACACCGCGCTGGTCTTCCTGACGCAGTACCGCGCGGCTTCCCACCTTGCGTCGGCTGGCGCCGACGGCACATCTCCCCTCGGGTCCCTGATCTCCCTGCGCGTGCGCGCCCGCCGGCAGCGCCTCGCCGCCGACCGGTTCCGCTGCTGGCTCGAGGTGCTCAAGGACAAGCGACGGGGGCCCACCTGGGGCGTCGACGAGGTGTGCCGTGGAGCGCCTGGCATGCGTTGACGTCCCGGCGCTGCCGCTGCAGCTGGCGCTGCGCGAACATCCCGACTGGCGACGGTCGCCGGTCGCCGTGGTCGAGGACGACCGGCCGCAGAGCCCGATCCTGTGGGTCAACGGGCGCGCCCGACGCGCCGGCGTCGCCCCGGGAATGAGCTATGCGTCGGCGCTGGCGCTCGCCCCGACCCTGCGCGCGGTCCCCCTGGCCTCCATGCCGATCGCTCACACGGTGGAGGCGATCGCCGCGCGGCTGCGGGCGTTCTCGCCCGAGGTCGAGCCCGCAGCCGAAGTCCCAGGGGTGTTCTGGGCAAGCCTGACCGGGCTCCACCGACTCTACGCTTCTCCCGCTGTCTGGGCCACGGCGGTGCGGGCCGACCTGGCCGACGCGGGGGTCGTGGCGGTCGTCGTCGTGGGGTTCACGCGCTTTGGCACCTATGCCACAGCGCACCTCACCCGTAGCGTGCGGATCTTCGTCGACCCGCGTGAGGAACGCGTGGCTGCCGGTCGAGTGCCGCTGTCGCGCCTGGGCGAGATCCCGCCGCGTGCGCTGGAGGCGCTGCACCAGCTCGGGGTCGCCTCGGTGGACGCTCTCGTGCGCCTGCCGGCGGCAGGAGTGCTGGAACGCTTCGGGCCCGAGGTGTACCGGCTGCACCGGCGAGCTACCGGCGACCTGTGGGACCCGTTGCACCCCCAGGTGCCGGCCGATCCGATCCGGCGCACGGTGCTCCTCGATGCGCCCGAGCGCGACGTCGAGGGGCTCCTCTTCCTGCTCAAGCGGCTGCTGCATCCGATGCTGGCCGCGCTCGCCACCCGGGGACAGGCGCTGGCCGTACTCGAGGTCCGCCTGCGGCCGGAGGGACACCCCTGGCAGGTCGAGCGGCTCCGCCCCGCGGCGCCCACGCTGGACGTGGTGCAGATCCTCGACCTCGTGCGCCTGCGGCTGGAGACCCTGGCGATGCCCGGCGGGGTCGTCGAGGTCCACCTGGAGGCCGAGGGCCAGCCTGCGCCGCCTGCTCAGCTCCACCTGTTTGCCGAACACCAGCAGCGCGACCTGGCCGCCGGCGCCCGGGCGCTGGCGCGGCTGCGCGCCCTGTTCGGCGACGACGCGGTGGTCCGGCCCGTAGTACGCCAGGGGCACCTGCCCGAAGCCCGCGTCGGCTGGGAGCCGGTCGATCGGTTGCAGCCCCCGCAGCCGCGCCCGCCCCGCGAACCTGCCCTCGTCCGGCGAGTGTGGGCACGCCCCCAGGCGCTGCCGGCCCCGCCGCGGCCAAGCCACGACGACGGCTGGCTCCTCTCGGGCGTAGGACGCGGGCCCGTAGTCGATCAGGCAGGGCCCTACGTCGTCTCGGGGGGCTGGTGGGTGCGCGAGGTCTGGCGCGACTACTACTTCGTCCAGACGCAGCGGGGCGAGGTGCTGTGGGTGTACTATGACCGCCGGCGGCGGCAGTGGTTTCTGCATGGGCGGGTGGAGTGAGTGTCGCGGGCGGGTGCCCTTGTCGCAGTCCCAGCATACCGCGTTCACCCGGTCCGGGCGGAGCCGCCCATGCCGTTCCGGCCCGTGGGAGCTGGCTTCCGCTTCGGACTGCCGGCGCCGTTGTGCTGCGAGGGGGCATGGTCGTCCGCCGGCGCGCACGCTCCGGGTACGCGGCCGGCGCCGTAGGCTGGTGAGGAGTCGTGACCTACGTTCCCCTGTGGTGCAAGTCTGCCTTTTCGTTCCACGAGGGGGCTTCGCACCCCGAGGAACTCGTCGAGGAAGCCCACCGGCTGGGCCTGCCCGCCCTCGCCCTCACCGACCGTGACGGGGTCTACGGGGTCGTCGAAGCGTACCTGAAGGCCCGCGAGCTGGGCGTGCATCTGATCGTCGGTGCGCAGGTCACGGTGACCGATGGCACCGAGATCGTCCTGCTGGCCCGCGACCGCGCCGGGTACGCCAACCTCTGTCGGTTGCTCACCGTCGGCCGGCTGCGCGCGCCCAAGGGGCACGGCGTTGTCACCTGGGACGAGGTCTGCGCCCATGCCCCGGGACTGCTCGCGCTGTGGGGCGGGGAGCGCAGCCGCCTGGTGGCGGAGGCCGACCCACCGGCCGGCCCAGACCTCGATACCGTCGCGGGGGCCCTGCGCGAGACCTTCGGGGACGCGCTCTACGCCATGGCCGCGCGGCACCGCTGCGACGCCGAGGTGCGCCAGGAGGCCCGGCTGCGCGCACGAGCAGCGCGCTACGGCCTGCCCGTCGTGGGCGCCATCGAAGTGCTCTACCACACCCCGGCCCGCCGGCCGGTGCAGGACGTGCTCACCTGCATCCGCCACGGCACGACCCTGGCCGCCGCCGGGCGGCTCCTGCGGCCCAACGCCGAGCACGCGTTGAAGACGCCCGCGGCGTTTGCGGCCCTCTTCGACGACGATGCGCGGGCCGTGGGGTTGACGCGCGAGATCGCCGCGCGCTGCGCGTTCTCCCTGGGCGAGTTGCGGTACCGCTACCCGGCCGAGCGCCTGCCGGAGGGCACGACCTCGTCGCAGTGGCTGCGCGAGCTGACCCTGGCCGGGGCGCGGGAGCGCTACGGCGGCCGGGTGCCGCCTGCGGTGGCCGCGCAGCTCGAGCGGGAACTGGCGCTCATCGAGGAGCTCGACTACGGCGGCTACTTCCTGACGATGCACGAGATCGTGCAGTTCTGCCGGTCGCAGGGCATCCTCTGCCAGGGCCGCGGCTCGGCCGCCAACTCGGCGGTGTGCTACTGCCTGGGCATCACCGCAGTCGACCCCGTGCGCATGGACCTGCTCTTCGAGCGGTTCCTCTCCCGCGAGCGCGCCGAGCCGCCCGACATCGACCTCGACATCGAGCACACCCGGCGAGAGGAGGTCATCCAGTGGGTCTACCGGCGCTACGGCCGTGACCGCGCCGCGATGGTCGCCAACGTCATCCGCTACCGGCCCCGCTCTGCCCTGCGCGACGTCGGCAAGGCCCTGGGGCTGTCGCCCACGGCGCTGGATCGTCTGGCCAAGTTGCACGGGTATACGGGCGACGTCTCTCCGGACGTGCTGCGCGAGGCCGGGCTCGATCCCGGCGTGCCCCTGCACCAGCACCTGGTCCGGGTGGCCAACGAGCTCCTCGACCTCCCCCGGCACCTGTCGATCCACCCCGGCGGCTTCCTCCTCGGCCACGAGCCCGTCTCGACCCTGGTGCCCATCGAGAACGCCACCATGCCCGACCGCACGGTCATCCAGTGGGACAAGGACAGCACCGAGGGGGTGGGGCTGTTCAAGGTGGACCTGTTGGGACTGGGGGCGCTCACCCAGCTGCACTTGGCCTTCGACCTCCTGCGGGCGCACCGCGGCCTCGACCTCTCCATGGCGACGCTTCCCCCCGACGACCCCGAGACGTTCGACGCCATCGGCCGCGCCGACACCGTGGGGGTCTTCCAGATCGAGAGCCGCGCGCAGATGGCGATGCTGCCGCGGCTACGGCCGCGGTCATACTACGACCTGGTGATCGAGATCAGCATCGTGCGCCCCGGGCCCATCGTGGGCGGCATGGTGCACCCCTACCTGCGCCGGCGGGCCGGCGAGGAGCCGGTCGTCTACCCGCACCCGTCGCTGGAGCCGGTGCTGGCCAAGACCCTGGGCGTGCCGCTGTTCCAGGAGCAGGTGATCCGCCTGGCCATGGTGGCGGCCGACTACACTCCTGGCGAGGCCGACCAGCTGCGCCGCGACATGGCGGCCTGGCGGCGGTCGGGGCGCATCGAGCGGCACCGCGAGCGCTTGCTGGCGCGCATGCAGGCCAAGGGCATCGCGCCGGAGTTCGCGGCGCGCATCTTCGACCAGATCCGCGGCTTTGGCGAGTACGGTTTCCCGGAATCCCACGCGGCCAGCTTCGCCCTGATCGCCTACGCGGCCGCCTACCTCAAGTGCCACTACCACGCCGAATTCACCTGTGCGCTGCTCAACGCCCAGCCCATGGGGTTCTACGCGCCCTCGACGCTCGTCGAGGACGCGAAGCGGCACGGGGTGGAGATCCGACCGGTGGACGTGCAGTGGAGCGCGTGGGACTGCACGCTGGAGGAGGCGCCTGCCAGCCGGTGGCGGTTCGCGGTGCGCATGGGCCTGCGCTACGTCAAGGGGCTGGGCGATGCCGACGGCCGGCGCATCACGGCAGCCCGCGCGCAGGCGCCGTTTGCGTCGCTGGAGGACTTCGTGCGCCGTACCGGGCTGGATGCGGGCGCGCTCGTGGCCCTGGCGCGGGCCGGCGCCTTCGCGGGGCTGGGTGCCGACCGGCGCCAGGCCCTGTGGGCGGTGCGCGCGCTGGTCGGCCGCCGCACCCTGACGCTGCCCGTGGAGATCACCGAGACCGTCCCGCCCTTCAAGGATCTCGACCGGCTCGAGACCATCGCCTGGGACTACGAGACGACGTGGCACAGCCCCCGGGGCCATCCTCTGGAGCCGCTGCGGCCGGTGCTGGCCGCGGCTGGCCTGCCCGATGCGCAGGCGGTCGCCAGCCTGCCCGACGGTGCCACGGTGCGCTACGCGGGCCTGGTGATCTGCCGGCAGACGCCCGGCACCGCGTCAGGGGTGACGTTCATGACCCTGGAGGACGAGACGGGGTTCGTCAACCTGGTGGTCTGGCCGCGGGTGTTCGCGCGTTACGCCCGTCTGGCGAAGACGGCGCCGCTGCTGGGGGTCACGGGCCGGCTGCAGAAGCAACAGGGGGTGGTGCACATCGTCGCGCGGGCGCTGTGGGTGCCCGCGCTCCCTGCCCGTCCGCCGGCGCTGGCCAGCCGCGACTTCCACTGACCTCACCGCGCCGGGCTCATGCCCCCAGCGCGCATGGTCCCGTGGTTCCACCGCAGGCGTCCGCACCGAGTCGTCCACCGCACGTCCCAGCGCGTGTGGCGCGGCGGCGCTGGCCCGCGCACCCCTCGCCCACTCGTCAGCCGCCGCCCCGCCAGCGCGCGTGGCGGCGTGTTCCACGGACGCACCATGGGCAATCTCTCGGCTCGCCCGCCCCAGCGCGCGTGGCAGCGTGGGCGATGCATGGAGGAGGGAGCCCCCTGCCGCTGCGAGAAACAGCGTGGCGGACGCGCCATCCCACGGGCGGTCCTGGCCGCGGGCGCGAGCGCCACGGGACAGCGTCCGGCCGACCGAGGCGTCCGCAACGAGCACGTCGGCCCGCGGCGGGCAGGTTGGCCTGTGATAAGCACGTTGGCCCGCGGTGGGCGCGCTGGCGCCGACAGGAAACGGAGGTGGGCTCCATGGGATCTGACCCCTCGCGCCGCGAGGTCGCCACGCTGGCAGGAGGATGTTTCTGGTGCCTGGAGGCTGTCTTCAGCGAGCTGCGCGGGGTCGAGCGTGTGGTCTCCGGCTACTCGGGGGGCCACGTGCCGCATCCGACCTACGAGCAGGTGTGCTCGGACACGACGGGCCACGCCGAGGCCGTGCAGATCACCTACGACCCCAGCGTCATCTCCTACCGCGACCTCCTCGACGTCTTCTTTGCCATCCACGACCCAACGACGCCAAACCGCCAGGGCCCGGACGTAGGATCGCAGTACCGGTCGGCCATCTTCTATCACACGCCGGAGCAGCAGGCGATCGCCCAGCAGGTGATCGCCGAACTGGAGGCCGCACGGCGCTACGCCGACCCCATCGTCACCCAGGTGGTGCCGTTCGAGGCCTTCTACCCGGCCGAAGACTACCACCAGAACTACTTCGCCACCCACCCAGACCAGCCGTACTGCGCGGCCGTCGTCGCGCCCAAGGTCGCCAAGTTCCGCAAGCAGTTCCTGGCGAAGCTCAAGCGGCCCGAAGGCGCGCGCGCGCACCCGTGACCGGCGCCGGCGATGCCAGCCGGCCGCGGGCGATCCAGGATACCTACCCCGACCAGGTCGCCCACTGCTACGGGTGCGGCCGGCTGAACCCGGACGGGCTGCACCTCAAGAGCTACTGGCAGGGGAGCGAAGCGACGGCGGTGTTCCGGCCGCGGCCCTACCACACCGCACTCCCGGGCTACGTCTACGGCGGCCTGCTGGCGTCCCTGGTGGACTGCCACGGCACCGGGACCGCGGCAGCCGCGGCAGCGCGCGCTGCCGGGCTGGACCCCGAGCGCGACCCACCCCCGCGCTTCGTGACGGCCGCCCTGCGGGTGGAGTACCTCAAGCCCACCCCGCTCGACGCCGAGTTGCACCTGCGCGGGCGCGTGCGGGAACACGCGGGTCGCAAGGTGGTCGTCGAGGTGACGGTGGAGGCACGAGGCGAGGTCACCGTCCGGGGCGAGGTGGTGGCCGTGCAGATGCCCGAGGCCATGGCACCGCCGGCCCCGTAGCAGTCTCGATGTCGTGGCACGGCCAGCGGGCTGGCACCGGATCGCCCGGGAGGCGCGCACGGGCCCATCACGGTCTCGACCGCGGTGGCTCGACCCCTGGAGGGTGAGAGGGGGCCTGACTGCTGCGGCGAATGCTGCCTGGCGGTGCGCCTGCGCATCCCGGTTCCCTCTCTCGTCGTCCTCTGCGGCCCTGCCGGCAGCGGCAAGAGCACGTTCGCGGCCCGTCACTTTCCGCCCACCGCCATCGTGTCGTCCGACCGCTGTCGCGCCATGCTGGGCGACGACGAGCGCAACCTGGCCGTCTCCCGCGACGCCTTCGAGCTGTTCCACTTCATCATCGCCCGGCGCCTAGCCCTGGGCCGGCTGGCCGTGGCGGACAGCACCGCGCTCAGGAAAGAGGCGCGTCGCGCCCTGCTGGAGATCGGCCGGCGGGCGGGTGTGCCGGTGTACCTCATCGTCTTCGATGTGGACGAGGACCGGTGCTACTACCACGACACGTTGCGCGACCGGCGGGTGGGACGTCCCGTCATTGGGCGTCAGGTGCAGGCGCTGCGGGAGGCGCTGAAGACCATTCCCCACGAGGGCTTCGATCACGTCATCATCCTGGACGACGCCCTGGCGCGCACGGTGTCAGTGGAGCTCGTCCCGATGCCTGTGGAGCACGGGGTGCGTCGCGAGGCTCCTGAGGCCGAGGCCGCCTACGATCAGCAGGAGAGTGCGCATTCAAGCTGAACTGAGCATTCCGGGAACTGGTGCAGGGGGCTGGTGGACGGGGGTCGGGATGCCACGCGAGCCGATCCGGCGGACGATCGACGGGCATGTCCTGACGCTGGTGCAGGGCGACATCACGCACCAGCGGGTGGACGCCATCGTCAACGCCGCCAACAGCCGGCTGGTCGGTGGCGGCGGCGTGGACGGTGCGATCCGTCGCGCCGGCGGC
Organism: Armatimonadota bacterium; assembly: GCA_031459855.1. Taxonomy (NCBI): domain Bacteria; kingdom Bacillati; phylum Candidatus Sysuimicrobiota; class Candidatus Sysuimicrobiia; order Candidatus Sysuimicrobiales; family Candidatus Humicultoraceae; genus Candidatus Fervidifonticultor; species Candidatus Fervidifonticultor primus. The sequence goes on from JAVKHP010000001.1 coordinate 2,330,526, forward strand.
CCCGCCATCGAGGAGGAGTGCGCGCGGATCCGTGCGGCGCAGGGCGGGTGCCCGACGGGCTCGGCGGTGATCACCGGAGCCGGCCGGCTCCCCGCCCGGTACGTGATCCACGCAGTCGGTCCGGTCTGGTCTGGCGGTCGCCAGGGTGAAGCTGCGCTGCTGGCGTCGGCCTACCGCTCGAGTCTGGAGCTGGCGACCGCCCATGGCGTCCGGACGATCGCCTTCCCGTCCATCAGCACCGGCGTGTACGGGTACCCGGTGGCGCTGGCGGCCCAGGTGGCGCTTCGGACCGTGGTCGAGGTCGTGCAGGGCACGTCGATCGAGGAAGTACGGTTCGTGCTGTTTTCCGAGCAGGATTTCGACGCATACGCCGCAGCCCTGGAGGAGGTGTTGGGTGCCATGAAGCAGGAGCCATCGCTGCACGATCGGTCGGATCGGACGTCGCAGGGCGCCCTGGGCGAGGATCTGGTGCACGGCGCCGCGGGGACCGCGCCCGCGGAGCCGGCGGGGGCCACCGGCGGCGCAGGCCAGGATGGTGCCCCGGGGGGAGTGTCCGGCATAGGGGGCCCGGGGGCGCAGCCTCAGCAACCGCTGTGGCAGACGACGCCGCCGGGCGGTACGGAGGAGGCAGCAGAGGCCCCGGCGGCGCCGGCTGCTAAGGCTCGCCGCGCGCGGCCACAGGCGCGGCCCGCGCGCAAGCCGTCTCGGGCGGCGAGACGGCGCGGTGTGGCCAGGCGGCGAAGGGGCGCTGCAGCGGCCGGGCGTCGCGGGGGCGCCCGCCGACCCGCTGGCGCCGGGGCTCGCGGCGGTCCCAGACGGCGCCGGACGGCCGGGCGTCCGACGCGAACAGTGCGCCGGGGCGGCGGTCGGGCGGCGGGCGGTCGCCGTCAGGCGCGTACGGCCGCGGGAGCGCGACGCGGGCGGGCACGGAGAGGCGTGCGGCGTCGCCGGGCCTGACGGCGGAGGGGGCTCCAACCCCGGGAGGTGAGCGACAGTGGTCTCCGCGGTCGTGCTCTTGAAGGCCCATCCCGGTCAGGCGCGCAAGGCGGCCATCGCCCTGCGGAAGATCAAGGGCGTGCGCGAGGTGCACGTGGTGACCGGGCCCTACGACATCGTCTGCTTCACCGAGGCCGGTGACATGGCCGCGCTGGGCGACACGGTCATCTCACGCATTCAACGGACGCCCGGGGTCGCCGACACGCTGACCTGTCTCGTCGTGTGACGGGGTGACCTTGTAGGAGCCCTGTGGGCCCTGTGAGCCCAGGGTTGACAAGCCCTGGGTGCCTTCTATAATGAGTTGTGGCTCTGACACAGGGAGGGAGCGCTGCTGCAGAGGGTAACGGTGGTGACCGGGTAACCTCATAGGCGGTTGCACGATGAGCAGTCCCCGAGGGGATTTCGCTCATCCCCTCTTTTTTGTGCCATAGCCAGCAGCCTCAATGTTCCCCCGGCGTACCCGGTGGGATCCGCCGCGCGGCGGCGGGGCGCACCTTGACAAGTGCAAACGGAAGACGTCACTGCCCGCGGATCGAGCCGATCGGCGGGATGGTGATGTGTTGTCAGGCTCTGAACAGCTGCTCCTAGGGCGGGTCTCAAGCTACTACGGGCACACGGCGGATGCCTTGGCGCCAAGGGCTGATGAAGGACGCTGCCGGCGGCGAAAGGGTCGGGGAGGTGCCAAGCAACCTTCGATCCGGCCGTCTCCGAATGGGGCAACCCGGCGCGGGTCATGCCGCGTCATCCCGTGCTGAATCCATAGGCACGGGAGAGCCAGTCGGGGAACTGAAACATCTCAGTACCCGGAGGAACAGAAATCAACCGAGATTCCCTGAGTAGTGGCGAGCGAAAGGGGAGGAGCCCAAACCTCGGGCGTGCCAAGCTCGCGGGCGTTGCGCTCGAGGGGTTGCAGGACATCGTCGGACGGGACCGCGATCCCGTCGGGAAGTGACCAATCCGCACGCTAGCCGAACGGTCCTGGAACGGCCGGCCACAGCGGGTGACAGCCCCGTAGGCGAAAGCGTGTGGACTTCCTGGGCGGTGTTCCTGAGTACCACGGGACACGTGGAACCCCGTGGGAAGCCGGGAGGACCACCTTCCAAGGCTAAATACCCTTGGCGACCGATAGTGCACGAGTACCGTGAGGGAAAGGTGAAAAGAACCCCGGGAGGGGAGTGAAATAGAACCTGAAACCGTGTGCCTACAAACAGTCGGAGGGCTATGCCGGTCTTCGGACCGGAACGCCTGACGGCATGCCTATTGAAGAATGAGCCGGTGAGTTGCAACGTGTGGCGAGCTTAAGGGAGCGTATCCCGGAGGCGGAGGGAAACCGAGTCTGAACAGGGCGCCGTTCCCGGATGGGAAGCCGCACGCGCGGCAGTCGCACGTTGCAGACCCGAAACCGGGTGAGCTACCCATGGCCAGGGTGAAACGCGGCTAACCCCGCGTGGAGGCCCGAACCCGTTGGTGTTGAAAAACCATGGGATGAGCTGTGGGTAGGGGTGATATGCCAATCGAACCCGGAGATAGCTGGTTCTCCCCGAAATGCATTGAGGTGCAGCCCCGAGCGCAGCACGGCGGTGGTAGAGCACTGGATGGGCTAGGGCGGGAGGACCCGTGCCGAACCCAACCAAACTCCGAATGCCGTCGTGTGGTCGTCGGGAGTGAGACGGTGGGGGATAAGCTTCATCGTCAAGAGGGGAACAACCCAGACCGCCAGCTAAGGTCCCCAAGTGATGGCTAAGTGGGAAAGGAAGTGGCATCGCTAAGACAGCCAGGAGGTTGGCTTAGAAGCAGCCATCCTTTAAAGAGTGCGTAATAGCTCACTGGTCGAGTGGTGCTGCGCCGAAAATCCAACGGGGCTCAAGCCATCCACCGAAGCTGCGGATCCCGCGCGTGGTGTCGTCCTGCGCGGGGTGGTAGGGGAGCGTTCCGCAGTAGGCTGAAGGCGGACCGTGAGGACCGCTGGACGATGCGGAAGTGCGAATGCCGGCATGAGTAGCGAAAAGGCAGGTGAGAATCCTGCCCGCCGTAAGGCCAAGGGTTCTTACGGAAGGTTCGTCCGCGTAAGGTTAGGCGGGCCCTAAGGCGAGGCCGAAAGGCGTAGCCGATGGACAGCCGGTCGACATTCCGGCCCCGCGGCGCATCCGTGACGAGCCAAGGGGGGACGCAGAAGGGTAGGCCTACCGGGTGATGGTCGTCCCGGGCTAAGCAGGTAGGCGGAGGCGCCAGGCAAATCCGGTGCCTCGTACAACGCCGAGATGCGAACGCGAGCTCAAGGGCAACCGCGAGCGAAGTGGCTGAGCCCACGCTGCCAAGAAAAGCCTCGTGGCCAGGATGCCCGCGCCCGTACCGGAAACCGACACAGGTGGCCGGGCACGTAGAGTGCCAAGGCGCGCGAGAGAACCCTCGTCAAGGAACTCGGCAAGTTGACCCCGTAACCTCGGGAGAAGGGGTGCCTTCGAGCGTTGCCGGCCTGCGCCGGCTGCGCGAGGAGGCCGCAGTGAATCGGCTCAGCCGACTGTTTAACAAAAACACAGGTCTCTGCGAAGCCGCAAGGCGACGTATAGGGGCTGACGCCTGCCCAGTGCCGGAAGGTTAAGGGGACGGGTTAGCTGGGGTTCGCCCCGGCGACGCCCTGAACCGAAGCCCCGGTGAACGGCGGCCGTAACTATAACGGTCCTAAGGTAGCGAAATTCCTTGTCGGGTAAGTTCCGACCTGCACGAATGGCGTAACGAGCTGAGCGCTGTCTCGACGAGGGACTCGGCGAAGTTGTGAGACCCGTGAAGACACGGGTTACCCGCAGCTGGACGGAAAGACCCCGTGGAGCTTTACTGCAGCTTGCCATTGGATTTGGTCTTACCATGTAGAGGATAGGTGGGAGGCAGAGAAGCGGGGGCGCCAGCTCCCGTGGAGCCGCCCTTGGAATACCACCCTTGGCAAGATTAAGTCCTAACCGGCATCCTCAGCGGGTGTCGAGACAGTGGCAGGTGGGCAGTTTGACTGGGGCGGTCGCCTCCTAAACGGTAACGGAGGCGCCCAAAGGTCCCCTCAGCACGGTTGGAAACCGTGCGGCGAGTGCAAGGGCATAAGGGGGCTTGACTGTGAGGCCTACAAGCCGAGCAGGGGCGAAAGCCGGGCCTAGTGATCCTACGGCGGCAAGTGGAAGCGCCGTGGCTTAACGGATAAAAGCTACCCCGGGGATAACAGGCTGATCTCCCCCAAGAGTCCACATCGACGGGGAGGTTTGGCACCTCGATGTCGGCTCATCGCATCCTGGGGCTGTAGTAGGTCCCAAGGGTTGGGCTGTTCGCCCATTAAAGCGGTACGTGAGCTGGGTTCAGAACGTAGGACACACTGCGTCCCCTGGGAGCGATCCCAGGGTGCTCTCCGGCTGATATCGGTGGAACCCTCGCGTGGCCTCCGAACACCACGCAGGGCAATACCGAGGGAAGAGTCGGGAGCCAGATGAAGGACGCGTTGATCGGGATCGTCCTTGGTGATGGCCATTTGGAGGTGCACGGGCGCGGTGTGCGTCTCCAGGTAAACCACTCGGTACGCCTGCGAGCGTATGTGGAGTGGAAACACCGGGAGCTGAGAGCACTTCGGCCGTCGCCAGTGCATGGTCACGACAACGCGGGCTACCCGTTCTGGCGGTTTGTGACGCGGTGCCATCCATACCTAGCGGAGTTGCGGCGGTTGTTCTATCGACATGGCCGCAAGATCGTTCCGGCGACTATCGGGGAGCTGTTGGTCCACCCCAAGGCGCTGGCCGTCTGGTTCATGGACGATGGCACGTGCGATCGGCGGCAGGGCTCCATGCTGTTCGAGACACAATGCTTCGGCGCGGCTGATCTCGTGCGACTGGTGGCAACGCTAGCGCAGAATTTCGACCTGCGCGTGCGCATTCACCGCAGCGGGATCGGACGCGGGCTGCGCCTGTACGTGCCCGTGGCTGAGGCGACAAAGCTCGTCCGACTCATTGAGCCCTACGTGCTGCCGGAACTGCGGTACAAGCTCCCGATTCCCCGTAACGACTGAAGGCTACAAGGCCTGAGATGGGTGTCGTGCCGTGTGGCGAAACTGTGACACTCATCAGACGCCGGCTCCTTCGATCCTTCCGAAGGATGGAGCTATAGTCTGTGCCTCTGGAAACAGAGGGTGAACACGCGTGAGACAGTTCGGTCCCTATCCACTGTGGGCGCAGGTGACTTGAGGGGAGCTGCTCCTAGTACGAGAGGACCGGAGTGGACGGACCTCTGGTGTACCGGTTGTCCTGCCAAGGGCACGTGCCGGGTAGCCATGTCCGGACGGGATAAGCGCTGAAAGCATCTAAGCGCGAAGCCCACCCCAAGATGAGGTCACCCACCGGGTTAACCGGGTAAGTCCCCTGGGAGACTACCAGGTCGATAGGCCGCAGGTGTAAAGCCGTAAGGCGTAGCCTAGCGGTACTAATAGGACGAGGGCTTGTCCTGCTCTAGGGGCAGCTGTGCGGAGCCTGCAACGCGCCGGTATGGTGGATGTGTGGCCGGTCTGGGGGCTCGTCGATCGAGAGCCTACCCTGTGAGGGTGCAGTAGTCCGACTCTCAGACCGGTGCACAGCCAGCGGGCGGCCCACGGGGGTCGCCGTGCATTCCCGGTGGCTATGCCGGAGGGGCCACACCCGTTCCCATTCCGAACACGGTCGTTAAGCCCTCCAGGGCCGATGGTACTGCGCTGGCAACGGCGCGGGAGAGTAGGTCGCTGCCGGGAGTCAACGTCGAGGGGAGGCGCACGCCTCCCCTCGACGTCTTTCTGGCCGGGGACGCTGCCGCGTACGCAGGTAGCGGTCGCCCGAACACCGCCGGCGTCCTCGCGCTGCGGCCGACCGGGGACCCGTGCGGACGGCCCGGGGAGCGTGGGCTTCGGGCATCTCGTGAGGGATGAACCGGGCGTGCCGCCCTGGGGACCGTCGCAGCGTGCATGGCGTGCGGGGGGAGCGATTTGGCCGCCCGTCGGTTGCGGTGTCGGGTGCAGGCGTGCAGAGCGGCTGTCGTCGGATACGGCTGATCACAGCGGAGGGACGTCCCGATGCGGTACGCGGCGGTGGGCGACGCGCTGATCACCCGGCGGGTGACGCGCTGGGCCGGGGCAGGGTACGACGCCCTCCTGGCCGTGCTGCGTTCCGCCGATGCGCGCCTCGCCAACCTGGAGGTCTCGTTCGCCAACGGCGTGGGGGCGCCGGCCGCGGGCTGGAGCGGCACCTATCTCACGGCGCCCGCAGGCTGCCTGGACGACCTGGTGGCCATGGGCTTCAACCTGTTCGCCCGGGCCAACAACCACGCGGGCGACTGGGGACCGGACGGGGTGCTGGAGACCACCCGGGTGTGCGATGCCGCGGGCGTCTGCCACGCGGGCGCTGGCCGTGACCTGGCCGAGGCGCGCCTGCCCGCCTACCTCGACCTGCCGGCGGGCAAGGTGGCGCTGCTGGCGGTGGCGACGGCCACGCAGGGCGCCGGCTACCGGGCTGGCCTGCGACGCCATGACAGTCCCGGACGTCCCGGCGCCAACTGTCTGCGGTACGAGGAGTACACCGTGGTCCCACCCCGGACGATGGCGCAGCTGCGGGCCCTGGTGGCGCGCACCAAGGTCGACCAGGTCCGCCGCTACGAAGTCGCCCTGGGCTTTCGGGCGCCCGACCCCGAGGGCGTGCTCTCGATCGGGCCGGTGAAGTTCCGCGAGGGGCGCCGCGCCGGCGAGGCCTGGGAGGTCAACCAGCGGGACGTCGACGAGATCCTGCGGCACGTGCGCGACGCCCGCCGCCAGGCGGATGCCGTGCTGCTGTCGTTCCACGCGCACGAGATGGGCGGCGGCGATCCCGATGCGGTGCCGGCGTTCCACCGTGAGTTTTGTCGGCTGTGCATCGAGGCCGGCTGCGACGCGGTGATCGGGCACGGGCCACACCGGCTGCGCGGGATCGAGGTGTACCGGGGACGCCCGATCTTCTACAGTCTGGGCAACTTCATTTTTCAGAACGAGGAAGCTCAGGGGTTGCCCGCCGATTTCTACGAGCGTCTCGGCCTCGACCCGCTGCTGGCCACGCCGGCCGATGGCTTCGACCGGCGGAACAGTCGCGGGAAGGGCGGGTTCGCCGCCGACCGCGCGTACTGGGAGACCGTGATCGCCTGGTGGGAGGCGGAGGCCGGACGGCTGCGGGAGATTCGGCTCTACCCGGTTACGCTGGGGTTCGGGCAGCCGCGTCCACGCCGCGGCCGCCCCGTGCTCGCCCGCGGTCCGGCGGCGCGCGCCATCCTCGCGCGCATGGACCGTCTGTGTCGGCCCTTCGGGACGCGCGTGGTCTGGCACCGGGGCGGGTACGGTCTCGTGCGCTGGTCGGGCGATGCCTGATAGCACGAGGGCAGCGCACAGGACGGACGAGGGCTCCATCCCGGAGCGTCGTTGTCGCTCGTCGAGCCGGCTGAGGCCAGCGATCGTGCGTCCCGGGGCGGCCCCGTCAGCGGGAGAGCACCCGTGAGACCATCACGGTGCCAAACGGCTGTGAGGTCTGCCGCCGTGCCACTTCCTGTCCGTCCACCACAAGGCGCACGATCAACTCCCCCTCGGCGGTCGCCTTGGTGAACGTGGCCACCACCGCAACCGCCGACCGCATGTGGAACTGCGCGGGCACGTGGCCGCGAGCCGCTTGGGTGACCGCCGGCGTGCCGTACGAGCCTTCGAAGGGTAGCCCCGGCGTGCCGTCGACCACGATCACGATGGTGCGTTCCCGAAACCGCTCCGGCGGGACGTCAGGGCGCACGGGTGCCAGACCCAAGCAGCCGGTGGCGGTGGTTGCGGCGACGACCAGCACGCCGATGCGCAACACACGACGGCACGCGCCGGCGAGGGGAAGCCTGGCAGACCGGTGCAGGATCGCGCGTAAGGTCACGGGCGCCCTCCGGGCGGTACGTTGGAGGGGTCGTTCCGCGGTCCCCGCCAGCCTTCCTGTCGCGCCCGTCCTGGTGACGGTGCGCCTGGGCCGGGTAGTCCCGGACGTCGGGCCCCTGGCTGCCCGCAAGCCTTCTTATCGCGTCCGTCGTCGTGGCGAGCGTCCGCCCCGCTTTTCGGGTGGGCGCGTGCCACGGGTGGGCGTGGGCCATCGGCTCCTCGAGGCGCTGCAGCTGCTTGCTGTCTTCGCGCTGCCTTGAGCGCGGGGCGGTGGCCCGTGGGCGCAGCGTCGAAGACGGGCTGCGGGCGATATCGGCACCCCGTGTAACCTGCTAACATAGAACACGACCTGCTCACGGAGGCTGTGCGATGGCAATGGCGCGCTGTGTGGTACTGGGCGGCGGCTTTGGCGGACTGGCGGCGGTGCACCGGTTGCGTACGCGGCTCGGCGACGACGCCGAGGTCACGCTGATCGACCGCCGGAACACCTTCATGATGGGATTGCGTATCCTGACGGTGCTCGCCGGCAAGGGCACCCGGGCCGAGGGCACGCGGCCGCTGACACGGTTGGCCGCCAGAGGCATCCGGTACGTCCAGGACGAGGTGACCGCGATCGACCTCGAGCGCCGGACGGTCCGCACCCGCACGTCGGGAGCGTGGTCCTACGACGCCCTGGTGGTGGCGCTGGGTGCCGAGCTGCGGCCCGATCTGGTTCCCGGCTACGATCCGGCGGGCTCGAACCTGTACGACCCCGAGCAGGCCGAGGCGATCGCCGCGCGGATCGCCTCGCTGGAGGCGGGGCGCATTGGCATCGGCATCCTCGGGGTGCCGTACAAGTGCCCGCCCGCGCCCTACGAGGCGGCGTTCCTCATCGAAGAGGTGTTGCGGCGCCACGGGGTCCGCGGCCGCGTGGACCTCGAGGTCTTCACCCCGCAGCCCTCCTCGTTGCCGGTGGCAGGACCGGCAGCCTGCGCCGCGGTGGAAGGGCAGCTGGCGGCCAAGGGGATTGCCTTCCTGCCCGGGCGCCGTACGGCCGGCGTGGAGGGGCAGACGGTCGTCTTCGAGGGTGGCGAACGCCGGCAGTACGACGTGTTCATCGGCGTGCCCCCGCACCGCGGGCCGGCTGTGGTCAAGGCGGCGGGCCTCACCGCCGGCGACTGGATCCGTCCCGACCCGCGCACCTGCCGGCTGCCGGCCGATCGCGTCTTCGCCGTCGGTGACGTGGCCGAGTTCCCCCTGGCCAACGGCATGATGCTGCCCAAAGCCGGTGTTTTCGCCGAGGCGCAGGGCATCGTCGCCGCGGATGCGATCGCCGACGAGCTCGCCGGCGGCAGGCCCCAGGCTGCTTTCGACGGGCGGGGCTACTGCTTCATCGAGATGGGCGACGGGCTGGCCACGGCCGTGCGCGGCGACTTCTACGCCGCGCCCGAGCCGCGCATCGAGATCGCCGAGCCCAGTCCCCACACGGTGGACGAGAAGCGCGCGTTCGAGACCAGCCGGCTCGAGGCCTGGTTCTAGCCCGTGATCGGCGATGTCACCATCGACGCCGTGCGCGCTGCTGCCGCACGGATCGCTGACCGTGTGCACCGCACGCCGCTGTGGCGCTCTGAGACCCTGTCGCGGCTCGTGGGCGCGCCGGTCTGGCTGAAGGCGGAGAACCTCCAGAAAACGGGCTCGTTCAAGGCACGGGGCGCGACCAACGCGGTGCGTCGGCTGCCGCCCGACGCCCGGACGCGGGGCATCGTGACCATCTCCGCGGGTAACCACGCGCAGGCGGTGGCCTACGCCGCGCAGCCAGAGGGCCTGCGGTGCGTGGTGGTCATGCCTGCCGCCGCGGCCCAGAGCAAGGTGGCGGCGTGTCGGGAGTATGGCGCCGAGGTGGTCCTGCACGGGACGGTCGCCGACGCCTTCGCACGCTACGAGGCCCTCGTGCGGGACGAGGGCCTCGTCCCCGTGCACCCCTTCGATCATCCGGACGTGATCGCGGGCCAGGGCACCGTGGGGTTGGAGATCGTCGAGGATCTCCCGGACGCCCGCCTGGTGCTGGTGCCGGTGGGAGGCGGTGGGCTGATCAGCGGCATCGCCGTGGCCCTGCGCGGTGCCGGGGTGCGTGCGCGCCTCGTGGGCGTCGAGCCAGAGACGTCCAACGCCATGCGACTGGCCCTGGCCGCAGGTCGGCCTGTGGCGGTGACGCCCGCCTCCATCGCCGACGGGCTGGGCGCGCCTGCCGTGAGTGCCCGCACCCTGGAGATCGTGCGCCGCCTGGTCGACGAGGTGGTGGAGGTCCGCGACGACGAGATCGTGGCCGCGATGCGCCTGCTGCTGGAGCGCGCCAAGCTGCTCGTCGAGCCCGCGGGCGCCGCGGGGCTGGCGGCGTTGCTCACCGGACGGGTACGGATCGACGGCGGGCCCATCGTGGTCGTTCTCTCGGGCGGGAACGTGGACCTGGAGCGGGTGCGGGCCTGGCTCTGAGCTGCGCCCCGCGCCCGCGGCCGCCACGTGACGAGGGCAGCGCACGCGCAGCTGCGGCGTGCGGGAACGCGGTGGCAGCCTGCCCCCCTCGGCCGCAGCGAGACGGGCGCAGCCGCGCCAGCGGTGGGCCGCACGATCGAGCGCAGCCGCGATCCCTCGGGGGAGAGATCCGTGCCGCGCGGGGGCCGCGAGCGGTGATTGACGGTCGAATCGGGCCTGCTACAATCAGGGAGTGTTCGCCGGAGGTGAGTGGGAGTGATCAAGCCCTCGCTGGAGGAACTGCTGGAGCAGGTCGAGAGCAAGTACGCCCTGGTCATCGTCGCGGCGAAGCGTGCGATGCAGCTCCGGGAGGGCGCCCTGCCCCTCGTCGACATCGACTCCACCAACCCGGTCTCGATCGCCCTGGAGGAGATCGCCACCGGGAAGATCCGCTGCGATCTCTCGCAGCTCCAGACGGCCGGCCGCTAGGAGCTGGCCGGAGCCTGCGGGAAGACCTGCGCGTGGACGCTGAATCCCGGAAGCTGAACAGCGCACGCCTGGTGTGCAGGGCCAGGTAGCCCGGGATCCACGACGTCGTTCGGAATCCCGCCCCGTGAAGGCGGGATTCCGTGCTTCCATCTCATGAGGCGGGATTCGCGCTTCCACGGCGTGCGCGCTGTCGGGGAACGGTCACGCGGGAACCTGGAGGCGGTTGGCTGTCGTAGGAGGGGACAGGGGGGAGAGGAGAAGGGGAAGGCATGCCAGGGGCCGTGGTAGCGGTTGTCCTGACCATCCTGCTGGCGGCTACCCCCCCGGTGGCGGAGCGTGCCGTGGGGGATCTGCGCCTCCAGGTGACCGTGGGGAAGGAGATGTTCGTGCGGGGCGAGCCTGTGGGCATCGTCCTGCGCGTCGTCAACAGCGCCCCCACGCCGGTGACGCTGGTCTTCCCGAGCAGCCAGCAGTTCGATCTCGTCGTGCGCCAGCGAGGCGCGCTGATCTGGCAGTGGTCGCACGACAAAGCCTTCCTGCAGGTGATCCGCGAGGTCTCGTGGGCGCCCGGTGAGGTCCGAACGTTCGCGGGGCAGTGGGACCAGCGCGACCTGCAGGGGCGGCAGGTAGATCCCGGGGCCTACGACGTCTACGCCGCCTTCCTGGGCAGAGCGCGTGGTGAGACGCGGGGGACCGAGGTCGGACCGGTGCGCATCACCATTCGGAACTGACTCCGCTTTCCCGACGCGCACAGGTGAGGTGCCTTAGGGGACGGGCCCGATCGCTAGCCAGCCGGTACTGACGGTGGCGCCCGGCGGCGCGTCGTGTCCGTAGCGCCGCCGCCGGCCGCGTGGGCGCCGGGGGTGGTGCCGGCGGGGCACGTGGACGCCGCGCCGGCCCCGCGGCTATAATGGATCCGCTGTGGCGGCGTAGCTCAGCTGGTCAGAGCACGCGGCTCATACCCGCGGAGTCGGGAGTTCGAGTCTCCCCGCCGCCACCACGGAGGGCCAGCACTCCACGAGGAGCCGGTCCGCCCGCCCGACCGGGGATGCCTGACCGCGCGGTGGTGCATCGTGTCGCCCAGCGTGTGCGCGCCGCGCTGCGCGCCGGGCTGGTGGCTGGCCGTGAGACCGTGGTCGTCGGCGTCTCCGGCGGCCCGGACTCGATGGCGCTCCTCCACGTGCTCCGCCGCCTGGCACCGGAGTTCCACTTGCGGCTGCACGTCGCGCACGTCCACCACGGGCTGCACCGGCGCGCGGACGCCCATGCGGCGTTCGTGCGGCGGATGGCCCGCGTATGGGGTGTGCCGGTGTCGGTGGTGCGTGTCGACGTGCGGGGCCTGGCCCGCCGCCAGCGCCTGACCCTGGAGGAAGCGGCACGGACACTGCGGTACGCTGCCCTGGCGCGCATCGCCCGCCGGGTCGGCGCGCGCCGCCTGGCGGTGGCCCACACGGCGGACGACCAGGTCGAGACGGCGCTGTTGCGTCTCCTGCGCGGGGCCGCGGATCCGCTGGCGGGCATGCCCGTCCGGCGCCCGCACGACGGCCTCTGGGTGGTGCGGCCGTTGCTGGGCGTCTGGCGGGACGAGGTGCTGGCCTACCTGCAGGCCGAAGGGGTGCCCTGGCGGCGCGATCCGACCAATCGGTCGCGGATCGCGCTGCGCAACCGGATCCGGCACGACTTGCTACCCGTCCTCGCAGGGTATAACCCCGGCGTGAAAGCCGTGCTGTGGCGCCTGGCACAGCAGGCCGCCGACGACGCGCAGGTGCTCGACGCGCTGGCCGCCGGTGCCGCGCGCACGGCGGTGCGGCGACGGCGGGGGCGCGTGGCGATCGCGGCCGAGGCGTTGCGCGCGCTGCCCGCGGCGCTGCAGCGCCGGGTCGTCTACCAGGCGCTACGCGATGCGCGCGGGAACATCCGCGGCCTGGCGTTCGTCCATATCGAACGGGTGCGGGAGATGACGCTGGACGGCCGCCCGGGGGAGCGTGCCGATCTGCCGGGGCTCGTGGCTCTCCGCACCGCCCAGGCTGTGGTGCTCCAGCCCGTGCGGCGCCGACGCCGGACGGGAGCGGGGTAGATGCTATAATCGAAGTACAGCGCGCGACGGCGCGCGGGGGATCGGGGGCCTGTGACCAACCGGTATCTGCGCAACCTCATCGTGTGGGCCGTGATCCTGGCGGTGGCCTTTCCGTTTGCGCTGCAGCTGTGGCGGCGGGCCCCGCGGGAGGTGATGGACTACAGTGCCTTCGTCGAGCAGGTCCAGGCGGGGCAGGTGGTGCAGGTCGAGATCGGCGACGGCACCGTCAACGGGCGTCTGAGGAACGGCCAGCAGTTCACGACTTACATCCCCCCGGGGGACGCCTCGTACCTCGAGCTGCTCAAGGCCAAGGGCGTGGCCATCAAGGTCGAGCCCCGGTCCCGGACGAGCCTGTGGCCCAGCCTGCTCTCGACCCTGCTGCCCATCATGCTGCTGGTCGGCCTGTGGATGCTCATGCTCCGCCAGGCGCAGTCGGGGAGCAACCAGGCCATGGCGTTCGGCAAGAGCCGCGCCCGCCTCCACACCGACAGCAAGCCCAAGGTGACGTTCGCCGACGTGGCGGGCGTCGACGAGGCCAAAGAGGAGCTCCAGGAGGTCATCGAGTTCCTCAAGTACCCGAAGAAGTTCCAGGCGCTGGGCGCCAAGATCCCCCGGGGCGTGCTGCTGGTGGGACCGCCCGGCTCGGGCAAGACCCTCCTGGCCAAGGCCGTGGCGGGCGAAGCCGGGGTGCCGTTCTTCTCGATCTCGGGCTCCGAGTTCGTGGAGATGTTCGTCGGGGTGGGCGCGTCGCGCGTGCGGGACCTGTTCGACCAGGCCAAGAAGAGCGCGCCGTGCCTGGTCTTCATCGACGAGATCGATGCCGTCGGGCGGCAGCGCGGCGCCGGGCTGGGCGGCGGACACGACGAGCGCGAGCAGACCCTCAACCAGCTGCTGGTCGAGATGGACGGGTTCGACCCCAATGCGGGGATCATCGTGATCGCCGCCACCAACCGGCCGGACATCCTCGACCCGGCGCTGCTGCGGCCCGGGCGGTTCGACCGGCGCATCGTGGTGGACAACCCGGACACCAAGGGCCGCCGGGCGATCCTCGACGTGCACGTCCGCGGCAAGCCCCTGGCCGGCGACGTCGACCTCGACGCGCTGGCCAAGCGCACGCCGGGGTTCTCGGGGGCCGATCTGGCCAACATGGTCAACGAGGCCGCACTGCTGGCCGCGCGGCGCAACAAGAAGAAGATCACGGCCGCCGAGTTCGACGAGGCCATCGACCGGGTGATCGCCGGCCCGCAGCGGCGCAGCCGTATCCTCACGCCCAAGGAGCGGGAGCTCACCGCGTACCACGAGGCCGGCCACGCGCTGCTGGCCAAGGTCGTGCCCGGTGCCGACCCGCCCCACAAGGTGACGATCCTCCCGCGGGGACTGTCGCTGGGGTACGTGATGTTCGCGCCGCCCGAGGACAAGTACACCTACACGAAGCAGGAGATCCTGGCGCGGATCACCGTGGGGCTGGGCGGCCGGGTCGCCGAGGAGGTCGTCTTCGGCGAGGTGACCACCGGCGCCCAGAACGACTTCGAACAGGCGACGGAGCTGGCCCGCAAGATGGTCACCGAGTACGGCATGTCGACCAAGCTGGGCCCCCTGTCGCTGGGCAAGCGCCACGGGCCGGTGTTCCTGGGCCGCGACCTCGTCGAGAGCCGCAACTACAGCGAGGAGATCGCCTACGAGATCGACAAGGAGATTCGCCGGATCATCGACGAGTGCTACGAGCAGGCCCGCCAGCTCATCGTCAGGCACCGCGACGCGCTGGAGCGCATCGCCCGGGCGCTCGTCGAGCGCGAGAGCCTGGAAGCGGACGAGCTGGCCCGCCTGTTCGAGGGCAGGCCCCTGGAGCCGCCGGCCGCCGGGCCGCCGGCGGCGGAGCCCGCCCCCGAGCCTGCGGTCGAGCCGCGGGTCCGCCCCGAGGCGCCGCTGCCGCGGCTGCGGCCCAAGCCCGAAGCGTCGACCTAACCACAGCAGCAGGTGAGCGCGACCATGCCGCGGACCGTGGAGGTGCCCGAGTACGTCGTCCAGGACACCGTGACCGTATCCGCCGGGACGGCGGCGTTGGTCGTGGTGGACATGCAGAACGACTTCGTGTCGACGGGCGGGGCCCTGGTGGTGCCCGACGCCGCCCGCACCGTGCCGGTCATCGCCGGGCTGTTGGCCCGGGCCCGGAGCGCCGGTGCCCGGGTGTTCTACACGCAGGACACCCACGCGGAGGGGGATCCCGAGTTCCCCATCTGGGGCCCGCACTGCCTGGAAGGCAGCTGGGGCTGGCAGATCGTGGACGCCCTGGCCCCGCAGCCGGGGGACCGGGTGATTCGCAAACTGCGCTACGACGGGTTCTTCGGCACCCCGCTGGACCACGAGTTGCGGCTGGCCGGCGTCCAGACCGTGGTCGTGTGCGGCACCGTGGCCAACATCTGCGTGCTGCACACCGCCGGCAGCGCCGCGCTGCGCGGCTACCGGGTCGTCGTGCCGGTGGACGCCGTGTCGGCCCTCACCCCGTTCGACCTCGAGGCGGCCCTGCGGCAGGTGCACTTCCTCTACCGGGGGACGCTGGTGCGCGCCCCCGGACTGACGTTCGCCCCCTGAGGTCTCCGGGCGCCCCGCACGCCAGGGCCATGGCGCGGTCTGCCGGGCCAGCCCGGAGCACCGACGCGTGCGCCACGCGCACCGGCACGACGGGCAGGGGTGCTCCCCGGGCGGTGGAATAGTCTCTTGTCGACACGGGAGGTGGCAGGTGACGGGCGTGCGATCCAAGAGCCTGGCGCGCAAGACCGGGATCAACATCGTGCCCATCGCCGTGTACGTGGCGGTGGCGGTGCTGGTGACCGGCGGGATGTACGTGTGGGACTTGAGCTACCGCCGCCAGCAGGAGGCGCGGCGGCGGCCGCCCGAACCCGAGGTGCTGGCCAGGAACCTGGTGGAGAACATCGTCGGTGCCAATACGGTCCGTGCGGTGACCGTCGACCGGGAGAAGAAGACCGTGGCGGTGACGTTCACGTCGGTGCTCTTCAAGCCCGAGAAGCCCAAGAAGGAGCTGCGGGACCTGCTCGAGGCGGAAGCGACGCTGGCCACCCAGGCGATCTTGAGCCAGATGCGCGACTACGGGACGGTGACGGCGACCCTGGTCCACGACGGCACCACGCTGGCCACGGCGACGGCCACCCGGGGCGCCGCCACGGTGCGCATGACGTACGTGGACGCGCGCCTGAAAGACTGACCGCCGACCACGCGGAGGAGCCGATGTTCGCGTTGAACTTCTACTCGTCGCTGTTCGCCGAGGCGTTGCGCACGGGCCGCAAGACCGTGACCATCCGCCTGGGCAACAAGACGGACAAGTACCAGGACGGGCAGGTGGTGTGGGTCACGGTGGGCCGCCGGTTCGGCACGCGGCGCAAGATCTTCCCCGCCATCATCGACCGCGTGGAGGTGAAGCGCCTGGCGGAGGTCACGCCGCGGGAGATCGAGCGCGACAACCCCGAGCTCCGGCGGCACGAAGAGCTCATGGAGTTCCTCTCGAAGATCTACGGCCGCCCCGTGTCGCTGGACGACGAGGTGTCGGTGATCCACTTCTCCCGGATCGAAGAGGGGTCGGGCGTCGCCGGCGACGCTTGAGGCACGGCCGGCTGCCAACCGGTTCCGTCGGGCACCAGCAGGACGGTGGCGGGCAGCGCGCGGGTGAGGTAGAGCCCGGGGCCGGCGCGCCAGAAGACAGCACCGGCCTCGTGGGCCCGGCGCGCCCGCACGGCCACCACGACGACGGCCTCCGCGTGCCGGCGCGCCACGGCGGCCGCCTCGCCGGGGGTCGTCGCCAGGTGCACGTAGCGGCGCGTCCCCGGCCGCAGCCCTTCGCTGCGGATCGCCGGGAGGGCGTCCTGCGGCGCGCCGTAGTAGAGCCACTCGGGCGGGACCACCGGCTCGCCGGGGGCCTCGACCTGCACCGTGTGGCCGTAGCGCGCCCGGATGCGCCCGTCGCGCAGTTCGTACCGGCGGGGATCCGCAGCGGCCACCGCGGCCACGTCGGCCGCGGTGAGCGTCTCCCAGCCCGGTTGCGCCGCCAGTGCCCGAGCCAGTGCCTCGAGGCTGGTGAAGCCCTCGGGATCGAGCGTCAGCCCAACGTCCTCGGGCTTGTGGCGGAGCACCCGCGCGAGCAGCCGGCTCAGACGGAGCCGGCGCGATGCCGACCGGTCGGGACGTGCGCCGCGCGTCGCTGGCATGAGCGTTCCGGGAGGAGAGGTTGGCTGTGGCGTCATGGAGAACCTGCCACCGGCGATCCGCACGGCAGACTGGGGGAGCGTGAGCGCGTGCCCGGACGTGTGGTGGAGTGCGTGCCGAACGTCAGCGAGGGCCGGCGGCAGGACGTCGTCGACGCCATCGTGCGGGCCGTGCGCGCGGTGGAGGGAGTGCGGGTGCTTCACGTGCACTCCGACCCCAGCCACAACCGCAGCGTGGTCACCATGGTGGGGTCTGCCGACGCCGTCGGACAGGCGGCGCTGGCCCTGGCCCGGGCTGCGGTCGAGCACATCGACCTGCGTGTCCACCGCGGCGAGCACCCGCGGATCGGCGCCGTGGACGTCATCCCGTTCGTCCCGATCGGCGAGACGACCATGGAGGAGTGCGTGGCGCTGGCCCGCCGGGTGGGTCAGGAGATCTGGCAGGCGCTGCGCGTGCCCGTGTACTTCTACGCCGAGGCGGCGACCGCGCCGCACCGGGTCCGCCTGCCAGACATTCGCCGGGGCGAGTTCGAGGGGCTGGCCGAGAAGATGGCGCAGCCCGCCTGGCGCCCTGACGTCGGCGATCCCCGACCACACCCGACGGCCGGCGCGGTGGCCGTCGGCGCCCGGCGGCCGCTGGTGGCCTACAACATCACCCTGCACACGGCCGACGTGGGGATTGCCCGCGCCATCGCCCGCGCCGTGCGCGAGTCGAGCGGCGGGTTGGTGCACGTGCAGGCGATGGGCGTGCGGGCGGCGTCGGGGCAGGCCCAGGTGTCCATCAACGTGCTGGATGCGACCCGGACACCGCTGCACCGGGTGTTCGACCTGGTGCGTCTCGAGGCCGACCGGCGCGGGGTGGCTGTGGCGGAGAGCGAGATCGTCGGGCTGGTGCCGCTGGACGTCCTCGTCGACGTCGCGCGCGCCTACCTGCGCCTGTGGACGTTCGAGCGCACCCAGGTGCTCGAGCTCCGGCTGACGGAGTGAGGCGATGCACGCGGGGCTGCCGGATCCCGTGACGGGGCACGCACAGCGCCCTGCGCGCGGGCAGGAGGCCCACGGCGCGCCCGGCGGGGCGCGGACTGCTCGCGTGGTGTTGGGGCGCCCCCTGGTGCGCATCTGGGAGGTGACCTCCACCAACGACGTGGCCTGGGGACTGGCGCGCGCCGGCCTTCCTGAGGGCGCCGTCGTCGTGGCTTCACGGCAGACGCACGGGCGGGGGCGCCTGGGCCGCGCATGGGCCTCGCCGGACGGCGGCCTGTGGTGCTCGGTCCTGCTGCGTCCTCCGTCGCAGTCGCGCTGGCCGTTACTGAGCCTGGCCGCAGCCCTCGCCGTGGCAGAGGCCGTGGAGACGGTCGCCGGGGTGGCGGCGGGCGTGCGCTGGCCAAACGACGTGCTGGTAGCAGGGCGCAAGGTGGCAGGTATCCTGCTGGAGGCCAGCGGCGACGCGCTGGTGATCGGGGTCGGGATCAACGCCAACGTTGCGCTGGAGGCACTGCCCCTCGAGGTCCGCGCCACGGCCACGTCGCTGGCCGTCGCAGCGAGCCGTCCGGTGGACCTGGAGGTCCTGCGGCTGGCCCTCCTGGAGCGCCTGGCCGCCTGGTACGAGGCGTGGCAGAGGGGGACGGACCTGACCGGCGCATGGGCCCGGCGCGACGCCCTGGCGGGCCGACGGGTCACCGTCCGCACGCCGGAGACGATCGTCGAGGGCACCGGCGACGGCGTGGCGGCCGATGGCGCCCTGCGGGTGCGTCTCGCCGGGGGCGAGGTCCGCCACGTGCTGGTCGGCGACCTGGTGACCCTCAGCGCGGAGCGCGAGCCCAGCGCATGATCCCCGAGGCGGCCGGAACGCCCGCCTGCCAGACGCCCGCGACGCCACCTCCGGCAGCAGGCCCCGCCGACCGCCCGCGGCACGTGGTCAGCGCCAGCCTCGGCTCTCGCCGGGGCGATCATCGCGTCGAGACGACCCTGCTCGGCCAGCGCTTCATCATCGAACGCATCGGCACCGACGGCGACTACCGGGCCTGGTGTCGGTTGCTGCGCGCGCTCGACGGGCGGGTGGACGCGATCGGGCTCGGGGGGATCGACCTGGCCCTCGTGGCCGGCGCCCGGCGCTATCCCGTGCGGGACGCGGTCCGGGCGGTGGCTGGTCTGCGCACGCCCGTGGTCGACGGCTGGGGCATCAAGAACAGCTGGGAGCGGCACGTCGTCCAGGAGGTGCTGCCCCAGGCCCTGGGCACCCCGCTGCGCGGGCGACGCGTGCTGCTGGTCTCGTCAGTGGATCGGTACGGCATGGCCGAGGCGTTCACCGACGCCGGCGCCGACGTGATCTTCGGCGACTTCATGTTCGGGCTGGGCCTGCCGATCCCGCTGCGCGGGCTGCGCACGGTGCAGGTGCTGGCCGCCGTCCTCCTGCCGGTGCTCACGCGGGGGCCGTTCACGTGGCTCTACCCCACGGGGGCTCGCCAGCACCGCAGCACGCCCCGGTTCGGCGGCATATACCGGTGGGCCGAGATCATCGCCGGCGACTTCCACCTCATCAGGCGGTACATGCCCCCGTCGCTGCCGGGCAAGGTCGTCCTGACCAACACGGTGACCACAGCCGACGTGGAGGACCTGCGGCGGCGCGGGGTGGCGCTGCTGGTGACGACCACGCCGGAGATGGGCGGCCGGTCGTTTGGCACCAACGTGATCGAAGCCGTGCTGGTCGCGGCTGCGGGCCGCCGGCCGGAGGACCTGCGCCCGGAGGACTACCTGGCGTGGATGCGGCGCGTGGGCTTCCAGGCGCGCGTCGAGCGGCTGGCGCCGCTGCCCGGGGCTGGCGGCGCGTAGGCCGCGGGGGTGGACGAGGAGGCCGTGGCGCACCGGTCCGGGTTCGTGGCCCTGGTGGGTCGTCCCAACGTGGGGAAGTCCACCCTGCTCAACCGGGTGGTCGGCGCGCGGGTGGCCATCACCTCGCCGGTGCCGCAGACGACCCGCACGGTGCTGCGCGGCATCCTCACGCGTCCCGACGCCCAGGTGGTGTTCGTCGACACGCCGGGGATCCACGCGCCGCGCCACCGCCTGGGCGCCTGGATGGTCGAGCAGGCCCGCCGCGTCCTGACCGAGGTCGACCTGATCGCCTGGGTCGTCGACGCTGCGGCCGGCCTGCGCGACGACGATCGCGTCGTGGCCGCCCGGCTGCAGGGCGTCACGAGGCCGGTGGTGCTGGTGGTGAACAAGATCGACGCCGCAGCTCCGACGGCCGTCGACGCCGTGGCCGCCGAGGCCGGGGCCCTGGTGCCGGCGGTCGCGGTCTGCCCGCTGTCCGCGGAACAGGGGCTGGGCGTCGCGGAGTTCGTGGACACGATCGTGGCGCGCCTGCCCGAAGGCCCGCCCTACTATCCTGATGCCATGCTCACCGACCAGCCGGAGCAGTTCCTGGTCCGCGAGCTCATCCGCGAGCAGGTCATCCGGCACACCCGCGAGGAGGTGCCCCACGCGGTGGCCGTGGAGATCGAGGAGTTCGCCGAACGCGACCGCGAGACGGTCTACGTGCGGGCCACGGTCCACGTCGAGAAGCCGTCGCAGAAGAAGATCGTCGTGGGCCGCGGTGGCCAGATGCTCAAGGCGATCGGCACCGCGGCGCGACGCGAGATCGAAGCCCTGCTGGGCCGCAGGGTCTACCTGGACCTGTGGGTGACGGTCACGCCCGACTGGCGCGAGAAGCTGGCGGTGATCCGTCAGTTCTACCCCGAGTGAGGGTGGACGGATGCGGTGGGAGCTGCGGCATCGGCGCCCGGTACGTCACCCGCTGGCAAACCCAGCAGCGACAGCAGGAAAGTGTTTCGGAGCTACTGAGCCAGGACACCGGCTTGACGCCCCCTCACCCCGCTGGTATGCTGAGGCCAGCCGTCACCCGACCGCCGGGCGTGCGTCCGGCGGTCGAGTCCATTGTATCGGCGGGTTGCGGTGATGAAGAACCCGAAGCACGCCAGGGCCAACGACGCCGAGAAGGAGACGATCCTGACCCGCGAGGGGCTGCGCAAACTCGAGGAGGAACTCGAACGCCTCAAGGGCATCCGGCGCAAGGAAGTGGCCGAACGCATCAAGCAGGCCAAGGAGTTCGGCGACCTGGCGGAAAACGCCGAGTACGACGACGCCAAGAACGAGCAGGCGTTCATCGAAGGGCGCATCCTGCAGATCGAGCAGATGCTGCGCAGCGCCCGCGTCATCGACGACGCCGCCGTGGCGAGCGACGTGGTCTCGGTGGGGTCCACCGTGCGGCTCAAGGACGTGACCGCCGGCGGCGAGCTGACCTACACGATCGTGGGGTCCGCCGAGGCCGACCCGCTGGCGGACCGCATCAGCAACGAGTCGCCCGTAGGGCAGGCACTGCTGGGGCGGAAGAAGGGCGAGACCGTCACCATTCGGGTACCGGCTGGCACGCTGACGTACACGATCCTCGACATCGTGCGCTAGCGCCCGTCCCGACGGGACGGCCACACCCCACCCGGTCCCGCCGGCGGGCCGGTTGGGTACATTCACCAGTAGACGTCGCCCTCCGTGCCGGGCGCGCCCGGGAATGCCGCTGGAACGGGGCGCGTAGAGATGAAGTGAGGGAGGGACGGACGTCCCTGCCCGCATGGCGTGGAACCAAACAGGCAGGAGTGCCGTTGGAGCAGACAGAATCCGTGACAGGCGACAGGCGGGGTTCCTCTCACCCTCCCAAGAGAGGAGCGTGCAGTGCCGATGTTTGAACGGTTCACCGAACGCGCGCGCCGCGTGATCATCCTCGCGCAGGAAGAAGCCAAGCGCCTCAACCACAGCGCGGTGGGGACCGAGCACATCCTGCTGGGGATCATCCGGGAGGGTGAGGGGGTCGCCAGCAAGGTCCTCGAGAGCCTGAACATCAGCCCCGAGCGGGTGCGCGCCGAGATCGAGGGGGCCATCGGCCGCGGCGAGCGCTCGCCCCACGAGGAAGTGGCATTCACACCCCGGGCCAAGAAGGTGCTGGAGCTGGCCCTCGACGAGGCCCGGCGGCTCGGGCACAACTACATCGGTACCGAACACCTGCTGCTGGGCCTGATCCGGGAAGGTGAGGGCGTCGCGGCCCGGGTCCTGGAGGCCATGGGGGCGGACCTGGACCGCGTCCGCGCCCAGGTGGTCTACCTGCTGGGCGAGGAGGGGACCACGTCCTACGCCAAGCAGGCCAGCAAGACCCCCACCCTGGACGAGTTCGGCCGCGACCTGACCAAGCTGGCCCGCGAGGGGAAGCTCGACCCGGTGATCGGGCGGGAGCGCGAGATCGAGCGGGTCATCCAGGTGCTGTCGCGACGCACCAAGAACAACCCGGCCCTGATCGGCGAGCCCGGGGTGGGCAAGACCGCCATCACCGAGGGCCTGGCGCAGCGGATCGTCCGCGGCGACGTGCCGGAGGTCCTCCGCCACAAGCGCGTCGTCCAGCTGGACCTGGCGGCGCTGGTCGCCGGCACCAAGTACCGCGGCGAGTTCGAAGAGCGCATGAAGAAGGTCATGGAGGAGATCCGCAAGGCCCAGGGTGAGGTCATCCTCTTCGTCGACGAGCTCCACACGCTGGTGGGGGCGGGCGCCGCCGAAGGTGCCATCGACGCCAGCAACATCCTCAAGCCGGCGCTGGCCCGGGGCGAACTGCAGTGCATCGGCGCGACCACCCTGGACGAGTACCGCAAGTACGTCGAGCGCGATGCGGCCCTGGAGCGTCGCTTCCAGCCGATCCTGGTGGCCGAGCCCACCGTGGAACAGACCATCGAGATCCTCCGCGGCCTGCGCGACCGGTACGAGGCCCACCACGGCGTCACCATCAGCGACGAGGCCCTGGTGGCGGCGGCCACCCTGGCCGACAAGTACATCTCCGACCGGTTCCTGCCCGACAAGGCCATCGACCTGATGGACGAGGCGGCCAGCAAGATCCGGCTGCAGGCGTCGTTCCTGCCCCAGGAGGTGCGCCAGGCCATGGAGCGGGTGGAGCGCACCCGCCGCGAGAAGGAGGAGGCCAGCAAGGCCCAGGACTTCGAGCGCGCGGCGCAGCTCCGGGACCGCGAGCGCGTGCTGCGGCAGAAACTGGAAGAGCTGCAGGGCTCCCTCAAGCGCGAGAAGGGCCGTGAGCCCACCGTGGTGACGGCGGAGGACATCGCCGACATCGTCTCGTCGTGGACCGGGATTCCCGTGACGCGGCTGGTGGAGGAGGAGACGCAGAAGCTGCTGCGGATGGAGGAAGCCCTCCACGAGCGCATCGTGGGCCAGGACGAGGCGGTGCGGGCCGTGGCCAAGGCCGTGCGGCGCGCGCGGGCGGGGCTCAAGGATCCGCGGCGGCCCATCGGGTCGTTCATCTTCCTGGGCCCCACCGGCGTGGGCAAGACCGAGCTGGCCCGTGCCCTGGCGGAGTTCCTCTTCGGCGACGAAGGGGCCCTGGTCCGCATCGACATGTCCGAGTACAGCGAGCGGCACACGGTCTCGCGGCTCGTGGGCTCGCCGCCCGGCTACGTGGGCTACGAGGAGGGCGGGCAGCTCACCGAGGCCGTACGCCGCCGGCCGTTCTCGGTGGTGCTCTTCGACGAGATCGAGAAAGCGCACCCCGAGATCTTCAACGTGCTGCTCCAGATCCTGGACGATGGGCGGTTGACCGACGCCCAGGGCCGGACGGTGGACTTCAAGAACTGCGTCATCATCATGACGAGCAACGTCGGTGCCCCGCAGCTCGACAAGGAGGTCGGCATCGGCTTCCGGGCCGCCGGCTACGACGAGACCGTCGACCGCGAGCGACAGTACGAGCGGATGCGGGAGCAGGTCATGGAGGAGCTGCGTCGGACGTTCCGGCCCGAGTTCCTCAACCGGCTGGACGAGATCATCGTCTTCCGGCCGCTCACCCACGAGCAGATCAAGGCCATCGTGGGGATCCTGATGGAACGCGTGCGGCGCGAACTGCGGGGCCAGAACATGGACCTGGAGCTGACGCCGGCCGCGCAGGAAGTGCTGGCGCGCGAAGGCTACGATCCGAAGTTCGGCGCGCGGCCGCTGCGCCGGGCCATTCAGCGGCTCATCGAGGATCCCCTGTCCGACGAGTTGCTGCGCGGGCAGTTCCGGCGCGGCGACGTCGTGGTCGTCGACGCCCGCGACGAGACCATCGTCTTCGAGCGGAAGCGCGAGCCGGCCCTGGCCGAATAGCCGCCGGCCGGCCCCGACGCCGGTGGACCCGGGCCCGCGGGCCCGGGTTCGTGTTTCTGGTCGGGGCATACGACCGGCCACCGGCCGATGACCGGAGAGGGGGCCCACAGTGGAGCGCAGTCGCTACGTCTGCCAGGCGTGCGGGCACACCTCCGCCAAGTGGCTGGGGCGGTGTCCGGGGTGCGGGGAATGGAACACGCTCACCGAGGAGGTGGTGCGGGCCGCGCCCCGGGCGGGCCGATCGCCGGTCGCCGCCGCGGAGCCGGTGTCGGTGGCCGCGGGCGATCTTGCGCAGGAGACGCGCACGAGCACCGGCCTGGCCGAGGTCGACCGGGTGCTGGGCGGAGGGCTCGTGGCGGGCTCCGTGGTGCTGGTGGGCGGCGACCCCGGCGTCGGGAAGTCGACCCTGCTGACGCTCATCGCGCACCGGCTGGCCCAGACGGGCCGGCCGGTCCTCTACGTGACTGCCGAGGAGTCGGTGCGCCAGACCCGCCTGCGGGCCGAGCGGCTGGGCGCCCTGGCCCCGACGCTGCTGCTGCTGGCCGAGACCGACCTCGACGCCATCGCCGAGACGGTGCGGCGGGTACGGCCGGCGGCGCTCGTCGTGGATTCGATCCAGACCGTGTACCGCGGCGATGTGGCCTCGGCGCCGGGCAGCGTCGCCCAGGTCCGCGAGTGCGCGGCCCTCCTGGTGCGCCTCGCGAAGGACGAGGGCGTGGCGACCTTCCTCGTCGGGCACGTCACCAAGGAAGGTGCGCTGGCCGGCCCCCGGGTGCTGGAGCACCTGGTGGACACCGTGCTGTACGTGGAGGGCGACCGCCACCACACCTACCGGGTGCTGCGGGCCACGAAGAACCGGTTCGGTCCCACCAACGAGATCGGGGTCTTCGAGATGACCCCCGCGGGGCTCGTCGAGGTCCTCAACCCCTCTGCGGCGTTCCTGTCGGAGCGTCCGGCGGGCACGCCGGGCTCCGCCGTGGTGTGCGCCATGGAGGGCACACGACCCATCCTGGTGGAGGTGCAGGCCCTGGTGACCCCAACGCACTTCGGCATGCCCCGGCGGACGGCGTCGGGCGTCGACTACAACCGGGTGGTGCTGCTCCTGGCGGTGCTGGAGCGGCGCGCGGGGCTGCGGCTGGCGGACCAGGACGTCTACGTCAGCGCCGCCGCCGGCCTGACCGTCGAAGAACCGGCGGCCGACCTCGGCATTGCGCTGGCGGTCGCCAGCAGCCTGCGCGACCGCGCGGTGGACCCACGGACGGTGCTCGTCGGCGAGGTGGGCCTGGCGGGCGAGGTGCGCACCGTCCCGCAGCTCGCCCGGCGGGTCGCCGAGGCCGCCCGGCTGGGGTTTGCGCGCGTCGTCGTGCCCGCGCGGGCGGCGGCCGACCTCGCCGTCGGCCTCGAGGTGGTCGGCGTTCGCGACCTTGGCGAGGCGCTTGGGGTCCTGCTCTAGCTCAGGTCAGGTGGAAGATGCCCAGCGTGGCGACCCGTTCGTGCTCCTTGCGCAGGATGGCGTCGAGGTCGAGGTCGAGCAGGCTGGCGGTGGCCGCCAGGTAGAACAGCGTCGTGCCGATCTCGGTCTCCACGATCTCGCGGCAGCGCTCGCACAGGGCACCGTCGACGTGCGTCTGCACCACGGATCGGACTTCCGCCAGGCTCATCTCGGCGGGGAAGCGCTGCTTGCCGGCCTTGATGGAGATGCACCCGCAGGTGGTG
The DNA here is from genome assembly GCA_031459855.1 of Armatimonadota bacterium. NCBI lineage: Bacteria > Bacillati > Candidatus Sysuimicrobiota > Candidatus Sysuimicrobiia > Candidatus Sysuimicrobiales > Candidatus Humicultoraceae > Candidatus Fervidifonticultor > Candidatus Fervidifonticultor primus. The sequence continues at coordinate 2,356,582 of JAVKHP010000001.1, forward strand.
ACACACTTGGCGATGGCGCGGTTCACGCGGGCGACCGACTCGGTGAGCTTGCTCTGGACGTCGAGGATGCTGCGGTGGCGGATCAGGTATTCTGAGACGGTGTGCTGGAAGGAGCCTTGACCGATCTCAGCCATCGTTGCCGCTCCTCGCAAGACGATCGCGCATATCGAGATGATAGCGGCCCCATTATAGAGACGGCGTTGCGTCGCTGTCAAACACTTGCCGTCGGGAACGTACGCAGGACTGCGACGCTCTCGGCGCGTCCGGACGGCGAGCTATGCGCGCATAACGCATATTGCCATCCCGGCGTGCGCTTCTCGCGCGGCGAAACGGTGTGCTATACTCTGGGCCACGAGCGGGTGCCACGGGAGGGGCCAGCGCGGCGCGTGCACGACGGCCCGAGGGGTGGCTCATGCGGGACAGCGTGATGCGGGCGGTCGGTGCCCTGCTGGGGGGCGTGGTGGGCTACCAGATCGCCGTGGTGGCGGGCGAGTACTGGCCATCGGTGGCTGCTGCGGGGTTCCGCCCGCAGGCCCTGGGGGTGATCGTCGGCGGGCTGGTCGGCCTGCTGGCGGTGCCGCCGCTCTCGCGGGCGTTCGTCGCGGCCATGGCGTGGGTGTTGCGCCCGCTGGAAGGCCTCTCGCTGCACGACCTGCTCCTGGGCGGGCTGGGCCTGGGGGTGGGCCTGATGCTGGCGCTGTTCGTGGGCTACCTGCTGGAGGGCATGCCCCTCATCGGGCCGTACGTACGGCTGGTCGCCGGCCTCGTGCTGGGCTACGTGGGGCTGCACGTCGCTCTGCAGCGGCGCGACGAGCTGGCGGGCATCCTACGGCGGCAGGGTGAGCGACCCGCCGGGGAGCGTCGCCCGGCGCGTCCCAAGCTCCTGGACACCAGCGTCATCATCGACGGGCGCATCGCCGACATCTGTCGCGCAGGATTTCTGGAAGGTCCGCTGCTGGTGCCGCGCTCGGTGCTGACGGAGTTGCAGCGGATCGCGGACTCCGCCGACAGCGTGCGGCGCAACCGGGGCCGGCGGGGTCTGGACATCCTCAACCGCCTGCGGCGGGAGCTGGAGTCGGTGCAGGTGATCGAGGACGTGGGGGACGCGCTGGACGTCGACGCACAGCTGATCGCCCTGGCCCGGGCCCACGACGCCTGGCTGGTCACCAACGACTTCAACCTGAGCAAGGTGGCGGAGCTGCAGGGCGTGCGCGCCCTCAACGTCAACGAGCTGGCCCAGGCCGTGCGACCGGCGGTCCTGCCCGGTGAGGAACTGACGGTGCAGGTCATCCGCGACGGGAAGGAAGCGGGCCAGGGGGTGGCGTTCCTGGACGACGGCACGATGATCGTCGTGGAAGGCGGCAAGCGCCTCATCGGCGAGACCTCCGAGGTCGTGGTCACCAGCGTGCTGCAGACGTCGGCGGGGCGCATGATCTTCGCGCGCCCCAAGTCGAGCGAACCCACAGGGTCCTCGTCGCTGCCCCGGCGGTGAGGCTGGCCTCGTCGCGCGCCCGTGCGTGAAGAGACCGCCGGCGCGGTCGTCGTGGCTGCCGGCGAGGGGGTGCGGCTGGGGGGATCCGTCCCCAAGCCGTTCCTGCCTCTGGATGGCGCCAGCGTGCTGGACCACGCGCTGGCGGCGTTCGTGGCGTGCCCGCGGATCGGCCCGATCGTCGTGGTGGTGGCGGCGGGGGTCGTCGACGAGGTGCGCGCCCGTCTCGCCGGTCGTGTCGCGGCCGTCGTCGCCGGCGGTCCCACGCGCCGTGCATCGGTCGCCGCGGGACTCGCCGCCCTGGAGGACGTCGCGTGGGTCGTGGTCCACGACGGCGTGCGTCCCTTCGTGACGACGGACCTGATCGAGCGCGTCCTGGCCGCGGCTGCCGCGACCGGTGCGGCGACGCCCGGGCTGGCCCTGACCGACACGGTGAAAGCCGTGGCGGGCGAGTGGGTGCGCCAGACCGTCGATCGTAGTGGGCTCGTGGCGGTGCAGACGCCCCAGGCGTTCCGCACGGCGCTGCTGCGCCGGGCGCATGCGGAGGTGCCGCTGGACGCGCCCGTCACCGACGACGCCGGCCTGGTCGAGCGGCTGGGCGTGCCGGTGCGCGTCGTGCCCGGTGATCCCGCGAACCTCAAGATCACCACCCAGGCGGACTACGAGCTGGCCCGGCGCTACGCAGCACGCGATCCCGGGGGGATGCGCGTCGGGGTGGGGACGGACGTGCATCGTCTGGTGCCCGACCGGCCGCTCGTGCTGGGCGGCGTGCGTATTCCCCACCCGCGCGGGCTCGATGGCCACTCTGACGCCGACGTGCTGACCCACGCCATCATCGACGCGCTGCTGGGTGCTGCGGCGCTCCCGGACATCGGCCGGCAGTTTCCTCCCGACGATCCGCAGTTCCGGGGCGCCGATAGCCTCGGCTTGCTGGCCCGGGTGGTCGACCAGCTGGGGGCCGCCGGATGGACCGTCATCAACGTCGACGCGGTGGTCTGCGCGCAGGCGCCCAGGCTGGCGCCCTACGTGGAGGCCATGCGCGACCGGCTGGCCGAAACGCTAGGGATCGCCCCCGCCCGCGTGGGCATCAAGGCCACGACCTGGGAGGGCCTGGACGCCGCCGGGCGGGGCGACGGCATCACGGCCCAGGCCGTGGCCCTCCTGCAACGACGCGGATGAGTCGCCAGCCGCCGCGGGGAGCGTCTCTCACCAGACGCCGTCCAGGCGCCGGTGCTCCCTCGCGCCGCGACGGGCCGGCGGTAGACGTGATCTTCGTCGAGCGGACGGCGCTGGCCGAGCCGGTCGTGGTGGAGCTGGCGCCGGGCGCGGGGATGCGCCCCGCGGGGTTCTGGCGCGACCGCGAGTTCTACACCGTGGTGCGCACCATGGCCGTCCGCCGCGAGCACGAGGCCGTCTACTATCGGGTGGTCACCGATCGCGGGGCGTTCGAGCTGCGGCGGGTGCGCCGCATGCATCCCCTCACGCTCCGGACCCACCGGGCGTGGGAGCTGTGTGCCGAGCTGGAGATGGTGCCCGTTGCCCGCCTGCCCTGACGCCGGCGAGGACGCCGACGGCCTGTGAGGGTGCGTCACGCGGCCGGCCAGGAGGGTTCCGCGCCGCCGGCCGCCCGTGCGTCCCCTTGTGGGCGGCGCCGGACGCCGGGTAGACTGATCACGCGAGGTGGGCCATGCCGCTGTACGTCTACAACTCGCTGACCCGCCGCAAGGAACTGTTCACCACCCTCGAGCCCGGCCGCGTCCGCATGTACGTGTGCGGTCCCAACCTCTACGGCCCGGCCCACGTGGGGCATGCGCTGTCCTACACGGTCTTCGACGTCATCCGGCGGTACCTGGAGTATCGGGGCTATCAGGTGCGCCACGTCCAGAACTTCACCGACATCGAGGACCGGATCGTCGAACGCGCGCGGCAGGAGGGGCGGACCATCTTCGAGATCAGCCAGGAGTACCTGGAGCGCTTCCTGGCCGAGATGGACGCGCTCAACATCCAGCGCGCGCACCACTACCCCCGAGCCACGGCGGTCATTCCCACGATGATCGAGATCATCCAAGGGTTGATCGCCCGCGGCCATGCCTACACCGTCGATGGGGACGTGTACTTCCGGGTCACGTCGTTGCCGCAGTACGGGCAGCTGTCGGGCCGGACGCTGGAGCAGATGCAGGCCGGTGCCCGGGTGGACGTCGACGAGCGCAAGGAGCACCCCATGGACTTTGCGCTGTGGAAGGCCGCCAAGCCCGGCGAGCCGGCCTGGGACAGCCCGTGGGGGCCCGGGCGGCCGGGGTGGCACATCGAGTGCTCGGCCATGGCGATGCAGTTCCTGGGCGAGCAGCTCGACATCCACGGCGGCGGGGAGGATCTGCGCTTTCCGCACCACGAGAACGAGATCGCCCAGTCGGAGGCGTACACCGGGCGACGGCCGTTCGTCCGCTACTGGATCCACAACGCCCTGATGAAGCCGCCGGTGGGCGAGGAGATGCACCGGCACCTGGGCAACTTCGTGTCGATCCGCGACGCGCTGGCCCGGTACGACCCCAACGTGATCCGGCTGTTCATCCTGTCGGCGCACTACCGCACGCCGCTCCGCTGGCTCGACGAGGCCCTGGCCGCGGCGGGGCGCGGGCTGGAGCGCCTGCAGACGGCGCTGGCCAACGCGGCCACCGCGCTGGAGCGCACCCCCGGGGTGCCCTCCGCAGGCCCCCTGGCGGAGCGCGCCGAGGCGGCACGGGCGGCCTTCGAGGCGGCCATGGACGACGACTTCAACACGCCGCAGGCACTCGCGGCGCTGTTCGACCTGGCCGCCGACGTCAACCGCGGTGCCGCCGCCGCGCTCCAGGGCGATCCTGCCCTCGCGGGTGGACTGGCGGCGGCCGCGGAGACGTTGCGGCGGCTGGCCGGCGTGCTGGGGTTGCGTCTGGAGCCTGACCGCGTGCCGGAGGCGACCGCGGCCGCGCTGGCGCGACTGCTGGACGACCTGCGTGCGCGGGAGCCCGCGCTGTTCGGCGACGGGGCGCCGCCGGAGCGTCCGGAGGCGGTGGTGGCCGCGCTCCTGGCCGGGAGAGATCGCGCCCGTCAGGCGCGGCGCTACGACCTGGCCGACGACATCCGGCGGCGGATGCATGAGCTGGGGATCGTTGTCGAGGACCTCCCCGGAGGAGCACGGTGGCGGATCGCCGCGCGCCGGGAGCCGGCGTAGCCGCCCCGGCCCGTCGCGACGCCTCCGCCGGGCGGCCGGGGCGCCTGGCCGGTGCGGGAGGGCCGGATCCCGGGACCACGCAGCTCGAGGGGCGCCATCCGGTGCTCGAGGCGTTGCGCGCAGGACGGCCACTGCGCAAGCTCGTGGTCTCGCGCGCCGCGGCGGGGAGCGCCGCCCTGCGAGAGGTGATCGCCGAGGCGCGGCGCCGCGGGGTGCCGGTGCACGAAGTCTCCCCCGACGTGCTGGCCCGTCTGGCGAGGACCCGCACCCCACAAGGGGTGATCGCGTACGCCGCCGTGCGGGAAACCGTGGACGTGGACGCGCTCCTGGAGATCGCCCGCAGCCGCGGCGAGGCGCCGTTCGTCGTGGTCCTCGACGGCGTCGAGGACCCGGGCAATCTCGGAGCGATCCTCCGTGCGGCCGACGCCACCGGCGTACACGGGGTGGTGATCCCACGCTGGCGTGCGGTGGGGCTCACGCCAGCGGTCGCGGCGGCCTCGGCCGGCGCCGTCGAGTACGTGGCCGTGGCGGCGGCGGCCAGCCCGGCCCAGGTCGTCGAGCGGCTCAAGCGTGCCGGGCTGTGGGTGGTCGGGGCAGACCCGGCCGCCGCGCAGGTACTCTACGAGGCCCCGCTGCGGCCGCCCATCGCGGTGGTGATCGGAGGCGAGGGGCGGGGGCTGTCGCGCCTGGTGCGCGAGCGCTGTGACCTGCTGGTCCGGATCCCCATGTACGGGCGGGTGGCGTCGCTCAACGCCGCGGTCGCCGCGGCCCTGGTGCTCTACGAGGTCCGGCGGCAGATGCGGCAGGCGGCGCCGGCGCCCGCGGGAGGGTCGCTACCGGTGGGAGCGGGCGCGGGCACCACCGCGAGCGCCGCGGCACCGCGCGCTTGACGCACCAGGACGCGGTTTCTATAATGAGGGCCAGCGTGATGCGCGGTCGCAGCGGTTCGTCGGTACTCACGAAGCCCACGTCACCTGCTGGGTTCCACCGGAGGGGGTAGCCGGTGGCCCTCGCGCGACGGGAAAGCCCCAGCTACCAGGACCTCGCGGACGAAGATCTCGTAGACTACGCCAAGAGCGGCGACGACCGCGCCGCGGAGTTCCTGATCGGCAAGTACCGCAACTTCGTCCGCGTCAAGGCCAAGGCCTACTTCCTCATCGGCGCCGACCGCGAGGACATCATCCAGGAGGGGATGATCGGCCTCTACAAGGCGATCCGCGACTTCCGGCGCGACAAGCTGTCGTCGTTCCGGGCGTTCGCCGAGCTGTGCATCACCCGGCAGATCATCACGGCCATCAAGACCGCCACCCGGCAGAAGCACATCCCCCTGAACTCGTACATCTCGCTCAACAAGCCCATCTACGACGAGGACTCGGACCGCACGCTCCTGGACGTCATCAGCAGCATCAAGGTCTCGGATCCCGAGGAGCTGGTCATCAACCAGGAAGCCTCGGCCACCATGCGCGAGCGCATTCGCAAGAACCTCAGCGAGCTGGAGTGCAAGGTGCTGACGGCCTACCTGGAGGGGAAGTCCTACCAGGAGATGGCCAACGAGCTCAACCGGCACGTGAAGTCCATCGACAACGCCCTCCAGCGCGTCAAGCGCAAGCTCGAGCGCAACCTCGAGGGCGAGGAACCCTGACGTCTACCGCGTCGTCTGTCCCCGCTGCGCGCACGTCTTCCTGCTAGTCGTCCCGGACACAGACGACCAGGTGACCTGTCCGCGCTGCCACGCGCAGGTCGAGCCTGACGACATCGAGCTGCTGGATCCCGAAGACGACTAGGACCGGGGCGGCCGCCGCCTCCTCGGAGGTCAGCCGCCGATCTGGATCATGACGCGCTCCCGCGGGTACAGCCGCTCGGCCAGCGCGTGGCCGAACGGCCGCCGGTAGGCCGCCGCGGCGAAGAGCGCCTTCATCTCGTCCCGGGAGGCCCCCGCGCGCAGCGGCGTGAGCAGGTCAACCTCGGCGTCACGGAGCAGGCACAACCGCAACCGGCCGTCGGCGGTGAGGCGGATGCGGCCGCAGCTGGCGCAGAAGGGCTGGGTGACGGGGCTGATGAAGCCCAGGTCGCCCAGCGCCCCGCGCAGGCGGTAGGTCCGGGCAGGGCTCGTCCCCGACAGGTCCACCGGGTCCAGCGGCCCCAACGCCGCCTCGATGCGCGCCATCGTCTCCTCGGAGGTCACGATGCCGGCGTTGGCCACGTCGGCGACCTCCCCGAAGGGCATCACTTCGATGAAGCGCACCTCCCAGGCATGCTCCAGCGTCAGCGCCGCCAGCGCGACCACGTCGTCGTCGTTGAAGCCGCGCACCACCACGGCGTTGAGCTTGATCGGCCGCAGGCCGGCCGCCTCCGCCGCCGCGATGCCGGCCAGCACCCGGTCGACGTGTCCGCCCCGCGTGATGCGCCGGAACTTCTCGGGGTGCAAGGTGTCGAGGCTCACGTTGACCCGCGTCAACCCGGCCGCCGCCAGCGGGCGGGCCAGCGTCTCCAGCAGCACGCCGTTGGTGGTCATGGCGATGTCGACAAGGCCGGGGATGCGCGCGATGCGGGCCACCAGCGGCACGATCCCTGCGCGGACGGTCGGCTCGCCGCCGGTGAGCCGGACCTTGGAGACGCCCAGCTCCGCGGCCAGTTCGATCAGCAGGACCGCCTCGTCGTCCTGGAGGAGGTCGGCCGGCGGGCGGAAGACGATGCCCTCCTCCGGCATGCAGTAGACGCACCGCAGGTTGCAGCGGTCCGTCAGCGACACGCGGAGATCGGTCAGGGGCCGACCGTACTGGTCGCGCATGGTCGCTCCTATGGTACCACACAGGGCAGGCGCGGGGGACGGCGGTGCCGTCCCCCGCGCCTGTGCGGCCCGGCGTGCGCGCCTACCAGACGCACCGGCGTGCCCACGCCGTGCCTGCCGCCGGGCTCGCCGACGACGGTGCCGTCTCCGCACGCAGGGGCGGCCCGGTCTGCGCGCCTACCAGAGCGCGACCACTCGCGCCGGCCCACCCGACCCATCGGCGACCTTTGGGGCGCCCACGAAGACCGTGGCACCGGCCGGCGGGATCCTGGCCAGGTTGGCCAGGTTCTCCAGCCCCCAGCGGTTCGCCGGCAGCCAGGTGGTGTGGACCTTGAAGTCCTTCGAGGGGCCGTGGTCCAGGCTAAGCGTGTCCACGCCGATGCCCACCACGTCGCGCTCCGCCAGCAGAAACTCCACGGCGTCGGGGTGGAACCCCGGGAAGTGCATCACGCCCGAGGCGTCAGGGTTCCGGAAGGCCTGCGCGCTACCCACCCGGCTCTCCCAGCCGCTGTGCATGAACACCGCGGCGCCGCGGGGCAGCCGGCCGTAGCGGCGTTCCCAGCGCCGGATGTCGTCGGCCGTCACGCGCGTGTCGTGGTCCCGGGCCGCCCGCTCGTGGATGTGGATGACCGCCACGGGAGCGATCAGCGTGGCGGCGGGGAGCTCGTGCACCTTGAGGGCACGCTCGCCGAAGTGCGCCGGCGCGTCCATGTGGGTGCCGATGTGCTCGAAGTACGACACGTTGAGGGCGTAGTAGCCGTCCTTCTTCCACGAGACCGCCACGTCGGACTTGAAGACGGGCTGGCCGGAGAACGACGGGAACGTGGGCTTGAGCGTGTGCGTGAGGTCCTGCACGCGCGAGGCCCGCCGCATCGGCGCGGCGAGGACCTCGGGAGCGCCGACCAGGCGGGTGGCGGCGGCGGTGACGGCGGCAGTACCGGCCAGGCGGAGGAGATCACGGCGGCGGATCTCGCGGCGCACGGCCTCCATGACCACGGGCGCACACATCTTCCCTCACCTCCCAGGCGTGGGATGGACTTGCCGTGCTATTGGCAGGTGAGAACGGAAACCCTGCTGGGGTGGGGCCTGCGCCAGCGCCGGCGGCTGGCGATGTTGCCTTCGATCTGGGGTGCTGGGAGTTGGGACGATGCCGCGCCTCCGGGGTTCGCCCGGGACGGGGCGAGCATTTTCGTTGGCGAACGAGGGTTCTACTAGACATTCAACACACAGCATGCTAGCGTGTGTACATTTCTTGCCTGGCGTCACCGATCACCGGGGGGTGAGCAATGGTTCGCGAGCCTAGTGGAGCGCAGGGACGAACAGTATTCACGAGATCCACAGCGGTCTCTATCTGCGTGGGCATCATGCTGGCGGTGCTCTTGACCATGGTCGGCAGCCTGTCGTCAGCAGGAGCGCAGAGCACCCTGGCACCCGATGTCGTCACCAAACTCTCACAGGCTCGGGTGGCGACGGCCAAGTACGCCACCGATCTCGAGCGGGCCAAAGCCGACGGGTACATGATCATCACGCCGATGATCCCCAACATGGGATACCACTTCCTGAATCCGAAGATCGACGGGTTCGAGATCACGAAGCCCCCCATCCTGGTGTACGTGCGCAAGGGCGATGCCTGGCAGCTCGTCGCCATTGAATGGGCTTGGCCCAAGCGGCCCGCGACGCCGCCCCTCAAGGGCGCCCGATACGGATCCTTCGGCGCGGCCTGTCACTACAGAGACGGATCGTTCGTGGAAGCCAACGCCGAGGCCAAGTGCGCCAAGAGCCATCCCAAGACCGGTGCGGTGTTCACCCTGTGGCATCCAGCGCTTGTCACGCTCCACCTGTGGATCTGGTATCCGAACCCCAATGGCGTCTTCGGTGAGTTCAATCCGATGCTGACGCCCTTCAACAAGGATTGACCGGGCAACGGCGGGAGGACCGGAGCCGGTTCTCCTCTCTCCCCGCCGTGTCCCGGCTCAAGAAGCGCTCCACCCTACTGCTCGCCGTGGCTGCCGCGCTGGCGCTGCCCGTGCTCGCCGGCGCTCAGATCCCACGGCCGGCAGCCGTTGAGGTGGACATGGGCGAGTTCACCTTCCGCCCCAGCGTGATCCGCCTCCAGGCCGGCCGACCGGCTGCGCTGATCCTGCGCAACCGCGGCCAGATCGCCCACCAACTCGAGACGGACTACCTGCGCACGGTGGCCATCCGGCTCGTGAGCGCCGTGTTGGACGTAGAGATGCCCGGAGTCGACGTGGTCAGGCTGGAGCCGGGCGGATCAGCGCGCCTGGAGTTCCTCCCGCGCCAAAAGGGGCGCTTCGCTTTCGCGTGTACGATCGAGGGACACCGTGAGGCCGGGATGCACGGCGTGCTGGAGGTCCGGTAGCGGCCCGGGAGGCGTCACATCGACGAGGCTCGCCTGACGCCCCCGGCGCGGACCCAGTCGTCCGGCCGGGCCTTCCAGTCCGGCGTCTTTCGGACGGACTCAAGCCGGACGGGCACCGATGGCGGAAACCCGCGTCAGATCTGGGCTTGTGCCTGGAGCCGCCGACCGGAGTCGAACCGGTAACCCCCGCATTACAAGTGCGGTGCTCTGCCGGGTTGAGCTACGGCGGCCCGCCACCCGAGGAATTATACCACGCTGGCCTCAGTAGACGTTGTGGCGCGCGACGCGGAACTCGAGCAGGTCCTCGTTGGCCTTGAAGCCGCAGTAGAGCCACACGATGGGCGCCAGCAGGCCGCCGCTGACGAAGGCGATGGTCAGCAGGATCGTTGCATGGACCCACAGGCCCACCAGCAGGTACCAGACGGGGCCCAGGATCAGGGCCAGGACGTTCAGCTGCAGGCGCCGGGGGTAGGGACGGTAGTAGAGGTCGGCAGGGGACGTGCGCTGGGGGAGGGGAAGGCCGACCTCGATGTCGAGAATGCGATTGACCACGGCCATGACGCGATTCCACGTCGGCCGCGCGAAGTGACGGAAGGCGGCCAGGACCACCGCCACCGCGACGACGGTCACCAGCAGTGTCGTTGCAGGTGTCACACCCTCACCTCGTTCGGACGGACGCCAGCTCGCGCGTCCGTGGAGATCTTCGGCGCGCCGGCCCGGGCCCCTGCCGACCGCGGTCGGTGCCGTGAGGCCAGCCCACCTGGCGCCGTTGACGCTTGGAACGCGCCGTTCCTATAATCCTCATGGATGCTGTGGGCGGGTACCCAAGTGGACAAAGGGGGCTGACTGTAGATCAGCTGCGCGACGCGCTTCGGAGGTTCGAATCCTTCCCCGCCCACCAGCCTCGCGTTTCCTGCTCTGCGGGAGTAGCTCAATGGTAGAGCTCCAGCCTTCCAAGCTGGCGGTGCGGGTTCGATTCCCGTCTCCCGCTCCACGGTCCAGTTCGTGCACCAACCCCTCGCCCTGTCCGCGGGCCTGACGCGCTCTGGTCGCCGCACCCGAGGGCGGCGGACAGCACGCCACCCGGGGTGGGTGGGAGTGATAGGTGTCCCGGCGACGCAGCGCGCGTGGCGTGGGTGTGCGGGTGCGATGCTGGCCCGGCGTGGCCTCGCTCTCGCGCTGGCGTGCAATCTGTACGCCCTGGTGGTGTTTTCGGCCGCGCACGTGCACGGCCTGTCGGATTCCCACGACGGGCACCACGCGGGACACTATCTGCTCGAGCGGCAGGCGCACGCCGGATTTCTGGCGGCGCCGCTCATCTTCCTGGCGGTCACCGTTCTGGTGTACCGGCGGTGGCGGCCGACGCGTCGGATGTCGGCCCCTCCGTGCGCGCGTCACCCGTACGCGTGCCGCGCGCCACCGGTCGGAGAGACCCCTCCCAGGCAGCCAGGGTGGGCGATGCCGCCGGGCACGTAGGCGGCACGCAGTTCCACGCGCGCTGGCACCCATGCGCGACCGGCCGCGATCTGCCGGCTACAAGCCGCGGTCTGCCCAAGAGCCGGTTTGTCCGGCGGCGGCGGCCGGCCTCCAGGCTTGCGAGGGCCCTGACGGCCGCCACGTCTGCAGCGGCGGTCTGTGCGCCGGCGCAGGCCGGGCCAGCGGGCGCGGTATGGCACGAGATCTGCGGAAATTGCCAAGGAGGACGACGTGATGCGCAACGACAGGAGAGTTTGGAGCGTGCTGGCCGCAGCCGTGGCGGTGCTCCTCTGGCCCGGCCACGCTGCCGGCCATGCGAAGCTGCTGCGCGCCGACCCGCAGCCGGGCAGCACCGTGACGGCACCGCCCGCACACGTGCGCCTGGTGTTCGCGCTGAGCCCCGGCGAGGAGCTGGACGTGCAACGCAGCCGGATCAGCGTGTGGAGTAGCGCGGGGCGGCGTGTCGACGACGGGAAGGGCGGCGTGGACCTCGACGACCTGGACCGCCGGACCCTGGTGGCACGGTTGCTGGCCATCGGTCCGGGCACCTACACCGTGCGGTGGCAAGCGGTGTCGGCGCCCGACCTGGGCGTCGCCCAGGGCACCTACACGTTCACCGTGGCGGCGGCGGGCGCCAGGGCGCTGCCGCCGTTGCGGATCGTGTATCCCAGGAACGGCGCGGTCGTGGCCAACCCGGTGACCGTGGTCTTCGAGACGCCCGCGGACCTCTCGAAAATGACCGTGCGGCACGGGACGGATATGCACGGGTCCACGACCGCTATGCCGCACCTGCACATCGAGCTCGACCGTCGGCAGGACATGCCGATGCTCAAGCACCTGGTGCGGGTCGGCCCCCAGCGCTACCGGTACGTGCTGGGGACGGTGGCGCCCGGACGACACGTGCTTAGGATCTCCTGGGCGGACGCCCAGCACCGCACGATCAAGGAGACCGTCCGCACCGTGACGTTCACGGTGCGGTAGCGGGCTGCGCGATTGGGGCAGCGCGGGCGGGGCCGGGCCGCCGGCCCGGCCCCGCCCGTCTGTCGCGCCCGGGACACGCGCCCGGCGGAGCCCGTGCGGTCGTTGACGCCGGGACGGGGGGCCGTGCGCCGCGAGGGCGGTCAGCTGCCGGTGGCGATACGCGGCATGGCCCGGGCCGACGACGCCTAACGCGCCTTGAGCGTGGTGGCCACCACCTGCGCGGGCACAGGACGGGGCAGGCGCGCTGATGTGCGCGGTGCGTACACGCCGATCGTGGCGGCCACGAGCCCGGACGGCGAGGGTTGGATGTCGACCGAGAGCCCGTGCGGGTCCCACAGTAGCTCGGTCTGCATGCCCGCCGAGTAGAGCCCGAAGGTCCGCAGGATGCCCAGCAGCAGCCCGCCGACCTTGTGCCCGCCCGGCTCCGTAGTGAAGCGTTCGTCGTCGGTCAGCGCGAACACCACGACACCCGGGGAGTGCAGGTTCAGCCTGGTCCACCGGTCGAAGACGCACACGCCCACGCCGCGCTCGGGGTTGCAGAACCCGCGGCCCAGCGCGCCCTCGTAGGCCTCGACCGTGCCGAAGCCGGTCATGATCTCCCGGGCGCGTTCCAGGGGCATGCCCAGCTCGATGGGCCCGATGGCCTTGCCCGGAAGGATGCTGGAGGGCTGCGCGGCCGCCGGCGCGAGGAGGACTGCCAGGAGCAGGAGCGGGACCGTGAGGCGAACGCGATGCATGGTGCACCCCTCCTTGCAGGGCGGTTGCCCCGGTGTTCTCCACCGGGCGTGGCGATGCCTGCAGGAGTCGGCGAAGCCGTGGAGAACCGAACCGGCCGTCGGGCCGTACGCGGGAGCCGGATGCGTGGGGGGGTGGGGCATGAACAAGGAGGAACTGGTCGAGCGGGTCGCCGAGCAGACCGGCGCCACCAAGAAGGACGTCGCGACCATCCTCAACGCTGCCCTCGACCTGATGGCGGCCGAGCTGCGGCGGGGCGCGAAGGTCACGCTGGTCGGCTTCGGCACGTTCACGGTCCGCACGCGCAGGGCGCGCGAGGGCCGCAACCCCCAGACCGGCGCCCGCATCCACATCCCTGCCAGGAACGTGCCGGCGTTCACGCCGGGGAAGGACCTCAAGGCCAGGGTCAACGGGTAGGGGCGCCCCATCCCCTCGGCGAGCGCGTGGCGCCCCATCGGGGCGCGCGACACCTGTTCAGGCCGAGGCGGGGACGACCCCGGCCCGCGGCCTGAAGGAACCGCCTCCGCACGGCACGAACACCGTACCCGGCGTCCGGCGTTTCTCCGGTATCCACCCTCCCCTGATCAGGTCGTGGAGTGCGACCGGGCCCGGCTGCCCGCCGGGGAGGAAGAGGCGCGCGGTGTGGGTTGACCTGCTGGCCGACGAGATCCTGAAGGCGCGCCCCGAGGCGGCGCACGTCGTCAACGACGCCAAGAGCCCGTCGGGGCGTGTCCACGTTGGGTCGCTGCGCGGCGTGATCCTGCACGACTGCCTGGCCAGGGCGTTGCGCGAGCGCGGCCGCGCCGTCGAGTTCCTCTACGGCTACGACGACTACGATCCGCTCGATACCGTGCCCGCGGGGCAGGAGGCGCTGGCGCCCCACCTGGGCCGGCCGCTGTGCGACGTGCCCTCGCCCGACCCGACGGCAGCGCCCAACTTTGCCCGGTACTACGCCGACGAGTTCACGGCGGCGTTCACGCGGCTGGGGGCGACTCCCCGGGTGTACTGGACCAGCGAGCTGTACCGCAGCGGCGCGTTCGACGACGCGATCCGCACGGCCCTGGACCGCGCCCAGGAGATCATCGAGCTCGACCGGGCCATCAGCGGCAGCCGCAAGGCCGAGCGCCACCCCGTCCAGGTGATCTGCGACGCCTGTGGCCGCATCGGCACCACGGTGGTCGCGGCGTGGGACGGGCGCGAGGTGGCGTACGAGTGTCGCCTCGACAAGGTCACGTGGGCCACCGGGTGCGGCCACCGCGGTCGCCGCTCGCCGTTTGGTGGGGGCAGCAAGCTGCAGTACGTCACGGAGTGGGCGGCCAAGTGGGTCGTGCTGGGCGTCACCGTCGAGGCCGCCGGGAAGGACCACATGACGCGCGGGGGCAGCTACGACCGTGCCGCCGCCATCGTGCAGGCCATCTACGGCGGCCGGCCGCCCTTCTCGTTCGGGTACGAGTTCTTCCTGGTCGGCGGCCGGAAGATGCGGTCGAGCGCGGGGGTCGGGACCCCGGCGGCCGAGTTCGCGGCACTGCTGCGCCCCGACCTGGCGCGCTTTGCCATCGTGCGGCCCCACTACCGGCAGCACGTGGACTTCGATCCCGGCGGCGAGACCATCCCGGCCCTGTACGACGAGTTCGACCGGGCGGCGGCGGCCTACGTCGGCCGGCTCGACGACCCGGACCTGGCGCGGTCGTTCCACTACGCGCGGGTGGACGGCGCGCCGCCCGCCGACGCCTACCGCCCGCGGTTCCTGCGCGTGGCCCATCTGTGCCAGATGCCCGGCGTCGACGTCGCGGCGGCGGTCGCGCGGGAGAAGGGCAGCGCGCTCACGGAGGCCGATCGCCACGAGCTGGAGCTCCGGGTGGCGGACGCGCGCCGGTGGCTGCGCACGTACGCGCCCGAGGCCCACCGCTTCGAGGTGCAGCCCACCCTGCCGCCGGCGGCGCGCACGCTCACCGAGGACCAGCGGCGGTTCCTGGCAGCGCTGATTCCCGCGGTGGAGCAGGCGCAAGACGGGCAGGCCCTCCACGCGGCCATCCACGCCCTCAAGGCGCAGCTGGGGCTGACGCCCAAGGCCGCGTTCGGTGCCATCTACCTGGCGTTCCTGGGCAGGGACTCGGGGCCCCAGGCCGGCTGGTTCCTGGCCGCCCTGGACCGAGCGTTCGTCGTCCAGCGGCTCCGCGAGGCCGCGGGCGGGGTGGAGGCCGAGCAGCGGCATGGATGAGCCCCGGGCGACCGGCGGGTCGCGCGACGAGGTGGTGGTCCTGGTGCTGGTCCCCGTGGCCGAGCGCCATGTGGAGATGATCCGGGCCGTGGACCCCCGCGTGCGCGTGCTGTGCACCACCGACCGGGCGCGGGCGCAGCAGCTCGCGCCCCAGGCCGAGGTCATCGTGGGCTGGCAGATCCCCGAGCCGGTGCGGACCGCGGCCCGGCGGTTGCGCTGGGTGCACGCCGCGGCCGCAGGCGTGGACGGGCTCCTGTTTCCGGAGGTGCTGGCCGGCCAGGTGGTGCTCACCAGCAGCGTCGGCGCTCACACGGTGGCGCTGCCCGAGCACGTCATGGCCGTGATCCTGCTGTTCAGCCGGCGGCTGCACGTGGCGCTGCGCAACCAGCAGGCGCGGCGCTGGGACCGCCAGGCGGTGGTGGGCGAGGAGCTGGCGGGCAAGGTGCTGGGCATCCTGGGCCTGGGCGCCATCGGCTCGGCGCTGGCGGCCCGTGCGGCGGCGTTCGAGATGCGGGTGATCGGGACCAAGCGCACGCCGGCTCCGGTGCCCCACGTGGCGGAGGTCTACGGGCCCGAGGGGACCGACGACGTGCTGCGGGCGGCCGACTACGCGGTGATCCTGCTGCCGCTGACGGCCGAGACGCGGGGGCTCATCGACGCCCGGCGTCTGCGCCTGATGAAACGCACCGCAGTGCTGGTCAACGTCGGGCGCGGGCCGATCGTGCAGGAGGCCGCGTTGATCGAAGCGTTGCGGGAGGGCTGGATCGCCGGCGCCGCGCTGGACGTGTTCGAGCGCGAGCCGCTGCCGGCGGACAGCCCACTGTGGGGGCTGGAGAACGTGGTGATCACGCCCCACGTCTCCGGCGCCTCTCCCAGCTACTTCGACCGCGTGATACCGTTGTTCTGCGAGAACCTTCGCCGCTATCTGGCCGGCGCGCCGCTGGTCAACCGCGTGGACCCGGCGCGCGGGTATTGAGCCAAGCGGCGTGCGGAGGGTCCGAGAGCCAGAGTGAGGAGGAGCGAGCGTTGAAGCGCTACAGTGCGGACCGCATTCGGACCGTGGCGGTCGTCGGCCACGGCGGCACCGGGAAGACCACGCTCGTCGAGGCGATGCTCTTCCAGGCCGGCGCCATCGACCGGATGGGCCGGGTGGACGACGGCACGACCACGACGGACTTCGACCCGGAGGAGATCCGCCGCAAGCACACCATCTACGCCGCCATTGCGCCGCTGGAGTGGGCCGACAGCAAGCTGAACCTGCTGGACGCCCCAGGCTATCCCGACTTCATCGGTGAGGTCGTCGGCGCGTTGCGCGTGGCGGACGCAGCGCTGGTGGTCGTCGACGCCTCCGCCGGGGTCCAGGTGCAGACCGAGGCGTGCTGGGCGCTGGCGGAGAGGCGCGGCCTACCCCGCCTGGTGGTGGTGAACCGGCTGGACCGCGAGAACGCCAGCTTCGCGCGCGCCCTGGAGTCGCTGCGGGCGCGCTTCGGCGCGCGGGTGGTGCCGGTCCAGCTGCCGGTGGGTGCCGAGGCCGGCGTGCGCGGTGTGGTGGACCTGGCGACGATGACGGCCCACGTGATGGTCGACGGGCAGGAGCGCGTCGACGAGGTACCGGCCGACCTGCGCGAGGCCGCCGCCGCCGCCCGCGATGCGCTGGTGGAAGCCGCGGCCGAGAGCGAGGACGCGCTGGTCGAGCGCTACCTGGAGGCCGGGACCCTGACCGACGAGGAGCTGACCCGGGGCCTGCTGGCGGGCGTGCGGACGGGCAGGATCGTGCCGGTGCTGGCCGCGGCGGGCGCGCGCAGGGTGGGGGTCGCGCAGCTGCTGAGCGCGATGGTGCGCCTGCTGCCGTCCGCGGCCGCCACCCGCGTCGTCGGGCGGCATCCCCGCAGCGACGACGAGGTGGTGTTGGAGGGCAACGAGCAGGGGCCGCTGGCGGCCCTGGTGTTCAAGACCATGGCCGACCCCTACGTCGGCCGGCTGTCGTACTTCCGGGTCTACAGCGGCGTGCTGGCGTCCGACTCGCAGGTGCTGAACGCCACCCGCGACAAGCTCGAGCGGATCGGGCAGCTCTACCAGGTCCGGGGCAAGCACCAGGAGGCGACGGCCCAGGTTCCTGCCGGCGACCTCGGCGCCGTGGCCAAGCTCGCCGAGACCATGACCGGCGACACGCTGTGCGCGCGCGACCACCCCGTGCGCCTGGCGCCCATCGAGTTCCCCGCGCCGGCCATCGCCATGGCGATCGAGCCCAAGAGCAAGGCCGACGAGGACAAGATGGGGGCAGCGCTGCACCGCCTCGCCGAGGAGGACCCGACGTTCCACGTGCACCGCGACGCCGAGCTGAAGCAGACCGTGATTTCCGGGATGGGCGAGTCGCACCTGGAGATCATGGCCGACCGCCTGCGCCGCAAGTTCGGCGTGGACGTGACGCTGCGGCCGCCCCGTGTGCCGTACCGGGAGACGGTCCGCGGGAAGGCACAGGCCCAGGGGCGCTACGTCAAGCAGACCGGCGGGCGCGGGCAGTACGGTGTGTGCTTTATCGAGATCGAGCCGCTGCCGCGCGGGGCCGGGTTCGAGTTCGTGGACAAGATCTTCGGCGGGGCGATCCCCAACCAGTTCATCCCCAGCGTGGAGAAGGGCGTGCGCAAGGCGCTGGAGGAGGGAATCCTGGCGGGCTATCCGGTGGTGGACGTGCGCGTCACGCTGTTCGACGGGAAGTACCACGAGGTCGACTCGTCCGACATCGCCTTCCAGCTGGCAGGCGCCCTGGCCGTGAAGGAGGCGGCCACGCAGGCAGGGCTGATCCTGCTGGAGCCGATTCTCGACCTGGCCGTGCGGGTGCCCGAGGAGCTCATGGGCGACATCATCGGCGACCTCAACGCCAAGCGCGCGCGCATCCAGGGCATGGAGCCCCAGGGGGACGGGACGACCGTGATCAAGGCGCAGGTCCCGCAGGCCGAGGTGCTGCGGTACGCGTCCGACCTGCGCTCGATCACCGGCGGCCGCGGCTCGTTCACGGCGACGTTCTCCCACTACGAACCGGTGCCGGCCCACATCGCCGAGCGGGTGGCGGCCGAGGCCAGGCGGCAGAAGGAAGAGGCGGAGAGCCACCGGGCATAGAAAGGCCCGGTGGGGCATGGGGAGGCCATGGGGCGGGGTCTGCTGACGCCAGAGGTCAAAGAGGAGATCCGCCGGCGGGTGGACCTCGTCGCGCTCGTCGCCCAGCACGCCGCGCTGAAGCGCGCCGGGCGGTACTACAAGGGCCTGTGTCCGTTCCACCAGGAGAAGACCCCGTCCTTCTACGTCGACCCGGACCGCGGCCTGTTCCACTGCTTCGGGTGCGGCGCCGGCGGCGACCTGTTCGACTTCGTGATGCGCACGGGCAACCTCTCGTTCCTGGAAGCCGCCGAGGAGCTGGCCCGGCGCGCCGGGGTACCCCTGGAGACCTCGCCGGACGCCGCGCGTCAGGCGTCCGAGCGCGAGCGGCTCTACCGTGCCCTGGACGCGGCGCGGGAGTACTACGAGACGCAGCTGCGGGGCAAGGATGGAGAGCGGGCACGGGCCTACCTGCGGCGGCGGGGGGTGGCGCCCGAGGTTGCCAGGCGGTTCCACCTGGGGTATGCCCCGCCGGGATGGGAACGCCTGCTGGCCGCGTTAGTACACAAGGGGTACGAGGCCGGGGTGCTGGAGCGCGCAGGCCTGGTGGCGGCCCGGCAGGGCGGCGGGCACTTCGACGTCTTTCGGGACCGGCTGATCTTCCCCATTGCCGACCTCCAGGAGCGCACCGTGGCCTTCGGCGGGCGTGCGCTCGACGACGCGCAGCCCGTCTACCTGAACTCGCGGGAGAGCCCGGTCTTCACCAAAGGCCGGGTGCTCTACGCCCTACCGGCGGCCCGTGACGCCATCCGTGACGCCGGGGAGGCGCTGGTGGTGGAGGGGTACATGGACGCCCTGGCCTGTCACCAGTACGGGTTCCGGCAGGCGGTCGCCTCGCTGGGGACGGCCCTGACCGCTGACCAGGTGGCGCTGCTGCGGCGGTTTGCGTCGCGGGTCGTCCTGGTCTACGACTCCGACCAGGCGGGCGAGGCCGCGGCCGAGCGGGGCCTGGCGATCTTCGAGGACGCCGACATAGCCGCCCGGGTCGTCGTGCTGCCCGAGGGCGAGGATCCTGACTCCTTCCTCCGGCGCGCGGGGCCTGAGGCGTTCGCGCGTCTGCTGGATGCCGCGCTGCCCATGTTCGACTACCGGGTGGAGCGGGCGCAGCGCCGCCACGACGTCAAGACCCGGGAAGGGAAGGTAGCCCTGGCCGACGAAGTGTTGACTGTTATTCAGGCCGTCAGGAACCCCGTCCGCCAGGCGGAGTACCTCCGCGCGCTGGCCGAGCGGTTCGACATTCCGGAGGACGCTCTGCGCCAGCGGTTGCGCGCGCGCGCGCGCCCCGGGCGGGCGGCCGCGGGCGGGGGCGGACACGAGGTGCTCCCGGGGCGGGACCGGGCACGGGAGCAAGCCGAGCGGCTGCTCCTGCACGTGATGGTGCAGGAGCCGGACCGGCGGCGCGCCGTGGCGCGCGCGCTCACCGCCGAGGCGTTCGCCACGCCGGCCCACCGCGCGCTGGCCGCTGCGCTGTTTGGGGCGCCCGAGGCGGATGCGGTCGCCCTCCGGGAGGCGCTGGACGACGAGGCCGCGGCGCTGCTGGCCCACCTGGCCCTGGCGCCGCCTCCGGTCACCGAACGGGACAAGGAGCGGGCCATCGCGGACGCGCTCCGCTACCTGACGCACGTCGAGCCGACGGCGGCCGAACGCCGGCGGCTGTGGGAGGCGCTGCAGGCCGCGCAGCGCAGCGGGAACGAGGAGGAGCTGCGCCGCCTCCAGGCGGCGTACGCACAGCTGATCGCGGCGTCGAAGCGTGGTTCGTAGCATGGCGACGCCCACCGGGACGAGTCGACGGATGCCGAAGAAGAAGGTCCAGGCCGCTCCGCAGCCTTCCGACGACCTCACGCCCGAACTGCGGGCGCTGGTGGAGGTCGGGCGCAAGCGCGGCTTCGTGACCCACGACGACATCCTGGAGCAGTTCCCCGACATCGAGCAGAACGTCGACCAGGTCGACCGGCTCTACACGGTGCTCGCCGAGCAGGGGATCGAGGTCGTCGAGGACGCCAAGGACGTCGAGGCCAAGCCCAAGGACGAGGACGAGGAGGCCGTGGCCGAGGCGGAAGGGGTGGCCATCGACGACCCCGTCCGCATGTACCTCAAGGAGATCGGCAAGGTGCCGCTGCTGACCCAGGCGCAGGAGGTGGCGCTGGCGCAGCGGATGGAGAAGGGCGACGAGGAGGCCAAGCGCAAGCTCATCGAGGCCAACCTGCGCCTGGTGGTTTCCATCGCCAAGAAGTACGTCGGCCGCGGCATGCTCTTCCTCGACCTGATCCAGGAGGGCAACCTGGGGCTGATTCGCGCCGTCGAGAAGTTCGACTGGCGCAAGGGGTACAAGTTCAGCACCTACGCCACCTGGTGGATCCGGCAGGCGATCACGCGGGCGCTCGCCGACCAGGCCCGGACCATTCGCATTCCGGTGCACATGGTCGAGACCATCAACAAGCTCGTGCGGGTCTCGCGCCAGCTGCTGCAGGAGCTGGGCCGGGAGCCCACCGCCGAGGAGATCGCCGAGGCCATGGGCCTGCCCGTGGAGCGCGTGCGCGAGATCAACAAGATCGCCCAGGAGCCCATCTCGCTGGAGACGCCCATCGGCGAGGAGGAGGACAGCCACCTGGGGGACTTCATCGAGGACCACGACGCGCTGGCCCCGGCGGAGGCCGCGTCCTTCACCATGCTCAAGGAGCAGCTGGAGAGCGTGCTGGAGACGCTGTCGCCCCGCGAGCGCAAGGTGCTCAAGCTGCGCTTTGGGCTCGACGACGGCCGGCCGCGCACCCTGGAGGAAGTGGGGCGCGAGTTCGGCGTCACCCGCGAGCGCATCCGGCAGATCGAGGCCAAGGCCCTGCGCAAGCTGCGCCACCCCACGCGCAGCAAGCGGCTCAAGGACTTCATCGAGTAGCCCGAGCCGCCCCCGCCCGATGCCGGGATCCCGCCACGGCGCGTCCTTGCCGTGGGCGCAGGGGTGCGGTACCGTGAACCGGGTCGACGCTCCACACCCGACGAGGAGCCTATGGCAGACCGTCCGTACGATGTGGCAGACCTGAACCTGGCCCCCGCGGGCCTGCGGCGCATCGCGTGGGCCGAGCGCGAGATGCCGGTGCTGCGGTTGCTGCGCGAGCGCTTCGCCCGTGAGCAGCCCCTGCGGGGCGTGCGCATCGCGGCCTGCCTCCACGTGACCACCGAGACCGCCAACCTCGTGCTCACGCTGCGGGCCGGGGGCGCCGACGTCCGGCTGTGTGCCAGCAACCCGCTGTCGACCCAGGACGACGTCGCCGCGGCCCTGGTGGCCGAGTACGGCGTTGCCGTCTACGCCGTCCGCGGGGAGGATCGCGACACCTACTACCGGCACATCCACGACGCCCTGGCCGGCGGCCCCCACCTGACGATGGACGACGGCGCCGACCTGGTCTCGACGCTCCACAGCCAGCGCACCGACCTGCTGCCAGGGGTCCGGGGCGGGACCGAGGAGACCACGACGGGCGTGATCCGCCTGCGGGCCATGGCCCGCGACGGCGCCCTGCGCTACCCGATCATTGCCGTCAACGACGCCAAGACCAAGCACCTCTTCGACAACCGGTACGGCACCGGCCAGTCCACCATCGACGGCCTGCTGCGCGCCACCAACGTGCTGCTGGCCGGCAAGACGTTTGTCGTCTGCGGCTACGGCGCGTGCGGCCGGGGGCTGGCGATGCGGGCGCGGGGCATGGGGGCCCGCGTGATCGTCACCGAGGTGTCGCCGCTGCACGCCCTGGAGGCCGTGATGGACGGCTACCAGGTGCTGCCCGCCGCCGAGGCCGCCCGGGTCGGCGAGATCTTCGTGACGGTCACCGGCAACCGCGGCGTGCTGCGGGGCGAGCACTTCGACGCGATGCGCGACGGGGCGATCCTGGCCAACAGCGGCCACTTCGACGTGGAGATCGACCTGCCGGCCCTGGCGGCACGGGCCACCAGCCGCCGGCGGGTGCGCGAGCACGTCGAGGAGTTCACCCTGCGCGACGGGCGGCGCCTGTACCTGCTGGCCGAGGGCCGGCTGCTGAACCTGGCCGCGGCCGAGGGGCACCCGGCTGCGGTCATGGACATGTCGTTCGCCAACCAGGCGCTGTCGGCCGCCTACCTGGCGGCGCAGGCCGCGCACCTCGAGCGGACCGTCTACCCGGTACCGGCCGAGATCGACGAGACGGTGGCACGGCTGAAGCTGCAGGCTCTGGGCGTGACGATCGACAGCCTCACCGACGAGCAGCGCGCGTACCTGGAGTCCTGGAAGGAAGGTACGTAGCGGTCTTTCCGTGATAGGGGGCGTGGTCCGGGCACCCCCGCACGGTCGCCCCCGCCCGGCCGATGCATGGGGTGTGGGCCGGGGTATGGGACCTCCTGTTTCCCCCGCGGTGCGCGGCCTGCGGCAGCCGCGAGGGAGTCTTCTGCGGCCGCTGCCAGGCCGAGCTGTGCCGGATTGCCCCGCCGGTATGCGTCCGCTGTGGCGACCCGCTGGCACCGGCCTCCGGGCGGCTGGTTGTGGACACGGCTGTTCGGGCGGTGCGCGCGGTCTCCCCTCACTGCGCGGCCTGCGCGGCTGCGCCGCCCGCCTACGCCGTGGCCCGCTCGCTGGCCGCCTACGCGGGCCCTCTGCGCGAGGCGATCCACGCGTTCAAGTACCAGGGCGCGCGTCGTGTGGCCGACGCGCTGGGCGCTCTGCTGGCCGACGCGATCCCGCCCGAGGTGGCCGATGGGGTCAAGGCGGTGGTGCCCGTCCCCCTCCATGCCAGCCGGCTGCGACAGCGCGGCTACAACCAGGCCGAGGCGCTGGCGCATCCCGTGGCCAGCCGGCTGGGCGTGCCGTGTCTCCCGGCCGCCCTGCGCCGCTGTCGGCAGGAGGCCCCGCAGGTGCGGTCTGGGGCTGCGGCCCGGCGGACCAACGTCGCAGGCGCATTCGCACCGGGCGCGCAGGCTGTGTGGGCCACGGTGCTCCTCGTCGACGACGTGTTCTCCACCGGCGCGACCGCCGACGCCTGCGCGCAGGCGCTCCGGGCTGGCGGTGCGCGGCGCGTGCACGTGCTGACGCTCGCCCGCGCGGTGCTCCGAGTGCAGGTGAGAGATCTGCGAGAGACGCACTTGGCGCACTGGACCACGGTGGCGATCACGCCTGGAGGAACGTGACGTCGTGGCAGGTGCTGGGTCGCACGCCGGTAGCCCCGGTCCCCTCCGGGCCGGGCTGTGCGCGGCGCTGCTCTGGCTGACGGTCGAAGCCGCCATCCGATGGACGGACGTGGCGATTGTGCGCTGGTGGGACGCCGTCAGCGCCCGGGCCACGCCGGGCACCGTCCTGTGGGTCAACGTCGTGCTCCTGATCCCGACCATGCTGGTGCTGGCGTGGCTGTTCGCACGCCGCGTCCGGCGCGAGGGTCTCACCCGGGCGGCGTTGGACTACCGTCCCTGGCGCGTTGGCATCTGGCCGGCGCTGGGCGCGGTGGTCGTCATCTTTGGCATGATCGAGGCCTTTGGTCCCTGGGAGGACGCGCTGTTTCGCGACGAGCGCCGGGAGCGCGCCTGGGAGGAAGCGCGCCGCGCCGCCGGGTGGCTCGTGGGGCTGGTGGCCGTTCCCGCCAACGGGCTCCTCGTGCCGGTGGTCGAAGAGTTCGCCTGGCGCGGGTACATCCAGACACGGATCCTCCTGGCGCTGGGCCGGCCGGCTGGCATCCTGACCACGGCCCTGCTGTTCGCGGCCAAGCACGTCGTCGTGGACCTTTCCCTCGATAGGGTCTTCACCCTGATGGGCGGTGCGCTGGTCCTCGGCGGCGTGGGCGCGCGGTGGGGCACGCAGGCGTCCACCGTCACCCACGTGGTCCTGAACGTCGTCGCCACGGCCGCCGAAACAGTGCTGGGCCCCCTGCTCGTGCAGCGTTCGACCGACGCCCCCTGACCATGCAGGGCTGCCAGCTGCGAACCCACGCCGCCGACCGCAACATCGCCGCACCTGCCGCAGGGAATTCACTGGATTGAGCCTGCCAAATGCGGGTCCACGCCGCTGACCGCCACACGGCGCAATTTTTCGACCGACGCCCCCTCACCACTCG
Source organism: Armatimonadota bacterium (assembly GCA_031459855.1). Lineage (NCBI taxonomy): Bacteria > Bacillati > Candidatus Sysuimicrobiota > Candidatus Sysuimicrobiia > Candidatus Sysuimicrobiales > Candidatus Humicultoraceae > Candidatus Fervidifonticultor > Candidatus Fervidifonticultor primus. The sequence continues at coordinate 2,381,087 of JAVKHP010000001.1, forward strand.
GGCCGTCCGCTCCGATGGACTGAATGGGCGCGCACGGCAGTCGACACGGTGCCGCCCGGAGGAGGAGCAGGGATGCGGACGGTCAGCACGCTGCTCGTGCTGGTAGTGCTGGTGGCGGGGGTCGCGATCCGGGGCTCGATGGCCCGTCCGATCGCCGATCCCGGCGCCATGGTTCTGCGGTGTCAGGCGGAAGCGCGCGGGTCGGTCGAGTGCCGCCCGCTGGAGGGACCGCTCTCCGTCATGGTCGAGGAGGGGCCGGGGCTCGACGTCGGTGGGGACTACGGGGCGTTGGCGGCCGTCGACGGCGCAACCGCGGGGGACGCCTACGGCGATCCCGATCGCATTAGCGCCCGCGCCGTGTTGGCGTTTGCCAGAGACGTCTTCGACTTCGCGTTGCGCGCCTACGACTTCGCCACGCACTTTGGCATCATCGGAGGGATGCTGTTCGCGCCGCCGCTGGCTGTCGATCGGCTCTTCGACCCGCAATAGCTGGATGAGGCAGCCGGGGAGGGCGCACCCCTCCCCGGCGAGCTGACGACGGAGGAGCCGACAGTGCAGCGGGCGGTGGTGTGGGTCGCAATCCTGACCGCGGTCGCGCTGGTTGCGGGGTATCTGGTGAACACCGTGCTGTACCTGGCACCACCAAACCCCCTGAGTCTCCGGGCGCTCCCTGTGGTCCTGGCGCTGCAGCAGCCGTGGTTCTCCCAGAACTGGCACCTCTTCGCTCCCAGCCCGATCCGGTCCAACTTCCTCCTCACCGTGCGGTGCCGCGCCGGGGCGCAGATCACGCCCTGGCACGCGCCCGCGACGCCCTGGCTGGCCGTGCACCACCGCAGCCGGTTCACCCCGATGGGCAAGCTGCTGCGCCTGCCCATGAACGCCATGCTGCTGGTCCTGGGCCGGACCACCGACGACTGGCGCCAGCTGCTGTGCCGCAAGTCGCCGGATGCGGCCGCCTGCCGGGGCGCCGACCCGGGCATGCAGCGGCAGCGGGAGATCGGCCTGCTGGTGCTGCGCCGGCTCGCGTCGGCCGCCTGCGACCGCCTGGTGGGTCCGGGGCGGGTCGATGCGGTGCAGGCGCGCATCCTCATCCACGACCCGCCGCCCTGGTCGCGCAGGCATCTGCCGGCGGACGCCGGCACGACGCGCTACCTGCTGCTCCCGTGGATGCCCTACGCGGCCGTCGGCCGGTGAGGGGATGGGCGTCCTGCGCGCTGTCGAACGCTACGTCACCCGCGAGCACGGGCTGATCGGCGCCAGCCTGGCCCGGATCAGCCTGGGCGTCTGGGCCGTGTACTTCTACCTGCTCCACTGGCCCGTGCGGCGCCTGCTGTGGGGCCCCGAGGGGTTCTTCCCCCACGACGCGTTCCGCGAGCTCGAGCCGGTCCTCAACGTCTTTGCGGTCAGCCGCGCCCCGCTCTATGTCGACGCGGTGCTGGCGGGAGGGCTCCTCCTCGCCCTCGGGGTGGTGCTCGGCGTGGCGCCGCGCGTCGTCCTGCCGCTCCACTGGCTGGTGCTCTGGTCGCTGCAGGAGCGCAATCCGTTGCTGACCGATGGCGGCGACAACATCATGCGCATCGCGCTGCTCTTCCTCTGCCTGACCAACACCGCCGCCTACGGCGCCGTCGGCGCAATGCCCCTGGTGGCACACGGTGTGGGGGCGGACCGCCGCGCACGGCAGCACCCGGCGGGCGGATCGCCCGGAGCGTGCCGCAGCCTCCTAGCCGCCGTCGGTCGGGCGGTGGCGGTCTGGCGCGCGCGGCTCGCCCCCGTCGGCCGGACCGCCGCCGCGTGGAGTGCCCGCTGGGCGGCCACCGGCCGCGCCGTCCGCGCCGTGGCGCACAACGCCGGCGTGGCCCTGATCGTCGCCCAGCTGAGCCTCGTCTACCTGAGCACCGGGTTCTACAAGACCATGGGCGAGTTGTGGCAACAGGGGACGGCGCTCTACTATATCCTGCGGGTGGACGAGTTCTCGCTGCCGGGCCGGGCGGAGGTCGTCTACCGCAGCACGCCCCTGGTGGTGCTGGGCACGTACGGGACCGTGGTGTTCGAGTTGATGTTCCTGCCGTGCCTGGCCAACCGCTGGACACGCTACGCGGTGCTCGCGACGGGCGTGGCGTTCCACGCCGCGATCGCCTACCTCATGGGTCTGGTGACGTTCGCCTGGAGCATGCTGAGCCTCTACCCGTTGCTGGTGACCGACGACGAGTACCGGGGGCTGGCGGCCTGGGTCCGGCGCCGGTGGGGCCTGCGTGTCTTCTACGACGGCTGGTGTCCGCTGTGCACGCGCAGCGCGCGCTGGCTGGCGCGGCTGGACCTGGCGGGCCTGGTGCGCTGGATCTCGTTCCGCGACCCCGGTGTGGCGGAGCGCTACGGGCTCGATCCCGACCGTGCCGCGCGGCGCATCCAGAGCCTGGATGGTCGAGGCCGGCGGCGGGAAGGCATCGATGCGCTGCTGGCCGTGGCCGTCCGCATCCCCCTGCTGTGGCCCCTGGTGCCCGTGCTGGGGGTGGGCCGGCTCGTCGCGGGGCAGCGCCTCTACGACGCCCTGGCGACGCGCCGTCTGATCGTGGTGCCGGGCGCGTGCGCGGCCCACTGTGCGGTCACGCCGCCGCGTGAGGCGGAGGGATAGGCGCAAGCGCGCAGAAGCCTCCGTGCATGCGTGGCCTGGCCGTCGTGGCCATCGGAGGCAACTCCCTGGTCCGCGACAACGATGCGTCGGTCGACGCCGCCCGGGCGGCGCTGGCCGAGACGTGCGCGCCGCTGGCGGCCATGGCGGCCGATGGCTGGATGCTGGCGGTCACCCACGGCAACGGGCCGCAGGTGGGGTTTGGGCTGCTGCGGGCCGAGGCCGCCGCGCAGGTTGCACCCCGGCAGCCGCTCGACGTGGTGGGGGCCGAGACCCAGGGCTCGATCGGGTACCTGCTCCAGCAGACGCTGGGTGCGGCGCTGGCCGCCCGGGGCATCCCCCGCACCGTGGCCACCGTGGTCACCCAGGTGGTGGTCGATCCCCAGGACCCGGCCTTTGCGCACCCGACCAAGCCCATCGGGCCGTTCTACCACCCGGTGGAGGCTGAGGTGCGCCGGCGCATGGGTTGGGTGATGGTGGAAGACGCCGGGCGGGGGTGGCGGCGCGTCGTGCCCTCTCCCGAGCCGCTGGAGATCGTGGAAGGCGAGGCGATCCGCGCCCTGGTAGAGCGCGGCGTCACCGTGATCGCCGCGGGCGGGGGAGGCATTCCGGTGGTGCGGGGCGAACGAGGCTACGTCGGCGTGGAGGCCGTTGTCGACAAGGACCTCGCGGCCGCCGTGCTGGCGCGTGTGCTCGGCGCCCGGCTGCTGGTGATCTCCACGGCGGTCGAGCACGTGGCGCTGCACTACGGCACGCCGCGGGCGCGGCCGCTGGGCCGGGTGTCGCTGGCCGACGTCCGGCACTACCTGGCCGAGGGGCACTTTCCGCCCGGCAGCATGGGCCCCAAGATCACGGCGGCAGTGCGGTTTCTCGAGAGCGGTGGCGAGGCCGTGGTCATCACGGCGCCCTGGGCGCTCGAGCGAGCGCTGGCCGGCGCGGCCGGCACGCACATCGTGCCCGACGGGGCGCCCTGAACGCAGTGTCGACAGGCGACCATAAGGAGGGATGTGGCGTGGACCTGGAGTGGGCGGCGCGCATGAGCACGCTGGGGACGGAGACCGCCTTCGAGGTGCTGGCCCGCGCCCGGCGCCTGGAGGCCCAGGGGCGGCGCATCATCCACCTCGAGATCGGTGAACCTGACTTCGCCACGCCGCCGCACATCGTCGAGGCGGCGATCCGGGCGATGCGCGACGGGTACACGCACTACACGCCCGCGGCCGGCATCTGGGAGGTGCGGGCAGCGGTCGCCGACTACGTGGCGCGCACGCGGAACATCCCCGTGCAGCCCGAGCAGGTGATCATCACGCCCGGCTCCAAGAACGTGCTGCTGTTCGCCATGCTGGCGCTGGTGAACCCCGGCGACGAGGTGATCTACCCCGACCCCGGCTACCCCATCTATGAGTCGGTGGCGCGGTTCGTGGGCGCCGCGCTGCGGCCGATCCGCCTGCGGGAAGAGCAGGACTTCGCGTTCGACCTCGACGAGTTCCGGGCCCTGCTGTCGCCCCGCACCCGCATGGTGATCCTGAACTCACCGCACAACCCGTGCGGCTCGGTGCTCGACCGCCGGACCATCGAGGCGGTCGCCGCCGCGGTGCTGCCCACCCGGGCGGTGGTGCTCTCCGACGAGATCTACGGGCGTATCACCTACGAGGGAACGCCGTTCAGCATCGCCAGCGTGCCGGGGATGCAGGAGCGCACCATCATCCTGGACGGGCTCTCCAAAACCTACGCCATGACCGGGTGGCGCGTGGGCTTCGGGGTGATGCGGCCCGAGCTGGTCGAGCGCATGGCCCAGCTCCTCATCAACTCCAGTTCGTGCGCGGCGGCGTTCTGCCAGATGGCGGCGATCGCGGCCCTGCAGGGCCCCCAGGACGCCGTGGACGCCATGGTGGCCGAGTTCCGGGCCCGCCGCCAGATCATCGTGGAGGAGCTCAACAGCATCGACGGCGTCCGCTGCCGTACCCCGGGCGGGGCCTTCTACGCGTTCCCCAACGTCTCGGCCATCGACGCCGACGCCAAGCGGCTGGCGGACTTCCTGCTGGAAGAGGCGGGCGTGGCCTGTCTGGCGGGCACGTCGTTCGGCGCGGGCGGGCAGGGCTTCCTGCGGTTCTCCTACGCCACGAGCCGGGAGAACATCCGCGAGGGGATGCGCCGGCTACGGGAAGCGCTGCCGCGCTATCAGCCGGCGGTGCGGGCGTAACGACGCCGCCCTCGCCCAGGCCGCGCGCCGCGCGGAGGGCGTGGGGCGTCCCGGTACCGTCGCACGGACGCGGCCTGCGGGCGAACGCCGGCACCCGGTTCCGGTCGCGGCTTGCGCCCTGTCCCGGTCGTGGCGCAGGCGTTGTCCCGGTGGCGGCTCAGGGATGGCCGCCGCGCGGCGCGTCCTCGCCGCCGGCGAAGACGATCCCGCGCCGGATCCCCACGGTGACCGTGGCGCCCTCGTCGTAGGGCGCCGACGGCGGCGCCTGGACCCGCACCGGCGCACCGTTGGCCAGCCGCACCTTGAACTCCACCAGGTTCCCCAGGAAGTTGCGTACCTCGACGCGTCCGGCCAGCCCCTCGTCCGCCGCGAGGTCGAGGTCCTCCGGGCGCACGGCCAGGGTGACGGCGCCGGACAGCCCGGCGGGGTTCTCCGCCTCGCACTCGTAGCCGTCGACTCGCACGCGGGCGGCGCCGGCCGCGCTGGCGCGCACCTGCGCTGGCAGGAAGTTCATCTGGCCGATGAAGTCGGCCACGAAGCGGGTGGCCGGCCGCCGGTAGATGTCGGCGGGCCGGCCGACCTGCACGATGCGCCCCTCGGCCATCACGGCCACCCGGTCGGACAGCGCCATGGCCTCGGCCTGGTCGTGGGTCACGTACAGCACGGGGATCTTCATCCGGCGCTGCAGTTCCTTGAGCTCGAAGCGCATCTGCTCGCGCAGCTTGGCGTCGAGGTTGGAGAGGGGCTCGTCCAGCAGCAGCAGGTCGGGCCGGCCGGCCAGCGCGCGCCCCAGCGCCACACGCTGCTGCTGCCCGCCCGAGAGCTGGTGCGGGTAGCGCCGCTCCAGCCCGCGCAGCGCCACCAGCTCCACGATCTCGGCCACGCGCGCGGCAATGGCGCTGCGCGACTGTCCGGCGACCCGCAGCGGGTAGGCGATGTTGTCGAAGACGGTCATGTGGGGCCAGACGGCGTAGTTCTGGAACACCATGCCCAGGCGCCGTCGCTCCGGCGGCACGAAGACCCCGGGACCGCTCACCAGCCGGCCGTTGATGGTGATCTCCCCCCGCGTGGGGTGCTCCAGGCCGGCGATGCAGCGCAGGGTCGTGGTCTTGCCGCAGCCGGAGGGGCCCAGCAAGGTGAAGAACTCCTCCGGGCCGATGGCAAACGACACGGCGTGCACCGCCACGACCCCGTCGAACCGCTTCCACAGATCGGACACCCTGACCGCTTCCATGCCACCGCTCCCGCACGTGCTGCGGCAGCCGCAGGGGCCTGGACGACCCGAGGCAGGCCCCACGGCCGCGGGATCCTCTGTTCCCGCGCCATCCGGGCTTCCCGTACGCCGGAGGCTCCGCAGGCAGCCTGGAGGACGTCCTTCCCCGCGCCATGCGGGCTTCCCTCCAGGCGACGGCACCGCCTGTAGGACGTGACGTTTGGTAGGCGTGGCGTGAACAGTTGTCGCGCCAATCTGTCCGCGGTAGGATGGCGGCGGCCCGCGGGCGTGCTGTCGCGGGGACGGAGGGGCGCGATGCCGCACGACCGGCGTTCTGGCGTCGACCTGCGCCAGAGCTACGAGATGGTGCGCAGGCTGTGGTGGATCCAGTGGGGCATCGTGCTGGCGCTCTGGGGGTTGGCCCCGCTGGTGCTGCTACCGGGGCGGGGACGGCCGGTGCCCGGCCTGGCGCTGATCTTCTACGCCGTCGGCGTGGTCGACCTCGCCGTGGCCTGGGGGATGCGCCTGCGGGCGGCCGCGACGCCGGGCACCCAAGAGGATCCCGCGGCGCGGTTGCGGCGGCTCCTGGGGCCGACGCTGGCGAGCGTCACGGTCTCGGTGACGCCGGCGGTGCTGGGCCTGGTGCTCTACCTGGTGTTCGGTGACCGCTCCGCGCAGCACGTGTTGACGGCGTTGAGCGTCGTGGCGCTCGGTATCGCACGGCCGCGGGCGGCCGACTGGGTCTCGTGAGGCGGAACGTGCAGAGGAGATGACGTCGGTGCGGATCGTCGTGCTCGAGGGCGATCAGACGGGGCAGGAGCTCCTGCTCGAGGCGCTGCGGGTCCTCGACCCTGCGGTCACCGGCCTGCCCCTGGAGTTCGAGCGGTACGACCTCAGCCTGGCCCACCGGCGGCGCACGCGCAACGCCGTGGTCCGCGACGCAGCCGAGGCGCTGCGGCGTCATCGGTTCGGCCTGAAAGCCGCCACCATCACGCCCGAAGGGCCCGACGACGTGGGCAGTCCCAACGCGCTGCTGCGCGAGTGGATCGACGCCACGGTCATCCTCCGCACCGGCCGGCGCATCCCCGGCACACGGCCGGTAACCGGTGTGGTGGCGCCCGTGGCCGTGGTGCGCATGGCGGTGGGCGACGCGTACAACGCCAGAGAGTGGCGCGCGGTGGAGGACGGCGAGGAGGTCGCCTACCGGACGACGCGCATCACCCGGCGGCACTGCCGGGCGGTGGCGGAGTTCGCCTTCCGGCACGCGCGCGCGCTGTCCGCCAAGGTCTTCGGCGGGCCCAAGTACACCGTCAGCCCGACCTACGAGGGGATGCTCAAGGAAGAGATGGACGCGGCGGCGCAACGGTACCCCGACGTGCCCTACGACCCCCAGCTCATCGATGCGGTGTTCGCGTTGTTGCTGCAGGCCTCGGGGGAGGGGTTGGTGATCCCCGCCCTCAACCGGGACGGCGACGTGCTCAGCGACTTCGTCCTGCAGCTGTTCGGCAGCATCGCCAGCGCCGAGTCGCTGGTGCTCAGCGTCGACGAGCAGCTCCGGCCCCAGGTGGTTCTGGCCGAGGCGCCCCACGGAACGGCGCCGCGCCTGGCCGGCCGCAACATCGCCAACCCCATGGCCATGATCCTGGCAGGCGCCGCCCTCCTGGCCTACCTGCCCGAGGCCCGGGCGGCGGCGGTCTCGCGCGCGATCTACGAGGCCACCTTCGAGGCCGTGCAGGCAGGCGTGCGGACGCTGGATCTGGGCGGCGATGCCACCACGACGGAGTTCACCGACGAGGTGATCCGCCGGCTCCGTCTGAAGCTGGACGTGTGGCGCAGCCTGGGGCGGGTGTAGAAGGGCGTCCCCCCGGGCCCGGTGCGGCGAGGCACCTCAGGGTCGACGGTACAGAAGGTAGCGCGCCAGGTGCAGGAGGATGTACCGGTCGGGCGGTGCCAGCCGGCGCGCGATCACGCCGAGCTCGGCTGCAGCCAGTGCGCTCCGCTCGAGCGCGGGCTGGGACCGTCCGCCGGCGGGCGCAGGCGCCTCGGGTTCGAACAAGGGCAGGCTGCGGCCGCGCCGCAGCGGGAGCTGGACGGCCACGGGTCGGTCTTCGTCGCCCGGCGGCGCGGAGATCTCCTCCACGTAGGCCATGAACGCCGCCGTACTGAGCCCCAGGGCCCGGGCGAGACGGGCGACGACGTCCGCCGACGGACGCTTGCGCCCCCGCTCGACGTCCTGCACGTACGAGCGGGAGAGGCGCGCCAGGCGCGCCAGGTCCTCGCGGGAGAGCGCGCGCGAGGTGCGCAACGTCTCGACCGCCCGGCCGAAGTCGAGCCGGGATCGGGGCTTGCGCGCACGTGCCGCGGGATCGGACATGGACGCCATCCGGCGAGCCCGCAGGCCCGCCGAGGCTCAATTGGCCGGCCGCCCCCTGGCTCCTGCCGCGACGGCAGCGGTGCGTCGGCGTCCGGGCGCGCAGATGCTGCCCGCCAGCCGGGCGCTCGGGCAGCTCTCAGTGCCGTGCCACGACCCCGCCGGCCGGGCGCTCCTGCGGCGCTCAGCGTCGCGCGGCCACGACCCCGCCGTCGCGGGCGGATGCCACGACGGGCCGGGCGACGTCCGCCAATGGACGGGCATCCAGCGCGGCCCATGCGTCGGCGGCGCGCTGCAGGGCCTGGCGGATCCACTCCTTGTCGCCCTCATTCAGGGGCACCCCGGCGCCCAGCTTGGCCCAGACCACCGTGTGGTAGAAGCGCAGCGCGGTGGCGGCCACCCACACCTCGCTGCGCACGCTGCCGTCGCCATTGGGGAGGAAGATGTCCCCGATGTTGTCGGTCCCGATGCGCACCGTCACGCCCGCGGCCAGCATCTCGAGGACGCGGGCGATGGAGTTGTGCACGGGCGCCACTAGCGGCCGCAGCTGGAACATGGAGAGCGCGGCCGTGGGGCAGCAGATCACGCCCACGTTGTAGCGCACCAGGTTCTCGACCAGGCGCTGGAAGCGCGCTTCCTCGTAGCAGGACGGCGAGATGGCGTGGACCGCCCACACCGTGGGGCCCACCTCGTCGGGCACCTCCGGCGCGCCCAGCCACCGCACCGCCTGGACGAGCTGCTCGGTCTCGTCCTCCCGCGGATCGTTGTCCTGGTCGACCTGGAAGTGCACGGGCTTGCGCAGCCGGTGGGCGAGCTCCAGCACCATGCGCACGTGCCCGTCGAACCCGACGCGGCCGTCGGCGCGGTCCTTCACCGGCAGGCCGCCCAGGACGTCGGCGATCTCGGCCGCCTCGCGGTAGGTCTCCCAGCGGTCCGGGTTGCTGGCGGGGTTCTTGAAGCCGAAGATGGGCGAGACGGCGATCTTGAAGGTCAACCGGCCCCGAAACTCGTCGCGCAGGCGCGCGGCCTGGTGGATGGCCACCAGGCCGATGTCCGGCGTCGCGTCGATGAACGAGATCACCTCGCGGACCCCGGCGGCCTCCATGCGCTCGAGCTCGGCGCGCATGCGGGCGTAGAGGTTGTCGGGCTGGTAAGCCGGTCCCTTGTGCAGCTCGCCGACCAGGATCTGCTTGACTCGCAGCGACAGCCCCGCCGCGCCCATGGGGTCGATGTTGGCGTGCTGGAGGAACTCGGGCGCGAAGGTGTTGGCACGGTCGAGGTGCGTGTGGGCGTTGCACCACCCGCCCATCGCCCGCACCAGCTGGTCCACGGCCTGGGCCCAGGCGCCGGCCCCCACGGCGTCCCGGGGGATCATGGCCGGCCTCCGCTCGCCGGCTCGCGGCGTGCACGGTGACGATGCGTGAGGGCGGGAACGTGCGGAAAACGCCACGCCCGCCGTAGCGGCGGGCGTTCCAGGTGCCGGTACGTCATCAGACCCTCCTTGTCCGCCTCACAGGGCGGCCCTTAAAGGAGTGATGTCGGTCAGACCATAGCACGTAGGGCGGACGCCGGTCAAGGGATGGCGTCGGGAGAGTCGGACCCGTCGGGAGAGCCGGCGGACGGGAGTGACAGTACGAAGGCCAGAGCGTCGCCGGCAACGACGCGAGGGAGCGTCCGCAGGAACAACACCCGTCCGGCGCGCACGGCCGGTACCGTGGCCAGCACGGTGCCGTCGGGGTGCCGCACCTCGCCGAGCAGCTGCCCTGCCTCTACGGGGTCCCACAGGTCGACGTGGGGCACGAAGAGGCCGCTCGTGGGACTCCGGTGGTCGGCCTGCAGGTGGCCGGAGGCGGGCTGCGGGTCCTCGACGACGTACGGTGCCGCGGTGGGGTAGGAGCCGTCGAGCATGCCCAGGTACGCCATCACCTGGCGCAGGCCCCCGACCGCCCGCGCCCGGTCCGTCGGCCGACACCGACCTTCGCCGCGCATCTCCACGTAGATGGCGGGGATCCCGAGATCGCCGGCTGCAGACAGCGTGCGTCCGGGCAGCACCGCGGTGCCCCAGACCAGCGGAGCCCCAAAGGCGATGGCGGCCTCGCGCTGCACCCGGCCGAGCTCCCCCTCGCGGAGCTGGTAGCCGGCCAGGTGGAAGATCGCGTAGGCGTTGCCGCCGCTGTGCATGTCGAGCAGGAAGTCGGCCTGCGGGAGCAGGTACGTGCGAAATGCGTGGGCGATGCGCTGGGTGGGGCTCCCAGCCGGATCGCCGGGAAAGGCGCGGGCGAGGTCCAGTCCATCCCACGGGCTCTCGCGCCGTGCGGCCGCGAACGCGGCGCCGTGCACCACGGGGATGCCCACGAAGATCCCTCGCAGTGCCTCCGGCTCCAGCGCGTCGAAGACATCCTGGATCGCCACGGTGCCCTCGTACTCGTCACCGTGGACCGCACCGCAGACCAGCAGCGTCGGGCCGGGCCGCGCGCCCGCGACGACGACGGCGGGGAAGGCCAGGTCCTGTCCATCGGGCGCAGCGGCGACGACCAGTGCGTAGCGGCGCTTGCCGGGTGCGGCGAGGGCGCGGACGTCGAACGCGCCGACGGGCAGGCGCTCTGGGGTGTGGAGCGCCATGTGGTGGGCCATCTCAGGACGCGCCTCCGTGTCGTGTGCGAGGCACCCCCGACCCGGGCACTACCCGGGCGCGGCGCGGGGCGCCCCCCTGGCGTGGTGGGCCGTCGTCGTCGCTCTCCGCGGGCCGATGCCCCAGGCGGCGGGACACCTCGGCGCAGGCCGCGCGCAGCGCCGGTGCCAGCCGGGCGATGCGCGCGCTGTCCATCCGCGACGCCGGGGCCGAGATGCTGATGGCCCCGACCACGCCCTCAGCGTCGAAGACGGGCGCGGCGATGCAGGCGGCATCGGGATCGGTCTCGCGCCGGTCGACGGCGTACCCTCGGGCCCGAACGTGCCGGAGTTCCTCCAGCAAGCGCGGAAGACTCGTGATGGTCCGTGGGGTCAGCTGCGGCAAGCCCACCTCTCGCAAGCGTGCGACGACCAGGGTTTCCGGGAGGTATGCGGCCACTGCCTTGCCCAGCGCGGTGGCGTGCAGGGGCGCCACGCTGCCCGGCGACTCGACGAACCGCAGGGGTCGGGGGCTCGGCAAGACCTCCACGTAGACGACATTGCCGTCGTGCCACTGGCCCAGGTTCACGGTGTCTCGCGAGAGGAGGTGCAACCGGTACAGCGCCGGTTGGGCCGCACGCCGCAGCGTCAGGCTGTCCCTGGCCGCAGCGGCCAGCTGGAGCGCGCGCAGGCCGAGGCGGTAGGCGCCCATGGGCCCGCGCTCCACGAATCCCCGGCTCTCCAGGGTGGCGAGCAGCCGGAACGCTGTCGCCTTGGGTAGCCGTGTGCGTGTGGCCACGTCACCCAGCGCCAGCGGGCGCTCGCTGGTCGCCAGGGTCTGGAGGATCGCCAGCCCGCGCTCGAGCGCCACAACGGCGTAGCGTCGCGCCTGGCTCACCACACGACCTCCGGATCGAGGGGCACGATGGGACGTCGCACCTTCCGGTAGGGGAGGCTCCGGAGGCCCGCGGTGCACACCCCCGGCGTCTCCACCTGGATCACCTCCCGGGCAAGCGCGCCGTAGGCGGCACGCCAGGCCACGGCCGACTTCACCACGATGATGTGGTAGGCTGCGGGGTCCACCCCCAGCGAGCGCAGTTCCTCGGCGTCGAACGGCAGGACCTTGCGTTCCCGCACCACGACGTGGATCCCGTCGGCGTCGAGGACCGCGGTCCCGCCCGCGCTGACCCGGCGGGCCGGTCATGTAGGAGCCGCGGTAGGTGAACGCGGCGCGCGCCAGCCGAAGGACCCGCGCGCGCAGGGGCACCGGCGCGCCGTGCCGGTCGTCGGTCTTGCCCCCGACGGTGACCTCCACCCAGGCGCCTTCCCCCGCGCGCTGCGCGGCTGCAACCGCATCGGCGTCGACGATGCTGACCACCGCGCGGCGCGCGGCTGCCCGCAGCAGCGCGTCGAGCACCACGGTGCCGTCGCCCGGTGCACCCCCGCCGACGTTGTCCGCGGCATCGACCAGGACCACGGGCCCGTCGCGCCGGGCCAGCGCCCGCGCGACGGCGTCGTCGGGCGGCACGGCGTGCACGCGGAAGCGATCGCGAGCCTCCCACAGCGTGCGCGCGAGATCGTCGGCGACCGCTTGCGCCAGCGTGGCGTCACCGTCGGCCGTGACCACCACGCTTGGGCCGGCGTGGGGAACGTCGGCGTGGGGAAACCCGGCAGCCACGGTGACGTTCAGGACGCCCGCGCCACGGCGGGCGATCCGCGCCCGGTCGAGGATCTCTCGCATCGGCGGGTCGTCGGTCGCCTGCCCCTGGGGTGGGATCAGCAGCGGTGGCTGCGCGTGCGCCCGTACCGGGCGGATCTCGCCCGCGAGCAGACGCTCCAACAGGTGGTAGACCTCCCGGCCCCGGTCGTAGGGATCGGCGTGGGGGTAGGTTGCGTAGCCCGCACAGACGTCCACCTGCGCCGCGCGCGCCGCCGTGGCGTTGGCGTGGTAGTCGAAGACGGCGCCGACGGGGATGGCCCCCAGGGCCGCCCGCACCGTCGCCAGGACCGTCCCCTCGACGTCGTCGCACCCCTCGGCTGCCATGGCCCCGTGGAGATCCAGGAAGACCGCATCAGGGCGCGCGGCGACGACGCGCTCCACCAGGCGCCCGACCAACGCGTCCTGCGCCGACGCACCCACCAGGCCCGACGGGAGCGCCCATGCGAAGAGCGTGGGTACGATCTCGACCCCGCGACCGGCGGCAGCGTCGAGGAACCCGCCAAGCGGCGTCCGGGTGCCGCCGAGTTCGGCGAGCATCGCGGCTCCCTCGACGAGGTGGAAGTCGTCCAGGGCGGTGAAACCCGCAGCGAACGTATTGGTCTCGTGCCAGAGGCCGCCGGCGGCGATGCGCATGGTGCTCACCGACCTCCGCCGGCGATCCGGGCTCCTGGGCCTGTCGGCACGGCCACGTCGCAGCCGGGGGGTGCGCCGTGGATCAGCCCCCGCGCTCGCGCCCTGCAAACTGCGGTACGGGCCAGGATCACCAGGGCCACACCCGCGGACACCGAGTCCTGCACGCTAGCCGGTGAGCGCCACAGCCGCTTCGGCGAACGCGTCGCGCGCCGCCTGGATGGTCTGCGCAACGTGCGCGTCGGTGTGTGCCGCGCAGAGGTACCACCTGCCCCCGGGCATGAGCCGGATCCCCCGGCGCACCATCGCCAGCGCGAAGCGGGCGTAGGCCCGCGTGCCGACGGTCCGCGCGTGTCGAGCGTCGGTGATCTCCGGGAGGTCGGTGATCCACAGGTGGAACACCGGGCCGGGCCCCTGGAGCAGTACCGGCACGCCCGCCGCGCGCGCCGCCTCGCGCAGGCCCTGCATGAGCGCACGCCCCCGGGCCGTGAGGTCCCGGCAGAGAGCGCCGTCGTCGGCAACCAGCACGTCGAGGGTGGCCCGGGCGGCGGCCAGGGCGGTCACGTGGCCGTTGAAGGTCCCGGCATGGACCACGGGGTTGTCCGCCACGGCGTCCAGCAGATCGCGGCGGCCGCCGACGACGCTGAGCGGGAAGCCGTTGGCGATGGCCTTGCCGAACACGCTGAGGTCGGGCCGCACGCCCAGCAGCTCCTGCGCGCCGCCGAGCCCGACCCGAAACCCCGTGATCACCTCGTCGAAGATGAGCAGCGCACCGTCCCGATCACACCACGCCCGCACAGCTTCGAGAAAGCCGGGGCGCGGCGGGATGACGCCCGTGTTGCACAGGATCGGTTCGAGGATCACCGCCGCCACCCTGCCGCGCAGCCGCCGTGCCGCAGCGTCCAGCGCCGCCATGTCGTTCCACGGGAGCACGGTGACGTGCCGGAGCGCCTCCGGGGGCTGCCCGAGGCTCGCCGGCCGGGCGGGGCCGCCAGCGTCGCCCGGCTCGAGCGCCGCGGCGTGGATGGTGTCCAGCCAGCCGTGGTAGTGCCCGTCGAAGCGGACCACCCCCCAGCGGCCGGTGGCTGCCCGGGCGATCCGAATCGCGGCGTGCACGGCCTCTGATCCCGAGGAGGAGAACCGCATCGTCTCCATGGACGGCACCGCGGTCCGCACGCGTTCGGCCACTTCGATCTCCAGCAGGTGCTGGCCGCCGAACGTCTGACCGCGCGCGAGCGACGCCACCACCGGCGCGGTGACCCGCGCATCAGCGGCGCGCGCGGTCCCACAGCTGTCTGGACGAGGGGAACGGGGGGAATCCTTGTTTCATTCCACGAAATCTTGAACCAGACCCGTGAAGCACCACCACCGCCCATCCGGTGCGTAAGCGCAGCAGGCGGGCCGGCGCCAGTCCATCACCGGGGTTGCACGGGCCGGGGCGTGCCGGGGGGCGTCCACCGGTCGTCGAGCGGGTCGCCGGGTGCACGCGGCGACGGCCGCGGAGGCCCGGGTGATGGCGAGGGCGGTGGGGGCGGGCGCCGGTTGCGCAACAGCACGTCGGTTTCGACCACCAGCGGCGGCGCGGCCGGACGCGTCGCGACGAGCGCCACGCGGACGCGGGCCACGGCGGCGGCCTCGGCCGCCGGATGCCCGTCGGCGTCGAAGTAGGCCACCGTGAAGCGTGCGATGGCTCCTGCGAGGTTGTTGGTGCCGCCGCCCACCCGCCGTTCGACCTGCTGCTGGCGCGCGTTGTGCTGGAAGCGCACGTCGTAGGACTCGGGGCCGCGGTAGGGATTGCCCGCCGGCACGCGAAGCGTCATGCGGTCGGTGCACAGCCCCGCGGGCGGACAGCCGGCGTCGGGGACCACCGCCTCGGCCCATCGGGCTTCTTCCGCGATGCGTTCGAGCGCGCGCCGGGCGTGGTACTGCGCGTCGAGCCCCTGTTCGAGGGCCGCGCCGGATCGCAACATGGCCACGAGGAACCCGGTCCAGGCGGCCGCGGCCAGGGCGGCCAGCCCCATGGCCAGCACGACTTCCAGGACCGTCAGGCCAGCGGGTCGCGCCCCGACGGACGCCCGAGCGGCTCGCGCGCCCCAAGGACGAACCATGACACTCCTTCCCTCCATCCCCACCGTCTGCCACGTGCCAGACGCGCGCACGCGAGCCGCGACCAGGAGGTGCTGCGCCTGCGTGCACGTGGCACCAGTGACATCGGCTGCAGACACGGCTCCGTGCGGGAGCAGCGCGACCCTCGCGCGATCGCACCCGCAGCCGCGGGGCCGCCCGGCGGCAAAGGTGCGACGATGATCGGCGAAGCTGCCGGCCTGGGGGCGGCCCTGGCGTTTGGCCTGAGCACGGTGCTCGCGCGGCGCTTCATGGTCGCGGTCCCGCCCGAGGCCGGCGCGCTGGTCAGCATCGTCATGAACGTGGTGGTCTTCACGGCGCTGGCGGCGGCGGTCGCGTGGCGGGGCGCCCTCCCGCCGGTGCACCCGGGGTCCGTTGCGCTCTTCGTCGCCGGAGGACTGGCCGGGACGCTGGTAGGCCGCAACCTCTCCTACATGAGCGTGGCACGTCTGGGGCCGTCGCTCTCCAGTACGGTGCGGTTGACCAACAGCGTCTTTACCCTGGCGTTCGGGCTGCTCATCCTGGGGGAGCTGCCCCGCCCGTGGCAGATCGCCGGCATCCTGGTGGTGACGGCGGGGCTGTGGCTGACGCTATGGCCGGCGCAGCCAGCGGCGAGGCGGGGTAGCGCTGCCGTCCGCTTCGCGGCCCGCGGGGGTCCGCGAGGGCTCGCGCCCATGCACACCACGACGCCGGACGGGTCTGCCATCAGCCTCCAGGGGCTGGCGCTCGCGGTCGTCAGCGCAGCGGCGTTCGCGCTTGGCGACACCATGCGCCGCCTGGCGCTGGTCCTGACGCCCGCGCCGGTGCTGGGTGCCGCGATCGGCGCATCGTCGGCGCTGGTCGCCCACCTGCTGTGGGCGGTGCGGCGGCATTCGGCCCGCTGGCCTGCCGCGTCCCTGGGCCGGGTGGACCTGCTGGGCAGCGCGGCCGCCAACACCGCGGCGCTGTTGTTGCTCTACGTAGGTCTCAGCCGCGCGCCGGCCGCAACCGTCGCCGCGCTGTACAACCTCCAGGTCCTGGTCGTGATCGTGGCCAGCCCGCTGGTGCTGCCCGGTCAGGAACGGATCACCCCCGGCCTGGTGGCGGGGACGCTGCTCGCCCTGGTCGGGACCGTCATGATCCTCTGGGGATAGTCACGACACGAAGGGCGAAACCCGGGGCGTGTGCAGGAACGCCTCGCGGGCCGGATCGGGCAGGGTGGCCGCCAGTCGCAGGAGGAGGTCGCGCAGCGCGATCCGATCGTCCGCGACGGGATGGAGGGCGAGGCGCAGCTCGTGCACCCGTCGGGCGGTGATGACGTCGCTGGCCTGCTGGCCGTACGCCTGGGCGCGGTCCAGGTGGGCAAGCGCCTCCGCCGGGCGCCGTGCATGGGCGGCCACGCGGGCGTCGAGGATGGCCAGCCCCGCCAGGTGCGTGGGCGCCGCAAACGTCTCCACGGCGGGCCGCCGGCGCTCCAGGTACCGCTGCAGGTCGTCGAGCCGGTCCGCCTCGAGAAGCCCCTCGCCGACGGGGAGTACCGCCTCGGCGTCGTCGGGCACGAAGATGCCGGTGGGGAGCGCGAGCAGCTCGTCGAGCACACGGTCGAGGGCCGAGCGGTCGTGCTCGAGCCGCGCGACGTACAGGTCGTAGAGCAGCGCGGCCTCGCGCCATGAGGGATGTTGGGTAGCGGGCACGGGTGCGACGTCGAGCGCACGCCGGGCCCGCGGGGCGTCGTCGAGCTCGAAGCAGACCATGCCGAGCCCGCAGAGGGCGAACGGCACGTGGATTGGCGCGACCTGGTGCAGGCGCGGGAGCCACTCTTCCAGCAGGTGCAGGGCCTCTCCCCACGCGCCCAGCCCCACCAGGCCGCGGGCGATGAAGGTGGTCGCGAAGGCCGCGCGCCGGGGGTCCTTGATCTCCTCGGCCAGGGCGTTAGCGGCGCGGCCGGCGCCGATGCCCTCTTCGTACCGCCCCCAGAACACGTTGATGACGCTGTGGTAGCTCAAGCTGGTGGCTTCGCGCTGCCGGTCCCTGGCCTGCCGCGCGACGGCCAGCGCTTCGTCGGCGGCGGCCAGTGCGCCCGGGGCGTCGCCCGCCGAGAAGCGGACCATGGCCAGCAGGTTGAGGGCCCGGGCCAGGCCGGACGGGCTGGCGGTCGCGCGGAGCGTCGCGATCGCTGTCACCAGCGACTCCGGCACTCCCCGGACCTCGCCGCGGTCCCAGGCGATGTTGACGAGGTCCACCGTCGCGTGGGCCAGCGTGGCGTCGTCGCCCGCGGCACGGGCCAGCACGGCCGCGCGCGTGTAGTGGGCTTCGGCGTCGTCCACCCGGGCGCGGCGGTGGTCGGCGAGCCCCAGCCGGGTTTCGAGGACGGCCTCCAGTCCCGTCGCACCGGCAGCCCGCGCGGCCTCCAGCCCGCGGGCGTAGTCGTCTGCGGCCGCGTCGTAGCGGCCGTCGAGCTCGTGCGCATCGCCGCGACCGAGGTAGAGCGGGGCCACGTCCGCGGGCCCGGCCCCGGCGCGCGCCGCGGCGTCGAGGGCCTGGGAATACAGGGCAACCGCCCGGTCCTTTTCGTAGAGCCGCAGGGCCTTGGCGCCGGCCCGCTGGAGGTAGCCGACGGCCCTGCTGTCGTCACCCGACTCGGTGAGGTGCTCGGCGAGGAGTTGCACGACCTCTTCGACACGCTCGCCCACGCGGGCCTCGATCCAGCGCGCGGCTTCGGCGTGCGCGCGCTGGCGCTGCGCCCGGGGCAGCATGCCGTAGGCCACGTCGCGAATGAGGATGTGGCGAAAACTGTACTCGGGCTCGCCGGCCATGGCGGAGGCGGTCCGACGCCCGACGAGGTCCTTGCGCGCCAGCGCGTCCAGGACGGTGACCACCTCCCCGGCGGCCAGGCCGGTGAGCTGGGCGACCGCCGAGGGCCAGAACGCGCGGCCTACGACGGCCGCCGCCTGCAGGACGCGGCGTTCGTCCGGCGGCAGGCGATCGATCCGCGCCGTCAGCACCGCCTGCACCGTGTCGGGAATGGCCGCGCCCGGCGCGCTGCCCTCCAGCAGCATCCGCACCAGCTCCTCGACGAACAGGGGGTTGCCCTCGGCGCGCTCGGCCACGGCCCGGCGCATCTCGGACGACAGGGCCTGGCTGCTGAGGGCTGCGGCCAGGTCCTCGGTCTCCCGCGGGCGTAGCGGCGGCAGGTGCATGCGGGTGCCGTTGCGGGCGGTACTCCCCCAGGCCGTGCGCCGTTCCAGCAGTTCCGGCCGGGCAAGGCAGATCAGGACGAGCGCGGCGCTCTCGGCGCGGCCCGCCAGGCGCTCCACCAGTTCGAGCGTCCCATCGTCGGCCCAGTGCAGATCCTCGAAGACGACGATCAGGGGGCGCGTCCCGGCCAGCGTCAGCAGCAGGGACGTCCAGGCTTCGAACACCCGCTCGCGCTGCGTCGCGGGGTCCGTCGCTACCCCGTCGTCTGCGCCGAAGGTGAGCAGCAGGCCGGGTAGAAGGTCGGCCCGCGTTGGCGCCTGCTCGTGGAGCCAGAGATCGAGCTTCGTCCGCACCGCCGTCGGCGCGTCGGTGTCGAGGATGCCGGCCTGGCCCTTGAGGATCTCGAGCAGCGCATGGTAACCCACCTGTCCGCCAAACGGCGTGCCGCGCCCACGCAGCACCAGCGGCCGTGGCGCAGCGTCCCGCACCTCTGCCAGGAACTCGCGGAGCAGGCGGCTCTTCCCCACGCCGGGCTGGCCAAGGACGGTGACGAGCTGGATCGCGTCCTCGTCCCGGGCGCGCGCGTACACGTGGCGCAGCAGGCCCAGTTCGGCGTGCCGGCCGACCAGCGGTGCCACGATGTGGCGGACCTCAGCGGGCTCGGGCCGTGGGGCGACAGCCTCCCATACCACGAGCGGTGCGGCCTTGCCTTTGACCGACAGTGGGGGGACCGGTCGGAACTCGATGCCGCCCGCCGCCAGGCGGTAAGTGCGGTCGGCCACCAGCACCGTGCCCGGCGCTGCCGTCTGCTGGAGGCGCGCTGCGGTCGTGACTGCGTCGGAGATGAGCACGTCGCGTTCGAACGTGGAGCCCGACGCCGCCACCACCTCGCCGGTGGTGATGCCGACCCGGAGCTCCAGGCGCAACCCGTGCGCGGCCTGCAGATGGTCGTTCAGGGCGGGCATGGCATCCCGCATGGCCAGGCCCGCGCGCACTGCGCGCTCGGGGTCGTCGTCGTGCGCCGCCGGCAACCCGAACACGGCGAGCACGGCGTCGCCCAGCAGGTTGGCCACGCGTCCCCCGAAGCGCTCGACGGCGTGCTCCGCGACCCGGTAGAACTTGCCGATGACCTCCCGCGCCTCCTCGGGGTCCAACGCCTCGGTCAGGCCCGTGGATCCCACCAGGTCGGCGAAGAGGACGGTGACGATCTTGCGTGCTTCTCCCAGCACGACGGCAGGGCCGGTGCCGGCTGCGGGCTGGAGGGGGATCCCGCAGGTCGGGCAAAACCGCGCGTGCTCGTCCACCCGTGTGCCGCACTCCGGGCAGCCCCGGCCCTGGGGGGTGCCGCACCGGGCGCAGAACCGGGCGTCGGGCGCGTTGGGCGCGCCGCAGGCGCGGCAGGCGACGGTCTCCGAGGACACTGTCCGTGGGATTCGGGGCCACGGCCCGATTTCCTGGGCGCCGTCTGCTCCAGGCCCGAAGGTGGTACCGCTGGGGGAGCGCGGGACGCGGTGTCGCCCTGCGACCGTGCGCTGCGGCAGGGCGTGCGGCGCTCGGCCGCCTCGGTAGACGTCGCGCCCACGCCCCTGCCGTTGCGGCCGGGGGCGGGATGGCCTGCAGACGCTTGCAGGCTGTCCGCCCAGTGCAAGCGCGCCCTGTGGTCGACACGGTAGACGCGGCACTGCCTCCGGAGCTTACAGGCTGTCCGCCAGGGGACGGTGCAGTGCGCAGGGCGCGGCGCCGGTGTGGAAAGCGGGGCATTGCAGGATATTCGCCAGGCGATGGCGCAGTAGCGGTAGCACGGCGTGCCCATCGAGGTGCCGGCCTGCCCGCGTGGCTCTATTTCGTCCTCGCACACCTCATCGCTGACTTCGTCCTGCAGCCATACGAGCTGGTAGAGGCGAAGCGACGGCCGCCGGGGTTGGTGATCCACACGGTGATCCACGCGGCGGTCACCGCGGTGCTCGTCGCGCCGTTCGTGCGGATCTGGCCGGTGCTGCTCGCGCCGCTGGCCGTCGCGCACTATCTCATCGACCGGTGGAAGGTGGCCGCCAGCCCCGCACGCGGTCCGGCGTCGCTGGGCCTCTTCCTTGCGGATCAGGCGTTGCACCTGGCCGTGTTGGGCCTGGCGGTGACCGCCGCGGGCCTGCCCCTGGGCGCGGAGATCATCTACCGGTCGCCGGCGACGACGGGCGTGCTCTACTACGCCGTGCCCTACGTCGCCGCCACGTTCGCAGGCGCCATCATGACGTTCCAGGTGGCCGCCGCGTTCGCCACCCGTGCCGAGCCCGTGCAGTGGCTGCTGCCGCGGCTGCGCGTCGAAGGGATCGCCGCGCGCGGGCTCGCGCTGTCGCTCGTGCTGTTCGCCGCGCCGGTGCTGTGGCCGCTGGGCGCGCTGCCCTTCGTGCTGCGTGCGGTCGCCGATCGGCACGAGCCCGGCCCCTGGCTCGAGGCGGCGACCGGCTACGGCCTCGCCCTGGGCTTGGGCGTGGTGTTCCGCTAGCCGCCATGACGACGCCGCGTCCCGAGGCGGGCAGCCAGCGCCGGATCGTCACGGTGCTGTTCGCCGACGTCGTCGGCTTCACGGCCATCGCCGAGCGGCTGGACCCTGAGATCGTCACCGATGCCATGAACGAGGTGTTCGCGCTGCTCGGCGCCGAGGTGACGGCGGTCGGCGGCCACGTCGACAAGGTCATCGGCGACAGCCTGATGGCGCTCTTCGGGGCGCCCGTGGCCCACGAGGACGATGCGCGCCGCGCCGTGCGCGCCGCCCTGGCCATGCAGCGCGCCATCGCCGCCCACGGGGCGGCGGTCGCCGGGCGGCTGGGCCAGCCGGTGCGGCTCCGTATCGGTCTCCACACCGGGCCGGTCGTGTGGGGACAGGTGGGGCCGGCGGGCGGTGCGCAGTGGACGGTGATGGGCGACGCGGTGAACCTGGCGTCCCGCCTGCAGCGCGCGGCGCCGGCAGGCGGGGTGCTCGTCTCCGACGCCGTCTACCGCCAGGTGCGCGACGCGTTCCAGTGTCGCTCGCTGGGCACCCTTGAGGTGCGGGGCAAGGCCGAGCCGGTGCCGGTCTACGAGGTGGTCGCTGAACGGCTCGAGGTCGAGCCCATCGCGCGCCCGCCCTTTGTCGACCGTGAACCCGACCTGGCCGTGTTGCGCGACCTGTGCGCCCGGGCCATGCGCGGGCGGGCCCAGGTGGCCGTGGTCGTCGGCGATCCCGGCGTCGGCAAGACGCGGCTCGTCGAGGAGTTCGTCGCGCACCTGCCCGAGGGCACGGCGGTGCTCCGCGCCTCCTGCCCGCCCTACGGCGGACAGAGCCTGGCGCCACTGGCCGAGCTGTTCCGGCAGCTGGCCGGCTTGCCGCCGCAGGTCACGGTGGCGGACGTGGCCGCGCGCATTCCGCTGGGCGACCGCGCGCACGACGCGGCGGGCGTCCTCAGCCGGCTGTTCGGGCTAGCCGACGTGCCGCCCGACGAGGCGGCAAGCCGGGAGACCGCGCTGGTGCTGGCCGCGGAGGCGATCCGGCGCATGCTGGTGCGGCCGACGGTGGTCTGGATCGAGGACCTCCAGTGGGCCGACGCGGGAACCCGCGAGGTGCTGCCCTTCTTCGTCGAGCGCCTGGCCGCGACGCCCATGCTGCTGGTCGGGACGCTGCGCGCCGGCGACGCGCCCCCGGGCTGGGGCCTTCGCACCGCCGCGCACACGCTGCAGCTCGAGCCGCTGGAGGACGCCGACGCGCTGCGCCTGCTGGACGCGCTGGTGGGGGGCGCGCTACGGCCGGCGGTGGCGCGCACCATCGTCGGCCGCGCCGGCGGCAACCCGTTCTACCTGAACGAGCTGGTGGCCACGTTGCGGCATGCCGGCGTCATCGTCATCGACGCCCAGGGCCAGGTGCAGGTGCGTGGCGCAGTGGAGGGTGTGCTGCCCGACAGCATCCAGGCAGCGGTGCTGGCGCGCCTGGACCGACTGCCCGGACCGGTACGGGACCTCGTCCAGGTCGCGGCCGTCGCCGGCACCGCGATCACGCGCTCGCTGGCGGAGGCACTGGCCGCCGGTGCGGACGCAGCCGGCGCGCTGGCGGCGCTCGAGGCGGCCGACCTGCTGACGTGCCCGGATCCCCTGGCGCCCGACCCCGTCTACCAGTTCACCCATCCGCTGGTGCGCGACGTGGCGTACGCGAGCCTGCTCACCCGGCACCAGGCGGCGCTCCACCTGCAGGTGGCCGAGGCCATGGAGCGTCTGGCGGGCGCCGAGGCCGAGGCGATGGCCAAGCCCATCGGCATTCACTTCCTGCGGGGCGGCGCGCCAGCCCGCGCGCTGCCCTACCTGCACCGCGCGGGCATGCAGGCCGCTGAGCGGTATGCCGTGGGCGAGGCCGTGGGGCTGCTCGAACAGGCGTGCGCCGTGGCCGCCGACGTCGGCGACGGGGCGCGGCGCGCGGCGATCTGTGAGGTGCTGGGCGAGCTCTACCCGCACGTGCAGGGCAGGAGTGCCCAGGAGCGCCTGGCGGTGTGGCAGGCCGTGATCGACCACGTCGATCCCGTCCGGGAGCCCGTGCGTGCGGCCCGGGCGTTCATCGAGGCGGCCAACGCCAAGGTCCTGCTGAACGCGCCCGACGAGGCCCAGGCACTGCTGGGACGCGCCGAGGCGTTGCTGCCGGCGGAGGATCCGCTGTGGAGCGAGCTGCACCGCGTCCAGTCGCGGATCCTGCTGCTGCCGCCGCCCCGCTACGAGGCGGCGCTGGTCGCGGCGCGGCGCGCGGTGGCGATCGCGGATCGGGTGGGCGGCCGGCGAGCGCGCGCCCTGGCCTATGGCCAGCTGTCGCATCCGGCGTTGCTGCCGCTCTTGGGCGACGAGGGGCCAGCCCTGATCCGCGCGTGGGTGCGGCAGGTCGAGGAGGCACGTGACGACCGTCTGCTGGGCGAGGCCACGCTGGCGCTGCTCAGCGACGCGTGGACCCGCAGCCAGGTGGACGAGGAGATGATCCGGCTGGGATACCGCGCGCTGCGGCACGCCGAGCAGGTGGAGGCGACCAGTGACGAGGCCCGCGTGCGCACGTTGTTGGGGTGGATCGAGTTCCTGCGCGGGAACTGGGAGCAGGCGGACGCCCACCTGGAGGGTGCCCGGGCGCTGGTGGAGGAGGCGGGCGGACAGGTGCACGAGTTCGGCACGCTGATCGTGCTGCCGTACTTCCGCGGCAACCTGGCCATGGCCCGCGGCCGGCTGGAGGATGCCCGTACGATCTTCGAGCAGGCCCTGGCGCGACCTCGCTTTCACGCACCGATCTGGCTGAACCACGATCTGGCGCGCGTGTACCTGCGGTTGGGCGACCGTGATGCGGCGCGGACGGCCATGGCCCGCGCGCTGGAGGCCCGCGACCGCCTGGCGTGCATCGTGTGTGGCTGTCAGGCGAACGGCGTCGCGGCCGAGTTCTTCGCCACGCTGGGCGAGGTCGAGGCCGCCGCCCAGGCGGCGCAGGTGGCCGACGAGGTGGCGGGGCGGGTGGGCCACGTCGTCACCCAGGTGCGGGTGGATCGCGCCCGCGCCCGTCTGGCGTTGCTGGCGGGGCAGGCCGGGCTGGCTTGCGCGGCCACCGACGCCGCGCTGGCCAGGCTGGCCGCGCTGCCGATCGCCCGGCCCTACGAGGTGGGACAGGTACAGGTGGTGGGCGGCGAGGCCCTGCTGGCCGCCGGGGATCGCGACGGCGCTCTGGGCGCCTGGGAAGCCGCCCGGGCGGCGTTCGACCGGCTGGGCGCGGCCTGGGACAGCGGGCGGGTCGCCGAGCGGCTCGCCGCTGTCGGGGGTGAGTGAGACGAGGACCGGAGGGGTCCCATGGTGGATCGCGACGAGATCGTCGACGTCCTGGCCGGGTTGGCGCTGTTCGCCGACCTGTCACGACCGGAACTGGAGGCGGTCGCCCACACCTTCGAGGAAGAGTGGTTCACCGAAGGCCAGCGCATCCTCCGGCAAGGGTTCTCGGGCGCCAACTTCTACGTGATCCTCGACGGTGACGCGGCCGTGCGGATCGACGGCGTGGAGCGCGCCACGCTGCGGCGCGGGGACTTCTTCGGTGAGGTCTCGGTGCTGCTGGGCGAGCCGCCCACGGCCGACGTGGTGGCGCTCCGGCCGCTACGATGCATCGTCCTGGGCGGCCCGGAGGTCGAGGGGTTCCTGCTGGCCCATCCGCGGGTGATGTTTCGCATGCTGCAGGCGCAGGCCCGGCGGCTGCGCGCCGCCAACCGGTGGCGGAGTTGACCGCGCGCCCCTACCCGCCCGGACGGTACCCTCTGATCATCGTGGGCACCGGCCCGGGCGGCCTGCAGCTGTCGTACGCGTTGCGGCGGCTTGGCATCGGCCACGCCGTCCTGTCGGCCGACGACCAGCCGGGCGGGATGTTCCTGCGCTACCCGCTGTTCCAGCGCCTCAACACCTGGTCGAAGCCCCACGCCCCGGCCGATCCGCGCACCCATCCCTACGCGTGGTTCGATTGGAACAGCCTGGTGGCCGACGAGCCGGCCCATCGCTCGCTGGTCCTGGAGTTCATGGACGGCGCCTCCTACTTCCCCGCCCGCACCGAGATGGCCGCGGGCCTGGGGGCGTTCGCCGCACGCGTGGGCGTCGATGCCCGCTACGGCGTCCGGTGGGAGCGCACGCGGCGGGAGGACGATGGCTTCGTGCTGGAGACCTCGGACGGCGAGTACCGCACCCCCGTGGTGGTGTTCGCCGTGGGCATGGCCGAGCCGTGGAAGCCCCCGATCCCGGGGCTCGAGCGCGTGCCGCACTACGTCGAGGTGGGACCCGCCCACACGCACGCGGGGCAGCGCGTCTTCATCGTGGGCAAGCGCAACTCCGGCTTCGAGGTCGCCGACGCCCTCCTGCCGTGGGCGCGCCAGATCATCTTGGGTTCGCCGCGGCCGCCGGTGCTCTCCGTGTTCGCGGGCGGCGCCGGCGTGCGGGCCAAGTACATCGTGCCCTACGAGGACTACGTCCTGGGCGGCGGCGTCTGGATCCTGGATGTTGCGATCGCGCGCGTGGAGCGGTTCGCCGATGGCTGGCGGGTGCACACCGAGGGCCGCAGGACCGGCGTGCGCACGTTCGAGGTCGATCGGGTCATCGCGGCCACGGGTTTCGCGGTGCCGCTGGGCGACCTGCCGCAGCTGGGGGTGGCCACGTTCACCCAGGGACGCCTCCCGCGCATGACCCATTTCTGGGAGAGCCCCACGGTGCCCGGTATCTACTTCGCGGGCACGATCACGCAGGGCGCGCCCGGCATGCGCAAGTACGGGTATCCGGGCAACTCGGCCGCCGTCGGCGGCTTTCGCCACAACGCGCGCGTGCTGGCCGAGCACCTGGCCAGGCAGCGCTTCGGGCTGCGCCTGCCGCAACCGCGCCTCGCCCCCGCCGACGTCGTGCCCTACCTGCTCGCCCAGGCCACCCACGCGCCGGAGCTCCTCAACCAGCGGGGCTACCTGGCGCGGGTGGTGACGTTCGACCCGGCGTCGGGCATCACCGACGCGGGCATCGTCCCGCTGGCGTGGTTCGTCGACGCCGACGGCCCGCCCGCAGTGGCCATGGCCGTGGAGGTGGACAGCAGCAACGAACACCACCCGGTGGCCTACCTGCGGCACGGCGGCAGCGTCTCCGAGCACGTGCTGCCGGGCGGTCCGCTCCCCGAGTTCGAGGGGCGCGAGCACCGCGCGGCGCTTGCTGCGGTCCTGGCGGGCGTGCTGTAGCACGTCCGCCCGACACCGGAACGCCGCGACCTGCTGCGGGACGCCGCGGCCTGCTGGTGGACGGTGTTACTGATGCACTGACGGGGTTGCGGTCGCGGTCCGCAGGCGCTGGGCCATCCCGCGCAGCAGAGCCAACGCGATCTTGGGATGGCGCTCGAGGACCTTCGCGAAGTCCCAGGAGGCCAGCGCCAGGCAGGTGGTCGGCTCCTCGGCCACCACGTGCGCCACCCGCGGCTGCTGGTCCAGGATGGAGAGCTCTCCGAAGAAGTCGCCCGGACCCAGACGCGCCAGCGTCTGGTGGCCGCGCACGACGCGGGCGTGGCCGTCGACGATCAGGTACACGCCCGTCCCGACCTGTCCCTGGCGCACGATGTACTGCCCCGGCGCGTACGCGATGTCGACGGTCTTGGCGGCCACGGTCGCCAGGGCCCGTTCGGAGAGGTCCGCGAACAGCGTGACGCCCCGCAGCAGCTCGATCTTGCGCTTCCTGGTCAGCGGCACGCAGCACAGTTCGACAGCGCACGGCGGCGGGTCCTGCCACCGGGCGGCTCCGTCCGTCGACCTCTCCCGGCAACGTCGCCCCGTCGGCCTCGCCACGCCTTGGGACGCCGGCGCACGCACCAGCCAGCGCCCACCCGCACTCCTGGGCGTCGACGAGCGCCGTCTCTCGATCCGCGACACCGGCGTACGCATCTGCCGGGCGTCCACGGTGCGCCCGGCAGGTCCTCGAGGCTCCTATCGCGTCAGCGCTCCCGGAACGAACCCGCGCAGCACCTCGTCGCAAACCTTCTGCTCCGTGCGCCACCGTTCCAGGGCGCCGGCGCAGACGACGTAGTGCAGCCGCTTCGGGCCCGTGACCAGCAGGCCCACCGACGCCCACTCGCGGCCGCCCGTGGCGCCGGTCAGCTCGAACCGGTACCAGGCGATCTCCTCGTTGCCGCGCGGCGCGCGCTGGAAGCCCGACACGCCGTGCATGGGCAACAGCGACATCGCCAGCCGGCGCACGTCGATCTCGTGCAGGGGGCCCGGGTCGTCGCGCGTCATGACGACCAGGAAGTCGACGGCGGTCTGCTCTGGAGGCTGCCCTTCCGGGGGCGCCTGAGGGAGGAACCACACTCGTCGCCCGCCGTCGGTCTCCACGCGATGCCAGGTCGCGGGATAGGGGACGGTGTAGCCGAACTGCGGGGAGGTATAGGACGCCAGGCGCGGCCCGCCGCCGCATCCCGCGGTCAGGACCGCTGCGGCCAGCGCCGCCAGGCCGCACGTCACGGTCGAGGGAGACCGCCAACCACCCACGCCCACGGAGGTGTCCTACGCCGCGCACGCCGCGATCCCTTGTGGCCTACCACCGCGCCCGATCGCAGCTTGCCACGTCGTGACACGGGCGGCATGATGGCAAGGGAGGCTTCGCGATGATCACCGTGCGCATCGATCCATCGGTGGCCCCGCACCTGCAGCTGGCGGTGATCGAGGCCGATGGCGTGTCGGTCACCGAGCACGACGCCACCCTCGGGCCGGAGATCGAGGCGGTCACCGGGCGGCTGCGCGCGGCGCTGGCAGGGCGGCCGCCCGCGGCGATCCCTGGCCTGCGGCCCGCCCGCGAGCTCTACCATCGCATCGGGATAGACCCGACCAAGGTTCGCCCGTCGTCCGAAGCCCTGCTGCGGCGGGTGCTGCGGGGCGAGGGCCTGCCCCGGATCAACTCCCTGGTCGACCTGAGCAACCTGTGTTCCCTGGAGTTCCTGTTGCCCATCGGCCTCCACGACGTCGACCGCCTGGCCGGCGACGAGGTGACGGTGCGTCGCGGCCATCCCGGCGAAGGCTACGAGGCCATCGGGAAGGGCTGGTACAGCGTGGATGGGCGCCTGGTGGTCGCCGACGCCCAGGGGCCGTGCGGCAGCCCGACCAGCGACTCCCGGCGCACGATGATCACGCCACAGACGCGCCGCTGCCTGATGCTCGTCTACGCGCCGTCGGACTACGCCACCGACCGGCTGGACGCGCACGCCGCTGTCGCAGCCGACCGACTGCGGCGCGTCGCCGGCGGGACCATCGTGCAGGTCCGCGTCCTCTGACGCTGGCGGCGATGCGGGCGGCGTTGCTCTGGCAGCCTGCACCGATCGAGACCGCGCCGCTGGTAGTCGGTGACCGGCCCACGCCCGACCCGGGCCCCGGGCAGGTCCGCCTGCGGGTGGCCGTGTGTGGCATCTGCCACACCGATCTGCACGTGGCCGAGGGCGACCTGCCGCCGCGCCGCGCGCCCACCGTTCCCGGGCACCAGATCGTGGGCGTGGTGGACGCCATGGGGCCGGGCGCGGCCGCCGCGGGCCGCCGGATCGGCGAGCGCGTCGGGGTCACGTGGCTGGCGTGGGCGTGTGGGGCCTGCGATGCCTGCCGGCGCGGCGACGAGAACCTCTGCGCGCGCGCCCGATTCACGGGCTACGACGTGGACGGCGGCTTCGCGCAGTACGCGCTGGCGGACGCGGCGTTCGTGGTGCCCCTGCCCGGGGTCTTCGACGACCGCCATGCCGCGCCGCTGCTGTGCGCGGGCGTGATCGGCTACCGGGCGCTACGCGTGGCCGGGGTGCGGCCGGGCGAGCGGCTGGGGCTGTTCGGCTTTGGTGCCTCCGCGCACCTGGCGATCCAGGTCGCCGTGAGGTGGGGCTGCGAGGTGGCCGTCGTCTCCCGCGGTGCCCACCACCGTGACCTGGCCGCCGCGCTCGGCGCGCGGTGGACCGCAGCGCCCGGCGAGGCGCTCCCGCAGCCGCTGGACCGCGCGGTGGTGTTCGCCCCGTCCGGCCAGGTGGTGGTGGAGGCGCTGCGCGCCGTGCGGCCGGGCGGTGTCGTGGCGATCAACGCCGTGACGCTCGACCGGATCCCCGAGATGCCCTACACCCTGCTGTACGGCGAGCGGGTGCTGCGCACCGTGGCCAACCTGACCCGTCGGGACGCGGTGGAGTTCCTGCGGCTGGCCGCCGAGATCCCGGTGCGGGTCGAGGTGGAGCCCTTCCCGTTGGACGCCGTCAACGAGGCGCTGGCCCGTCTCAAGCGCGGCGCGCTACGCGCGGCCGGTGTCCTCCAGCTCGACGGTTGAGGCTAGGCCGCCCGCCACTTGATGGTGCAGCCACGCGGCGGGGTCGTCGCCGGCTCGGGATCCCGGCCGGCCAGCAGGGCCTCGATGGCGTCCCGCAGGTAGTGCGCCCGCACGGCCGCCGGATCCTCGACGTTGTCGTCGGGCGCCCCGTGGTAGCGGAGCTCGCGGTTGCGGTCGAACAAGAAGACCTCCGGGGTGCGGGTGGCGCCGTAGCGGCGCGCCACCTCCTGCGTCTCGTCCACCAGGTAGGGGAAGGGATACTGCTTCTCCCGCGCGCGCCGCTGCATCGCCTCGAAGGAGTCGTCGGGGTACGCGACCGGGTCGTTGCTGTTGATGAGCACGAACTGGACGCCGCGGTCGGCGTACGCACGCTGCAGGGCGATGATCCGGTCTTCCCAGGCCTTGACGTACGGGCAGTGGTTGCACCAGAAGATCACGCCCAGCACCACCGCCCCGGCGAACTGCTCGGGCGTGACGATGCTCCCGTCGGTTGCGCGCAGCGCAAACGGCTGGAGTCGCTCACGCAGTGCCAGTGCCATGCGCACCCTCCTGTGCAGGCAGCCGCCGTCGGCGCAGCGCGGCGCGGAGCATGACCACGGTGGGGAGCGGCGAGAGCCGGCCGGCCTCGGTGCGGTACGTCCGGCACGTCAGGACGCCCCGGGCCTGGGCGCTCTCGGGTTGCACGTCCTCGCCGTCGAGGCGAATCGTGGGCGACCCCGGGAACGCCAGGCGCACGGCGTCCTCGGGGGTCTCGACCCGCACGACCTCGATGGGGACGTCCACCCCCTCTTCCCGCAGCGCCTGGCGCAGGCGCGCCAGCGCCTCCTCGTGCGAGGGGCACTCCTCCCAGTACAGGAACTCCACCTTCACGTCCGCGGTAGGCTCCTCCGCGGCAGGCTCCGTTCGTCCTGGCCCGCGGGTCCGCCGCTCGGGCGACGGCGCTGCCAGTTTAACCAATACAACGCCCGGTGCGCACGGCCTGTTCCCGGATGCGTGCCCCTCGCGACCACCTCCGAGCCTCCTGGCCGTCCGCCGCGGGCCCGGTCACGCGGTCGGCGGTGCCGGCGCGTCCGCTGCTGGCGCGGGGAGGCGGATGCCGCCCGGTCCTCCTCCCGCCGGCACGGCGCGTGGCCCGCTCCTGCAAAGTGGCCTGAGCCCTTCCCCCGGGCGTCTTCGGCTGCGGTGCTACCGGGTCGTGCAGTTGAGGCAGTGGCGGGACAGCACCAGCACCAGGTGTCCGTCGACCCGGCCCAGCCCCGCCACTTCCGTGGAGCTCTCGCTCTGCACCTCGCGCCAGAACGGCCGGCCGTCGACCAGGACGAAGGCGATGCGGCTCCCGACCTGGCCCCAGTCATAGTAGAGGACCAGCTGGTGGACGAGGCCGGCGTCGTCGACCGTGGCGGTGAGCGCGTAGGGCGGTCCGGGCCGGACGATCGTGGCGCGACGTGCTGGCGTGTGCAACCAGCGCGCCAGCGCCCGCCGGGTCGCGGGATCGTTCACGGAGGCCCCCTGGCCGTAGCGCTGCATCGCCTCGGTCACGATGTCGCGCCGGACGCCGCCCAGCACGTAGCGACCCGCGCGCTCTTCGAGCACGAAGATGTCCTGGGTAGGGAGGAAGTC
This sequence comes from Armatimonadota bacterium, assembly GCA_031459855.1. Taxonomy (NCBI): domain Bacteria; kingdom Bacillati; phylum Candidatus Sysuimicrobiota; class Candidatus Sysuimicrobiia; order Candidatus Sysuimicrobiales; family Candidatus Humicultoraceae; genus Candidatus Fervidifonticultor; species Candidatus Fervidifonticultor primus. The sequence continues at coordinate 2,412,211 of JAVKHP010000001.1, forward strand.
GGCCAGGCGCTGTTCGGTCTCGATCAGGTCCACGACCGCTTTCCGGATGGCCGGGGTGAACGGCCGCAGGAGGAACGGCACGTCCAGCTGGTGGACGGTTGCCCGCCGCTCGCGGGGTGCGCCGCTCGCCGGGCGCGCCTCCAGGTAGGTCCCCTGTGCCCGAACCGTCACGCGCCCTGTGGACAGGAAGAGCACGACGGTGGCCGTGAAGTCGGCCGTCAGCGTGTACGGCTGGGGGTGGGGGTCGACAGCGACGCGCGCGAGGAGAACGTCGACTGTCAGGGGCTGCGCGAGCGCGGGACCGGCCAGCACCAGCACCGCCACGACCGCTCTCCGGCACGCGCCCGTGGTCATGACGGAGCCGATTATACCCTCGCCGCCACGCGCTGTGGAAGGTCGGGGCGCTGCGCGTGGCCCCGCCTGGCATGAGGGGCCCGGGGTGCGGGTATAATGGGGACTGAGGCTGCGCGACCTGCGTCTGCGCGGCCGTGAGGGAGTGCATGCGGTACACCGACGCCGACCTGCGATTCCTGGCCCAGGTCCTCAGTGGGGGCGACCCCCGGGAACGCGAGGCGTACCTGCGCCGGTGGCGGCAGGATCCGGAGCGCGTGGAGGAGCACCTCGACGACGACCGGATCATCCGCCGGCTGCGGGCCGACGACCAGGCGGTGCTCGAGCTCTCGCCCCGGCTGCTGTTCACCATCCTCCTGCGGCGGATCCGCCGCGACCTGGCGGAGATTCCCTACACCGTGGAGCGGGTGGAGCCCGATGGGCGGTTGGTGGTCTTCGACGCGGGCGTCGTGCGCGACTGGCTGGCGGCCGAGGAGATGTTCCGGTACCTCGTGGAACTCCTGGTCTCCTTCGAGCGCGTCGAGACCGTCACCGTGCACCGGACGCAGCCCGTGCGCGAGGTCCGGCGCCTGAACACCCTGAACATCGACGACATGGTGGAGCTGGCCGGCCTGGTGGAGCCGCCGCTGCAGCCGCTGGTCTTCCGGCGCATCGGCGATCTCGCCCTGTTCACCAGCGGGCTGTTCGGCGACGCCATCGTGGGCGCACGACGGTTCCCGCTGGCGCTCGCCGTGAGCGCGCGGGGGATCCGCCGCCACCGCCTGGAGGACTACGAGGAGGCCGGCCGGCGGTTCTACCGGCTCGCGGCCGACCGGTTCGACGAGAGCCGCCCCGACCTGGCCCGCATCCTGGCCCGCCTGGCCGACGAGTTCACCATCGCCCGCAAGCCCCTGGCGGTGCTGTCAGAGCGCTACATCAGCTGGGCACGTCCGGGGTGGGCGGCTGGCGGCCTGCACCCCGGCGGACAGCTGGCGTAGGGCGCCGGACGCCGAACCGGTTCCAGTGCACCAGCGCCTCCAGGGGTTTGCGGCCGCGCCCGGCCACGACCGTCAGGATCAGGCGTTCGACGCGGCTGCGGTCGCGCGGCGCGGGGTAGCCCAGGGCGATCGCCGGCGCGAGCACCCGGTCTGCGGGGATCGCCAGCACGGTTCGGGCCTGGGCGTCGCGGTGGAGCGTCGCCGGGCAGGACGCCACGCCCAGGCTCCAGGCCGCCAGCATCATGTTCTGGGCGGCCCGGCCCGCATCGAAGAGGGCGCGGCGGTCGTCCAGCACGATGACGACCGCCGCGCCAGCGCGAGCCAGGTGGCCGGCGAACCTGCCGCACCGACTCAACCGACGCAGCAGGTCGCGGTCGGTCACGGCGACGAACTCCCATGGCTGTCGGTTGCGCGCGCTGCCCGCGCGGCGGCCGGCGTCCAGGACACGCAGCAGCACGGCCTCCTCCAGCGGCCGGTCGAGGTAGGTGCGCAGATCGCGTTTGCTCGTCACGCAGCGATAAGCGTCCATCTGGCGGGATGATACCATGACCGTGCACCGTGCCGCCCTGGCGCGCGACGAGGAGCTGACGCTGCGCGTCGACCGCCTCGCCTACGGTGGCCGCGGCGTGGCGCGGGTCGACGGGCTGGTGGTGTTCGTCGAGGGCGCCGCGCCGGGCGACGTGGTCCGCGCGCGCGTGCGCAGAGTCCGGCGCACCTTCGCCGAGGCCGCGACGGTCGAGGTGCTCGAGCCGTCGCCCGCGCGCACCGTGCCCCGCTGTCCCCACTTCGGCCCCTGCGGGGGGTGCGCGTGGCAGCACATCGACTACGCGGCTCAGGCGCAGGCCAAAGAGGCCATCGTGCGGGAGAGCCTGACGCACCTGGGCGGGATCGCGACGCCGCCCGTGCGTCCCATCGTGGCGGCGGCCGACCCGTGGTACTACCGCAACAAGATGGAGTTCTCGTTCCACCCGGTGGGCACCCTGGGACTGCACCGGCGCGGCGACTGGAACGCCATCGTCCCCATCGAGACGTGCTACCTGCAGTCGCAGGTGTCGGCGGCGCTGGTGCGGGCGGTGCGCGCCTTTGCCCAGGAGGCCGGGGTGCCGCCCTACGATCCGCGCACCCACCGCGGGCTGCTGCGCGCGCTCGTGGTGCGGGAAGGACGCGGTACGGGCGACCGGCTGGTGGGCCTGCTCACCGCCCCAGGGCCCTTCCCGCAGGCCACGGCCTTCGCGCGGGTGGTGCGCCAGGTCGCACCGGACGTCACCGGCATCGTCCGCGGGGTGGTGCCCGGGGTGGCAGACGGGGCGCCGGTGGAGGCCGTCGAGCCGATCGACGGCCGACCCTTCCTGGAGGAGGTCCTGGCCGGCCTGCGCTTCCGGATCGGGCTGGAGACGTTCTTCCAGACTAACACCGCGCAGGCGGCCCGCATGGTCGAGTACGTCGTCGCCCGCGCGGCGCCGCGGCCGGGGCACCGGGTCTTCGACCTCTACTGCGGCGTGGGCACGTTCGCGCTGGCGCTGGCACGGGCGGGCGCGACGGTCGCCGGGGTGGAGGCCGTGCCCGCGGCCGTCGAGGCCGCGCGGGCCAACGCCGCGCTGAACGGGCTGGCAGGGCTTGACGTCCGTACGGGCGACGTGCGGCTGGTGCTGCCCGACCTCACCGCGGCCTACGGCCCGCCCGACGTCGTGGTCCTCGACCCGCCGCGCTCGGGGGCCGGCGGCAAGGTGATGCGCAAGATCGGGCGCACCCGCGCCCGGCGGGTCATCTACGTCTCGTGCAACCCCACGACGCTGGCGCCCGACCTTCGGGAATTGCTCCCCTTCGGCTACCGGTTGATCGAAGTGCAGCCGTTCGACCTGTTCCCGCACACGTATCACGTCGAGGCCATCGCGGTCCTCGACAGGCACGAAGGAGGGTAGCGTGAGCGTCGTCGATCTGATCAAGCGCCGTCGCAGCATTCCCAAGATGCGTCCCGACCCGGTGCCGCGCGACGTGCTGGAGCGCATGCTGGACGCCGCCGTCTGGGCGCCCAACCACCGGCTCACCGAGCCGTGGCGGTTCTACGTGCTCCAGGGCGACGGCAAGCGGCGCTTCGCGGAGATCCGGCGCGCCGTGCGCGCGGCGGCGCTGCCCGACCCCGAGGCGCCCGAGGCGCAGAAGGCCCTCGAGCGCGTCTATCAGGACACCCTGGCCACGCCGGCCGTGATCGTCGTCACGGCCCACCAGGCACCCGACGAGGAGACGCGCCGTGAGGACGAGTACGCGACGTTCATGGCCATCCAGAACATGTTGCTGGTGGCCGCCGAGGCCGGTGTCGGCACCTACATGCGCACCGGCGCGGCACTGATGGACCACCCCGACCTGCGGGCGCTGCTCCAGCTCGAGGACGACCGGCGGGTGGTGGCAGTGGTCTACGTGGGCTACCCGCAGGAGGTCCCCCAGAAGCGGCGGACCCCGGCGATGGAGCGCACGGTGTGGCTGTAGGGCTCGCCGGCGCCCGCGCAGCGCGGCCCGTAGCACGTTACCGCGAGGGGGTCTGCACGGTCCAGGTGCGGTAGAACGCGGCGTCGTCCAGCTGGCCGCGCAACCAGCTGTCGAGGTGCGGCACGGCGATGGTCACGGCAAGCGCGATGCGGCCGCTCGGCCGCGCCGCACGCACGGTGATCTGGTCGAGGGCCAGGCGCGGGTTCGCCCCCGGTGCTGCGACGCGCGCGATCTCCCGCCGGAGCGCCGCCGGCGTGGCGTCCGTGCGCGTGAGGTAGACGACATCGGCGCGGCGCGCCCCACCGGTGGCCCGCCGGTCGGTGATCGCCAGCGCCAGCACCCGGAAGCCCTGGGCTTCGAGCGCGCGCCGGTAGTCGCGCGCCAGCACGGCGTCCAGCGCCGCGTCCGGACCGGTGGCAGCTACCCCCTGTGCCCACGCGGTGGCGACCAGCACCGCGGCGGCCACCAGCATCCCTCGCGCGCGCATGCTCGGGGAGTTCGCCGCCGCCGCGCCGCCTCCCGCTACTGCGCGCTCGCGGCCAGCGCGCGGATGCCCCGGGGCGCGCCGTGCGCACCCGCAGCCGCCCGCGTCCGCGGCCGTACCAGCGCGCCTGCACACGCGCGGGACATGCAGGAGGCTCTTGCGGTGGCGCGAAGGGTACCTTCACGATTCACCGGGAGAGGCGGTGGATGGCGCGTCCACGAGTCTACGTCACACGGCGCCTGCCGGCGCCGGCGATGGAACGGCTGGCAGCGGCGGTGGAGGTGGCGACGTGGCCCGACGACGACTACCCGCCGCCGCGCGACGTGTTGGTCCGGGAGGCCGCGGCGTCCGACGGGCTGATCGTTCTCGTCACCGACCGCATCGATGGCGCGCTGCTCGATGCCGCGCCCCGGGTGCGCGTGGTGAGCAACGTCGCCGTCGGCTACGACAACATCGACGTGCCGGCGGCCACGGCGCGGGGCGTGGTGGTGACCAACACGCCCGGCGTGCTCACCGAGACCACGGCCGACTTCGCGTTCGCCCTGCTGCTGGCCGCGGCCCGACGGGTGGCCGAGGCCGATCGCTTCACCCGGGCCGGCCGCTGGACGAGCTGGGGCCCGCTGTTCTTCGCCGGGCTGGACGTCCACGGGCGGACCCTGGGGCTCGTGGGGCTCGGCCGCATCGGGACCGCGGTGGCGCGGCGCGCGCGCGGGTTCGACATGCCCGTGCTCTACTACAGCCGCACCCGCAAGCCCGACGTGGAGCGCGCGCTGGGGCTGGAGTACGCATCGCTGGACGACCTGCTGCAGCGTGCCGATTTCGTCAGCATCCACGTGCCGCTGTCGGCGCAGACCCGTCACCTGATCGGGGCGGCGCAGCTGCGCCTGATGAAGCCCACGGCCATCCTGGTCAACACGTCACGGGGCGCGGTGGTCGACCAGCGCGCCCTCTACGACGCGCTGGTCCGCCGCCAGATCTGGGCCGCCGGCCTGGACGTCTTCGAGGAGGAGCCCATCGCGCCCGACGACCCGCTGCTGACCCTGGAGAACGTCGTGGTCGCGCCGCACATCGGCAGCGCCACGGTGGCGACCCGCACACAGATGGCCCTGATGGCCGTGGAGAACTGCCTGGCGGTACTCGACGACCGGCCACCGCCCCATCCGGTGAACCCCGAGGTGTGGGCGCGGCGCCGGGAGAGGAGGACGGAGCCATGAAAGGACGCGTCGGTCCCTACCTGGTGGTGCTGGCCGTGGTGGTGGTGCTGGGGTTGTACTATCGCGCCCGACAGCAGCCGGCGCCCCCGGCCGCGCCGGTGCAGCAGCAGCCGCAGCCCGCCGCGTCGCCGGCCGCGGCGTTGCCCGACCTGGGCGGCCGCGAGCTCAAGATCGGCAGCGACACGACCTATCCGCCCTTCGAGTTCGTCGACGAGAACAAGAACATCGTCGGCTTCGACCCGGACCTGCTGGCGGAGATCTGCCGGCGGGTCAACTGCAAGGCCACCTTCGTGACCACGGCCTGGGACGGCATCTTCGTCGCCCTCAGCCAGGGGCAGTTCGACGCCGTCGCCTCGGGCGTGACCATCACCGAGGAACGCCAGCAGACCGTGGACTTCTCCCAGCCCTACCTCACCTACGGCCAGGTCGTCCTGGTGCGCCAGGACGAGGCGTTCATCAAGGGCGTCGACTCGCTGGTGGGCAAGACCGTGGCCGTGCAGACCGGCACCACCAACGACGAGAAGGCCTCGGCCCTGCAGAAGGAGGGCAAGGTCGGCACCGTGCGGCGGTACGAGACGTTCGCGCTGGCCGTCCAGGCCCTCGTCAACCGCGACGTGGACGCGGTGATCATCGACTCGTACGCGGCCGATGGGTTCATCGCGTTGCACGCCGGCCAGCTCAAGAAGGTCGGGGAGCCGTTCACCAGCGAGGCGCTGGGGATCGCCATCAAGAAGGGCGACACCGCGCTGAAGGACGCCTTCGACGCCGCGCTGGCGCAGATGAAGGCCGACGGCACGCTCGAGCGTCTGTACCAGAAGTGGTTCGTCGAGCGGGCGCCGGGGAAGCAGTAGCCCGCGGCCGGCTGGCCCCGATTCCGTGGGAGCGGGTGCCGTGGTGGGTGCTCGTCCTGCTGGTCGCGGGGCTGGGGGTCGCGCTCCAGGTGGCCACGTCCGCCGTCTACCGCGAGACGCTGCGGTTCCTCTGGGACGGCGTCCTGCTCACGCTCCACCTGTCGGTGGCCGCGTTCGCGCTGGCGCTGGTGGTGGGGCTCATCGCCGGCCTGGCACGCCTGTCGGCGCACCCGGTGCTGTACACCGCGGCCACCCTCTACGTCGAGGTCGTGCGGGGCGTCCCGCTGCTGGTCCTGCTGATCTACATCGCGTTCGTGGCGGCGCCGGTGGCTTCCGACGTCCTGGCGGGTCTGGCGCAGGCCCTCGGCCTGCCGGGGCTGGCGCGCTGGCTCGCCGCGGTCATCCGGAGTGACGTCAACCGCGCCGTGCTCGGGCTGGGCATCGGGTACGGCGCGTACCTGGCGGAAGTCTACCGGGCCGGCATCCAGGCGATCCCGCGGGGCCAGGTGGAGGCAGCACGGTCGCTGGGGATGACCTCCGGGCAGGCGATGCGCCTGGTGGTGTTGCCCCAGGCCGTGCGGATCGTCCTCCCGCCGCTGGGCAACGACTTCATCGCCCTGCTGAAGGACTCGGCGCTGGCGTCGGCCATCGCGGTGCCAGAGCTGACGCAGGCGGGGCGCCTGCTGTCGGCCCGCACGTTCCGGGCGTTCGAGACCTACAACATGGTGGCGTTACTCTACCTGCTGATGACGCTGGCGGGGTCGGCGGGCGTCCGGCTGCTGGAGCGATGGGCGAAGACCGGCCGGTAACCCGCCCCAGCGGGCCGGATGTCACGCAGGGGGCCGCGTCACCCACCCACGGTGGCCGGGCCACGTCGCCGCAGCCCGGGCGCGCGCTGGCGCCCCGCAGCCGGGCCCACGCAGGCGGGCAGCGCCCAAAGGGGACGGGCCTGGTCCTGCGCGACCTGTTGCCGCCGGCGGGGCCACGCGAGCTGCTGCCCGTGCGGACGCTGGTCGACCTCGCTGTCCTCGCCGACCGGCTGGGGTACGACAGCCTGTGGGTGCCGGAAGGCCGCGGGCGCGAGCTGTGCAGCCTGCTGGGCGCCATGGCCCGCGCGACGCGCCGCGTGCGTCTGGCCACCGGCATCATGCCGATCTTCTCGCGCCCGCCGGCGCTGGCGGCCATGGCCGCCGCGACGCTTGCCGACCTCACGGCCGGGCGGTTCGTGTTGGGGCTGGGCACCGGTCACCCGAGCATCGTCGAGGACGGGTACGACCAGGCCTACCGCCGGCCGCTGGACGCGATGCGCGAGTACGTGGAGATCGTGCGCCGCGCCCTGCGCGGGGACCGCGTGGCCACCAGCGGCCAGGTCTTCCGCGTGCGCGACTTCCAGCTGGAAGCGCCACCGTCCCACCCGGTGCCGATCTACGTCGCCGCGCTCGGCGAGCAGATGCTGCAGCTGGCGGGGCAGGTCGCCGACGGGGTGATCTTGAACTGGATGGGCCCTGCCCGCGCCGCCTGGGCGGCCGAGCGTGCACGCCGCGCCGCCCGGGATGCCGGCCGGGATCCGAATGTCGTCACGGTCGTCTGCTTCGTGCGCGCGGCGGTCACGCAGACACCGGAGGTGGCGTGGCGGGTGCTGCGCCGTCTGGTGGCCACCTACGCCGTCATGCCCGCCTACAGCCAGATGTTCGCCGCCGCGGGCTACGCCGGCGAGATGGCCGCGGTGGAAGGGGCGTGGGCCCGTGGCGGGGTGGACGCCGCGGCCGCAGCGCTGTCGGCGGAGTTGGTGGCCGAGCTGGGCGCGGTCGGAGACGCCGCCGCCTGTCGGGCGCGCTTCGATGCGTACCGCGCGGCCGGTGTGGACGTCGTCGCGGCGTACCCGTTTCCGTTCGGGGCCGACGCCGCGGCGTCGCTGCGCGAGACGGTGGACGCGCTGGCACCCCGGCAGGCCCCGCGGTCGTGAGGCGCTGCGCGGTGGCGCGCCACGCGACAGGCAGCCATGCGGGCCGCGAGGGCTGCATGCGCGGCAGGTGCTCAGGCGCGTGGCGAGGGCGCTCTCCGCGGCAGGAGGGGAGGTGCGGGCGGTGGTACTGACGTCTGGCAGCGACACAAGCCGCAGGAGGTCGCAGGGCGATGGACGGTAGGGAGGGTATGACGCCGCGGGGCACCCCGCGCGTCGTCGCGAGCCTGGCACTCGCGCTGCTCGTCGCCGCGGTCGTGCCGCAGTCGGCGCCGGCCCAGGCCAACCGGGTGCTGGTCTACGCCATCGTGCAGCAGGAGGAGGCTGCCAGGCTGGTGAGTCTGTTCCGCGAGCGGACCGGGCTGGCGGCCGAGTTCGTCCGCGGCTCGGGCGGTACCATCGTGACGCGGGTCATCGCCGAGCGGCCGAACCCGCGGGCCGACGTCGTGCTGGGCGGCGCCAGCAACCTGCACCTGGCGATGAAGGCCGCGGGCGCGCTGCTCCCCTACGTGTCCCCGATCACCGCCGCCGTGCCGCGCACCGCCCGCGACCCCGTGGGGTACTGGACCGGGTTCTACTACACCGCCCTGGGGTTCGGCGTCAACGTCGACCGGTTCAAGCGCAAGTTCGGCGCGCGGCCGCTGCCGACCTCATGGGAGGAGCTCGCCGACCGCGCGTTCCGCGGCGAGATCGTCATGACCGATCCGGTGGCCTCGTCCACTGCCTACCTGTTCCTGTCGGGCATGCTGCAGCTGCTGGGGCCGGAGAAGGGTTGGCAGTACTTCGACCGTCTGGTGCCCAACGTGGCGCAGTTCCCCTCCAGCGGCTCGGCGCCGCCCCGCATGCTGGGGGCGGGCGAGTACGCCATCGGGATCTCGTTCGTGCACTCGTTCGGCCGCGTGATCGAGCAGGGCTTCCCGGTCAAGCTGGTGATCCCCGAGCCGACGCCGGGTGAGGTGGGCGCCGTGTCCATCATCGCCGGCGGGCCCAACCCCGAGGGCGCCCGCCGGTTCGTGGAGTTCATGATGAGCCGCGAGGCCCAGCAGGCCTACACCGATCTCTCGTACACGACGCCCGTGCGCACCGACGTGAAACTGCCACCCGGCGCGGTGCCCCGCCACCAGATCAAGCTCATGAAGTACGATCCGGAGGCCGCGGCCCGCGACCGCGACGCCATCCTCAGGGAGTGGACTCGCCGTTTCGGCGCGCGATAGGTTGGGCGTGCGGTAGGGACGTGTCCGTCAGGCGTCGGCGGCGGGGCGCCCCGGGACTGCCGGTGGCTCCCGGAGACCGGTGGTCGTGGTCGCGGCCGCGACGCGCCAGGGGCCGATGACCGTCCGTGCGCGCGGCGATCCGGCGGTGTGGGTGACCTATGGGCTCGCCGCCGCGTTCCTGGGCCTCTTCGTGGTCTACCCCCTGGTCCGGGTGGCCGCCACCCCGGGATGGGCGCAGTGGCACGACCTTCTGACCAACCCCCGGTGGCGCGTGGTGCTGGGCAACACTGCCCTCATGGTCGTCCTCTCCACGACGACGGCCACGGCGCTGGGATTCGCGTTCGCCTACGGGGTGCTGCGCGCGCAGATCCCCGGGGCGGGCCTCTTCCGCCTGCTGGCGCTGGCCCCGCTGGTGACGCCGCCGTTCGTGGGCGGGTTGAGCTTCATCTTCCTGTTCGGGCGCCAGGGCCTGGTCACGTACCGGTTGCTCGGGCAGGAGGTCAACATCTACGGCTGGCCCGGGGTCTGGCTCGCCCAGACCATGGCCTTCTTTCCCGTCGCCTACCTGGCGATCGGCACCGTGCTCCGGCGCATCAGCCCCACGCTGGAACAGGCCGCGCGGGCGCTCGGCGCCGGGCCCTGGCACGTCTTTCGCACGGTCGTGGTACCCCTGGCCGCACCGGGCATCGGCGCCGGCGCCCTGCTGGTGGCGATCCACGTGCTGGCCGACTTCGGCAACCCGGCGCTGATCGGCGGGCGGTTCCGCGTGCTGGCCACGGAGGCCTACGCGCAGGTGGCGGGGTGGGCCGACTACCGCATGGCCGCGGTCCTGGGCATCGTGCTGTTCCTGCCCACGCTGGCCCTGTTTCTGGTGCAGCGCCGGCTGGAGCGGGTGCCGGTGGTGACCGTCGTGGGGCGGGGCGCGACGCTGCCCGGGGTGCGGCCGGCGGGGTGGGTGCGCGCGGGCCTGTGCGGGATCTGCGGCCTGACCTCGCTGCTGATGGTGGCGAAGTATGCGGTGATCTTCCTGGGGGCGTTCAGCCGCGTGTGGGGGTACGATCACGCCCTGACCGTCCGCAACTTCGCCTACGTGGTGCTCGCCACCCGCGAGTTCGGCAACAGCGTGCGCTTCGCGGCCGTGGCGGCGGTCGGGGCCGCGGTGCTGGCCACGGTACTGGCCTACTTGGTGCACCGGCGGGCGCTGCCACTGGCGCGCGTCCTCGACGCGGTGACCCTGCTGCCCGCGGCGGTGCCCGGCACGCTGCTGGGGGTCGCCTACGTGCTGGCGTTCAACGCGCCGCCACTGGCGCTGGCCGGCGGCGGGGCCATCATCGTGCTCAGCATGATCGTGCGGTTCCTGCCCGTCGGGTACCGCTCGGCCGTGGCCGCGTTGCGGCAGATCGATCGCTCCATCGAGGAGAGCGCGGCCGACCTGGGGGCGACCGGCCTGCGCGTCTTCTGGGACGTCGTCCTGCCGCTGATCCGCGCCGCGTTCTCCGCGGCCCTGGTGTACGTCTTCGTGCGCAGCATCAACACCCTGAGCGCCGTGGTCTTCCTGGTGTCGCACGGCACGGGCGTTGCCTCGGCGTCGATCCTCAACTTCGCCGAGCAGGGGTACTGGGGGCAGGCCGCCGCCATGGCCAGCAGCCTGATCGTGCTGGCCCTGGCCGCGCTGGGCGCGTTGCGCCTGCTCCTGGGCGGGCGCGTGCGGCTGTTCGAACTGTGATCGTGGCGCTGACCGTCGCGGTGGTGTGAGGTGGGACAGGCGCAACCGGCGAGCGCGGAGCACGTGCGGCTCGACCGCGTGACCAAGGCGTTCGGCGCTACACCGGCGGTCGTCGACGTGACGCTGTCGGTGGTCGAGGGGACGTTCACGACGCTGCTGGGCCCGTCGGGCTGCGGCAAGACCACGACGCTGCGGATGATCGCCGGGTTCTACGACCCCGACCGCGGCGAGATCTACGTCCGCGGCCGGCCCCAGCGCGGGGTGCCGCCCCACCGGCGGCCCGTCTCCATCGTCTTCCAGGACTACGCGCTGTTCCCGCACATGACCGTCTTCGACAACGTGGCCTACGGGCTGCGCGTGCGACGGGTGGCGCCCGCCGCGGTGCGGGAGCGGGTCGGCGCCATGCTGGAGCTGCTGGACCTGGGCGGGCTGGCCGGACGGTACCCGCACGAGCTGTCGGGCGGCCAGCAGCAGCGCGTGGCGCTGGCGCGGTCGCTCGTGATCGAGCCCGAGGTCCTGCTCATGGACGAACCGCTGTCCAACCTCGACGCCGCCCTGCGGGTGCGCGTGCGCGGGGAGATTCGCGCGCTGCAGCGCCGGCTGGGCATCACCACCATCTACGTGACCCACGACCGCGAGGAGGCCCTGGGCATCTCCGACCAGGTGGCGGTCATGCACCAGGGCCGGGTGCTGCAGGTGGGCACCCCCGAGGACCTGTACTTCCGTCCGGGTAGCCGGCACGTGGCAGCCCTGGTGGGCGACGCCAACTTCCTGCCGGGCGAGGTCGCGGGCCAGCGGGGGACCCAGCTGGTCGTGCGGGTCGCCGGCGTCGAGATGCCGGCCGCCGGCTCGCCCCCTGCGGGCGGCACGGCCGTGACCGTACTGGTCCGGCCCGACTGGTGGACGCTGGTTACCCCGTCGGGGCACGACGGCGGGCTGTACGGGACGGTGCACGCGCGGGAGTTTCGCGGGCAGGTCACCCGCTACTGGGTGGACGTGCCGGCGCTGGACCGCACGGTGATCGCCGACGACGCCACGGGCGTCTTCCGCCCGGAGGGCAGCCCGGTGGCGCTCGTCGTGCGGGAGCGGCTTCCCTATCTTGTACCCGACGTGCCGTGAGCAGCGTGTGGTGACGGCGACTGCGTGGTGCCGTGCCGTCCCAACCCTGTGCAGTGACGTCTCCACTGGTGCGGCGACCTTGAAGCCGGGTGCGGTGCGTCCGTCTGGCCAAAGCCTCAGCCCACCCTGCGGCCCGGTGCTTGTCGTCGTTCTGTGCTGCCCCGTATAATGAGCGTGTCGCGGGCGCTTAGCTCAGAGGTAGAGCGCCTCTCTGACGCAGAGGAGGTCGGAGGTTCAAGTCCTCCAGCGCCCACCAGCCCCGGCCCGGTGCATCCCATACGCCGCGCTGCGTGCCGCAGGGCGTCTGGCGTGCGCCAGCAGCCCCGGCGTCACAGGCAGCGACAGCTCCTCTGTCGCCCAGCAGCCGGTGTCCCGTCGTCCAGAGGCGTCCGGTGATGAGCCCCGACCCCATCGTCGACGCGATCGCCCAATGCGCCGCGCGCGCCCCCTGGCGGCCGGCCGTCACGGATGGCACCGTCACCCTCACGTACGGCGAGCTGTGGGCGGAGAGCGACGTCTGCGCCGAGGTCCTGGCCCGAGGCGGGGTGCGGGCGGGCGAGGCCGTGGGCATCCTGCTGCCGAACTGCGCGCGGTTCGTGACCGCGCTGCTGGCCATCGCGCGGCTGCGCGCCGTGGCCCTGCTCTTGCCCACCACGCTGACACCGGCCGAACTGCACCGGTATGCGGTGCTCGCGGGCGCGCACGTGGTCCTAACCGGCCCGTCGCATCGCGCCGTGGTGCTGGAGGCAGGGGGCCAGCCCGTCGCCGCGGCTGCGGATCTCCTCCTGTATACGTATACGGTCGATGCGCCCGCGGCCCGCGGGGTGGGCCCGGACGACTTCATCGTGCAACTCACGTCGGGCGCCGACCGGCCCTCGAAGCTGGCGGTCCGGACACGCGCGGCGGTGTGGGACGAAATCGACGCGTTCGCCGACGCGATCGGGCTCACCGCGCGCGAGACGACGCTGGTGCTGCCATCGATCTTCCACTCCTACGGGCTGATCGGCGGCACGCTGGCCCCGCTGTGCCGGGGCGGGCGCGTCGTCCTGCACGACAACTTCGACCCGCAGGTTGTGCTCCAGGCGATCCGGCGCGAGCGCCCGACGATCGTGTTCGCCGTCCCCGTCATGTACCGACACCTTGTCCGGGCCCCCCAGGCGCAGGGGGCAGACCTGTCCTCTGTGCGCCTGTGCTTCAGCGCGGGCGCGCCGCTGCCTGGCGACGTCGACGCGGCATTCGCCCGACGCTTCGGTTGCAGGATCTCCCAGAACTACGGGTCCACCGAGGCAGGCGTGATCGCGCTCCGGCAGACCTGGGCCCCCCACCTGCAGCACTCCGTCGGCCGACCGGTCCGCGGCCGCACCGTCACCGTGGTCGACGACCGTGGCCGCGCGCTGCCGCCGGGGCAGCGGGGCGAGGTCGTCGTCTGCTCGGCGGCGGTGGCGCGTGGGTACCTCGGCGACGCCCCGGGCGCTCCGGTACTCCTCCCGGGGCGCTTCCACACCGGTGACCTCGGGTGGGTGGACGACGACGGGTACCTCTTCCTGGCCGGCCGCAAGAGCAGCCTGATCCATCTGACCGAGGGCACGGTCGACCCGGCCGCCATCGAGGCCGTCATCGCCAGTCTGCCTGCGGTGCGGGACGTGGCGGTGGTGGGCGTCCCGGGCCCGGGCGGCAGCGAACAGATCAAGGCTGTCGTGGTGGCGGATGACGTGGGCCCCGAGCAGATTCTCCGGTACTGCCGTCACCGGCTGCCCACAACGCAGCTGCCGGCGATCGTGGAACTGCGCGATGCTATTCCGCGCACGCCGGCGGGCAAGGTCGTGCGGCGGCTTCTGCGGTAAGTCTGCGTCTCCCGGTGAGGCGGCGCCGCAAGACGCCCCCTGGAGGTGGAGGCATGCAGCGGTGTCCGTGTCCATCCCGGCCCGGCGCCGCGACACTGTGACGTTTCCTATGCGGAGCGGGCGCCGCAGCACTCCGACGCCTCCCGTGCCAAGGCGACCCTGCAGGCGCCAGGGGGCGAGGGTGCAGAGCGCGCCTGGGCGCGACCGCGGCCCTATAATAACGGACGGTCCACAACCGCACGAATTCGGCGCTTCATGCAGGCGCTGGGCGCGGCCGCCGGGGCGGAGGCGTGCGTCTACGTCCCTGGCGGTGGGAGCGGTCCTGTGGGGTGGTGCGAGAGCGCATCGATGTCGCGTAGCGCTCATCCAATGACGCCGGCCGCCCGTGCGCCGTCGAGGATCATCTGCACCGCCAGGGCCGACAGCAGAGTCCCCATTACCCGGCTGGAGACGTGCACGCCCGTGACCCCCAGCCCGCGCAGGAGCGGCTCGGCGCCCAGCAGGACCAGCCACTGGACGAGCATGGTGAGGACGATGGCCACTGCCACGAGCCCCAGCCGCTGCAGGTCGGCGCTGGCCTGCCCGACCAGGATCACCACCGCAGTGATGGTTCCCGGGCCGCTGATCAGGGGGATGGCCAGGGGGAAGATGCTGACGTCCTGGCGGCGAGCCAGAATATCGGCTTCTTCCTCGGCGGTCTCGCGGGCTCCGGAACGTCGGGCGAAGAGCATGTCCACGGCGATGAGGAAGAGCAGCACGCCGCCCGCGATCTGGAACGCCGGAATCGAGATCCGCAGCAACCGCAGCAGTGGCTGGCCTACGATCGCGAAGAAGAACATGATGCCCGCCGCGGCCAGGCACGCGCGTCTTGCCACGGTTCGCCGGCCGTCAGGCGTCGCCGGGGCCAGGCTCAGGAAGAACGGCACCGTACCCACCGGATCCACCATCGCCAACAGCGTGGCCAGAGCGGAGAGGCCGAAGCGCAGGTCGTCACCGGCCATGGGATCGCTGTTAGACAAGCCGGGACCGATTCCTGGCGGGTCCGGAGGAAGCGGCGAACGTGTTCGCTGCATGCCGGACGCCGGGGCGTGGATTGGTCGAGCAGGTGTCATCGTGCCGTCGACCATGCAACCACGTGTGGACCGCACCACCACCTGCCGTCATGTGCGGCGCTCTGCCGGTGCGACCCTGAGGGCCAGGCTGCAGGCCACGGCAACGCTCATGGCCACGACGCCGGGCAGGAAGAACGCCTCGAACCCCCAGCGGTCCACGACCCACCCGTAGAGCGGCGGCGCCAGCAACCCGCCCAGGGCGCTCGTCGCGCCCCACAGCCCCGAGAACAGGCCCACGTGTGCCGCCGGGATCACCTGCAGCAGCACGGGGTAGGCGTTCACGAGGAACAGGGCCCATGCCAGCCCGCCCAGGAGCAGCACCGCCGCGAACAGCGCAGGCGTCCGGACGCCCTGGGCCAGGAGGAACGCCACCAGCGTCCCGGCCAGGCCCAACCGCATCACGGGCAGGCGGCCGATCCGGTCGCCGGCCAGGCCCGCCGGCACGGCACCCGCGATGAACGTCAGGACGAAGAAGCCAAGCAGCGTCGTGGCCCCGGCGGGGTCCAGCCCCAGGTGGTGCACGCCGAAGCGCGTGAACATGTTCTGCACGCCGTTCACCGCCGCCACGGCGCACAGCCCGAGTACACCCAGGAGCACCACCGGTCGGGTGCAGGCGCTGACCGCTTCGCGCGCCATGGCGGCTGGCAGCCACCGCGTGCGCTGCCGGGCAGTCGGGTCCGCCCGAGCGTGCACAGCGTCGCGCGGCTCCCGGATCGTCACGAGGATCACCGCCAGCGCCCCCACCCCCACCAGCGCGCCAGCGTCGAACGGGAGCAGGGGCCGCCCGCGGGACGCCGGCGCCAGCACGAAGAAGGCGATGAGGGCCCCGCACCCGGCCAGGGCCGTGATGAGCCCGTTGGCCCGCGCGCGCCGCTCCTCGGGGGTGATGTCCGGCATCAGGGCCAGCAGCGGTCCCGCCGACAGGGCGAGGCCCAGGTTCATGGCCACGGTCACGGCCAGCAGCGCGCCAAACGTCGCCGTGCGCGCCACCAGGGCCAGCCCCAGCGCCGTCAGCGGCATGCCGGCCACCAGGAACGGCGTGCGCCGGCCCCACCGCGTGCAGGTCCGGTCGCTCAGCGCGGCGACGTACGGCACCAGCGCGATGGCAAAGATGTTGTCGAGCACCATGACCAGACCGATGAGGGTGTTGCTCGTCGTGAACCGGCCGTACAGCAGCGGCAGGTAGGCGTTGTAGTTGGCCCACACGAGCTGTGTAGCCAGGGCGCCAAGTCCCAGGGCGAGGGTGCGGTACATCGGTTCATGGGGCTTCGCTGGTGGGAGGGTGACTCCTGGCCGCCGGTCAGTGCGCGCAGCGGCCGGCACTGTCCGCACCGTGGCGCGCCGCCCGGCGTGCGGTTGGGGCGCGGCCCTGGGGACGCAGCCGGAGGCGCAGCGGGAGGAGCGATCGATCGCAGGCCGCCTAGCGCGGGTTGTGGCGGTCCGCGCGCGGCGGGGATTCGCAATCCGGGCGCCGAACGACACATGCGATGGCCCTCGGGGGGCCGATGGGAGCCCGATGAGCCGGTCAGACTCCCCGGACGAGCAGATGCGGGCGGTTGTCCAGGCACTCGCAGCGCTGTCCGCAGAGATCTTGGAGCGCACCTACGACGCCCGAGCCTTCGGCTCCTGGTACCTGGTGTTTCGGGTTGGAGCGCAGGTCTTCCGCGTGGTCTTCGACGGGAAGGATCGCACCTGCGAGCTCCAGCGGTCGATCACAGAGGTCCCTCCGTACCGCTGGGTGGCGACGGGATGGTCGCGTACGCCGGCGCCCGCTGCGTCGGCGCTCGTGGGCGCGCTGGTCGCTGCCATCCGGGGCGCGAGCCGCTGCGTGGAGCGGTCGTGATGCGAGCGTACATGGCCGATCATCACGTCCACCCGCACCCTGAAGCGCCCCGCCCGCCCGCCGCCGACCGGCACGCGGGGCACACCCCCGAGATGTTCCGCAACCGGTTGTGGGTGTGCGTGGTCCTCACCGTGCCCATCCTGGCGGTGTCCGACCACGTCCGCAGCTGGCTGGGGCTGCCGCCCGTGCGGTTCCCGGGCCTCGTCTGGCTGGAGCCTGTGCTGGCGACGGCCGTCTACCTCTACGGCGCGGGGCCCTTCGTCGCCGGCGCGGTGCGGGAAGCCCGCGGGCGCGCGCCGGGCATGATGACGCTGGTGGCGCTGGCGACCACGGTGGCCTACGGCTACAGCCTCGCGACGACCCTTGGGCTGCCGGGCGAACCGTTCTACTGGGAGCTCGCCACGCTGGTGGTGGTGATGCTGCTGGGGCACTGGATCGAGATGCGCGCCGTGCATGGCGCCAGCCGCGCGCTGGAGCACCTGGCCTCCTTGCTCCCCCCGGTGGCGCACCGCGTGCGGGATGACGAGGTCGAGGACGTGCCGGTGGAGGCCCTCCGGGTCGGGGACGTGGTCCTCGTGCGGCCTGGAGAACAGATTCCGGCAGACGGCGTGGTTGTGGAAGGATCGAGCACCGTGAACGAGGCGTTCCTCACCGGTGAATCCCGTCCGGTGCCCAAAGCGCCCGATGTCGAGGTGGTGGCGGGCGCCGTCAACGGCGAGGGAGCGCTCCGCGTGCGTGTGCTGCGGACCGGCGACGACACGGCCCTGAACCAGATCACGCGCCTCGTGCGCGAGGCTCAGGGGGCCCGCAGCCGCTACCAGGTGCTGGCCGATCGCACCGCGGCATGGCTGACCTACGCCGCGGTCGGTGCAGGGAGCGCCACCTTCGGCCTGTGGCTCGCCAGCCGGGCTGCACCAGCGTTCGCCGTCGAGCGGGCCGTGACGGTGCTCGTCATCGCCTGCCCGCACGCGCTGGGGCTTGCCATCCCCCTGGTGGTCGTGAACGCGACGGCGCTGGCGGCACGCAACGGGATCCTGGTCCGCAACCGCGAGAGCTTCGAGCGGGCGCGGGAGATCCGGACCGTGGCGTTCGACAAGACCGGGACGCTGACCGAGGGGCAGTTCGGCGTGCGGGCGGTCTACGCCGACGGGCTCGACGAGGCCGAGGCGCTGCGCATCGCCGCAGCCCTGGAGGCGGCCTCCGCGCACCCCCTGGCACGGGCGATCGTGGACGCCGCCCGCCGTCGTGGCCTGGCGGTCCACGCCGCCTCCGACGTGCAGGCCATTCCCGGCAAGGGCCTGGAGGGCACATGGGACGGTCGCCGCTACCGGGTGGGCCGCCCGGAGTGGGCCGAGGAGCTTGGCGTGCCGGGGGCTGGCGCGCGGCTGCGAGACGGGCTCCGGGAGGCGGAGGCCCGCGGCGAGAGCGTGGTCGCCCTCATGGACGCGCAGCGCGTCTATGCGGTGATCGCGCTGGCCGATCGGGTGCGGGAGCGCGCCAGAGAAGCCGTGCGGGCGCTGCATGCCACCGGGCGCCGCGTCGTCATGGTTACGGGGGATGCGGACGCCGTGGCCCGCACGGTGGCCCGAGAGCTCGGCATCGATCGCTACGTCGCGCGCGTGCTCCCCCAGGACAAAGCCCGGATCGTCCGTGAGCTCCGCGCACAGGGACCGGTGGCGTTCGTGGGCGACGGGATCAACGACGCGCCGGCGTTGGTGGAGGCCGACCTGGGGATGGCCATCGGGGCCGGAACGAACGTGGCGATCGAATCGGCGGACGTCGTGCTGGTGGAGAACGACCCGCTGGACGCCGTGCGGGTGCTCCGCCTCGCCGCCGCCACCTACCGGAAGATGGTCCAGAACCTCGTGTGGGCCACGGGCTACAACGTGGTGGCGATTCCCCTGGCGGCCGGGGCCGCGTACCGGGCCGGCGTGGTGCTGTCGCCGGCGATCGGCGCGCTGTTCATGAGCCTGTCCACGGTGGCCGTGGCGGCCAACGCCGTGCTGCTCCGCCGCGCACGGTTGGAGTGAGCGAGAGCGAGGACCCGTGCATCGAGTCCCCGTCGTGCTCGCCCTGCTCACCCCGCTGGCCGGCGTGCGTGGGTCAGGGCCTCGTCCACCACCTGCAGGAGCCGTGGCACGTTGATCGGCTTCGTCAGGTACTCGACGGCGCCGAGGTCGCGCACCTGCTGGATGCGCGTCTGCGTGGCATCGGCACTCAGGACCACCACGGGGACGTGCCGCAGGTGGGGGTGCGCGTGGAACCGCCGCAGCAGCTCCTCCCCCGGGATGTCGGGCAGGTGGAGATCGAGCAGCACGAGGTCGGGACGGTGCTCCAGCGCCAGCGCCCACCCCAGGCTGCCCTGCATGGCGGGCACCAGGCGAATGTGCGGCCGGCGGGCGAGCACCCGCTCGACCAGCCGCAGGTTCGAGACGTTGTCTTCCAGGTAGAGCACGGTGTACGTTGCCCCGGCAGCCGCGGGGTCAGCGGGCAGGCCGTCTGCCAGCGCCACGCGCTGGAGGGCCGTGGTCGGGCTCGCGGCCGCAGGGAGCTCTACCCAAAAGACGCTGCCGCCTCCGGGTCGCGGCTCGTAGCCGATGGCTCCGCCCATGGCCTCGGTGAGCCGGCGCGACAGCGCCAGGCCCAGCCCCGTGCCCTCGATGCCGGTGGCATCCGCGCCCAGACGCTCGAAGGGTACGAACAGGCGCGAGGTCTGCTCGGGCGCGATACCGACGCCGGTGTCCGCCACCGCGATCCGCACGCGGCCCCCGGGGGACTGGGCAACCGAGATCGTCACCGTGCCCCCCTCGACGTTGTACTTGATGGCGTTGGCCCCCAGGTTGAGCAGCACCTGCTTCAACCGCTGGGCGTCCGCCATGACGTGCAGCGCCTCGTCGGCACACGGCGCGCAGGAAAGCGTGACCGCGCGGCCGGTGGCCAGCGGGCGCAACAGGTCCAGCGTCTCCCTGAGGAGGTCGGCCACGGGTACGGGTTCGACGGAGATCGTCATGCGGCCCGCCTCGATGCGGGCCAGGTCGAGCACCTCGTCGATCAGGGTCAGCAGGTGGCGTGACGCGCTGAGGATGTGATGCGTCGCTTCGCGGTCCCGGTCTGTGGATCCGTCCATCTCCAGCAGCTGGGCGAAGCCCACGATGGCGTTCAACGGCGTGCGCAACTCGTGGCTCATGCGTGAAAGGAACTCGCTCTTGGCCCGGTTGGCCGCCTCGGCGGCCTGCCGGGCGTCCTCCAGTTCGGCGGTGCGGGCGGCCACCAGGCGTTCGAGGTCGGCGGCGTGCTGCTCCAGGGCGCCGTGCAACCGGGCAAGCTCGGCGGTCTTCGCCTGCAGCCCGGCGGCCATCTCGTCGAACGCCGCGGCCATCTCCCGTAACTCCCGTGCGCCGCGCACCGCCCCGATCCTGGCGTCCAGGTGCCCGGCGCCCAGCCGCCGGACCACCTCGGCGATGGCCTGCGCCGGCCGGAGCACCTGACGGTCGGCCACGAGCATCGCCGCGACCAGCACCAGCCCCGCCACCACCAGGACGCCGGCGACATTGACCGCCGTCGCACGATCGCTGTCGGCGTAGATCCGCGCCAGCGGAATCCCGACGGCCACGACGATGCGCCCGCGTGAGGCGGTGTGCTCGACGGGGGCGTACCCGTAGAGCCGGCGCACCCCATCGGCGCCCACACCTTCGACGGTACCCTCGTGGACTGCCGTGCTGATCCGCGCCAGCGTCGAGCCATCGGCCGCGCGCCGGCCGATCAGCGCCTCGATGCGGGGCTGGCGCGCCAGGACCGTGCCGTTGCGGTCGATGACCACGAGGACGCCGCCCTCGGGCAGCCCGATCCGCGCGGCCGCCCGCTCGAGTGCCGTCAGGTGCAGGGCCGCGAACACCACGCCCCGCACGGCGCCGGTCGGCGCGATGAGGGGATAGCCGAAGTTGATCGAGGGCTGACCCGTGATGCGGCCGATCTGGTACTCACCGATCGCGAAGGTGCGGTGGCGCACCGCGCCCCGGAAATAGGCCCGGTCGGCAATGGTGACGGGAGCGGGAAGGGGCAGCGCGCTGCACACCACGGTGCCGTCGGGTGCGGCCACCCCGAGGTTGGCATACACCGGCCAGCGCACCAGCAGGTCGGCGAGCAGGGCGGCGCACCGGGTAGAGTCTCCGGGCCCGTCCTGGAGGACGCGCGCCAGGACGGGCAGCAGCTGCGCCGCGCCGACGACCAGCAGCGCGTGGTGCTCCCGTGCGGTGCGGGCCAGCCGCAGCGTTTCTGCGACAGCGGCGTCCCGTGCGCTCCTGCGCTGGGCGCCGCCGACGTACAGGTGCAACCCCACCAGCGGCACCACGGCCAGCAGGATCAGCCGCTGGACGTGGACCCGCAGGGGGGCGCCTGCGGTTGGTGGTCTGCCTGGGGCCGTAAACATCCCCTGGTGCCCTTTCCGCATCCGCGATGGGCCGGTTCAGCAGCGCTGTATCCTTACTCCCGAGGGTCTTATGCCCAGTTCCTGTGCTCCGCAGCCCGTCGGACCGTTCGTCCGCACGGAGGCCGACCCGAAATGAAGAGGAAGCCACCCGCGTCCCCGCGAAGCCGCAGGCCGTGGCGTGTAGCCGATCCGTGCACCGGGTGCGGGCGCTGGCGACTCTCGCTGTAGGTCTCGCCCTCGTGCTTGCGTGCGACCTCACGCGTACCCCGGCCGCTAGGAGCGAGGCTGCTACCGCAGGGATCTTCGTCAACGATCCGGGCAACGCCCGCATCGTCCGCCTGGCCGATCTGACCGGCGCGGGGTGGACGGCGATGGCCACCGGGGGGGACGTGCCACGCGGCGACGCGCGCGGAGCACAGCGTCACTTCGCCTTCCAGTCGGGGATCGCCCTGGACGCCCGGGGGCGCATCTACTTCACCGACGCCACGCGGTCCCGCGTGGTGCGCGTGGACGACCTGAGCGGGGCGGGCTGGGTGGCCTTGGGCACGCGCGGCAGCGGGGTCGGCCAGTTCGACCTGCCGGCCGGCGTGGCGGTGGACGCCACAGGGCGCATCTACGTGGCCGACGCCAGCAACGCGCGCGTCGTGCGCATCGCCGACATGACCGGGGCGGGCTGGGTGGCCTTCGGCACGCGCGGCGCCGGCGTGGGGCAGTTCGCCTTCCCCCAGGGGGTGGCGGTGGACAGCGCCGGGCGCATCTACGTGGCCGACGCGCTCAACGACCGGATCGTCCGCATCGACGACATGCGCGGTGCCGGGTGGACGACCCTGGGCCGGCACGGGCGGGGCGTGCGGGAGTTCGACTTCCCGACCTCCGTGGCGGTCGGGCGCGACGGACGCATCTACGTCACCGACTCGTCCAACGATCGGCTCGTGCGGGTCGACGGCATGACGGGCGCCGGCTGGGTGGCGTTCGCGGGCCTGGGCCCGCGGGCCACCGAGTTCGCCTTCCCCACGGGCCTCGCGGTGGACGCTGCAGGGCGCGTCTACGTCACCGACGAGATGCACCGGGTCGTGCGCATCGACGACATGACCGGCGCGGGCTGGACGGCGTTTGGCACCATGGGCGCTGGGGTGGGGCAGTTCTTCTTCCCGTCCGGGGTCGCCGTGGCGCCGGCGCCGTGGTAAGGGTAAGATAACACCATGATGCCAACGCCGACCCGGACCGCCAGCGCGGTAGCCACCGTGGCCGCCATTACCATCGGCCAGAGCCCACGGCCCGACATCGTGGACGAGATCACGCCGCTGCTGCCACCGCACGTGCGCGTGGTGGAGATGGGCGCGCTCGATGGGCTCGAACCAGCCGAGATCGCCGCCCTGCGCCCGGGGCCCGACGACCACACGCTCGTCTCCCGGCTGCGATCCGGCGAGGAAGTCCTGGTCGGCAAGGAGCGGATCCTGCCCCGGGTGCAGGCCTGCATCGACGCCCTGCAGGATGCCGCGTCGCTGATCGTGATCCTGTGCACGGGGCCGTTTCCGCCCCTGCGCTCCCGGCGGCCCATCGTGTACCCGGAGCGCCTGCTGCTGCACCTCGTCCGCGCGGTCAGCCCGGGTGCCCACGTCGGGGTGCTCACGCCGGCTGCGGCGCAGATTCCCCACCAGGTGGAACGGTGGGGGGCGGTGGCGGGTGCGGTGACCGTGCGCGCCTACTCGCCGTACGCGGGACGTGAGGGCGTCGAGGAAGCGTGCGCAGCGTTCGCGGCGGCGGGCGTGGACCTGGTGGTGCTGGACTGCCTGGGGTACACCCTGGCCCTTAAGGACACGGTCCGGCGGCTCGTGGGCAGGCCGACGGTGCTGGCCCGCACCCTGCTGGCGCGTGCGGTGGCCGAACTGCTTGAGTGAGTAGGAGAGGCGGCGCCCCATCGCCCCCGGGCATTGAGAGAGCGCCTCGCTGGAGATCGTGGCCGAACTGGGCGGGCAGGCGGCCCACTGGCCGGGGGTGTCGTGAGGCGTCGGCCGGCTCGTGTCCTGGTCCACGGCCGCACGCCAACCCGCGGTTGACGCGACGGGTTGGGGTCGCTACCATGGCTCCACGGTAGCGATGACGGGGACGAGTACGCCGGGTGTACGGCCGACGTCGCGTCCAGCGACCGAGAGAGGCGGGGCCACCGGCTGAGAGCCCCGCCGGCCGGATCGGCGGAAGACCACCCCCAGCTGCGGCCACGCGCGGGCGGTGTGCCCGTGGCGGAAGGCCGCCGGGTGCGCCCGAGATCGCGCAGTCGAGCGTCTGACACCGGGTCTGCGACCGCGGGCCGGTGCGGACGGAACGAGGGTGGAACCGCGGACGGCCCGCCCCTCAGGGGGGCGGGCTGTTGCGTTTTCCACCCGGTGCGCAATGCCCGGGCCTGCCGAACGGCGCCGGGCATGCGCGCGAACAGGCCGTGAGGCGATGCGGAGGATGTGAGCCGCGCGGGCTGCGCGGGCGCGCGCAGGACGCGGGCCAGACACGTGACGTCGTGACGGGAAAGGCAGGGGAGGTTCCATGCCACGTATCACGGTGGAGTTGCCCGACGGGTCGCGCCACGAGGTGGAGGCCGGCACCACGGCCGCCGCGCTGGCCGAGCGGTTGGGGCGGCGCGACGCCGTGGCCGTGCTCGTCAACGGCAGACCCCGGGACCTGACCGCCCCGCTGGAAGACGGCGCCCGAGTGCAGTTCCTCACCTTCGAGACCCCAGCGGGCCGGGAGGTCTTCTGGCACTCCACGGCCCACCTGCTGGCGCAGGCCGTCAAGCAGCTGTTCCCGCACGCCAAGCTGGCCATCGGCCCGCCCATCGACGACGGGTTCTACTACGACTTCGACATCGGCCGGCCGTTCAGTCCCGAGGACCTGGAGCGCATTGAGGCGCGCATGCGCGAGCTGGCGGCTGCCGACCAGCCCATCGAGCGCATCGAGATGCCGCGGGACGAGGCGGCGCGGCGGTTCGAGCAGGACGGCGAGGTCTACAAGCTGGAGCTGCTGGCCGAGATCCCCGACGCGCGGGTCTCCTTCTACCGGCAGGACGGCTTCCAGGACATGTGCCGCGGCCCGCACCTGCCGCGCACGGGACTGATCGGCGCCGTGAAGCTGCTGTCCACGTCGGGGGCCTACTGGCGTGGCGACGAGCGGCGCCCGATGCTGCAGCGGATCTACGGGGTCTCGTACCCGACGCCCGCGCAACTCGAGGAGCACCTGCGGCGCCTGGAGGAGGCCCGGCGGCGCGACCACCGCCGGATCGGGCGCGAGCAGCAGCTGTTCCACATCGTGCCCGAGGTCGGGCCAGGGTTGCCGCTGTGGTTGCCCAAGGGCGCGACGGTCCGCCGGATCGTCGAGCGCTACATCGTGGACCTGGAGCTCGCCGCCGGCTACCAGCACGTCTACACCCAGGAGCTGGCCTCCTCGACGCTGTACAAGCTGTCGGGGCACTGGGACCACTACCGCGACAACATGTACCCGCCGATCCAGGTGGACGCCGAGGAGCTGGTGCTCCGGCCCATGAACTGCCCGCATCACATCATGATCTACAAGGTCACCCAGCGCTCCTACCGCGACCTGCCGGTGCGCATCGCGGAGCTGGGCAAGGTGTACCGGTACGAGCGGTCGGGCGTGCTCACCGGTCTGGCGCGGGTACGGGGCATGACCATGAACGACGCCCACATCTTCCTGCGCCCCGACCAGATCCGGGACGAGATCGCCGGCGTCGTGCGCCTCATCCAGCAGGTCTACGCCGACTTCCGCGTCAGCGGCGCCTGGTACCAGCTGTCGCTGCGCGATCCGGCCGACCGCGAGAAGTTCATCGCCAACGATGCGCTGTGGGAGCAGGCGGAGCGGATGCTCCGCGAGGCCCTGGACGCGCTGGGGATCCCCTACCGGGAGGCCGTGGGCGAGGCGGCGTTCTACGGCCCCAAGATCGACGTGCAGGTGCCCACGGCCGCGGGCAAGGACGAGACGCTCTCGACGGTGCAGCTCGACTTCCTGCTGCCCGAGCGCTTCGGCCTGGAGTACATCGGCGAGGACGGTCGGGCCCACCGCCCGGTGCTGATCCACCGCGCCATCACCAGCACCATGGAACGGTGGATGGCGATGCTGATCGAGCAGTACGAGGGGAAGTTCCCGCTGTGGCTGGCCCCGGAACAGGTGCGGGTGCTGCCGATCGCCGACCGCCACCACGCCTACGCGCGCACCGTGGCCGACCGGCTCACGGCCCAGGGCCTGCGGGTCACGGTCGATGCGTCCAACGCGCGGATCAGCTACAAGGTCCGTCAGGCTCAGCTCGAGCACGTGCCGTACATGGCCGTCGTGGGCGATCGCGAGCAGGCGACCGATGCGGTGGCGGTCCGGAGCCGGTCGGCGGGCGACCTCGGCCCGATGCCGCTCGAGCAGTTCCTCACGCGGCTGCGCGAGGAGGTGGCGGCCAAGGCCTGACCGCCGGGTCCGCACCATCCCGGGCCCGGTACGCGCGCGGGGCGCCGGCCGATCTACCGGGCAGACGCCATGCGCCCGCGCGCGTTCCTGCCCCCACTGGTCTGGGTGGCCGCGGCGATCGCGGCCGGCATCGCCGCACACGCCCGGTGGCCCACGCCGCCGGCGGTGGGCGCCGTCGCGCTCGCGGTGCTGCTCGTCGCATGGGCGGCGGTGGTGCGCTGGGGTCGACCCACGCACGCGACGGCGCTGGCGCTGGGTGCGTGCGGAGCCCTCGGGGTGGTCCACGCTGCTGCGGCCGACGCGCGGCAGCCGCGGTGGCCGGTGGTGGCCGACGGGCGGGCCGTCGAGATCCGCGGGACCCTTCGCGCCGGTCCCGAGCCGGGCCCGCATGGCTGGTGGGCCACGGTGCGCGTGGAGGCGGTCCGCGTGGGCCATCCGGTGACGCGGGGTCGCCGCAGCGAGCGCGCGGCGCACCACCCGTCGGGCCCGGCGCAGGTGGCTTTTGGCCTGGTGCGGATCACGGGGCGCGGGTTGCCGCCAGCCGCGCGATCCGGCGACGAGGTGGCGGTGCGCGGCCGGTTCCGCCTCGGCCGGCCCGCCGGCAACCCCGGGGAGCGCGCCGAGCGCGACGCGCTGCGCCGGCGCGGGCTGGCGGGCGTCGTGGTGCTCGACCGTGACCGCGGGCTCGTGGTGACGCGTCGGACCGGGTGGACGCCGCGGGCCGCCATCGGCGCAGCCCGACGGCAGATCGTCGAGGTCGTTCGGCGCACGCAGCCCGACCCGCACGCGGCGCTGTTGCTCAGCCTCCTGCTGGGCATCGACGCGTTCCTGGCACCCGACCTCTACCAGCGGTTCACACAGGCCGGGCTGGTCCACCTCATGGTGGTGTCCGGCGCACAGGTCGCGATCGTGGCCGGTGTGCTCGCGGCGACCGCGAGCGCGCTACGGCTGCCCCGGTGGGCGCGGGCGGGGCTCGTCGGTGCAGGGATCGGCGTGTTCGCGGCGCTGGTGGGCTGGGCGCCATCGGTGGGCCGGGCCGTGCTCATGACCGCGCTGGCCCTGGTGGCCTCGGCCACCGGACGCCAGCGCGATCCCGCCGTGGCGCTCGCAGCGGCTGCTCTCGGCCTGATGGCGGCCAATCCCGCCGTGCTGTTCGACGTGGGCTTCCAGCTGTCGTTTGCGGCGACGTGGGGACTGCTCTACCTGGCGCCGACGCTGGCGGCCGCGATCGGGGCATCGCCCTCGCGGGCGGCTCCCAGTCCGGGGCCGCCCGCCGGCAGGCGCGTGCCCCGAAGGGCATCGCGTGCGGGCCACGTCGTGCGGCGGGTCCTTGCCATGGGAGCGACTGGCCTGGCCGCCACTTTGGGCGCGCAGCTCGCGGTGGCGCCGCTGCTGGCCCTGCACTTCCAGAGCCTGCCCGTGGCGGGGCTGCTCGCCAACGCCCTGGCTCTGCCCATCGTGGCCGTGCTGGTCCCGGTGGGCTTTGCGCTGCTTGGGGCCGCGCTGGTGCTGCCCGCGCTCGGCGGGGCGCTGCTCGGCGTCCTGCGCCCGGCCACGGCCGCGCTGGTGTGGATCGCCGAGCGCACCAGCGCGCTGCCCTGGGCCGTGGTGACCACGCCGCCGGTCCCGCCGCCTGCGGCCGCCGCGGCCTACTGTGCGCTGGGCGCGATGGTCGCGGTCGCCCGTGGGACGTGGCACCCCCCACGGGCCGCTCGCACGGCGGGCGTGGCGGCGGCCCTCGCCGCGACGGCGCTCTGGCTTGCGGTCGCCACGCGGCCACCCGCGGTGCTCGTGGTGACTGTGCTCGACGTCGGGCAGGGCGACGCCATCCTGATCCAGAGTCCCTCGGGCCGCGTCGCGCTCGTGGATGCCGGCGGTGAGCTGCACGCCGCGGCCACCGGCCGGGACGTGGGGCGACAGCGCGTCGTGCCCGCGCTGCGCCGCGCGGGCGTGCGACGCGTCGACGTGGCAGCCCTGTCGCATCCCCATGAGGACCACGCGGGAGGACTGCCCGCGATCGTGGAGAACTTCCCGGTCGGAGTCGTGCTGGATCCTGGTGTCCCGCATCCGTCGCCCGCCTACCTCCGCCTGTTGGGCGCCATCCACGGCGGGCGGATTCCCCACCGGATCGCGCGGGCGGGCATGGAGGTCGACCTCGGGGCCGGCGTCCGCCTCGCGGTGCTCTACCCGCCGGAGGTCCCACCGCCGGTCGACGACGATCCGGTGCACGCGCGCGGCCTGGTGGCACGCCTGCGCTACGGGGCGTTCGCCGCGTTGCTCACCGGCGACGTCGAAGACGGCGTGGAGGACTACCTGCGCAGCCGGGGCGCGGTGCTGGAGAGCGTCGTTCTCAAGGTGGGACACCACGGGAGCCGGACGTCCACCAGCCCGGCGTTCGTCGCTGCGGTCCGCCCGAAGATCGCGGTCATCTCCGTGGGCGCCGACAACGCCCACGGCCATCCCCATCCCGCGGTGCTCGACGTGCTGCAGCGCGCGGGCGTGCGGGTCTACCGCACCGACCGGCATGGCGCCGTGCGTCTCGAGAGCGACGGGCTGGTCGTCCGCGTCCGCCCGTTCCGCGACGAGCCGCGCGCGGGAGCAGACGTGGGGCAGGGCCCCTGAGCGGGAGCGCGCGGGTGCGCAGTCGTGCCTGAGCGGCCGGTCCTCATCATCGGCGAGGAGGAGTTCCTCGCGGAAGAGGCGCTGGCGCGGGTGGTGGACCGGTTCCTGCCCGCAGCGGAACGCGCGCTGAACCTCGACGTCCTGGATGCGTCCACGCCGGTCAGCGAGCTGCTGGTGCGCCTGCAGACCGCGCCGTTCTTCGGGCCGCGCCGGGTGGTGGTGGTCCGGCGGCTGGAGGCGATGCGCGACACCGAGCAGGAGCAGCTCGCCGCTTACCTCGACGGGGATGACGAGCCGCCGACCGTGGCGGTCTTCATGGCGCGCGAGCTCGACCGCCGGCGCCGGCTGTTCCAGGCGCTGAAGCGCCGCGCCGAGATCATCGAGTGTCGGCCGCTCCCTCCCCGCGAGCTGCCCCGGTGGGTCGCAGATCGGTTTCGCGCCGTCGGCAAGCGCGTCGCGCCCGGTGCGGCCGAGCAGCTGGTCGCGCTGGCGGGCGGCGGTCTCCGCGACCTCGCCCACGAGGTGGACAAGGTCGCGTCCTACGTGGGCGACCGTCCGGTCGTCACCCCTGCGGACGTGGCGGCGATCGCCAGCCGGTTGGGCGAGGCGTCGATCTTCACCCTGGTCGACGCCGTCGGCAGCGGGCGGATGGCCGCGGCGCTGCGGGCGCTGCACGACAACCTGGCCACCCACGAGCCGCTGCAGGTCCTCTTCATGATCGCCCGGCAGTTCCGGCTGATCCTCCGCGCGCACCGCCTGGCCGGGCGCACGAGCCCCCAGGCCACTGCCGACCGGCTCGGGGTGCCGCCGTTCGTCGCGCGCAAGGTCACAGAGCAGGCGCGGCGGTTTCGCGCGGGGCAGTTCCCGGGCATCTTCGCCATGCTGGAGGACGCCGACCGCGCCATCAAGAGCGGCAGCCCGGCCCGGCTGGTGCTGGAGACCCTGATCGTGCGCCTGTGTGACGGCGAACGGCGGGGCGCGGGGGGACGGCGGGGCGCGTGAGCCCGGCCCGGCTACGCCGGACGCGACGCGGCACGGCGCATCAGGCGCGCCTTCACCCGGGCCGCCGCGTTGGGGTGGATGATGCGGCGCAGTGCGGCCTTGTCCAGCGCCTTCTGCGCCAGGGGAATGCGGGACGGATCGGCCAGCGCGCGCTTCACCAGCGTCTTGATCCGCGAGCGGACCGACGCGTTGGCGGCGCGCCGGCGCGCCGACTTGCGCAGATGCTTGAGACCCGACTTGGTACGCTTGGCCACCGATGCTCCTCCTGCGCGGGCCCCGCGCCCGGGGCACCAACCGCGCGGCATTCTAGCACGCGCGCAGGGCAGGAACAAGCCGCTCGCCGCGCGTGGCCATGACCGCCGGACGGCCGCGCCTCGTGCGCGCCGCGTCGCTGCTGGCCGTGGCGACGGTGGGCAGCCGGGTGCTGGGGCTGGTGCGCGAGGTGGTGGTGGCCGCGCTGTTCGGCGCCACCGACGCCAAGGCGGCCTACGTGATCGGCTACTACGTCCCGTTCTTCGTGCAGCGCCTGTTCCTGGGCGGCACGCTGTCGGTCGTGCTCATCCCCACGCTGGCAGAGGTCGAGGCGCGCGCGAGCGCGGCAGAGCGCGCGCGGGTGGTCGGCGCACTGGCCACGCTGGTGGTGGCCATCGGGGTGGCGATGGTGGCCCTGGGCCAGGTCGGAGCGCCCTGGCTGGTGCGGATCGCCGCGCCGGGGTTTGCGACCGACCCGGCCCAGCTGGCGCTCACCGTGCACCTGACGCGCATCAACTTCCTGGCGATGTTCTTCCTGGCCCTGGCGGTGTTCGCCACCGCCTACCTGCAGGCGCAGCAGCGGTTTGCGGCGCCGGCGCTGGCACCCCTGGCGTTCAACGTCACGATCATCGCCCTCACCCTCTGGTGGGGCCCACGCCTGGGGATCACCGGGCTGGCCGTGGCGTGGGTCGCCGGCACGGCCGTGCAGTTCGCCGCGCAGGTGCCCGCCCTGCTGGCCGCTGGCTTTCGGCCGCGCCTGGACGTCGACTGGCGGCATCCGGCGCTGCGCACGCTGGTGCGCCTCGCGGTCCCCGCGATGGTGGGACTCGCGATCGTGGAGATCAACGCCTACGTGGGGCGGTTCCTGGCGTCGCTGCTGCCCGCCGCGCCTGGCGTCAACGCGGTGGCGGCCCTCGACTACGCCTACGAGGTGGTGCAGGCACCCATCGGGATCCTGGCCATCTCGGTGGCGACGGTGCTGTTTCCCGGGATGAGCCAGGCCGCGGCTGCGGGCGATCGGGCGGCGCTGCGGCAGGCGACCGCCCTGGGCGTGCGCGCCCTGCTCTTCCTGGTGCTGCCGGTGTCGGCGCTGCTGGTGGCCCTGGCGGCACCGGTGGTGCGGGTGGTGTTCGAGCGCGGCCAGTTCGGTGCCGGCGCCACCGCCACCGTGGCCGCGTGTCTGGCCGCCTACGCCGTCGGCCTCGTCCCCATGGCGCTGTACTACGTGGCCACGCGGGCGTTCTACGCGCTGCAGCGCGTGCGCACGCCGGTGGCGGTGGGTGCGGTCATGGTGGGCGCCAACGCCCTGCTGGCCGCGGTGCTGATGCGCCCGCTGGGGGTCGCGGGCATCGCGCTGGCCAGCGGCCTGGTGGCGTTCGCCAACACGGGGGTGCTGCTGGTGCTCCTGGCGCGGGCGCTGGGCGGCCTTCAGGGTGGTCGTGCGGCGTCCACCGCGGTGCGGGCCGGCGCCGCGGCCGTCGTGGCTGCGGCGGCCGCCCGCGGTGTGCTCGCCGCAAGCGGTGGCGCCGTGCTCGTCCCGGGGGAGGCCGGGCGGGCTGCGGCGCTGGCCGTGGCCCTGGGGGCGGCCGCGGTGACGTATCTGGCCGGCTGCCTGCTGCTGCGGGTGGACGAGGTGACGTTGCTCCGGGACCTGGTGCGCCGGCGGCCCGCGCATGCGGCCGCCGCAGGCGTTCCTTGACACTGCAAAAACCGCGGTGCTACGCTGAACGGTGATTAGCACTCTCCTTGCGAGAGTGCTAACCCCCGGGAGGGATTACCGGGATGACGCAGCTCGACGAGCGCAAGCGCGCGGTGCTGTGCGCCGTGGTCGAGGAGTACATCCGCTCGGCGGAGCCGGTGGGCTCCGAGCACCCGGCCGTGCGCGAGCGCCTGGGCGTCAGCCCGGCGACGATCCGCAACACCATGGCCGCCCTGGAGGACCTGGCGCTCCTGACGCACCCGCACACGTCCGCCGGGCGGGTGCCCACCGACGCCGGCTACCGGCTCTACGTGGACCTCATGCTGCAGGCCGAACCCCTCCCCGCCGCCGAGCGCCAGACCATCCGGCGACGCCTCGAGCGCTCGGCCGCTGAGCCCGACGAGGTCCCCGAGGAGGCCGCGCGGGTGCTGGCCCTGGTGACCCAGTACGCCTCCGTCGTGGCCTCCCCGGCCCTGGAGCATCAGACGTTCCGCTCGCTGCACCTGATGCCGCTCGGCGCCCGACGCGCGCTGGCGGTCATCGCCACCAACGCCGGCGGCTTCCAGGGTCGCGTGATCGACCTGCCCGAGGGGGTCGGGCCCGACGACCTCGAGCAGCTCTCCCGGACCATCACCCAGCGCCTGCAGGGCGTGCGCGTGGCCGACCTGACCCGCGACCGGCTGGAGCGTGCCGTCGACGAGGCCTCGCGGTACCAGCGCCTGCTGCAAGAGGTCCAGGGCTGGCTGCGCCGCGAGGTGGCGCGGGGCGGCGCGCGGGTCGTCGTGGAGGGCGCGCGTCACCTGCTGCGCGAGCCCGAGTTCCACCGGCCGGAGGCTGCCACGCGGGTGCTGGCGGCGCTCGAGGAGGAGGAGCTGCTGGCCGAGGCGCTGGCTGGCGCGCCGGCGGAGGGCGTCTGGATCGTCATCGGCTCCGAGAACCGCCGGGAGGAACTGCGCCAGTGCAGCCTCGTGGTGGCGGCCTATCGGGCCGGCGGCCAGCCAGCCGGCTACGTGGGGCTCGTGGGGCCCACGCGCATGCGCTACCGCCGCGCGGTGGCTGCCGTCCAGTACGTCGCCGAGCGTCTCAGCGAAGCCCTCGCGGTCCTGGAGTAGCCGCCCGTGGCCGCCCGCGATCTCTACGCCGTGCTGGGGGTGGACCGGAACGCCTCGCAGGAGGAGATCAAGCAGGCCTTCCGGCGTCTGGCCCGCGAGTACCACCCCGACGTCAACAAGACGCCCGGCGCCGAGGAGCGCTTCAAGGAGATCAACGAGGCCTACCAGATCCTCAGCGACCCCGCCAAACGGCAGCAGTACGACCGGTTCGGCCGGGTCGCCGGTGACGTCGACCGCGATCCCTTTGCGGGCGTCTCGCCGTTCGACGACCTGTTCGAGATGTTCTTCGGCGGCCGTCCGAGCGCGGCCCGCGCGGCGGAGGGACCGGAGCGCGGCGCGGACCTGCGGGTGGACCTGGAGCTGTCCCTGGAGGAGGTCGCCACCGGCGTCGAGCGGCGCGTCGAGGTGGTGCGGCTCGAGACCTGCCCGTCGTGCTTTGGGACCGGCGCGGAGCGCGGCTCGCGTCCCGAGCGCTGCGCGACCTGTCAGGGGACCGGCGAGGTCCGCCGGGTGTCGCGCACGGCCTTCGGGCACCTGACGCGCATCGGGCCCTGCCCGCAGTGCGGCGGCACGGGCACCTACATCGCCAACCCATGCCGGCAGTGCCGCGGCGCGGGGCGGGTGGAACTGCCCCGCGAAGTCACGGTAGCCGTGCCGGCGGGCGTCGAGGACGGGATGCAGCTGCGGCTGCCCGGCGAAGGCGAAGCGGGAGCGCGGGGCGGCGAGCGCGGCGACCTGTACGTCGTGGTGCACGTGGCGCCACACCGCGTGTTCACCCGCCGGGGCCGGGATCTGGCCTGCGAGGTGGAGATCTCCATGGTGCAGGCCGCGCTGGGCGATGTGGTGCCGATCAAGACGCTCACGGGCGAGGCCGAGCTGGAGGTGCCGCCCGGCACCCAGCCCGGGACGCGGCTTGTGCTTCGGGGGCACGGACTGCCGGACCTGCGCGGGGGCCGTGGCGATCTCCACGTGACCGTGCGCGTGGTGATTCCCACGCGGCTGACCGCCGAGCAGCGCGAGCTCCTCGAGCGCTTCGCGGCCCTCGGTGCCGGGCGCGGCAGCGGGCGGCGCAAACCCATCTTGAAGAAGGTCAAGGACCTGCTGCAGCCGTCGCCGTGAGCGTCCGGTGGCCAAAGGCAGCGGCCGCCGGACGGTCCAGCGCCGGGTGCAGGGTCCTGCGATGCAGCAGGACGTCGCCGTGACGTGGCTCGAGGTCGCGGTCGCCGTGCGGCCGGCGCAGGTGGAGGCCGCGGGTGCCGTCCTGCTTCAGCACGTGCCCGCCGGGTTCGCTGAGGTGCGCCGCCGCCAGCGGACGCTGCTGGCCTACCTGCCCGCCTCAGCCGCCGGGCGCGCGACGCTACGGGCGTTGCAGGATGCCTTGCGCGCTCTGGGGGTGCGGGTGCGGACCCGTCGGGTGTCCGCGGCGCAATGGTCGGTGGCGCAGGAGGCGCATCGGCGGCCCGTGCGCGTCGGGGTCATCGAGATCCAGCCATCGCACTGGACGGCGCCGCCCCCACCCGGCTGCCACGCCGTGCGCCTCGATGCCGGGATGGCGTTTGGCAGCGGCACCCATCCGTCCACCCAGCTGTGCCTGCGGGCGCTGTCGGAGATGCCGCGCGGGGCGCGCGTGGTCGACGTGGGCACGGGCTCGGGGATCCTGGCGATTGCGGCCGCCCGGCTGGGCGCTGCGCGCGTGCTCGCCCTGGACATCGACCCGGTGGCCGTGGCCGTGGCACGGGCCAATGTGCGGCGCAACGGGCTGGCGCGGCGCGTCCGCGTCCGCCAGGGTGACGGTGGCCGCATGCGCGCCCGGGCCGACCTCGTGCTGGCCAACCTCACGGCCGACGACGTCGCCCGCCTGCTGCCGCGCGTGGCCCGCTGCCTGCGCCCGGGCGGACGGGTGGTGCTGAGCGGGTTCGGATACGGACGCGCGGCCGCCGTGGCCGCCGTGGCCACGCGCTGCGGGCTGCGCGTCGAGCGGATCGCGCGGTTGCGCGGGTGGGCGGCGGTGCACGCGCGCGCGCCCGGGCCTGCTACCGCGCGCTCCATCCCGGGCCGGCGGGCGGACCGGTGACCGGCAGCCCGCCTGGCCAGACGCCCCGGCGGTTCTACGTCGCCCCGGGGAGCCTCCCGGCTCCCCTGATCACCTTCGGGCCGCGCGAGGCCCACCACATCGCCCGCGTGCTGCGCCTGCGCCCGGGCACCCGCATCGTGGTGTTCGACGGCGCCTGCGAGGTGGACGCGGAGCTCGTGAGCACCACTGGCGGGGTCGTCACGGCCCGACCGCTGGGGCCGGTGCGGCCGATCGTCCGCCCGGTGGCACTCACGCTGCTCCAGGGGCTGCCGCGTGGTCCCAAGATGGACGTGATCGTGCGGATGGCCACCGAGCTCGGGGTGGCGGCCATTCGTCCGGTGCTGACAACGCGCGCCGCGCCGGAGCCGGGCGCTGCCCGGGTGGAGCGCTGGCGGCGCATCGCGCGCGAGGCCGCCCGGCAGTGCGGGCGGGGCGACGTGCCCGCCGTCGAGGCACCTGCCCCGCTGGCCCAGGCCCTGGCCGCGCTGGGGCCGGTCGACCTGCTGGTGGTGCCGTGGGAACGCGCCCGCCGACCGCTGGGCGCGGTGGTGGCGGGCCGCGCGTTCGCGGCGGCAGCGGTCCTCGTCGGGCCGGAAGGCGGTCTGGCCGCGGACGAGGTGGCGGCGGCAGAAGCGGCCGGGGGCGAGGCGGTCTCGCTGGGACCGCTGGTGCTGCGCACCGAGACCGCGGGCCTCGCCACGGTCGCCATGCTGCTGTACGAGCGATACCTCCGCTTGCATTTCGATACATGACTCTGTATACTTATTCAGTCATGACGCTGCGGGTGAGCATCATCGGCGCCTCGGGCTACGGCGGCGGCGAGCTGGTGCGGCTGCTGTGGGGCCATCCCCACGTCCAGCTGGTGCACCTGACCGCCGAGAGCCGCGCGGCCGAGGCCTACGGCGAGGTCTTCCCCAACCTGCGGGACGTGGTGCTGCACACCACCGAGGAGGCGGATCTGCCCCGCATCGCTGCCGACTCCGACGTGGTGTTCTTCGCCCTGCCCAACGGGCTGCCGATGCAGATGGCCCCCCAGCTGGGCGACCGGGTGAAGATCATCGACCTGGGCGCCGACTTCCGGTTCCGCGATCCGGCCACGTACCAGCAGTGGTACAGAGCGCCCCACGCCTGTCCGGCGTTGCTGGCCGACGCGGTCTACGGACAGCCCGAACTGCACCGGGACCGGCTGCGCACGGCGCGCGTGGTGGGCAACCCGGGCTGCTATCCCACGGCCGCGTTGCTGGCCATGGCGCCGTTCCTGCAGGCCGGGGTGGTCGACACCACCGGCATCGTGGTCGACGCCAAGTCGGGGGTCTCGGGCGCCGGCCGCGCGGTTTCCCTGGGCGTGCACTTCGCCGAGGTGAACGAGAACGTGAAGCCGTACAACGTGGCGGCCCACCGCCACCAGCCCGAGATCGCCCAGGAGATCGCGTCTCTCACCGGGCGGCCCGCGACAGTGACGTTCGTGCCCCACCTGATCCCCATGACGCGGGGCATCCTGGCGACGGTCTACCTGCGGCTGCGCCAGCGGTTGACCACCCAGGAGGCCGAGGGCCTCCTCCGGGAGGCCTACGCTCGCGAGCCCTTCGTGCGGGTGCTGGTCGGTGCGCTGCCGCAGACCAAGGCCACCTACGGGTCCAACTACTGCGACGTGGCGGTGCGGATCGACCAGGAGGGAGGCTGGGTGATCGCCATGGCGGCCATCGACAACCTCGTGAAGGGCGCGGCCGGCCAGGCCATCCAGAACATGAACATCATGTGCGGCCTGCCCGAAGACGCGGGCCTGCGCGTGCTGCCCCTCTACCCGTGACGCTGCCATGACGGAGACGCCCGCACCCGAGCGTGGACCGTCGATCGTGCTGCAGGACGGCACCGTCACCACGCCGCGGGGCTTCCGGGCCGCGGGGATCCACTGCGGGATCAAGCCCGACCGGCCGGACCTCGCGCTGGTCGCTGCCGACGCGCCCGCGGCCGCCGCGGGCGTGTTCACCACGAACCGGATGCGGTCGGCGCCCGTGCAGCTGAGCGAGGCGCGGCTGCGCGCGGGGCGCGCCCAGGCGGTGGTGATCAACAGCGGCAACGCCAACGCGTGCACGGGCGCCCGCGGCGTCGCCGACGCGCAGGCCATGGCCGCGGCCGCCGCGGCGGCGCTGGGCATCCCCGACGAGCTGGTGCTGGTGGCGAGCACCGGCGTGATCGGCCGCCCGCTGCCCATCGACACCATCACGGCGGCGATGCCGCGTCTGGTCGCCGCGCTGGGCTCCGACGGCCTGGCGGCGGCCCGGGCGATCATGACGACCGACGCCTTCCCGAAGACCGCCGCCGCCACGGTGGCGTTGGGCGATGGGACCGCCACCGTCGGGGGCATTGCCAAGGGCGCGGGGATGATCCATCCGCACATGGCCACGATGATCGCGGTGTTGACCACCGACGCGGCCGTGGCCCCCGCGTTGCTGCGCCGCGCCCTGCAGGACGCGGCCGACCGGACCTTCAACTGCATCAGCGTCGACGGCGACACCAGTACCTCGGACAGCGTCTTCCTCCTGGCCAGCGGTGCGGCCGGGGTGCGGCCGATCGACGCCGTCGACGAGCGGTACGCGGCCTTCGTGGCCGGTCTGACCGCCGTGGCCGGGCGCCTGGCGCGGCTCATCGTGCAGGACGGCGAGGGGACGACGCGGGTCGTCGAGATCCGGGTGCGGGGCGCCCGGTCGGACGCCGACGCCCGGCGTGTGGGCCAGACGGTGATGACGTCGCTGCTGGTGAAGACCGCGTTCCACGGGGCGGAGCTGAACTGGGGACGGCTCGCCGCCGCGGTGGGCCGCAGCGGGGCCGAGGTCGATCCCGACCGGCTGGCGATCGCCATCGGCGACGTGTGGGTGGCCGAAGGCGGTGTGGGCGTCCCCGAGCGCTACGACGCTGCGGCCCCGCTGCTGCGCGCGTCCGAGGTGACCGTGACCCTCGACCTGGGCCTGGGCGGGGGCACGTTCGTGGGCTGGACCAGCGACCTGGGCGAGACCTACGTGAAGATCAACAGCGGGTACCTGACGTGACCCTCGTGGACCTGGCCACCGAGGCCCGGCTGATCGCCGCCGGGGTACGCTACGCCGCCGCCTGGCGCGGCAAGACCGTCGTGGTCAAGTACGGCGGCAGCGTGCTCGAGGCCGGCACCGCCGGCACCGTCATCGAGGACTTGGTGCTGCTCAAGGCCGCCGGCGTGCATCCGGTGCTGGTGCACGGGGGCGGCGCCGAGATCACCCGGATGCTGGAGCGGGTCGGCAAGCCCACGCGGTTCGTCGACGGCCTGCGGGTCACCGACGAAGAGACCATGGAGATCGTCGAGATGGTGCTGGCGGGCCGCGCCAACAAGGCCCTGGTGACGATGGTCGGCCAGGCCGGCGGCAGCGCCGTGGGGCTCTCGGGCAAGGACGCGGGCCTGCTCCAGGCACGACGCCAGGAGCGTCCGGCGGGCCTGGGCCTCGTGGGGGAGGTCGTGGAGGTCCGCGGCCAGCTCCTGCGCATCCTCAACGAGGCCGGCTACATCCCCGTGATCGCCTCGATCGGCGTGGGGCCGGGCGGCGAGAGCCTCAACCTCAACGCCGACCACGCCGCCGCGGCGCTGGCGGTGGCCCTGGGGGCCAGCAAGCTCATCCTCCTGACCGACGTGCCCGGCGTGATGCGCACACGGGACGGCACATCCGCGCTGATCTCGAGCCTGACGGCCGCCGAGGCCAGGGCCCTGGTGGCCGACGGCACCGTCTCGCGCGGCATGATCCCCAAGGTCGAGGCGTGCCTGCTGGCCCTGGAGCGGGGCGTGCCCAGCGCGCACATCATCGGCACCGAGGCGCCGCACGCGCTGCTGCTGGAGCTGTTCACCGAGGAAGGCGTCGGCACCATGATCACCGGAGGCGGACGATGACGACCGACGAGGTGCTGGAGCTGTCGCGCCGCTACCTGCTGCCCACCTACCGCCGGGCGCCCGTGGCGTTCGCGTCAGGGCAGGGCGTGTGGCTGGAGGACCTGGAGGGCCGGCGCTACCTGGACTTCGTCGGCGGGATCGCCGTGTCGGCGCTCGGGCACAACCACCCGGCGCTGGTGGCCGCGCTGTGCGCCCAGGCCGCGCGGGTGATCCACGTGTCCAACCTGTTCCACATCGCCGAGCAGGCCCGGCTGGCCCAGTGGCTGGTCGAGCACTCGTGCGCCGACCGCGCCTGGTTCTGCAACAGCGGCGCCGAGGCCAACGAGGCGGCCATCAAGCTGGCGCGGAAGTGGGGCCGGCAGGACGGGCGGGGACGCTACGAGATCATCGTGGCCCAGCAGTCGTTCCACGGTCGGACCATGGGGACGCTGGCGGCCACGATGCAGCCCAAGTACCAGGAGCCGTTCGCGCCGTTGCTGCCGGGGTTCGTCGCGGTGCCGTTCAACGACCCCGACGCGTTGCCCGCCGCCACGACCGAGCGGACCGTGGCCGTGATGCTGGAGCCGGTGCAGGGCGAGAGCGGCGTGGTCCCGGCCGACCCCGGCTACCTGCAGGCGGTGCGCGAGTGGTGCACCGCCAACGACCTCCTGCTCATCCTCGATGAGGTGCAGACCGGGATGGGCCGCACGGGGACGCTGTTCGCCTACGAGCAGTACGGCATCGAGCCCGACGTGCTCACCCTGGCCAAGGGGTTGGGCGGCGGCGTGCCGATCGGCGCGCTGCTGGTCAAGGAGCGGTACGCCGCCCTGGGGCCGGGCGACCATGGCAGCACGTTTGGCGGGAACCCGCTGGCCTGCGCGGCGGCCCTGGCGGTGGCCCGGACGATCGTGGCCGAGGGGTTGCCGGTGCGCGCGGGGGCCATGGGCCGCTACTTCGCCGCGGGGTTGCAGCGGCTGGTCGACCGCGGGCTGGCCCGCGCGGTGCGCGGCCGGGGACTGCTGCTGGCCCTCGACCTCGCCGTGGAGGCCGGGCCGGTCGTCGACGCGTGTCGCGCGGCGGGCCTGCTGGTGAACGCGGTGCAGGCGAAGACGCTGCGGTTCGCGCCGCCGTTGATCGTGGGCGAGGAGGAGATCGACCAGGCGCTGGCGATCCTGGAGCGGGTCCTCGCGGAGGTCGCCACGGCCCCGGGGCCGGTCGCGACGAGCTAGGCGGCGCGCGGAGCCCGGGCCGCGCGGCGGCCGGCTGCTGCATGCACGGGGCGATGCCCCGCGGGTTGTGCACAGACGCAGGCTGCCGGGGCGTCGGGCGCGTGGAGGCTCGGCGGTGCTGCGGCGCGCGGGGTGCACCGGCACCGGATGCCGGCAACGGCGAAGCGGGGAAGGAGCGGGCAGATGGCACAGGTACGGAAGGTGGCGCTGGCGTACTCGGGCGGGCTCGACACCTCGGTGGCGATCCCGTGGCTGCGCGAGACCTACGGCTGTGACGTCGTCGCGGTCATCGTCGACGTGGGCCAGGGGGAGGACCTGGACGCGATCCGCGCCAAGGCGCTCGCGTCGGGGGCGACCGCGGCCCACGTGGTCGACGTGCGCCGCGTGTTCGTGACCGACTACATCGTGCCCATGGTGCAGGCGGGTGCAGTCTACGAGGGCCGCTACCTGCTGGGCACCGCGCTGGCCCGGCCGCTGATCGCCAAGACGCAGGTGGAGGTGGCGCTGGCCGAAGGGTGCGACGCCCTGGCCCACGGCGCGACGGGCAAGGGCAACGACCAGGTGCGCTTCGAGCTCGCCTACCAGGCCCTGGCGCCCGAGCTCAAGGTCATCGCGCCCTGGCGGGAGTGGCCGATCCGCTCGCGCGAGCAGGCGATCGCCTACGCCGAGCGGTGGGGCATCCCGGTGCCGGCCAGCCGCGCCAGGCCCTACAGCGTGGACCGCAACCTGTGGCACTGCAGCAGCGAGGCCGGCGTGCTGGAAGACACCTGGGCCGAGCCGCCGGCGGACGTCTATCAGTACACGGCCGACCCGCGCACGGCGCCCGACGAGCCCGAGGACGTCGAGATCGACTTCGAGGAAGGCCGGCCGGTGGGGCTGAACGGGAGCCGCGTCGACCCGCTGGCGCTGATGGAGCACCTGAACGCCCTGGGCAGTCGGCACGGGGTGGGGCGCGTCGACATGGTCGAGAACCGCCTGGTGGGCATGAAGTCGCGCGGGGTGTACGAGACCCCCGGCGGGACGGTGCTGGTGACGGCCCACCGCGACCTGGAGGCGATCACGCTCGAGCGCGAGTGCGCCCACGTGAAGATGCAACTCGCCCACCGCTACGCGGAGCTGATCTACTACGGCCAGTGGTTCTCGCCGCTGCGCCAGGCCCTGGACGCCTTCGTGGCCGCCACCCAGCGCACCGTGACCGGCACCGTGCGCGTCCGGCTCTACCGGGGCTCGGCGGCGCCGGTGGGCCGCCGTTCGCCGGTCTCGCTGTACAGCCCGGCGCTGGCCACGTTCGAGGCCGACGACGTGTACGACCACCGCGACGCGGGCGGGTTCATCCGCCTGTTCGGCCTGCCCACCCGCGTCTTTGCCCAGGTGCATCCGCAGCTGATGCGGGCGCTGCATGCACGGGCGCGCTGACCTGCCGGCGCTCCTCGTCAGGTGCACCGGGCGCCGGCGCACTGCCCGGGGGCATGACCACGCCCACCACTGACCCTGCCGGCGGCTACCGCATGTGGGGCGGACGGTTCCGCGCCGCCCCCGACCCGCGGGCGCTCGAGCTGCTGGGGTCGCTGTCAGTCGACCGGTGGTTGCTGCGCTGGGATCTGCTGGGCAGCCTGGCGCACGTGCTCAGCCTCGCCGAGGCCGGTGTCGTTCCCCCTGCGGCGCGCCAGGCGCTGGCTCGCGGCCTGCAGGAGATGCTGAGCGAGGCGGATGCCGGCCGCCTGATTCCCGCCGGGACCTACGAGGACGTCCACTCGTTCATCGAGGGGACGCTGGCGGCGCGTCTGGGCGAGGTGGCGGGGTGGCTGCACACCGGCCGCAGCCGCA
The DNA here is from genome assembly GCA_031459855.1 of Armatimonadota bacterium. Taxonomy (NCBI): domain Bacteria; kingdom Bacillati; phylum Candidatus Sysuimicrobiota; class Candidatus Sysuimicrobiia; order Candidatus Sysuimicrobiales; family Candidatus Humicultoraceae; genus Candidatus Fervidifonticultor; species Candidatus Fervidifonticultor primus. The sequence goes on from JAVKHP010000001.1 coordinate 2,453,998, forward strand.
ACGACCAGGTGGTGACGGCGTTCCGCCTGGCCCTCAAGCACGAGGTGCGCCAGTTGCTCGGGGCGCTGTGCGGGTTGCTGGAGGCCCTGCTGCGCCGCGCCCGCGAGGTCAAGGACGTCATCGTGCCCGGCTACACCCACCTGCAGCGGGCGCAGCCCGTGCTGCTCGCGCACGCCTGGCTCGCCTACTTCTGGATGCTCCACCGTGACGCCGGACGGCTGCGCGATGCGTACCGCCGGCTGGACGTCCTGCCGCTGGGGTCCGGAGCGATCGCCGGGTCGGGCTTCCCGGTGGATCGCGCGCGCCAGGCGGCGTGGCTGGGGTTTGCCGAGGTGTCCGAGAACAGCATCGATGCGACCGGTGACCGCGACTTCGCCTTCGAGGTGCTGGCGGCCGCCGCGATGCTGGGGCTCCACCTGTCGCGGTGGGCCGAAGACCTGGTGCTGTGGACCTCGCAGGAGTTCGGGTTCGTCCGGTTGCCGCAGGCCCTGATGACCGGCAGCAGCCTGATGCCGCAGAAGCAGAACCCCGACCTGCTGGAGATCGCGCGTGCCCAGGCTGGTGTCGCGTTGGGGGCGCTGGTGACGTTGGGCACGGTGCTCAAGGGCCTGCCTGCCGGGTACAGCCGCGACCTGCAGGAGGACAAGGCTGCCACGGCCACCGGGATGCGGGCGGCGCGCACCGCGGTGGAGGCGCTGGCGCTGGTGGTCGACGGCCTGGAGGTGCAGCGCGACCGGACGGCGGCGGCGCTGCGCGGTGGCTTCCTCACCGCCACCGAGGTGGCGGACTACCTGGTGCGGCGGGGCGTGCCGTTCCGCGACGCTCATCACTTGGCGGGTCGGGTGGTGCTGGCTGCGGAGGAGCGGGGCTGCGAGCTGTGGGAACTGCCACTGGCCGCCTACCGGGAGATCAGCCCGCAGTTCGAGGCTGACGTGCTGGAAGCCGTTACGGTCGAAGGAGCGGTTGCGGCCAAGGCGGTCAGGGGCGGTACGGCGCCAGAGCAGGTCGCGGCGGCGCTGGACGCCGCGCAGGCGGCGCTGGTGGTCGAACGGGCCTGGGTGGAGCAGGCCGCCGCCCTCCAGCGGGAGGCCGAGGCGCGGTTGCTCGCGGCCGCAGCGACGTGAGCCACAGCCGGGCCGCCCGCACCCCGCAGGTCGCCGGGCTGCAGACGCCGCAGGACGTGGAGGCGGGCACCGAGGTGCGCACGGTGCACCAGCGGCTGCAGCGGATTCTCGAGATCGTGGCCCGGACGCCCATCGCCACCCAGCAGGAGCTGGTCCGGGCGCTGCGGGCGCGGGGCATCCGTGTCACCCAGGCCACCGTCTCCCGGGACATCAAGCGCCTGGGCCTGGTGAAGGTGCCCACCGGCGAGGGCACCTACCGGTACGCAGCCCCCGCACAGGTGCAGCCAACGGGCGACGAGGTGCGCCGCAGGCTCCAGCGGGCCTTCGCCGACTACGTCACGGCGGTGGAGGAGGGCAGCGGGCTGGTGCTGGTCAAGACCGCCGACGGCAGTGCCGGTCCGGTGGCCGAGGCGATCGACGACGCCGCTTGGCCCGACGTGGCGGGTACGGTCGCCGGCGACAACACGATCATCGTCGTGCCCCGCCGTGCCCGCGACCGGCCAGCCATCGTGCGGAGGCTGCGCAGCCTGCTCTGACCGCCACCTCCCCGGGGGCCTGGCGACGCTCGCGCCCGGAGGATGCGTTCTCCCCCTGCCGAAGGGAGGGTATGACTGGAGGAGGGGGAGGAAACCGGGTGAGTGACCCCGCGCCCCACCAGGCGACCATTCGGCTACCGTCCGGACCTGCGGCCGTGGCTGTCCTCGGCCAGCAGGACCTGGTGCTGGCCATGGTCGAGGAAGAGGTCGGGGCCACCGTCCGCGTCCGCGGGGACACGCTGGTCATCCGCGGGACCGCGGAGCAGGTCGACCGGGCCACGCGGGTGTTCGAAGAGTTGCTCGAGCTGGCCGGTACGGGCCAGACCCTGGCGCCCGCCGATCTCCGGCGGCTGCTGCGCGCCGCCGCGCCTCCCGGCGCGGTGCGCGCGGCCGGGGAGGTGCTCCTCCAGACTCCCAGCGGCAAGGTGATCGCGCCCCGGACACCCGGCCAGGCCGCTTACGTCCAGGCGATCCGCGCCCACGATCTGACCTTCGCCATCGGCCCTGCCGGGACCGGCAAGACGTACCTGGCAGTGGCGATGGCGGTGGTGGCGCTCCGGACCCGTGCCGTCCAGCGCATCGTGCTCACACGGCCGGCCGTGGAAGCGGGCGAGCGCCTGGGGTTCCTGCCCGGCGACATCGCAGCCAAGGTAGACCCTTACCTGCGCCCGCTGTATGATGCCCTCTACGAGATGCTGGGCCCCGAACGGTTCACGCGCCTGTCCGAGCGGGGGGTCATCGAGGTCGTGCCGCTGGCGTTCATGCGCGGGCGGACCCTGAACGACGCCTTCATCATCCTCGACGAGGCGCAGAACACCACCCACGAGCAGATGAAGATGTTCCTGACGCGCATGGGGTTCGGATCACGTGCCGTCGTCACCGGCGACATCACGCAGATCGACCTGCCGCGCGACCGGGTGTCGGGACTGGTCGAGGCCCGCGAGATCTTCCGCGGCGTGGCCGGCATCGCCTTCGTGGAGCTGCGCGAGGGCGACGTCGTGCGCCACGACCTGGTGCAGACCATCGTGCGTGCCTACGAGCGCTACGAGGCGGCCCGGGGCGGGAGCCCCGCGTGATGGCCCGCAGCGGTCCCCGTGGCCCGACGGTCCCGGGGCGGCTGGTATGGGCCCGCCGTGGTGCCATCGCCGTCTGTACGCTGCTGGCGCTGGTGGCGATCATCGGTGTGGACTACCTGCCGCCCAGGGTGGACCTGCAGCCAGGACGCCCGAGCCCCCGCGACATCCGGGCACCGCGCACCGTCGAGTTCGAAGATCCCGTCCGGACCGAGGCGCTGCGGGCGGAGGCGATGCGCGCGGTGGCGCCGGTCCTGCGGCACGCGCCGGCCGAGGTGGCTGCGGCACGCCAGGCCGTGGTGACGGCGTTTGCGGCCGTACGCGAGGTCCGCACCCGCAGCCGCCTGGCGTCGGTGGTCGCTGGCATGGCCGCGGTGCGGGCGGCCGTGGCGCTGCCGCTGTCGGACGTCGCTGCCCGCGCGGCAGCGACTGCGCCGCTCGGTCAGCTCGAGCGCGCGGCGAAGGCGGCGGAGGCGGCCGTGGACCAGGCCATGGCCGCGGGCGTCCGGACCGAGGACCTGGCGATGGCCCGCGAGCGAGCGCGCCAGGCCGTGCGGGATGCGGGGTTGCCTCCCGACCTGTACGCCCTGGCAGCGGAGGTGGCCGCGGCCGCGGTGCGGCCGACGATGGAAGTGGACCAGGGCCGCACGGCCGCAGCGCGCCTGGCCGCCGCCAGCGCGGTGCCACCCGTGCGGGTCCGGCTGGAGCGTGGCCAGATCATCGTGCGCGACGGCGACGTGGTCACACCCGCACATCTGCGCATGCTGGCCGCCGCGGGGCTGTACCCGCCGCGGGTGAGCTGGGCGGGTGTGGGCGGCGTCGCCGTGATCGTGGCCCTGGCGCTCGCGGCCACCGGCGCCTACCTCTGGCAGTATCAGCCGGAGGTGTGGGCCAGCGAGCGGTTACTCGTCGTCTGGAGCCTGGTGGTGCTGCTCACCGTGTTCCTCAGCCAGGCGCTGGGCGCGCCGCGGTTCAGCAACTTCCTCGCCCCGGCGGCGATGGGCGCCATGTTGCTGGGGATCCTCCTGCAACGCCGCCTGGCGCTGTTCTCGTCCGCGGTGGTGGCGGTGTTGGTGGGGCTGGCGGCCGAGCGCGAGCTGGCCGCCGCGGTCGTGGCCTTCGTGGGGGGACTGGCCGGCGTCTTCGCGACGCGCCAGATCCACCGGCGATCCGACTTTGGCCTGGCCGGGCTGGTCGTGGGGGTCACCAACGCGGTCGCGATCCTGGGGATGGGGCTGGCCGAGGGACGGGAGCTGTACCCGGCAGTGGTGGTGGCCGGCGCGTGGGGCGTCGCCGGCGGGCTGCTGGCCGGCGTGGCCGCGATCGGGGTGTTGCCGTTCATCGAGCAACTGTTCGGGCTCGTGACGCCCATCAAACTGCTGGAGCTTGGGAACCCCGCGCACCCGCTGCTGCGGCGGTTGCAGCTGGAAGCGCCCGGGACCTACCATCACAGCATCATGGTGAGCAACCTGGCCGAGGCCGCCGCCGAGGCGGTCGGGGCCGACGCGCTGCTGGCCCGCATCGGGACCTACTACCACGACATCGGCAAGCTGCGACGCCCCGCCTTCTTCGTGGAGAACCAGCTGGGCATCGACAACCCCCACGAGAAGATGACCCCCAGCCTCTCCGCCCTCACGGTGGCGGCGCACGTGCGCGACGGTCTGGAGCTGGCGCGCGAGTACGGGCTGCCGCCGGTCATCCAGGAGTTCATCGCGCAACACCACGGCACGACCCGACTGACCTACTTCTACCATCAGGCCCTCGAGCGCGGCGACGCCGTCGACGAGACCGCGTTTCGCTACGAAGGGCCCAGACCGCAGCGGCGGGAGGTCGCCATCGTCATGCTGGCGGACGCCGTGGAAGCCGCCGTCCGCGCGCTCACCCGCCCCACGCCCGACCGGCTCGAGGAGGCGGTGCGCAAGATCGTCCGCGAGAAGCTGGAAGACAGCCAGCTGGACGAGTGCGGGCTCACGTTCCGGGACCTCGACCGCATCGTGAACGCGTTCGTGCGCATCCTCTCGGGCATCCTGCACCCGCGGCTGGAGTATCCGGACCTGGAGCGGGAACTGGCGCGGCGTCGGCCCCCGCGGGTGGCCCGCTTGCGGTGGCGGTAGCGTCGGCGCCGTGCGCGTGCACCTGGTCACCCATCGCGTACGCGGCCGGCTACCGCGACGGGCCGTCCTCGCCGCGGCCCGGGCGGCACTCCGGGCCACAAGGGCCCCGGCAGATGCCGAGGTGGAGATCGCCCTGGTGGACGACGCCACGATTGCCCGGCTGCACCGCCGCTACCTGGGCCGTCGGGGCGCCACCGACGTGCTGACGTTTCCCGACGACGGGGCCCCGGTGCTGGGCGAGATCGTGATCTCCGTGGACCGCGCGCGGGCGCAGGCGGCCGCCGTGCGCCATGCGCTGCGGCGGGAGCTGGCGTTGCTGGTGATCCACGGCGTGCTGCACCTGCGTGGGTACGACGACCGCACCTCGGTGGCCGCCGCGCGCATGCATCGCCGGGCCGCGGCGATCCTGGCCATGCTCGACCGGCGTGCCCGCCGTGCGCGGAGGAGCCGATGAAGCACTCATTGGGGGAGAGCCTCCAGTTCGCCGGACGCGGCCTCCAGGATGCGTGGCGGTCGCAGCGGACCATGCGGATCCACGTCGTCGCCGCCGTGGCGGTCGGCGCCGCGGGCCTGTGGCTGGGCGTCTCCCCGGCGGAGACCGGCGTGCTGCTGCTCACCGTGGCGGCCGTGCTGGCCGCGGAACTGTTCAACACCGCCGTGGAGGTCCTGGTGGATCTCGTCGTGGGCACGCAGCACCACGAGCTGGCGCGGCGCGCCAAGGACCTCAGCGCCGCCGCGGTGCTGGTCGCGGCGGCAGCGGCGGTCGGGGTAGGCCTCGTGGTGCTGGCTGGCCCCGCGCTGGCTGCGCTGCGTGGCGGTGCGCGCGCGGGCCCAACGGTCGTGCGGCTGCTGGCGGCGGCGCTCCTGGTCGTCGTCGCCATCGCGGCCGTGGCGGCGGTGCGCGCCCCGCGCCCCGCGTCGGTGTCGGCTCCCGCGCGCGGATCCGCCCGGCCACCTATGCTATAATTTTCTCCCGACTGCAGGGGGTCTCGCTGGCCCAGAAGGCAGGCACGACCGCGGTTGGACGCGTCAAGTACCTCACCGGGCAGCTACGGCGTCGAGCTGGTGCTCCTCGGCCTGTTGCTGGCGCTGTCGGCGTTCTTCTCGGGCGCCGAGAGCGCGCTGCGAGCCGCTGGCTGGCTGCGGCCGCAACGGCCCGAGGACGGGCGCGGGCGGGCGCGGGCGACGGCGAGGTCGCTCGACGATCCCGCGCGGGTGTTGTCGGTGCTGGCGGTGGGTACCGCCATGGCGCACACCGCCCTCGCCGTCGTCGCGACGGCCGCCCTGGTCCGGCTGCTGGGGCCGGGGCGCGGCCCCCTGTATGCGTTCGTGGCGACCACGCTGGTGGTGTTGGTCGCCGCGAAGATCGCGCCCGCGAGCATCGCCGCCCGCCACGCCGACCGCATCGCCGCATGGGTCGCGCCGCCGGTGCGGGCGCTGGCCTGGCTGCTGGGGCCGGTGGTGCGTGCGGTGGCGCTCCCGGCGAGCCTGCTGGTGCGGCCGTTTGGTGCCCACGTGCAGCGCGATGCGCCCCTGGGGGCGCAGGAGGACCTCCAGCTCCTGGTGCGCATGGGAGACGAGCAGGGCGTGCTGGAGCAGGAGGAACGGGAGATGATCCATTCCATCTTCCAGTTCGGCGACACCGTGGTGCGCGAGGTCATGACGCCGCGCATCGACATGGTGGGCGTCGAGGCCGATGCGCCCGTGGAGACGCTGCTGGACGTGGTGCGCGAGCACGGCTACTCCCGCATCCCGGTCTACCACGAGACGGTGGACCAGATCGTCGGCGTGGTGCACGTCAAGGATCTGCTGACGGCCTCGCGGGAAGGCCGACTGCGGGGCGTGGCGCGTGACTTCGCGCGGCCGGCGTTCTTCGTGCCGGACAGCAAGCGGCTCGACGACCTCTTCCGCGAGATGCGCCGCAAGCGGGTGCACATGGCCATCGTGGTCGACGAGTACGGCGGCACCGCCGGGTTGGTGACGATCGAGGACCTGCTGGAGGAGATCGTGGGGCCCATCCAGGACGAGTACGACGCCGAGGAGCCGCCGATCCGGGTGCTCGACGAGCGGGTGGCGCTGGTGGACGGGCGCGTGCACCTGGAGGAGGTCAACGCCGCCCTGGGGCTCCATCTGCCGGCCGGCGAGGTGGACTCGCTGGGCGGGTTCGTCTACACCCTCCTGGGGCACGTGCCCGCGCAGGGCGAGCGGGTCACCTACGATGGCGTGGAGCTGGCGGTCGAGCGCGTCGACGGCAACCGCATCGCGCTGGTGAAGGTGACGAAGGCCGAACCAGCCCCCACGTCCCAGGACTGAATGCGCGCGCGGCTCCGGACCTACCTGATCGCCGGCCTGCTGGTGGTGCTCCCCGCCGCCGTCACCGTGGCGGTGCTGCGGTGGCTGTTCCGGGTGCTGGACAGCGTGCTGGCGCCCGTCTTCGCCCTGGCGGGCCTGCGCGTGCCCGGCCTGGGGCTGCTGAGCGGCGTGGCGCTCATCCTGCTCGCGGGCGCCATGGCCAGCAACGTGTTGGGGCGCCGTCTGGTCGAGGCCTTCGACCGGTTCATGCTGCGGATTCCGCTGGCCCGGTCGGTCTACGCTGCCACCAAGCAGCTGGCCGACTCCATCCTGCATCCCAACCGGATGGCCCTCAAGGAGGCCGTGCTGGTCGAGTGGCCGCGCAAAGGGCTCTACACCGTCGGCTTCGTCACCGGGGAGGGGCGCGGCGAGCTCCGGACGGTGGCTGGCGAGCGCATCGTGAACGTCTTCATCATGACCACGCCCAACCCCACCAGCGGGTTCGTGTGCCTGGTGCCGGAGAGCCAGGTGGTCCGCCTGCAGATGTCCATCGAGGACGCCCTGAAGCTGGTGGTCTCGGGCGGGATCGTGACGCCGGCCGAGGTCGGCCGTCCGGTGCCCACAGGGCGGTTCGAGTGATGGCCCCCGCGCCCCGCCGCGGCGGCCGCGGCGCCGCCATGGGGCCCCGGGCCGCGGTGCGCCGTGCGGCAGCAACCCCACAGAGCCGGGGCGTCTCGCTGCACCCCAGGCAGGTCGCAGCCCTGGTGCGTGCCGCCCGCCGCGTCCGCCTGCGGGCCCACGCTCCCTACTCGCGGTTTCCGGTGGGGGCCGCGGTGCTGACCGCGTCTGGTGCCATCGTGACGGGGTGCAACGTCGAGTCGGCGTCCTACGGCCTGTCGATCTGCGCCGAGCGCGCGGCCGTGGCACACGCCGTGGCCAGCGGCCACCGGCGGCTGCGGGCGGTCGCGGTCGCGGCCCGGCCGGCGGCGATGCCGTGTGGCGCCTGCCGGCAGGTGCTCCACGAGTTCGGCGTCGAGACCGTCGTCGTGGTGGCGCCGCGCGGGGCACCCCGCCTCTACCGGCTGCCCGACCTGCTGGCGCACCCGTTCGGGCCTGCCGGCATGCGGTGAGGCGCCCGCGGGCGCGCAATAGCGCGCCGACGCGTGCGCCAGCACTTCTCATCGATCCGCCACTGCCGCCAGCGTTCCTTGACGCTCGCACGCGGGCGTTCGTATAGTAGTCGCGGCGCCGCGCATGCGCGGCCGCCTGGACGCGGTCCAGGATGGGAGCAGGATCGTGCATGTCACGTCGCTGCCGTTCAGCCGGCTTCTGGGACGGCGGGTCGTGGACGCCCGCGGCTATCCGCTGGGGCGGCTCGCGGACCTGGCGGCCGAGGTGCACCCCACACGGCCGCGCATCACGGGACTGCTGCTGGACGTCGACCGGCCGCGGGTGGCTCTCATCCCCTGGAGCGCGGTCGCCGCGCTGGAGCCCCAGATCAGGCTGAGCGTCGACCGCGCGGCGTTGCAGCCGCGTCCCCTGCAGCCCGACGAGGTCCCCCTGCGGGAAGCCCTGCTGGACAAGCAGGTCGTCGACACCCACGGGCTGCGCGTCGTGAAGGTGAACGATCTGTTCCTCGCCCGCAGCAACGGCGATCTGCTCCTCAGCGGCGTGGACGTCGGGCTCACGGGATTGCTGCGGCGGCTGGGGCTGGAACGCCCGGTCCGCTGGGTGTGCGCGCGGCTCCGGCGGCCGCTGTCTGACCACGCGCTCCCCTGGACCTACGTCGCGGCGCTCGGGGGTCCGGTGACGCCCCTCAAGCTGTCGATCTCGCGGGAACGCCTCCAGGCCATCCACCCGGCCGACCTGGCCGACCTGCTCAGCGAGATGGATCGCGAGGAGCGGGTGGAGGTGATGGCGGCGCTGCGCGACGACGTGGCCGCTGAGGTGCTGGAGGCGGCCGACCCCGAGGTGCAGACGCACATCCTCCGGTCGCTGCCCGCCGACCGCGCGTCGGACATCCTCGAGGAGATGGAGCCCGACGAGGCCGCCGACGTGCTGGGCGAGCTACCGCGCGAGACCGCCACGGAGCTGCTCGACCGCATGGAGCCCGCGGCGGGCGCCGAGGTCAGCCGGCTGCTGGCGTACCCGCCCGACTCCGCCGGCGGGCGCATGACCCTCAACTTCATCGCGGTACCCGCCCAGTGGACGGCGGAGCAGACGATCACCCGGCTGCGCGAGCTCGCGCCCGACGCCGAGACGATCTACTACCTGTACGTGGTCGACGACGCCGGCCGGCTGCTGGGCGTGCTCTCCCTGCGGCGCCTGTTGATCGCCGATCCCCAGACCCCCGTGACCCAGCTGATGACGCCCGACGTTGTGGCGGTCCGTGCCAACCAGAGCGACGAGACGGCTGCGGGGCTCCTCGCGAAGTACGACCTGCTGGCGATTCCGGTGCTCGACGCCGAGGACCGGCTGCTCGGCATCATCACCGTCGACGACGTCGTGGACCTGCTGGCTGACCGGCTGGGCGGCCGGCTGCCCCGCCGGTTGGAGCGCATCCGGCGGCGGCGGGAGTAGCCGCCGTGCGGGGCCTTGGGCGCCGCTGGACGGCGCTGATGGCGTTCCTTGCGGTGGCGGGGCCGGGGATCATCACCGCGGCGGTGGACAACGACGCCAACGGCATCGCCACGTACTCGACCGCGGGCGCGCAGTTCGGCTACGCGTTGCTGTGGACCCTGCCCCTGGCGGCGGTGGCGCTGGTCGTCGTGCAGGAGATGACCGCGCGGATGGGATCGGTGACCGGCCTGGGGCTGGCGGACCTGATCCGCGAGCAGTTCGGCGTGCGGGTCACCACGGCGATCATGGCCGTCCTGGTGGTGGCCAACTGGGCCAATACCATCGGGAACTTCGCGGGCGTGGCCGGGAGCCTGGAGATCTTCCGCTTGCCGCGGCTGGTGGGCATCCCCGTCGTGGCCGCGGTGGTGGCGCTGCTGGTGCTGCGCGGCGGCTACCGGCTCATCGAGCGCGTCTTCCTGGGTGCGTCGGCGCTGTACGTCCTCTACGCCATTTCGGCCGTCCTGGCCCGGCCCGACTGGTCCGCGGTGTCGCGGGCCGCCGTCGTGCCCACGGTGCGGCTCGACCGGGAGTACCTCTACCTGCTGATCGCCCTGATCGGCACCACCATCGCGCCGTGGATGCAGTTCTACCAGCAGGCGGCCGTGGTGGACAAAGGGCTCACGGCGGGCGACCTGCGGCTGGAACGGGCGGATACGGCGCTGGGCGCGCTGGTCACGGCGCTGGTAGCCGGGTCGATCATCGTCGCCACGGCGGCCACGCTGCACCCGGCCGGCATCGTCGTCGCGCGCGCCGAGGACGCAGCGCGGGCGCTGGCGCCGCTGGCCGGGATCTACGCGTCGGCGTTGTTCGCGGTGGGGCTGCTGAACGCCGCCGTCTTCTCGGTGGCGATCATCCCCCTCTCGACGGCGTACAGCGTCTGTGAGGCGTTCGGCTGGGAAGCGGGGCTCGATCGGTCTCCCCGCCAGGCGCCCGTCTTCTACGGGCTGTTCCTGGCCGTGCTGATCACCAGCGCGCTCGCGGTCCTCTGGCCGGGCCTGCCGTTGATTCCCGTCATGGTCTTCTCCCAGGCCTTGAACGGTGTGCTGCTCCCCGCGGTGCTGGTGGCCATGCTGCGCCTGGTCAACGACCGGCGCCTGCTGGGCGAGCACGTGAACGGCTCCGTGGCCAACGCCATCGCCGGCACGGTGACGGCCGCGCTGGTGGTGCTGACGCTGGCGCTGCTCGTGTGGAGCCTGTAGGCCACGAGGGCCGCAGACAGGGTCCTGATCGTGGGTCTGTACACGCTGGAAGGCGTGGTGCTGCGTCGGCGGAATCTGGGCGAGGCCGACCGCCTGGTCGTGCTCTTCTCCCGCGAGCGGGGGAAGGTGACGGTGGTAGCGCGTGGCGCCCGGCGCCCCCGCAGTCGGCTGGGCGGCCGCCTGGAGCCGCCCGCGCGCGTCCGCGCCCTGGTGGCGGAGGGGCGCACCCTCGACGTGCTGGCGCAGGTCGACGTGCTCGACGCCTACCCGGCGCTGCGGCAGGACCTGGACCGCGTGGCGACCACCGCGCTGGTGCTGGAGCTGGTGGACCGCGCTCTGGCCGACCGCCAGCCGCATCCAGACGTCTACCGGCTGCTGCTGGAAGCCCTGGAGCTCCTGGTCCAAGGGGGCGGCGACCTGGCCTGCGCGTGGTTCCTGGCGCGCCTGCTGGTGCTCACGGGACACCGCCCGGCGGTCGGACGCTGTGCGGTGTGCGGCGCCCGCACGCGCGGGCCGGTGGCGTGGAGCGCAGCGCTGGGTGGCAGCCTGGACGCCGCGTGCAGGCAGCACGACCCGCAGGCGTTCCCCCTGGATGGGCGCACTGTAGGACTGCTGGCGTTCCTCCTGGACGCGCGGCCATCCGCGGTGCGCAGGCTGCGGCCGCCCACACGCGACCTGGTCGCCGCCACCCGTGCGCTCCATCAGATGGCCGAGGCGGTCTGGGAGGTGCGCCTGCGGGCGCCGGCCGTCGTCGGGCGCCTACGGGAGACCGCACCCCCCTACGGGATCCGCGCCGACGGCTCCGGGCCTTGATCGCAGGGCATCGTGGTATATTCCCTTCGGGGAGGTGCGGGGATGGAGATCGACCTCGATCGGGCGCGCCGTGCGCTCGTGGACCTGGGCGCGGCCCTCGCCGAAGCCCGCGGCGTGGTGCGGGTCGGCCCCGATGGCGTCGTGCGGATCCGCACTGAGTCCGAGGTGATCGAGCTGCCGGTCTCGTGGGCGGTGGCGGGGCTCGTGGCGTTCGCGGCCGCTGCCCTGCTCTCGGCGGTGCCGGTCCCCTCGGTGCGACGGCGCAGTCGGGAGGAGGAGCCGCTCGGGATCGGCTGATGCCTCGGCTGCGGCACTGGCGCGGACGTCAAACGGCCGCGACGCGCCAGGGAGCCGGTCGTGTCTTGCTATAGGAGCTCTGTGGACGTTTCCACAGGGACCGGTGTCGGTGTCCGGGTCCAGGTGGTCAAGGACCTGCTGGGGCCTGGGAGATAGAGCGCGTGGCGCTCGACGAGTATGCTTTCGACGCGCGCCGGTGCGTTGACCCTGCGCGCGGGGCGCTGGTACAATGGCCGGGCCATCGGCCGTCTGGCGATGCGGGAGAGGAGTAGGCGCGTGGCCGGCTGGAGAGAGCCCGTGGGTGGTGCGAACGGGCGCGGCGCGCGCTGAACGGCGCTCCCAAGCCGCTGCCCGGCGTCCGGCGCGCAGGTGCGCTGGGGCGTCGACGCAGCCGGGAACCGCCCGTTAGCGCGGACGAGAGGGCCCGCCGGTCGGAGCGACCGGCGGGAATCAGGGTGGAACCGCGGAGCCGCCGTCCCTGAGGACGGGGCTCCTTTTTGTGTGACCCGCTGTCGACCGTGGGAGCCGATGCCAAGGCGCGTGCGGACGTTTCAGGAGCTGATCTTGGCCCTGCACCGGTTCTGGGGCGCGCGCGGGTGCGTGCTCGAGGAGCCCTACGACGTCGAGGTCGGGGCCGGCACGATGCACCCGGCGACGTTCTTTGGCGCGCTGGGACCGCAGCCCTGGCGCGTCGCCTACGTGCAACCCAGCCGGCGCCCCGTGGACGGCCGGTACGGCGACAACCCCAACCGGCTGTACCGGCACTACCAGTACCAGGTCGTGCTCAAGCCGCCGCCGAACGACGTCCAGGCGCTCTACCTCCGCAGCCTCGAGCGGCTGGGCCTGGTGCTGGCGCACCACGACGTGCGCTTCCTGGAGGACGACTGGGAAGCGCCGACGCTGGGTGCGTGGGGCGTGGGGTGGCAGGTGTTCCTCGACGGTCTGGAGATCACCCAGTTCACGTACTTCCAGCAGATGGGCGGCTTCGACGTGGAGCCGGTGGCGGTGGAGCTCACCTACGGGCTGGAGCGCCTGGCCATGTACCTGCAGCGGCGGGCCTGGGTGTACGACGTCGTGTGGGCGCCGGGGGTGACGTACGGGGCGGTGCGCCGGGCGGAAGAGCGCGAGTACTCCGCGCACGGGTTCGAGCATGCCGACATCCAGACCCTGTGGCGGCTGTTTGACGCGCACGAGGCCGAGGCGCGGCGGCTCCTGGAGATCCCTCTGGTGCGGCCCGCCTACGACGAGGTGCTGAAGTGCTCGCACCTGTTCAACCTCCTGGAGGCGCGGGGCGCCATCAGCGTCGCGCAGCGGGTGGAGCTCATGGGACGCACCCGGGCCCTGGCGCGCGCGTGTGCGGCCGCCTACCTCAACCGGCTAGCCGACGCGCAGGCCGCCGCGGCGGGAGGCACCGGTGGTGCCTGAGCTGCTGGTCGAGGTCGGCGCCGAAGAGCTGCCCCCGCACGCGCTACCGGCCGTGCTCGAGCAGCTGGCGCGCGAAGCGCAGGCGGCGCTCCAGGAGGCGCGGCTCGAGGTGCGCGAGGTGCAGACTACCGGCACGGTGCGGCGTCTGGTGCTGACCGCGGTGCTGGCCGCAGCGCGGCAGCGGGACGTCGTCACGGTGGTGCGTGGCCCGGCCGCACGCGTGGCGTTCGACGCCCAGGGACGGCCCACCCAGGCGGCGGTGGGGTTCGCACGGGCCCAGGGGGTGCCCGTGGAGGCGCTGCAGGTGCGCGACCTGGACGGCGGGCGGTACGTGGTGGCGGAGCGTCACGCGCCCGGGCGCCCGGCCGCGGTGGTGCTGGCCGAGGTGCTCCCCGGCGTGCTCGGCCGGCTGGTCTTCCCCAAGATGATGCGGTGGAACGGCGACGGCGTCCGCTTCGGCCGGCCGATCCGGTGGATCGTGGCGCTGCTGGACCGGCAGGTGGTGCCGCTGAGCTTCGCCGGAGTCCGCGCAGGACGGCGCACCGTCGGCCATCGGGTGCTCGCGCCGCGCGCCATCACGCTGCCGCAGGCTGCGGCCTACCCGGCGGCCATGCGCCAGGGGCGGGTGATCCTCGATCCCGCCGCGCGGCGCGCCCGCATCGCGCGAGGCGCCACGCGCCTGGCTGCGGCTGTGGGCGGGCGCCCGCTGCTGGATGCCGCGTTGCTGGACGAGCTGGTGTGGTCGATCGAGCACCCCACGCCGCTGCTCGGGCGCTTCGAGGAGCGGTTCGCCAGGGACCTGCCGCGCCCGGTGGTGCTGGTGACGCTGCAGCACCACCAGAAGTGCTTTGGCGTGGAGGGCGCCGACGGCGCACTGCTGCCGGCGTTCATCGCCGTGCGCGACGGCGGCATGGCGCACCTGGCAGCGGTCCGCACCGGGCACGAGTGGGTCGTGCACGCGCGGCTGGCAGACGCGCGGTTCTTCCTCGAGGAGGACCGGCGCGGCACCTTCGACGCATGGGACGCGGCGCTGGCGCGCGTGGCCCACGGCGCGGGGCTGGGCTCGATGGCCGACCACGTGGAGCGCCTGGCCCGGGTTGCGCAGTGGCTGGCCGGCGCCGTCGGCGCGTCCGCGGACGACCGGGCGACGGTCGCGCGGGCCGCGCGCCTGTGCAAGGCGGACCTGGTGACGGCCATGGTGGGCGAGTTCCCCGAGCTCCAGGGCGTGGTGGGGCGTCTCTACGCCGAGGAGCGCGGAGAGCCTGCCGCGGTCGCGCAGGCCATCGAGGAGCACTACTGGCCCAAGGGGCCCGGCGAGCCTCTGCCCGCTACGCTCCCGGGCGCGCTGCTGGCCATCGCCGATCGGGCGGTGCTGCTGGCGGGGGCGTTCCTCCGAGGGTTGGAGCCGACGGGCTCGCAGGATCCCTACGGGCTGCGCCGTGCCGCCAGCGGGATCGCCGTGATCGCGGCCGAGCGGGGCCTGCCGCTTGGGTTGCGATCGTTGTTCGACGAGGCGATGGCGGCGTACGCCGCGCCGGTAGACGATCGGGCGCGGGCCGTGGAGGCCTGCGTGGCCTTCACGCTCCAGCGGCTGCGGACGTGGCTGGAAGAGCAGGGCATCGCGTATGATACCCTCGATGCCGTGCTGGCGGTGGGGGACGACCGGCCGGCGGATCTCGCCGCGCGAGCCCGGGCCCTCCAAGCCGCCCGTCGGCAACCCGCGATGCCGCGCCTGGCCACGGCATTTGCGCGGGCCTCACGCATCCTGTCGCAGGGGACGGCGGCCGACCGGGTCGCGCCGGACCTCTTCGTGGAGCCGGAGGAAGCAGAGCTGTATCGTGCCTGGCAGGAGGTGGCCGCGATCGTGGAGGCGGAGGCAGCGGCAGGGCGCTACCCGGCCGCCCTGGAAGCGCTGGTGCGGCTGGCCGACCCGGTCGACGCGTTCTTCGACCGGGTGCTCGTCATGGCGCCCGACGAGCGCCTGCGGGGCAACCGCCTGGCGCTGCTACGGGCCGTGACGCAGAGCTTCCTGCGCGTGGCAGACTTCGGACGGCTGGCAGGCTGACGGTGGAGGGGAGGAAGGCCGTGTCGCGTGTGCGCTCGGTCCGCGCGCAGACCGAGCGGTGGGAGGAGGTGGCGCTGCAGCCCCGGGCGGCACGTGCCGCCGCGTCCCGCGGACGCGTGGAGCCCGAGCCGGAGGACGACCTGCGGACCGCGTTCCAGCGCGACCGGGACCGGATCCTGCACAGCAAGGCGTTCCGCCGCCTGGCGCACAAGACCCAGGTGTTCATCGCGCCCGAGGGCGACCACTACCGGACGCGCCTGACGCACACGCTGGAGGTGGCGCAGATCGCCCGCACGATCGCCCGCGCGCTGCGGCTCAACGAGGACCTCACCGAGGCGATCGCGCTGGCGCACGACCTCGGGCACCCGCCGTTTGGCCATGCGGGCGAAGCGGCCCTGGACGCGGCCATGGCGCCGTGGGGCGGCTTCCGGCACGATGCGCAGAGCCTGCGCGTGGTCGAGCGCCTCGAGCGCCGACGTCGCGCCGACGGCAGCCTGGCGTGGGGGTTGAACCTCACCTGGGAGGTCCGCGACGGCATCGCGGGCCACTCCAAGGGGTTGCGCGACCTGCAGGCCGCGGATCACGGTGATCCCCTGCCGGCGACGCTGGAGGGCCAGGTGGTGCGGCTGGCCGACCGCATCGCCTACGTGCACCACGACACCGACGACGCGGTGCGCGCCGGCCTCATCGACGAGAGGGCGGTGCCGGAAGCGGTCACCGCCGTGCTGGGCCCGACGCGCGGGCGCTGGCTGGAGGTGATCGTGCAGGACGTGGTGGCCACCAGCGCGGACGCCGCGGTGGTGGACCTGTCGCTACCGGTCCGGCAAGCCCTGAACGCCCTCAAGGACTTCCTGACGACGTGGGTCTACCGGGTGGCCGCGGCCCTGCAGGAAGCCAGCCGGGCCCAGCGGCTGCTCGAATGGTTGTTCCAGCACTACATGGCACACCCGGACGCCCTGCCGTCCGACGTCCGGGCGGCAGCGGCCGACGAGCCGCTGGCGCGCGTGGTGTGCGACTTCCTGGCGGGCATGACCGACCGGTACGCGATCCGGACGTTCACCGGGCTGTTCGTGGTGCAAGGGGTGGACGGCATCTAAGGGAAGCGATCGACGGGACGCGCGCGAGCGCCCCGGGCTCGCACGACGGCTCGAGGGTGCCGGCGATGCGCGGGGCTCCCGGAAAGCCCTGCCGCACGTCCGGGCACGCCAAACGGTATGGGCCTGCATCGCGCCGACGGTGCGACGGGCGATGGGGCCTCGCCGAGGCAGCACGGTGCAGCACAGTGGAGGTGAGAGACGGCGTATGGACGCGCTGCTGTGGGGACCGATCGTGGGAGTGATCGGCCTGGCCTACGCGCTGCAACTCGCCGCGCGCGTAACGCGCCAGGACCCGGGCACACCGCAGATGCAGGAGCTCTCCGGGGCGATCCGGGAAGGGGCCATGGCCTTCCTGGCCCGCGAGTACCGGGCGATCGGGCTGTTCGTGGCCGTGATGTTCGTCGTCCTGGCCACAGAGGTGACGCCCGGGATCGACGTCAAGACCGCCATCGCCTTCGTGATCGGCGCCGCCTGCTCCGTGGGCGCCGGGTTCTTCGGCATGCGCATCGCGACCTCGGCCAACGCCCGCACCGCGCAGGCCGCCCGGCAGGGGCTGGCGACCGCCATGACCGTGGCGTTCCCCGGCGGGGCCGTCATGGGGATGACGGTGGTCGGCCTGGGGCTGGTGGGCGTGGGCGTGCTCTATCTGCTCTACCGGGACCCCAACCAGGTGATCGGGTTCTCGCTGGGCGCCTCGTCGGTGGCGCTGTTCGCGCGCGTGGGCGGCGGGATCTACACCAAGGGCGCCGACGTGGGCGCCGACCTGGTGGGCAAGGTCGAGGCGGGCATTCCCGAGGACGACCCGCGCAACCCGGCGGTGATCGCCGACGCCGTGGGCGACAACGTGGGCGACGTGGCGGGGATGGGGGCGGACCTCTTCGAGTCCTACGTGGGCTCGGTGATCGCCGCGATCGCCATCGGGCTGGCCCAGGTGCAGGCGCCCGGCGCGCTGGCGGCGCTGTGGCTGGCGGCAGCCGGCGTGCTGGCGTCCATCGTGGGGACGTTCTTCGTGCGGGGCACTGACCCGCAGCGTGCCCTGCGCATGGGGACGCTGGCCAGCGCCGCCGCCATGGCCCTGGGCTCGTACCTCGTGACGCGGGCGGTGCTGCCGCCCGATCGTGCCTGGGGCGCGTTCGGCGCCGTCCTGCTGGGTCTGGCCGCGGGGATCGTCATCGGGTTGGTGGCCGAGTACTACACCTCGGGCCGGGAGGTCACGCGCCTGGCCGAGGCGGCCGTGACCGGGCCCGCCCCGGTGATCATCGCCGGCACGGCCCAGGGCATGCTGAGCACCGTGGTGCCGCTGGTGGTGATCGGGCTGGCGACCATCTTCGCGTTTCGTCTGGCCGACTTCTACGGCATCGCGCTGGCGGCCGTGGGCATGCTGTCCATCACCGGGATGACGGTCTCGGTGGACGCGTACGGGCCGATCGCCGACAACTCGGCCGGCATCGCCGAGATGGCCCACCTGGGCGCCGACGTCCGCCGGGTGGCCGACCAGCTCGACGCCGCAGGGAACACCACGGCCGCCATCGCCAAGGGGTTCGCCATCGGGTCGGCGGCGCTGACGGCCCTGGCTCTGTTCTTCTTCTACCGGCAGGCCGTGGGGCTGGAGACCCTCAACATCATGGACGCCGAGGTCATCGCCGGGCTGTTCATCGGTGGCATCGTGCCCTTCTACTTCGCGGCGCTGGCGATGCGGGCCGTGGGGCGCACGGCGCAGACGATGGTCGGCGAGGTCCGCCGCCAGTTCCGGGAGATCGCGGGCCTCATGGAGGGCCGCGCACGGCCCGAGTACGCCCGGTGCGTCGACATCGCCACCCGCGGGGCCCTGCGGGAGATGATCGTGCCGGGGCTGTCGGCCGTGGTGATCCCCATCGCCGTCGGCCTGCTGCTCGGCAAGGAGGCGCTGGGCGGGCTGCTGGCCGGCGCCATCGTGACGGGCGTGCCGCTGGCGCTCTACCTGGCCAACGCCGGCGGCGCCTGGGACAACGCCAAGAAGCACATCGAGGAGGGCCACCTGGGTGGCAAGGGCTCGGACGCCCACAAGGCGGCGGTCATCGGCGACACCGTGGGCGACCCGTTCAAGGACACCGCGGGCCCGGCGCTCAACATCCTGCTGAAACTGATGACCGTCGTGGCGCTGGTGTTCGCCCCGCTGTTCCGCTGAGCGGGGTGCGGGGCGCCATCGATCCATGACCGCGGGAGGAAGCGCTGCGGAGCCCACAGAAGGTGGCGGACGGGCATCCCGGCGCGGTCCGGCGGCATCCGCAGAGGAGGCAGCATCGTGGCAGGACGGCAGGGAAACACCGAGATTCCGGTGCGCGTCCAGGGCAAGCACCTGGAGGTTACCGACGCGTTGCGGCAGTACGTGGAGCAGAAGGTCGGCAGGCTGGCGCGGTACCTCGACCACATCCAGGAGGCCCAGGTCGTGCTCAGCACCACCCGGGACCGGGTAGCCGGGCGGACCATGGGCGTGGAGATCACGGTGTGGTGCGATGGCCTGGTGCTGCGGGCCGAGGAGTTCTCCGAGGACATGTACGCCTCGATCGACCTGGCCGCCGAGAAACTGGAGCGGCAGATCGAGAAGTACCGGAGCCGGATGATCGAGAAGCGGCGGTTGGACGCCGCGCGCCGCCGGCGGCGTGCGGAGCAGGCCGTGGAGGTCGCCCTGCGGGCCCCCGACGTGGCCGAGGAGGCGACGCCCGGGATCGTGCGCGTCAAGCGGTTCCCGGTGAAGCCCATGACCGAGGACGAGGCCGTGCTCCAGATGGAGCTGCTGGGCCACGCGTTCTTCGTCTTCCGTGACGCCGCGACGGAACGGCTGCGGGTGCTCTACCGCCGCCGCGACGGCAACTACGGCCTGATCGACCCCGAAGGCTAGGAGTCCGCAGGGGCGCGGCGCGGACGGGGAGGGTACGGTGGCGCGCGACGGCGGGCAGTCCACGGCGGCCCAGGCGGAGGAGATCATCCGGCGGTTGCGCGGGGTGGTGGCGGCGCGCGTCGTGCCCACGCCCGACGGCGCCATCGACGTCGTGCACGTGCTGGGGCAGGCCGACCGCAGCCCGCGCCTGATCGCCACCGACGTGGTGTCGGCGCTGGCGGCGGAACTGGGCGTGCACCTCGACCCCCGCCAGGTGCGGGTGGCGGCGATGCGGCCCGAAGAGCAGACCACGGCCACGCCTCAGGCGCGGCTGAAGTTCGTGGGCCTGTCGCTGTCGGTGGTCCGCGACAGCGCCGAGGTCAAGGTGCACCTCGAGGACCGGGGGATGCTCTACGAGGGCGTGGCCGCGGGGCCCAACGTGCCGCGGCACCGCCTGGCGCTGGTGGCCCAGGCGGCGCTGCGCGCCGTCGAGGTGTTCCTGCGCGCGCCCGGGCTGCTGGCCTTCGACGGCGTGACCACCACGCGGGTGGGCGACCACGAGGTGGCCGTGGTGGCCGTGGTGCTCACCGGCAGCGAGCAGGAGGTCCTGGCCGGATCGTCGGTGGTGCGCGACGACGTGCGCGAGGCCGTCGTGCGGGCGGTCCTGGCCGCCGTCAACCGGCCCATCTCCTGGCTCACCGCACAGCGCTAGCCCGCACGGCGCCGCCGCAGGTCGCGCTGCCGCCCTGCAGGTCGTCGCGCCACGCACCGGTGGTGTGCGGGCGGCACGCAGAGGATGGCGGCCGGCCCGCCGCACGGGCCCGGCGCCCGGGGACGTCCCCGGGCGCCGGGCCCGTTACCGTATAATGGAGAAGTTGGGCGTTGCGCCCACGAGGTGACCCATGCGCGGACTGTTGACCCGGCTGTTGGGCGATGCGGGCGAGCGCGAGCTGGCCCGGCTGCGGCCGGTGGTGGACGAGATCAACGCTCTGGAGCCCACCTACCAGGCGCTCTCCGACGACGCGCTGCGTCAGCGCGTCGCCGACTGGCGCGGCCAGGTCCAGGAGGCCATCGCCAACCTCGACGGCGACGAGCGCAAGCGCGTCCTCCAGACCACGCTGGACGGGCTGCTCCCCCACGTCTTCGCCGCGGTGCGGGAAGCCAGCCGCCGCACCATCGGGCTGCGGCACTTCGACGTGCAGCTGCTGGGGGGAATGGTGCTGCACCGCGGGAAGATCGCCGAGATGAAGACCGGCGAGGGCAAGACCCTGGTGGCGACCACCGCGGTGGCGCTCAACGCCCTGGCCGGCCGGGGCGTGCACGTGGTCACGGTGAACGACTACCTGAGCCGGCGCGACGCGGGGTGGATGGGGCCCGTCTACCACCTGCTGGGGTTCTCGGTGGCCGCCATCGGCCACGAGTTCTCGGGGCTCTACGATCCCGGCTACACCGACCCCCGGCCCCACCACGACGACCGGCTCAACCACTTCCGGCCCATCAGCCGCCGCGAGGCCTACGCCGCCGACATCACCTACGGCACCAACAACGAGTTCGGCTTCGACTACCTGCGCGACAACATGGCGCTGCGGGTCGAGGACCTGGTGCAGCGCGAGCTCTACTACGCCATCGTCGACGAGGTGGACTTCATCCTCATCGACGAGGCGCGCACGCCCCTCATCATCTCGGGGATGGTCGAGGGCGGCGTCGAGCGCTACCAGCGCTTCGCGCGCATCGTGCCCCGGCTGCGTCCGGGCGTCGACTACACCGTCGACGAGAAGATCAAGAACGCCATCCTCACCGACGAAGGGGTCGCCCACGCCGAGCGGCTGCTGGGGATCGACAACCTGTCGGACCCGGAGCACGCCGAGCTCATGCACCACCTGCACCAGGCCCTGCGGGCCCACGCCTGCTACAAGCGCGACGTCGACTACGTGGTGAAGGACGGCCAGGTGATCATCGTCGACGAGTTCACGGGCCGCCTGATGTTCGGACGCCGCTACGCCGACGGGCTCCACCAGGCCATCGAGGCCAAGGAAGGGGTCAGGGTGGAGCGGGAGAGCCAGACCCTGGCCACCATCACGTTCCAGAACTACTTTCGCATGTACGAGAAGCTGGCGGGCATGACGGGCACCGCCAAGACCGAGGAGGAGGAGCTGGTCAAGATCTACAACCTCCCGGTGGTCGTGGTGCCCACCCACCGGCCGATGATCCGCCAGGACTTCCCCGACCTGGTGTACCGGACCGAGGCCGGCAAGTGGCGGGCCGTGGTGGAAGAGATCGTACACTGGCACCGGCAGGGCCGACCGGTGCTGGTGGGCACCCGCAGCATCGAGAAGAACGAGCTGCTGTCGGAGATGCTGCGCCGCAAGGGCGTCCCCCACCAGCTGCTGAACGCCAAGCACCACGAGCGCGAGGCCGAGATCATCGCGCAGGCCGGCCGGCTGGGCGCGGTCACCATCGCCACCAACATGGCCGGGCGCGGCGTGGACATCATCCTGGGCGGAAATCCACCCGACCCCGCCGAGGCGGCCCGCGTGCGCGAGCTGGGGGGCCTGCACGTCATCGGCACCGAGCGCCACGAGGCCCGCCGCATCGACAACCAGCTCCGCGGCCGGGCCGGCCGGCAGGGCGACCCGGGCTCCAGCCGCTTCTACGTGGCGGCCGACGACGAGCTGATGCGGGTCTTCGCCGGCGAACGCGTCGCCAGCATCATGGCGCGGTTTCGCATCGACGAGGACACCCCCATCGAGCACCCGCTCCTGACCCGACAGATCGAGGCCGCCCAGAAGAAGGTGGAGCAGTACCACTTCGACGTGCGCAAGCACGTGCTCGAGTACGACGACGTGATGAACGTCCAGCGCAAGGTCATCTACGCCGAGCGGCGCAAGGTGCTGTTCGGGGCCAACCTCCGCGACAACGTGCTGGACATCATCGAGCGCCTGGTCCGCACCCAGGTGGAGGCCGTCTGCACCAGGGAGACGCCGGCCGAGGAGTGGGACCTGGAAGGGTTGCTGGCCGAGCTGGCTGCCCTGATCCCGGCCCTGGGGGCCGTGGACCCAACCGGGCTGCGCGGGCTGCCGGCCGACGCCATCGCGGAGCGCCTCACCACCGCGGCCCTGGAGGCCTACGAGCGGAAGGAGGCCGAGCTCGGCGCCCAGACCCTGCGCGAGGTCGAGCGCCTCGTGCTGCTGCAGACCATCGACCGCAAGTGGATCGACCACCTGTACAACATGGACGCCCTCCGGGAGGGCATCGGCCTGCGGGCCTACGCGCAGGTGAGCCCGCTCATCGAGTACCAACGGGAAGGCTACGAGATGTTCCAGCAGACGCTGCGGGCGATCCAGGAAGACGCGGTGCGGGTGCTCTACCGCGTGCAGGTGGTGCCCGAGCCGCGCCCGGTGGCCCGGCCGGTGCTCCCCGCCCGTGAGCCCGCGGCGGTCGGCGCGCGCACCTCCGGTGGTGAGCGCAAGCTGGGTCGCAACGACCCGTGCTGGTGCGGCAGCGGCAAGAAGTACAAGAAGTGTCACGGCCGCGAGGCCTGAGGCTGCTTGCGGCGCTGGCCAGCGGTCTGGGGCTGGCGCTGGCCTTTCCGGCACCCGACCTGGGTGTGCTCGCATGGGTCGCGCTCGTGCCCCTGCTGCTCGCCGTCGACGGACAGCCCCCGGCCGCAGCCTTTCGGCTGGGCTGGGGGGCGGGCGTGGTGTGGTTTGGCATGCTGCTGGCGTGGGCGCGGGCATTCGGGCTGCCTGCCTGGATCGTCCTCACCGCGCTGATGGCCGTCTTCCCCGCGGTCTTCGCAGCGCTGTGCGCGTGGCTGGCCGATCGCCGCCCCGGCCGGCTCCTGTGGACGGCGCCGCTGCTCTGGGTGGCCACGGAGCTGCTGCGGACGGCGGGGCCGCTGGCCTTCCCCTGGGGGCTGTTGGGCCTGACTCAGCACCGCGCTCCCTCCATGCTGGCGGCGGCCTCGGTGGTGGGCGTCATCGGCGTCTCAGGACTGCTCGTGGCGGTCAACGCGGCCGTGGCCGTGGCGGTGCGCGGACGGCCGCTCCCGGCAGTGGCGGCGATCGCGGTGGCCGCGGCCGTGGCGGGCGCCGGCGCGGCCCTGGCAGCGCACCGCCCGGCGGCGCCTGTCGGAGTGCCGTACCGGCAGGTCGCTGCCGTGCAGCCCAACGTCGATCCGCGTCGGCCCGCCGTAGTGGCACCTGTCCGCGCGCCAGGGTCTGTGCTCTGTGCGGTGTGCAGCCCGCCCGGGGACGGGCCTGCGAGCGCAGCCGAGGTGCAGGCCAGGCTCGCGCTCGAGGGCGCGGGCCGGGCGCGCGCGGCCGGCCCGCAGCTGGTCGTCCTCCCCGAGACCGCCGTTCCCGCCGACGTGGGCGCCGATCCGCCGCTGCGTCGGGCCCTGGCCGACGCCGCAGAGGGCGCCGTGGTGGTGGTCGGCGCGACCGCACCCGGTCCGCGCAACGTGGCGGTGGTGCTGGGCGCCGGCGGCGACGTGCTGGGCGTCTACGCCAAGCGCCGGCTGGTGCCGTTTGGGGAGGCTGGGGTGGTGCCGGGCGATGGCGGCGCGCCCATCGCCACGCCTGCCGGCCGTCTGGGCGTGCTGATCTGCTACGAGTCCGCGTTTCCGGCGATGAGCCGGCACCTGGCCCGCCAGGGCGCCGAGATCCTCGTGATCCTCACCAACGACGGCTGGTTTGGCGACGCTGCCGGACCTGCGCAGCACGCGGCCCATGCGGTCTTCCGCGCCGCTGAGACGGGCAGAGCGGTCGTGCGCGCCGCCAACACCGGGGTGTCCATGGTGATCACGCCCGACGGCCAACAGGTCATCCGGCAGCCGCTGAACACGGCCGGCGTGATCGCCGCAGCGGTCCCCTGGGGTGGGCCGCCGGCGCCGTATGCCCGCTGGGGGTGGCTGTGGGAACCGGCGGCGCTCGCCGCGGGGGCTGGCCTGGTGCTCCGGCATGCCTGGCCCTGGCTGCGCGCGCGCCGTGCGGAGGTGGGGGCGCTTGGGGTGGCGCTGGCAGGTCCAGGGGCCGTGTGGCTCGCCGGCCGGTGGATTGGAGACACCGGCCCCGGTGCCTGGATCGGGGCCCTGCTGCTGGTGGTCGCCGCGTGGCGCGCCGGTCCACGGGCGGCCGTCGATGCCCGGGGCGTGTGGCTCGGCATGGCGGGTTCCCTGGTGGTCACCGGCGTGCTCGCGGTCGTGATGGTCGCCGCCTATGCCCGGTACGGGTTCAGTGTGCCCTTGATTGCCCCTGCACCGGCTGCGGCGCTCCTGATGGTGCTGCAGGCCTGTGCCCTGGAGGCTTGGCTGCGCGGTGCGGTGCTGGCCCGCGCCGCGGCGCTTGGGGGGCCGGCTGCGAGCGTGGCGATTGCGGCACTGGCGGGGGCGTTCCTCCGCATAGGCGCCGCGCAGGAGGTCTTCCTCTGGTACCTGCTGACGGGGCTGGTGTTTGGGCTGATCCGGCTCCACACCGGGGACGCGTTCGGGCTCGGGCCGGCCCGGGCAGCGGGCGACGCCGTGGTCATGGCGCTGGCACGGTTGCGGTAGGACCGGCGGGCCGCACGGCGCAGGCCTCGGGCCGCCGGGGCCGTGTACGAACAGTACGTACACCCCACGGATTCCCCGGTGGGTGGTGCACGTGCCGGCACGTCGCGGCCCGGGCTCCCACCGCTGGAGGCACCTGCGGCGGTCTGCTATAATGCCTGCGGCTATGATCCAGTTGGACGAACTCTACACACAGCTACGCGAGGGCCGTCGTCGCCTCCAGGATCTCCGGGGGCATCTTTGACCTGCCCGCCAAGCAGGCCCGTATCGCCGCGCTCGAACAGGAGATGCAGCAGCCCGCGCTGTGGGCCGACGCTGCCCGCGCCCGCGCGCTCGGTCAGGAGCTGAGCCGGCTGCGGGCGACGGTGGAGGCCGTCGCCGGCCTCGAGCGGCGGCTGGACGACCTCGAGACGATGCTCGAACTGGCCGCCGAAGACGGGACGGGCGGCGCAGCCGGCTTCACGGCGGCCGAGCTCGCGACCGAGGCCCGCGCCGTGGCGGCCGAGCTGGCGCGGCTGGAGACCGCCGTCCTGCTCTCAGGGCCCCACGACGAGGCCAACGCCATCCTGTCGATCCACGCGGGTGCCGGCGGCACCGAGTCCCAGGACTGGGCCCAGATGCTCCTGCGCATGTACCTGCGCTGGGCCGAGCAGCACGGGTACACCACCGAGATCGTCGACCTCTCGCCGGGCGAGGAGGCCGGGCTGAAGAGTGTGACCGTGATCGTCGGCGGCCCGTACGCGTACGGGTACCTCAAGGCCGAGCGGGGCGTCCACCGGCTGGTGCGGCTCTCGCCCTTCGACGCGGCCCACCGCCGGCACACATCCTTCGCCCTGGTCGACGTGATTCCGGAGGTCCAGGTGGCCGAAAGCCAGCTGCGCGACGAGGACCTGAAGATCGAGACCTACCGGGCCGGCGGCGCCGGCGGGCAGAACGTCAACAAGGTCGAGACGGCGGTGCGGATCACCCACCTGCCGACCGGCATCGTGGTGCAGTGTCAGAACGAGCGGTCCCAGCATGCGAACAAACTGACCGCCCTGCGCATCCTGGCAGCACGCCTGGCCGAGCGCGCGGAGGAGGAGCGGCGGCAGCAGCTGGCGCAGCTGCGGGGCGAACACCGCGAGGCGGCGTGGGGCAACCAGATCCGCTCGTACGTGCTGCACCCCTACCAGCTCGTGAAGGACCACCGCACCGGCGTCGAGACCGGTGACACTGCTGCGGTGCTGGACGGCGACCTCGACCGGTTCATCGAGGCCGCGCTGCGCAGCGGCGTGGTCCCCGGATGATGGCGCGGCCCGGCCCTGCGCCACGCGGCGCGGCCCGGGTCGGGCGGCCGGCGGTGCTGCTCGCAGTACTCGGCGTCGTCGCCGGCGTCGTCCTGTGGGTGCCGCCGGCGCTGGTGGCCCGGCAGGTCGAGGCGGCCGTGCGTCCGCATCTCGCCTCCGGCGGCACGGTGGCGGTGACGGTGCGCGCCACCCCGTGGGGACTGGCGGCGGGGCGCCTGGGCCGGGTGACGGTCACGGCTGCAGACGTCAGGCTGGGCGAGCTGGTCGCACAGCGGATGGCGGCACGTCTGGACGACGTGCGCGTGGCGCGCACCGACGGGGGATGGCGCGTCGCGCGGGTGACCTCCGGTGAGACCACCCTCGAGATCGGCCCGCAGGCGGTGCAGCGGCTGCTCGAAACGCGGGGCGTGGAACGCGCGCGGGTCGAGATCGCGCCTGACGCCGTGGTCGCCGCCGGCGAGATCCGCCTGGGGGTGGCCCGGTTGCCGCTGCGCGTGAGAGCCCTACCCTACTCGGCCACCGGACAGGACCTGCGCTTCCGCATCGTGGCGTTCGAGGTCGGCGGCACCCAGGTGCCGCCCGCGCTGGCTGAGACGATCGCCGCAGCCGTGCAGCCCCCGATCGCGCTGGACGGGCTGCCCTGGCCGGTCCGCGTCAGCCGGGTGGACCTTGCGGCGGGTGTGATCCGCCTCGTGGCGCGCGTCGGCGACACCCCGTGAGCCGCCCGCTGCTGGTAGGCTGCCTCATCGTCGGCCTGCTGGCCGCTGCGGTGGTCGCGGTCTTCCGTCACGGGGTGGAAACCAGGTACCGTACCGTCGAGATCGTGCTGGACGGACCGGACTGGAGGACGCTGGCCCGGCGGGAAGGCCAGCCGGTGCGGGCAGTGCTCGGCGAGGCGCGACGGCGCGGTGCCACCTCGGTGGCCGTGCCCGACGTCACGCTGCGGCAGCTGGCCGACGAAGGGGTGGCCACGTACGCCGCGGGTGGGGCGCTGCTGGCGCAGGCGCGAGCGGCCGCCCTGGCCGGCGGCTTCGAGCGGCTGCGCGCTGCCGGCGCGATCCGCGCCGATGCCGTCTACGTCGCAGCGGCTCCCGACGTGTTCCCATGGCTGGTGGCGACGCTCCGGGTCTTGCTGGGCGCCGACCGCGTACGCGTGGTCGAGGGCGTCATCGAGGCGCTGGGCGTGCAGGGCGACCTCGAGGAGCTGGGGCTGGGCGTGCACGAGCGCCTGGTGGAGGACTACCGGGCTGCGGGGCTGCACCTGGTGCTGCGGCCACGCAACTACCGGGGGCTCACCGCGGCGAGCCTGCAGGCGCTGGTCGACGGGTATGCGCGCGTGGCGCCCGAGCCCACGTTCGTCTTCGCCCTGACCGAGGTGCAGGGCTACGAAGGTCTCGTCGACGCAGCCGCCGCGGCATACCGCCGGGTGGGCGCCCGGTTCGGCCGCATCGAGGTGTTCGCGGCGCGCCGCAAGCAGCGCGGGGAAGACCGGCTGACGGCCTTGATGCGCCCGGAGGTCATCCGCGTCTTCAGCGTGACGCCGGAGGAGCTCCAGCAGTTGCGGCCGCGGGAGGTGGCCGACCGCTTCGTGCGCGCGGCCCAGGAGCGCAACCTGCGCCTGCTCTACGTCCGCCCCCTGCTCGCCACCCCGGCGGGCGTCCCGGCGCTGGAGACCAACTTCCAGCTGGTGGAGTCGATCGCCGCGGACCTGCACCGGCTGGGCTTTCGTACCGGTCGCGCCCGCCCGCTGCCGGACCAGATTCTCCCGGTCCCGCCACCGGTGGCCGGGCTGCTCGCCGCGCTGGTGGCTCTGGGGGGCGCCGCGCTGGGTCTGCTGGTGCTCCACGACGTCGCGCGCGCGGTGGGCGTGCGGCTGCCCGGTGGGATCGACGCCGCTGTCCTGGCGGCAGTCGTCGCCGGCACGCTGATCGCAGCAGGCCGCGCCTGGGGAGACCTGTGGCGCCAGGTGTTGGCGCTGGGGATCGCCCTCGCGGGGGCAGCGGGTGCGACGGTCTGGGCGCTGCCTCGTCCCGCGTCCGGGAGCGGCAGCCCGGTCGTGGCAGGGTACCTCACGCTGGGGCGCGCCGTGGGGCTGGCGGCTGCCGCCGGCCTGCTGGTCGCAGCGGTGCTCGCGCAGTGGACGTTCATGCTGGCGATCCGCACGTTCCTGGGCGTCAAGGCCGCGCACGTCATCCCCGTGCTCGTGGTCGGGCTCTGGCTGGCCTTCGCCCGGCGTCCTGCGGCCGGATGGCGCGCAGCCCTCGCCGACGTCGCGGCCTGGCTGGCCCGGCCGCTGCGCGTGGGCACGGCCCTGGCGCTGCTGGCCGCAGGAGTCGCGGCCGCGCTGCTCCTGGTGCGCACCGGCAACGTTGGCCTGCCCCTGGCGAGCGCCGAGCAGCAGCTGCGTCAGGCGCTGGAGGCCCGTCTGGTCGCCAGGCCGCGCACGAAGGAGTTCCTGCTGGGGTATCCCGCGCTGGTGCTCGCGGGTGCAGCCGCTGTCGCGCACCGTCCGCAGGTGGCCACGGCCTTCGCCCTGCTCGGCACCGTGGGCACGGCTGGCGCGATCAACTCGTTCTCGCACCTGCACACGCCCCTGCTCCACACGCTCTGGCGGACGGCGCACGCGTTCTGGCTGGGCGGGGTCGTGGCAGCGCCGGCCGTGGTGGTGCTCCTCTGGACAGGACGCCGCACGCGCCCATCCTGATCTGCGGGTACTACGGCTTTGGCAACCTCGGCGACGAGGCCGTGCTGGCCGGGATCCTGGCGGCCGTGCGCCGGCTCGCGCCGGGGCTGCGGGTCGTCGTGCTCTCGGGCGATCCCGCGGCCACGCTGTCGGCGCACCGCGTGGAGACGACGCACCGGTCGCCGGCAGCCGTCTGGCGTGCGCTGGCGGGCGCCCGCCTGCTGATCATGGGTGGCGGGTCGCTGGTGCAGGACGTGACCAGCGCGCGCAGCGCCCTCTACTACCTCGGTGTGATGCTGGCCGCCCGGATGCGGGGCGTGCCGGTGGCGGCGATCGGTCAGGGCGTCGGGCCGCTCCGGCGCCGGTGGCTACGCGCGCTGGCGCGTGCGGCGTTCACCCGCGCGGCGCTGGTGGACGTGCGCGACCACGACTCGGCCGCCACGCTGGCCGCGCTGGGCGTCCGCCGGCCGGTGCGCGTGAGCGCGGACCTGGCGTTCCTGCTGGACCCGGCACCCGCGGCACAGGTGCAGGCGATGCTGGCCCGCTACCGGCTCGATCGAGCGGGCGTCCGGGTGGGCGTGGCGCCTCGCCTCTGGCCCGGCCTGCCGCCCGCAGCCGCCATGGGCGCGGTCCTGCGGCGGTTCGCCGGGGAGGTGGACGGAGCCGTGGCAGTCTTCCTCTTCGACCGCGTCCGCGACCGGACGCTTGGCTACGAGCTGGCCGCTGCAGCCGGCGGGCGCGTGGTCGAGGCCGCGACGCCCGCCGACCTCCTGGGGCTGGTGGGCGCGATGGACCTCGTGGTCGGCGTGCGGCTCCACGCGCTGGTCTTCGCGGCCGCGGCGGGCGTGCCCGCGGTGGGGGTGGCCTACGATCCGAAGGTCGCCGCGTTCGCGGCCGCCCAGGGACTGCCCGCCGTGCCCGTGGACACGTCGCCCGAGGCGCTGGCGCATGCCCTGCGCGCCGCGTGGGCCGCCCGGGCGTCGCTGCGCGCGCGGTTACAAGACGCCAGCGGGCAGTTGCGCGCGGCCGCCGCCGAGGCCGTGGCGGCGGCGCTGGCCGCCGGCGGCGTGGCGCTGCCCCACCGGCAGGAGTTCCCGCACAGCGGCCGGAAGTAGTAAGGGATCATCCCAACCGCCGCAGCATGTAGGGAGAGGATTCGCCATGCCGGAGGTGCTCAAGGTCTCCGCAGATTCCAAGCCCAAAGCGGTTGCAGGCGCGGTCGCGGCGGTCCTGCGCGAGAAGGGCTCCGTGGAGATCCAGGCCGTCGGCGCCGGCGCCGTGAACCAAGCGGTGAAGGCCATCGCCATCACCCGCGGGTTCGTGGCCCCCAACGGCATCGATCTGGTGGCGATCCCCGCGTTCACCAAGGTCGAGATCGACGGCGAGGAGCGCACGGCGATCAAGTTCCTGGTGGAAGCCCGGTAGGAGCGTGGCTGCGCCATGGGTGGCCCCCTAGTGCCCGAGGACGGTCGGGCGCCCGTCGTCGGGGCGGGCTGACGCCCCGGGCATGGACGGCGCCGGATACGGTGAGCTAAAGCTCTTCGCCGGCAGTTCGGTCCCCGCTCTGGCGAGGGAGATCGCCGACGCCCTGCACATCCAGCCCGGGCGCGTCACCCTGATGCGGTTCGCCGACGGCGAGATCTACTGCCGGTACGAGGAGAACGCCCGGGGCGAGGACACCTTCGTGGTGCAGTCCACCTGCCACCCCGTCAACGAGCACCTGATGGAGCTGCTGATCATGGTCGACGCGCTGCGGCGCGCGTCCGCGGGGCGCATCACCGCCGTGATCCCCTACTACGGCTACGGGCGCAAAGACAAGAAGGAAGCGCCCCGCGAGCCCATCACCGGACGCCTGGTGGCCGACCTGCTGACCACGGCAGGGATCCACCGGGTGCTCACCATCGACCTGCACGCCGGGCAGATCGAGGGCTTCTTCACCATCCCGGTGGACCACCTGCGGGCGCTGCCGCTGTTCGCCGACTACCTGGCCCGCAAACACCTGACCAACGCCGTGGTGGTCGCGCCCGACGATGGGGCCGTGAAGCGCAGCAAGCAGCTGGCCGATCGCCTGAACCTGGACCTGGCCGTGATCTTCCAGCGGCGGGTGGCGGCAGACACCAAGGAGCC
Organism: Armatimonadota bacterium; assembly: GCA_031459855.1. Lineage (NCBI taxonomy): Bacteria > Bacillati > Candidatus Sysuimicrobiota > Candidatus Sysuimicrobiia > Candidatus Sysuimicrobiales > Candidatus Humicultoraceae > Candidatus Fervidifonticultor > Candidatus Fervidifonticultor primus. The sequence continues at coordinate 2,485,156 of JAVKHP010000001.1, forward strand.
CGTCCAGATCGTCGGCGACGTGGAAGGCCGCGTGCCCATCATCATCGAGGACATCATCGACACCGCGGGCACCGTGTCGCGGGCCGTGGACGTGCTGATGGCGCGCGGCGCCGTGCCCGAGGTCTACGTCTGCGCGACCCATCCGGTGTTCGCCGGCCCGGCCCTCGACCGCCTGAGCCGGCCGGAGATCCGCGAGGTGGTGGTCACCAACACCGTCCCGCTGCCGCCCGAGCGGCGCCTGCCCAAGATCACCGTGCTGTCGGCGGCGCCCCTGCTGGCCGAGGCCATCCGGCGCATCCACCTCAACCAGTCCGTGAGCCTGCTGTTCACCTAGGGACGGCAAAGCGGCGCCGCCGGTGTTTACAGCCCGCGCCGCGCCCGATACGCTAGGGGCGCCATGGGCAGTGTCCGAACGCGCTATGCGCCGTCGCCCACCGGGTACCTCCACATCGGCGGCGCCTGGACGGCGTTCTTCAACTGGCTGTTCACGCGGCACCACGGGGGCGTCTTCGTGTTGCGGATCGAGGACACCGACCGCTCCCGGTCCACCGAGATCTACGAGGCGGCCATCATCGAGGACTTCCGGTGGCTGGGCATCACCTGGGACGAAGGTCCCGACGTGGGCGGCCCGTTCGGCCCGTACCGGCAGACCGAGCGGGCGGCCCTGTACGCCCGCTATGCGCAGGAGCTCCTCGAGCGCGGCGCCGCCTACCCGTGCTACTGCACACGCGAGGAGCTGGAGGCCGAGCGACAGCGCGCCGCGGCTGCGGGCGTGCCGTACCGCTACTCCGGCCGCTGCCGTCACCTGACGGCACAGGAGCGGGCCGCCTTCGAGGCCCAGGGCCGCCGGCCCGCGCTGCGGCTGCGGGTCACCGACGCGCCCGAGCCGATCGTCGCCCACGACCTGATCCGAGGCGAGGTGGTCTTCGATCCCCGCCACCTCGACGACTACATCATCGTGCGCTCCGACGGCACGGCGCTGTACAACTTCGCCAACGTCGTCGACGACCACCTGATGCAGATCACCCACGTCATCCGGGGCAGCGAGCACCTCTCCAACACCCCCAAGCAGCTGGTGATGTACCGCGCGTTGGGCTGGCCCCCGCCCGCGGTGGCCCACCTGCCGACGATCCTGGGGCGCGACCGGCGGAAGCTCAGCAAGCGCCACGGCGATACCGCCCTGCGCGAGTACCGGGCGCAGGGCTACCTGCCGGAGGCGATCCTGAACTTCTTCGCGCTGATGGCCTGGCACCCCGAGGCCGAGCGCGAGGTCTACAGCGTCGACGAGCTGATCCGGCTGTTCCGCATCGAGGAGATCGGCGCGGCCTCGCCGGTGTTCGACCTGGAGAAGCTCACGTGGCTGAACGGCGTCTACCTGCGGCGCCTGCTGGTGGAGGCGCCCGAGCGCGTGGTCGAGCTGTGCGCCCAGATCCTGCAGCGCGAGGGGATGCTGGACGACCCGACCGCGCCCGCACAGCGGGACTACCTGCGCAGGGTGATCGCGGTCGTCGGCGAGCGCCTGAAGGTGGGCCAGGACATCGTCGCCTACGGGGACTTCTTCTTCCGCGAGGTGGCCTACGAGCCTGCGGCGGCGGCCCGCTACCTGACCGCGGCCGCCGCGCCCCTGCTCCAGGCCTACGCCGACGCGCTGGAGCGGCTGCCCGTCTTCACGCGGGACGCCATCGAGGCCGCGCTGCGCGAGGTGTGCGCCCGCGCGGGCGTGGACGCGCGGGCGCTCATCCATCCCGCGCGCGTGGCCCTCACCGGCAAGACCGCCGGCCCGGGACTGTTCGAACTCACCGAACTGCTCGGCCGCGAGCGGGCCGTGGCACGGCTGCGGAGGGCTGCGGCGGTGGCCCTCCAGCACGACGCCCGCCCCGTCCCGCGTGGCGCGGCCGAGGGTCCGTCGCCCGCGCCTTGACCCTGCGCGCGACAGGTTCCTATAATCGAGGTGCCAGCACCGGTGCGCCGCGGGACGCCGCGGCGTCTGCACGCTGGGGGATCGTCTAACGGTAGGACGACGGGCTCTGGACCCGTTAGTGGGGGTTCGAATCCTCCTCCCCCAGCCAACGAGTCATCGCCCCCATCGAACTTCGTGGCTATTCATCGCCCTGCCAGCACCGCTCGTACGTCCGCTGCGAGATCGACGGCAGAGATCCCCCACGGGTACGATACGCGGATCGTCCCGCGTCGGTCGATGAGGTAGAGCGCCGTCGCGTGGCCCACGCGTACGTCCTCGGAGGTGCCGGCGGCCGCGTAGGGCGTCGGATACACGTTGAACGCGCGGTAGACGCGGGCCAGGGCTCCAGGCGCCCCGGTGAGGCCGATGAACGCCGGGTGGAAGAGGGACACGTACCGGCGAAGCCGTGCGGGCGTGTCATGGCCGGGGTCGACGGTCACGAAGAGGACACGCAGGTGCGCTGCGTCCGCCCCGAGCAGCGCTCGCACCTGCTTCAGCGTCACCAGCGTCAACGGACAGACGTCGGGGCAGCGCGTGTAGCCAAAGGCCAGGAGCGTCACGGCGCCTGTCACGCGCTGCAACGGGAAGGGACGGCCGTCGTGGTCGAGCAGGGTGACCTCCCGCGGGAACGGCACCTGAACCGGCAGGCCGTGGAAGCCGGGTGGAGCCGCACGGGTGCAGGCTCCACCCAGAACTGCCAGCCCCACGACCGCCCAGGCCTGGAGGGTGCGCGTCGCGACCGACCGCGGGCGGCGTCGCGTGCAGTCCGGTCTGCCACGGCCTCCGGTCCCCACGGCGTCTTCGCGTCGTGCCGGGGCGTCAGTGCGCCGGCCTGGGCTTGACGACGACGACACCGTTCCCGCCCCACGCGTCCGGGCCGAGGTGCACGTCGCCCGCCTTGCGCGGTGGCGTGGTGGTGAGGTCGACCACCGTGAGGATCGGCGCGTACTTGTTGGTGACGTAGGCCAGGAAGCCACCGCCCTGCTTGAACCCGTAGGCCACGCCGTGGGCCCCTTTGTACGCCGGTACCTGGCTGACGACCCGAATCCTCGACGGATCGGTGTAGTCGACGGCGATGACGCTGACGTTGGCGGTCCCGGTGTTGGCTACGACCACGTAGCGGCCGTCCGGGCTGAACGGCGACTGGATGGGCACAGCCCCCACGCGCACGACCTTGACCACCTTCGGATTCGCCGGGTCGCGCAGGTCCTGGAAGACGACGCGTCCCTGGAGCAGCTTGTCGTGGGTGAGGAGGACCGTCGTGGTCGCCGCGTAGCGCTTGTTGGGCGAGATGGCGGCGTACAGCGGCAGGTTGGCGCCGAACGCCTTCCCATCGAGGTCCGTGACTTTCGTCAGATCCACCGTGGCGAGCAGTTTCTCCGCGTCGAGGTCGATGATCGACATCTTGCCCGCCAGCGCGTTGGCCGCGACCAGGATCTTGCCGTCGGGCGAGATCCAGCCGCCGTGCGGTCCGAACGGCACCTCGATGTAGCGCACCGGTACCTGCGCCGCCGGAACCGCGGGGTCCACGGCTTTGACCAGGTCGAGCACGGCGATCCGGTTCGAGGCGTTGATGGTCACCACGGCCTTGCCCCGCGGCGTGGTGTGGGTGTGCGCCGGCGACTCGCCCACCGGGATGCGGTTCTTGACGATACGCCGGGTGGCGACGTCGATGATGGTCAGGTAGTTCTCGTGCCAGTTGGTCTGGACGAGGTACCGCTCGTCCCAGGAGACCATGGGGTTGTGCGGGTTGTTGAAGTCGCCATCGATGGTCGCCTTCACCCGCATCGTGACGGCGTCCACGACCGTGATGGTCCCGGGCGCCTCGCGGTTGGGTCGGGTCTGGAACTGGGTGTCGACCCAGACCTCACCGCGGCCGCGCACGCGGGGCGGCACCACGCTGGTGGGGCTGGCCGGTGGCCACGCCTTGATGAACTGCGGCAAGGGGTCGGTCCCGACCGCGATCTGTCCGTCCATGTAGGGGTGGATCGCGCACACGTAGACGTAGACGCCGGGCTTGGTGAACTGCTGACGCGCGGTGCCCTTGCGCCCCGCAATGGTGATGGTCTTCGCCGGCTCGTCGAACCCGGTGAGGAACGTGATCGTGTGCAGCGTCCGGGCGTCGGAGAACGACCACACGACCTCGTCACCGACGCCGACCCGCAGCGTCTGCGGGAAGAACCACGGCGCGAACTCGCTGACCACGACGGCGTTCTTCGGCAGGGCGGGCGTCGGCGCGCTGCCCGGTGTCTGCGCCGAGCGCGCCGCCGCTGCCGGCCAGACGATCGTGGCGGCCGCGAGTGCCAGCACCATCACCGTTCGCCGTACGGTTGCCATGACGACACCCCCCTGGTGGAGTGACTGGCCGTGCGAGGCGGATCGTGCACCCGGTGTTGGTCCGTACGTCGTCCTGCCGCGGCAACGCACGCCTTTCCACGTGCGCGGCGTCTTGCAGGAGCGACTAGATCATTAGGTCTCCTAATCAGGGAACGGGCTGTTCGACGCAGTGACGCGTCTCTCCTCCTCCGCGTCGCCACCCATCGTCAGGGTGACCGGCCGACGGGACGGCCCCGCCCTGGGATGGACAGGCGCCGCCGCCAGCCGTGGGTAGAGCCAGCGCGCAGGATAGCGTGCGAGGGGCAAGACGCGTCGGACGCAGGGCTCGGCAGGAGGACGCATTCCACCGAGGGCGGGAGGCCCCGCAGGAAGCTGCGCACCAGCCGTTCGGCGCCACCGCCGGCGACCTTGAGGAGCACCACGACGACCCGCAGGGGCCGCGCGTACGGTGCATGCCGGTACGCCGACGCGGATAGTCCCGCGCCGCGCTCGGGTGCGATCGTCACATTGGTCTCGTCACTCGCCGAGCCGCCAGGTGACCTCGACGTCCGGGGTCGCAACTGCGACCGTCCCGTACAGCGGTCAGCGGCGTTTGAACGTCTCGACCAGGTCCGCGGCCTGTGGGCCGTCGACGCCGGCCAGCTGGAGGGTCAGGCGGACGCTGTTGAACAGGGTGACGTCGGGGCGGACCGGCGCGGACCGGTCGATGGTCCCGGTGATCTGCGCCGCCACCCGGGGGATGGGGTACCCTTTCTCGCGCGCAAGGACCTCGACCAGTTCCACGGCGCAGGTGGCCACGCCGGCCAGGAAGAGTTCTCCGGGCGTGAGCTCCTCGCCCGGGCAGCCGTTCTGCACCGGCCCGTCGACGATCACGTGGTGGGTGCGGGCCGAGCACACCACCCGGCCGAAGACGCCCGACGAGCGTGCCTGCGCCTCATAGACTCGCAGGTCCGTCGCTGCCATGGGGTGCATCACCTCCGTGCTGGAGTTTGCCGACGATCTTGGCCCACGAGTCCCGCAGGGTGACGATGCGGTTGAACACCAGCCGGTCGGGCCGGGAGTCTATAGGATCCTGCCAGAAGTACCCGAGCCGCTCGAACTGGTAGCGCGTGTCCGGGGGATCGCCAAGCACGCTGGGCTCGACGAATCCATGCACCACGGTGAGGGAGGCCGGGTTGAGGTGGTCGGTGAACTCCCCGCCCGCGGCCTCGGGGTCGGGCACGCGGAACAACCGATCGTAGAGCCGGATCTCGGCCGGCACGGCGTGTCGGGCCGACACCCAGTGGATCGTGCCCTTGACCGGCCCGTCGGCAGGCGGGCGGCCCAGGGTGTCGGGGTCGTACCGGCAGCGGAGCTCCACGACCCGACCGGCCGCGTCCTTGACGACCTCGTCGCAGCGGATCACGTAGGCGTGCCGCAGCCGCACGCGCCCGCCGGGCGTCAGCCGGTGGAAGCCGCGGGGCGGGTGCTCGGCGAAGTCGTCCTGCTCGATGTAGAGCTCGCGACACAGGGGCACCGGCCGCGAGCCCGGCTTCCCGATGTCGCGGGGCCAGTAGGGGGCATCGAGCTCCTCGACCTGCGCCGGCGGGTAGTTGGTCAGGACCACGCGTAGCGGCCGGAGCACGGCCAGCACCCGCGGGGCCCGGGTGTTGAGCTCGTCACGGATGGCGGCCTCAAGCAGGCCCACGTCGACGCGGTTGTCCGCCCGGGCCACCCCGATCCTGGCGACGAACGCGCGGATCGCCTCGGGGGGCACGCCGCGGCGCCGCAGTCCCGACAGCGTGGGCATCCGCGGGTCGTCCCAGCCGCTGACGTACCCGCCCTCCACGAGCCGGATGAGCCGGCGCTTGGACAGCACCGTGTAGTCGAGGTTCAGCCGCGCGAACTCGTACTGATGGGGGCGGGGTGCGGCGGGCAGGCCGCACGTCCCGCGCAGGTGCTCGACGAGCCAGTCGTAGATGGCCCGGTTGTTCTCGAACTCGAGGGTGCAGAGGCTGTGCGTGATACCCTCGATGACGTCCGAGAGCGGGTGCGCGAAGTCGTACAGCGGGTAGATGCACCACGCGTCGCCGGTGCGGTAGTGCCGCGCGTGCACGATCCGGTAGAGGACCGGGTCGCGCAACTTCATGTTGGGGCTGGCGAGATCGATCTTCGCCCGCAGCACGTGGGCGCCGTTGGGGAACTCGCCGGCGCGCATGCGCCGGAAGAGGTCCAGGTTCTCCTCGACGCTGCGGTCGCGGTAGGGGCTGGGGCGGCCGGGCTCGGTCAGGGTGCCGCGGTAGGCGCTGATCTCGTCCTCGGTGAGGCTGTCCACGTAGGCCTTCCCGTCTTTGATGAGCTGCACCGCGCACTCGTAGAGCTGTTCGAAGTAGTCCGAGGCATAGCACTCGCGGGTCCACCGGAACCCCAGCCAGGCCACGTCCCGCTTGATCGCCTCCACGTACTCCAGGGACTCGGTCTCCGGGTTGGTGTCGTCGAAGCGGAGGTGGCAGTCGCCCCCGTAGTCCAGGGCGAGCCCGAAGTTCAAGCAGATGGCCTTGGCGTGCCCGATGTGCAGGTAGCCGTTGGGCTCCGGCGGAAAGCGGGTGCGCACCCGGCTGTAGCGGCCGTGGCGGAGATCCTCGTCGATGATCTCCGTGATGAAGTTGGGCGGAACGTGCCGGGGACCGGCGGAGATCGTCATCGCGCTCTCCGTCGTGGCCTCTGCCAGCTGGCAGGTTGTCGGCAATTCCTTCGCCATGCACCGGCCGGGCTCCCTCGCCGGGGGTACGGTCGCGACGCGGTCGACGGCAACCATCTGGTTGCGGCGCCCGGCGCAGCGCAGGGCGGGCAGGCACTGCGCCTCGGCCGGCGCACGGGCCGGGCTAGACGACGACCGGTGGGAACGGCGGCGGGTCGAGCGCCAGGGACGCGGCGGCCGGTCCGGACGGGCCTCCCTCGCCGGCTGCTGGCTGTTCGCGGGTCCAGAGCGCCAGCAGGGCCGCCGCAGTGGCGGCCTGCTGGGCGTGCCCTGTGCGCTTGAGTGCCGTCTGGGCGTCGCGCAGCGCCTCGACGGCTTCGGTCCGGCGACCCTGCGCGTACAGCACGCGCGCCAGCGTGACCTGCGCCTGCGCTTCTGCGGCGCGGGCCCCGGCGGCCTGCGCGTCGCGCAGCGCGCGCCGCGCGGCGCGGGCGGCGTCACCCCGCCGGTCGATGGCCAGCAACACCTGTGCCAGGCGGCTCCACGCTTCGCTGCGGTGCACAGGATCGGCCTGGTACTGCTCCTGGAGACGCAGAGCCCGTTGCAGCACGGCCAGCGCATCGCCATAGCGCCCCTGCAAACAGCGGGCCACGCCGAGCGCGGTCAGGGCCCCGCACAGATCCTCTGGGCTTCCGTCCTGTTGCAGGCTCTGGACCGCCTGTTCGAGCCAGGCCGCGGCCTGCTCGGGATGTCGGCGGACGCAGGCTGCGACCCCCAGACCCCACAGGGCATAGCCACGGAGCCGCGGAGCGCGCAGGCGGGTGGCCAGGTCCAGCGCGCGCCGATAGGCGCGCTGGCCGCGCTCGGGGTGGCCGCTGCGCACGTGGACGCTGCCCAAGGCGATGAGGGCGCGCACGTGCTCCTCGGTGCGCGCGGTCTTGCTCCGGCGCATGGCGTCCACGGCCTGCTCCAGCAGGGGCCGGGCGGCGTCGACGTCCTCCTGGCAGAGCGCCGCCATCCCCTGGAGCGCCAGTGCTTGGCTTGCGGGCCCCTCCAGGCGGTGGCGGGCGGCCAGCGCGGCGGCCTCTGTGAGGAGCCGCCGGGCGTCCTCGACCTGCCCCCTGGCCAGCAGCACCCGCGCCCGGTGTAGCAGGACCTGGGCGTGCAGGGCCGGTGGGAGGGGCACCAGTACCCCTTCGGTCGCGGCGAGCAGCCGGAGCGCGTCGTCGCCCGCGGTCCGCGGATCCAGCGCAGACGCCAGGTGCAGCAGGCTCAGCGCGATCTCCTGGCGGAGGTCGGCGGGATCGAAGAGCAGCGAGCCCACTGAGGTGTGCATCCGGCGGGCCAGGGCGATGACGGTCTCCACCGACGGGTACGAGCGACCGCTCTCGAGCAGGCTGATGAAGCTCTTGCTCAGGTCGGGCGCACCCAGCGCCTGCTGCGTCAGGCCTGCCCGGTTGCGGGCCAGCATCAGCCGCCGTCCGAACTGTACGAGCCACTCCGGACGGTGCGCACGTCCCGTGGTCTGCGAGGACCGTAGCATACGGGCTCAGTGTAGCGTGATGTCGGACGTCTGGCAACCAGGTTTCATCTGTGTTGAATTCCGCGCTGGCGTCCGCTCCTCGGAAACACATGGTCGTTCGCCGCCAGGGAAGCTAGGCGACGATGGCGTCGTGGTTAGCGGACTTCCTCGTCCCGGGAGCGTGCCGTCGCGCAGGAGGGGAAAGCCGGTGATGGTCGGGTCTGACGTCCATGAGCGCCGGTATGCCGCCGCTGGAGCAGGGGAGGGGCGGCGGCGGGCGAAAGGGAGCATGCGCCCTCGCCGTCGGGCCCGGGCGGCGCTTGGGGCACGGCCGGCGGTGGCGTCCGCGGCGGATCGTGGCTGCGGAATTCCTCGTGACCGCACGGCCAACGGTCCGGTGGGCCCGGGACACGGACGGAGCTGAGACGATGCGACGGCAGCCTGCAGGGGTGAATCCGCGCCTGCGCGACCCGCTGGTCGATCAGCTCGTCCACGCCATGCTCAGCCTGCGTTCCGCAGAGGAGTGCTACCGGTTCCTTGAGGACCTGTGCACGATCGGCGAGGTACGCGCGCTGGCGGCCCGCCTGGAGGTGGCGCGGTTGCTGGCGGCCGGGCGCACGTACGAGGAGATCGCGCGACGCACCGGTGCCAGCAGCGCCACCATCAGCAGGGTCCGGCGCTTCCTCGAGTACGGCGCCGACGGCTACCGCACGGTGTTGGGGCGGCTGGCCCGGGCGCCGCGTCAGGGCCGGCCGCGGCGATCGCCGCGACCACGGCGGCCGCAGCGACCGCAGGGGCCGCGGCGACCGCAGGCCAGGGGTTGACCGCCGATCCCAAGCGTGGTACCTTTTAAAGGTGTTTACTTCGCTGCTACTTTAACGTGATGAAGAAATAAAGGCTCTCCAGGGATCGACCGTGCGTATTCGGGGAACGCAGGCGGCACGGTGGCGGCACGTGCCGGTCGGCATGCGCGACGTGCCCGCCGACGAGATGGTCCGGCGCCGATGGCTGGAAGCGCGCTGGCGCGCGCTCTTTGCGCGGTGGGGCTACGTGGAGGTCGAGACCCCGCTGCTGGAGTTCCTGGAGACGTTCCTGCAGGGCGCGGGGCCGGGGGTCGGCGACCGGCTGCTGAAGCTCGTGGACACCGGCGGCGAGGTGCTGGCCCTGCGGCCAGAGATGACGGTGCCCCTGGCGCGGTACGCGGCCACGCGCCTGCTGCCGGCCGGCGACCGCCCGTGGCGCCTGGCGTACGTCGCTGCCGTCTTTCGCGGGCAGGAGCGCGGCTCGGGGCGCGAGCGCCAGTTCACGCAGGCGGGCGTGGAGGTCATCGGCGACGGCTCGCTGGCCGCCGACGCTGAGGTGATCGCTCTGGCGGCCGAGGCGCTGCGCATCGCCGGGGTCGAGCAGGCCACGGTGAGCGTCGGGCACGCGGGGTTCCTTCGAGGCGTGCTGGCCACGCTGCCCGCGGCGGCGGCCGACGCTGCCCGCGACCTGTTGTACCGGCGCGCCTTCGCCGAGCTCGACCGGGTCGTGCCGGCGGGTCCGGCGCGGGAGGCGCTGCGCGCCGTGCCCGGGCTGCGCGGCGCCGGGGCGCTGGAGCGCGCGGCCGCGCTGGCGACGACCGCCGAGAGCCGCGAGGCGCTCGCGGTGCTGGGCGCGGTCCTGGAGGCGCTGGCGCCCTACGCTCTGGACGTGCGGCTCGAGGTCGACCTGGGCCTGATTCGCGACTTCGACTACTACACGGGCGTCGTCTTCGAGGCCCACGGGCCGCGGGCAGGCCGGCCCCTGCTGGGCGGCGGCCGCTACGACGCGTTGCTGGCGCGCTTCGGCCAGCCGGCGCCTGCCACGGGGTTCGCGTTGGGCGTGGAGCGCGTGTTGGACGCCACGCACGTCGCGTTGCCGCAGCCGCCGCGCGTGGTCGTCCGCTACGGCGATGGCGCCGCGTACGCCCGGGCGGTGCGCGCGGCCGCGCGGCTGCGCGAGGCCGGGGCGATCGCGGTGCTCGCGGCCGGGGACGGGCCGGCCTCCTTGGATGCCCCGGCGTTCCAGGTGTGGGTCACCGAGGATGGGATCCGGGTAGACAGCGACCGGCATCCCGTCCCCGCGACGCTGGAGGCGCTGTGCGCGCAGGTGCGCGCGATGCAGACGGACCCGTGAGCGAACGGCTGACGATCGCCCTGCCCACCGGCCGGCTGTGGTCCGGTGCCGTGGCGCTGCTGGCACAGGTCGGCGTGGCTCTCGATGCGTCCGGCCGCGATCGGCGGTTGCTCGTGGAGGTCGCCGACGACGTGCGGGTGCTGGCGGCCAAGCCGACCGACCTGTTGGCCTACGTCGAGCACGGGGCTGCCGACGTCGGCATCAGCGGCCGCGACATGCTGCTGGAGCAGAGCCGCGACGTCTACGAGCTGCTCGACCTGGGGTTTGGCGCGTGCCGGGCGGTCGTGGCGCTGCCCGAGGAGCGCGCCGACGCCCTGTGGCAGCCCGGCCGCGTGCTGCGCATCGCCACGAAGTACCCACGCCTGGCGGCGCGGTTCTTCGACGAGCTCGGGCGGCCGGTGGAGGTGGTGGTCCTGCACGGTTCGGTGGAGCTGGCGCCCCTGGTGGGGCTGGCCGACGGTATCCTGGACCTGGTGATGACCGGGCGGACCCTGCGCGAGAACCGGCTGCGGGAGGTCGCGGAGGTGGCGCGGTCGACGGCGCGTCTGGTGGTCAACCGCGCCAGCCTGCTGCGCCCGCGCGTGGCCGAGTTCGTGGCGCGGGTGGAACGGCAGGTGCGCACGATGGAGGGCCCCGTCCGTGCGTGAGACCGCGATCGTGCCACGGCTCCTGCGCACCCTGACCCCGCAGGAGCGGGAAGCGCGCGTGGCGCGCGCCCGGGAACAGGTGTACACCGCCGCACGCCGGCAGTACGCCGCGCAGGTGCTGGACGACGTCGCCCGGGACGGCGATGCCGCCGTGGCAGCCTACACGGCGCGCTGGGACGGCGTGGCGCTCGCCCCCGGGCAGTTCGCGGTACGCGAAGACGAGGTGGCGGCAGCGCACCGCGCGTTGCCCGATGCCGTACACGAGGCGCTGCGGGCCGCCATCGCCCGGAGCCGCCGCTACAACCTCTGGCTGCGCCCTCCGGAGCTGGCCCTGACGGAGCTGGAGCCCGGGGTCGTCGTGGGCGTGCGGTACACCGCGTGCCGGTCGGCAGGGATCTACGTGCCGTCGGGCAAGGGCTCGTTCCCGTCGATGGTCGTGGCCATGGTGACGCCCGCCGTCGTGGCCGGCGTGGAGGACCTGGCCATCGTCGTGCCGCCGCGTCCCGACGGGAGCGCCGACCCTGCCGTGCTGGTGGCCGCTGACCTGCTGGGGGTCCGGCGGATCTTCCGGTGCAACGGCGCGGCCGGCGTGGCGGCCCTGGCCGTGGGCACGGCCAGCATCCCGCGCGCCGACGTAGTCGTCGGGCCCGGCAATCCGGTGATCGCGGCGATCCAGCTGGCCGCAGCCGCCTATGGGGCGCGCCCCCTGGTCCTGCTGGGCCCCAGCGAAGCCGTGGTGCTGGCCGACGAGACCGCCGACCCCGAACGCCTGGTGGCCGACCTGCTGAACGAAGCCGAGCACGGTGCGGACTCGGCCGTGCTGCTGGTGACCACCGAGGCGGCCGTCGCTGCCGCGGTGGCCGCCAGGCTCCCCGATGCGCTGGCCGGGCTTCCGCAGCCGCGCCGCGACTTCGCGCGCGCGGCGCTGGTCGAGCAGGGCGGCCTGTGGATCGCCGACGACCTGGACGAGGCCATCGCGTGGGTCAACGCCTACGCGCCCGAGCACCTCATGCTTGCCGTGCGCGACCCCTTCGCCCTGCTCCCGCGCATCCGCCACGCCGGCGAGATCCTCCTCGGGGCGCACACGCCGTTCGCTGCGGCCAACTACGCCATCGGCGTGCCGGCGGCGCTGCCCACGGGCGGGGCCGCGGTGGCGGCCTCGGGGGTGACGGTGTGGTCGTTCCTCAAGGCGACCTCCCTGGCCACCCTCGACGAGCGGGGTTTGCGGACGGTTGGACCTGCGGCGGTCCGGCTCGGGGCCTACGAAGGCTTCCCCGCGCACGTCCGGGCGCTGACCGTCCGGGAGGTGTCGGCATGACCATGCTCGACCAACCCGCGCGCACCGACGGGGTGGCGCTGGTGCGTCGCGAGGTCCGGGCCCTGCGCGCCTACCGGCTGGTCCAGCCGGCCGGCGCCGTGCGCCTGCACCAGAACGAGGCACCCGACGACTGGCCCGAGGCCGTCAAGCGCGAGGTGGCGCAGCAGGTGGTTGCGACGCCCTGGCACCGGTATCCCGCGGCCCGGGCCGAGGCCGTCTGCGAGGCGCTCGCGCGCTTGCAGGGGACGCCCCCGGCGATGGTGGTGCCCACGGCGGGCTCCAACGAGGCGCTGTGGGCGCTGTTTTCCGCCTACGCCGCCGGCGGGACGGTGGTGCTGGCGACGCCTACCTACTCGATGGCGAGGACCCTGGCCACGGTGGCGGGCGCGCGGGTGGCCGCGGTCCCGTTGGGCGCGGGCTTCGCGCTGGACGTCGACGCGGTGCTCCGGGCCGCCCACGCGCACCGGGCGGAGCTGATCTACCTGGTCTCGCCCAACAACCCCACCGGGAACCTGCTGGCCCCCGACGCGGTCCGCGCGGTGATCGCCGGCGCGCCCGGTGCGGTGGCCATCGACGAGGCGTACTGGGAGTTCGCGAGCGTCTCGCACCTGGACGCGGTGGCGCAGTGGCCACACGTGCTGGTGGTGCGGACGTTCAGCAAGGCCATGGGCGGTGCGGGCCTGCGGGTGGGCTGGATCACCGCTTCCCCCGAGGTGGCCGCAGAACTGCACAAGGTCCTGCCGCCGTATGGCCTCAACGTCTTCGCGCAGATCGCCGTTCCCGTGCTCGTGGCCCACCGCGACGTGGCTCGGGCCCGCGTGGAGGCCGTGGTTGCCGAGCGGGCCCGCGTCGCGGCCGCCCTGGCGGCGTTGGGGCTCGTGGTGTACCCGAGCGAGACCAACTTCCTCCTGTTCGAGCCGGGCCGCCCGCCAACTGCTGTCTGGCAGGCACTGGCCGAGCGCGGGGTGCTGGTGCGGGACGTCTCGGGCATCCCCGGGCTCGAGCGGTGCCTGCGCGTCTCGATCGGGCGGCCCGCCGACAACGACCGCTTCCTCGACGCCCTGCGGGAGACGTTGGGCGCGCACCTGCCATGAGCCGTCGCGCCGAGCTCGAGCGGGTCACCGCGGAGACCCGCGTGCGGGTCAGTCTGGACCTGGACGGCGACGGCCGGGCCGACGTGCGCACCGGGGTGGCCTTCTACGACCACCTCCTGGCGGCGCTCGCGCGGTTTGCGGGGTTCACCTTGGCCGTGCGCGCCGACGGGGACCTCGCAGTCGATGCGCACCACACCGTGGAGGACGTGGCGATCGTGCTGGGGCAGGCCTTCCGGGCCGCGCTGGGCGACGGCGCGGGCATCGCGCGCTTCGCCTCGTTGCACCTGCCGATGGACGACGCCCTGGTGCGGGTGGCGCTGGACGTCTCGGGGCGGCCGTACCTCCACGCCGAACTGGCGTTTCCCCAGGACCGCGTGGGCGACTTCCCGGTCGAGCTGGTCGAGGAAGCGCTACGGGCGTTCGCCACCCACGCGGCGGTGACGCTCCACGTCGACCAGGTGCGGGGGCGCAACAGCCACCACATCGCGGAGGCGGTCTTCAAAGGGCTGGGCGTGGCCCTGGGCCGGGCAGTGGCGGTGGTGGGCCGCGACGTCCCCTCCACCAAAGGGGTGCTGTGAGGAGGCTGGCGGTGGAGATCGCGGTCGTCGACTACGGTGCGGGCAACCTGCGCAGCGTGACACGGGCGCTGGCAGCTGCGGGCGGGACCCCGCGGCTGGTCACCGGCCCTGATGAGCTCGTCGGCGCGGACCTGGTGGTGGTACCGGGTGTCGGCGCGTTTGCGCCCGCGGTGCGGCGGCTGCAGGCAGCGGGCATGGTCGAGGGACTGCGTGCCGTCGTGCGGGCCGGGATCCCGGTGCTGGGGCTGTGCCTGGGGATGCAGCTGCTCTTCGACGAGAGCGACGAGGGCGGTGCGCTCACCGAAGGGTTGGGCATCCTGCGGGGCGTCGTGCGACGCCTTCCGGCGGGCGTCAAGGTACCCCACATGGGGTGGAACACCCTGGAGGTCGCGCGCCCCGACCCCCTGGTGGCCAGCCTCCCCGAGCCCGCGTACGTCTATTTCGTCCACTCGTACGCGGTCCAGCCGGCCGATCCTGCGGTGGTCGTGGCCTGGTCCACCCACGGCGTGCGCTTCCCTGCCATCGTGCGCGCCGGCACCGTGATTGGATTCCAGTTCCACCCGGAGAAGAGCAGCCGTCTGGGCGCGCGGCTGCTGGCCAACGTCATCGCGGGCCTGGCGGCCCGGGCCGCGCGGTGATCGTCTACGCCGCTGTCGATCTGCGCCGCGGGCGGGCCGTGCGCCTGCGTCAGGGCGACGTCGCCCGCGAGGACGTCTTCGCCGACGATCCGGTGGCCGTGGCCCGGCGCTGGGCGGCCGAGGGCGCGCCCTGGCTCCACGTGGTCGACCTCGACGGCGCGCTGGCCGGGGCGCCACGCCATCTCGACGTCGTCGGCCGGATCTGTCGTGCCGTCGCCATCCCGGTGCAAGTCGGAGGTGGCCTGCGCCGCCTGGACGACGTCGAGGCCGTGCTGGCCGCCGGCGCAGCCCGCGCGGTGCTGGGGACGGCGGCGCTGGCCGGTCCCCTGTTGCGTGAGGGCGTGCGGCGCTTCGGCGACCGGATCGCGGTGGCCCTCGACGCGCGGCGCGGCGCTGTGGCCGTAGAGGGCTGGCAGGCGGTCACCGACATCCCGGTGGTGGAGGCCGCGCGGCGCGTCGTGGCCGCGGGCGCGCCGCGCCTGATCTACACCGACGTGACCCGGGACGGGATGCTGACAGGCCCGGATCTGGACGGGCTCGTCGCGCTCGTGCGCGCGGTCGCGGTGCCGGTGGTCCTCGCGGGCGGCGTGACGACGCCCGATGACGTTCGGGCCGCGGCTGCCGCCGGCGCCGAGGGTGTCGTCGTCGGCCGCGCCCTGTACGAGGGGCGGCTCCGTCTCGCCGACGTGGTGCGCCTGCCCCGGGTGCCCTGATGCTCGCCAAGCGCGTCATCCCCTGCCTGGACGTGGCCGCAGGCCGTGTGGTCAAGGGCCGGGCGTTCGTCGATCTGCGCGACGCGGGCGACCCGGTGGCGCTCGCGGCGCGGTACGACCGCCAGGGCGCCGACGAGCTGGTCTACCTGGACATCACCGCGTCGGTGGAGGCTCGGCCGACCCTGCTCGAGGTCGTGCGTCGCACCGCCGAGCAGGTGTTCATCCCGCTCACCGTGGGGGGCGGCGTGCGGTCCGCAGACGACATCCGTGCGCTGCTGCTGGCCGGCGCCGACAAGGTCGCAGTCAACACCGCGGCGGTGGCGCGGCCCGCCTTGATCGCCGACGCGGCCGATCGGTTCGGAAGCCAGTGCGTGGTGGTCGCGATCGACGCGAAGCGCCGCGAGGAGGACGGCAGGGTGTGGTACGAGGTGATGACCCACGGGGGACGGCGTCCGACCGGGCTGGATGCGGTCGCCTGGGCGCGCGAGGCCGCGCGCCTGGGTGCCGGCGAGATCCTGCTCACCAGCGTCGACCGCGACGGCACCGAAGAGGGCTACGAGCTCGAGCTCACCCGGCGAGTGGCCGAGGCCGTGACGATCCCGGTCGTGGCCTCTGGCGGGGCGGGGCGGCCCGAGCACCTCTGCGAGGTGCTGACGGCGGGCAGGGCCGACGCGGCGCTGGCGGCCTCGATCTTCCACTACGGACGGTTTCCGATCCCTGTCTGCAAGGCTGCTCTGGCCGCGGCCGGCGTGCCGGTGCGGCTGGTGTGGGACGAGGAGGACGCACGTGAGGCGTGAACCTGACGACGCACCCCTGCCGGGCGGTGCAGACGGCGGTTCGGCGCAGGCGGCACTGCTGCGGTGGGAGGGCGGGCTGCTGCCCTGCGTTGTGCAGGACGCCCGGACCGGCACGGTGCTGATGCTGGCGTGGATGAACCCGGAGGCGTTCGCCCGGACGCTCGCCACGGGCGAGGCGTGGTTCTGGAGCCGCACGCGCCAGGCGTTGTGGCGCAAGGGCGAGACCTCAGGCCACACCCAGCGGGTGGTGCGGACCGCGGTGGACTGCGACGGCGACGCGGTGCTGCTCCAGGTGGTGCCCCAGGGGCCGGCCTGCCACACCGGGCACGCGTCGTGCTTCTACCGTGATACAGGCGGATGCGAGCAGCGCGCCGCCGGCCCGGTGTTGCCACGCCTGGAGGCGGTGATCGCCGACCGTCGCCGCGCGATGCCGTCCGGATCCTACACCGCGCGCCTCCTGGCGGGCGGCGTGGATGCCATCGGCGCCAAGGTGCGCGAAGAGGCCGAGGAGGTGGTGCGGGCCGCGCGCGCGGAGTCCGACGACCGGGTGGCAGAGGAGGCGGCCGACCTAGTGTACCACCTCCTCGTCCTCCTGGCGGGCCGCGGCGTGCCGCTGGCGCGCGTGCTCGACGTCCTGGCCGCACGTGGGGCGTAAGTTAGGGCTCCTTTGGCCAGGGGCCGACCACGCCAGGGGCGGCCCACTCCATGCTGGTCAGCTCCGCGACGGTCATCCGCTTGCCGGTCGGCACGCGCACCACACCCTTGCGGTCACGGATCGGCCCGGTGAACGGATCGAAGGCCGGAGGATTCTTGGCCATCTGCGCGTGGCGGCGCATGACCAGGTCGTACACCGACAGCCGCCCCAGGTCGGGGGTCTGCACGGTCACCGCCTTCAGGCGGCCGACCCACTGGGGGTTGATCGGCTCGCCCATCTCGCATCCCAGCTCCACCGCGCCTTGGGCCAGGAGCCACCAGTAGTCGACCTTCTCGAGGTTCTCCGTGGTGTACGTGCCCTGGTACACCTTTCGTAGGAAGTCCACGTAGATCTTGTCCCAGTGGACGAGCTGGCCCGAGAGACAGTGCTGGGGCGCGAACCGCTTCATGGGCGAGTAGTGGCCGAAGCTGGGGAGGTTGCGCCGGGCCGCCACCTGCACCACGGTGGGCGAGTCCTCGGTGAAGGCGAAGACGTCGGCCCCCTCGGCGATCAGCGCCTCGGCCGCCTCCTTGGCCGCAGCCGGGTTGAACCAGTCGTTGATCCAGCGCACGTGGACGGTGGCCCGCGGGTTGACCGCCCGCACCCCCAGCGCGAAGGCGTCGATGTGCCGCTTCACCTCCGAGATGGGATGGGCCCCCACGTAGGCGATCTTGCCGCTGCGGGTGACGGCCCCGGCCATCAGGCCGTTCAGGTAGTAGACCTGGTAGAAGTCGGCCATGTAGGTGGCCATGTTGGGCGCCCGCTTGAACCCCGAGGCGTGCGCGAAGATGTGGTTGGGGTAGCGCCTGGCGGCCGCCAGCGTGCCGTCCATGAAGCCGAAGCTGGTGGTGAAGATGACCCGCGCGCCCTGCTGGATCAGCTTGTCGATGAACAGCGTCTCCTGCCCCTCCTTGACGCTCTCGATGAACACCGTCTCGAGCCAGGGGAGCTGCTGTTCCGCCTTCCTCCGCCCCACATCATGGGCGTGGGTCCACCCGTAGTCGCCGATGGGCCCCACGTAGATGAAGCCGGCCTTCAGCTTCCGCTGCTGCGCCCCGCCCGCAGCGGTCAGGCTGCCGAGCAGCAGCGCAACGACCACCGCCACCGTCCACCGCATGGTGCGCCTCCTTTCGCTGGTCCTCCCGACTCGCTGGTCCTCCCGCCGCATTCGCCCTCTGGACCACGATACGCCCTGCGGGCGCGCTTACCTGCCGGCCCGCGGCGGGCCGACAGGCATCGGGACCGTCCGACGGCCGCGCCGGAGAGACCTACCGCCTGACATCTACCGCCCGCCCGTGCCGGTGCGGACGTTGCGGGGCGTACGCCGTCAGGCGGCGTCGCGGTGCTCACGTGCCCCGCCCGTGTCGGCACACACCCTGCGGGACGCAGGCACGGGCGCAAGGGCCATCATCGTTCCCCGGGCGCCCACGGCACCCCCAGGGCCTCCGGTGCCCCCTGGCCCCGCTGCCGGCGCGCCATGACGGCCAGCGCCGCGATGGTGAAGGCGAAGGGGAGCATGCGCAGGAACTCCGGTGGGATCTGCGCCTGCAGCCGGAACGACAGGAAGAACAGGGCACCGTACAGGAAGGTGCCCGCGACGGCACGCAGGGGGTCCCAGCCGGCGAAGATCGCCAGCGCGATGGCGATCCACCCCAGCCCGGCAGTCATCCCCTCGGTCCACGACGGCCGGTAAGCGACCGACAGGAACCCGCCGGCCACCCCGGCCAGGACGCCGCCGAACACCACGGCGGCATAGCGCACCAGGATCACGTTCACGCCGGCGGCTGCGGCCGCGGCGGGCGCCTCGCCCACCGAGCGGAGCACCAGGCCCAGGCGCGTGTGGTACAGCGCGCCCCACAGCACGACCGCAAGCCCCAGACCCAGGTACGTCAGCGCCGAAACCTCCGGCAACGTGGTGAGGAGGGGGATGCCTTCCCAGCCGCGGCCCAGCACGCCAGCCGCGCCCAGGCCGAACATCGCCAACGCCAGGCCCGAGACGTACTGGTTGCCGCGCAGCGTGATGGCCACCACCGCATGCAGGAACGCCGCAGCACCGCCGGCCGCGGCAGCCGCCAGCAGCCCCAGCACGGGGTGGCCCGTGGTGTGCGCCACCGCGAAGGCGAAGAAGGCGCCAAGGATCATCATGCCTTCCACGCCCAGGTTGACCACGCCGCTCCGCTCGGCGTAGATCTCGCCCAGCGACGCCCACAGCAGGGGTGTGCCCACGGCCAGAGCGCGGACGACGGTCGTGAGGACGTAGTCGATCACCGTCGGTGCGCTCCCCCCACGCCCGTGGCGGCCGTGCTCTCGTTGCCGGCGGCCACCAGCGCCGGTGCGCCCGCACGCGGGACCCCCGTCCAGCGGACGCGGTACGCGAGCAGCCGCTCGCTGCCGATGAGGAAGAAGAGGATCAGCCCGTTGAACATCAAGGTCACCTGGAACGGGAGCTGCAGGGCGACCTTCATGACGTCGCCGCTGGTGAAGATCCACCCCAGGAAGAGGGCGGTGAGCACCGCGGCCAGCGGGTGCCCGCGCGCCAGCCACGCCACGATGATGGCGGCGTAGCCGTACCCCGCCGACACCTGGGAGGGCGAGAGCAACTTGTGGTGGATGCCCGCCACCTCGCCCGCCCCGGCCAGGCCGGCCAGCCCGGCCGAGAGCACCACTGCCGCCAGGGTCGTCCGCGCGGCGTCGATGCCGGCGTAGCGCGCTGCGTGCGGGTTCTGGCCCAGCACGCGGATCTCGAAGCCCAGGCGCGTCCGGGCCAGCAGGAATGCGAGCCCGCCTGCCGCCAGCAGTCCCACCGCCAGCGTCGGCCAGTGGACGTGCGTGCCCGGGATCACCGGCAGCCACGCGGGCTGCGGAAACGTGTCGGTGTACGCGAACCCGAAGACCGCCGTGCCCTTCCACGGGCCGTGGATCAACCATTCCACGAGGAAGAGGGCGATGTAGTTCATCATGAGGGTCGTGATGACCTCGTTCACCTCGAGGCCCAACCGCAACCACGCGGGCACCAGGCTCCACGCCGCGCCGGCCGCGAACCCGGCGGCGAACAGCACGGGAATCGACCACGGCCCTGCGGGGACGAACAACGCAACGCCCGTCGCGCCCACGGCGCCCGCCAGCAGCTGGCCCTCGGCACCGATGTTCCAGAACTGGGCGCGAAACGCGACGACCAGACCCGCGCCGCACAGCAGCAAGGGGATTGACTGGCGGAGGATCTCTGGCGCGGCGCGCGGATCGGCCAGGGTGCCGGCGAACATCGCGCGGTAGACTGCCACGGGCGAGAGCCCAAACGCCCAGAACAGCGCGGCCGAGGCCGCCAGCGCCGCGGCGACGGCGCCGGCCGAGACCGCCAGCACCCAGGCGCCCGAGGGCGCCGCCACCGGTTCGATCGCCACCGGACCGAGGCGCTTCACGCGCGGTGCCCCATCATCAGGAGCCCGAGGCGCTCGGGGTCGGCTTCCTGTGCCGGCAGTTCGCCCGCGACCTGTCCGCCGAAGAACACCGCGATTCGGTCCGCCAGGGCCAGGATCTCGTCCAGGTCCTCCGAAACCAGCAGCACGGCGGCGCCCTGGGCCCGACACTGCTGCAGCCGGGCGTGGACCTGCTCGGTGGCCGCCACGTCCAGCCCCGCGGTGGGGTGCGCGGCGACCACGAGCACCGGCTGGCCGGAGAGCTCCCGGCCCAGGATGAGGCGCTGCACGTTGCCGCCCGAGAGCAGGCGAGCGGGCACCTCGGGGCCTGGGGTGGCGATCTCGTACTCCGCGATGACCGCTCGGGCGAAGGCCGCCACCGCCCGCGAGTCCAGCAGCGCGCCCCGCGCGAACGGCCGGTGGCGGTAGCGCCGCAGCACCAGGTTCTCGGCCACCGACATGGTCGGGACGATCCCGTCGCGCAGGCGGTCCTCGGGGATGTGCGCCACGCCCAGGTCGTGCAGCAGGCGCGCCGGCTTGTTGGTGACGTCGTGGCCGCACAGCAGCACGCGCCCGCCCGTGGCGCGGCGCAGACCGGTCAGCACCTCGACCAGCTCGCGCTGGCCGTTCCCGGCCACACCGGCGATGCCCAGGATCTCGCCCCCCCGGACCACCAGGGAGACGCCGCGGAGGGCGTCGACACCTCGGGGGCCCGGGGCCCGCAGGCCGTCCACCTGCAGCACCACATCACCCGGCGTCGTCTGCTGGCGGGCAGGCTGGAACATCACGTCGCGGCCCACCATCATCCGGGCCAGGGCCCGCCGGTCGACGCCCGCTGCCGGCAGGGTGGCCACGACGCGGCCTCGCCGCAGCACCGTGATCCGGTCGGCGATGGCGGTCACCTCGTCCAGCTTGTGGGAGATGAAGATGACGGCGTGGCCATCGCGCCGCATGCGGCGCAGGACCTCGAACAGGCCACGCACCTCTTGCGGGGTGAGCACGCTGGTGGGCTCGTCGAGGATCAGGATCCTGGCGCCGCGCAAGAGCACCTTCAGGATCTCCACCCGCTGCTGCTCGCTGGGCGAGAGGTCGGCTATCCGCGCGCGCGGATCCACGCCCAGCCCGTACCGGGTGGCCAGGTCGAGGAGGCGGGGCTCGAGGCGCTGCGTGGGCCGCACGAACGGTTCCCCCGGCAGGCCCAACGCCACGTTCTCGGCCACGGTGTGCCGGCGGATCAGCAGGAAGTGCTGGGGGACCATGCCGATGCCCAGCCGCAGCGCGTCCCGCGGCGACCGGATCCGCACGCGCTGCCCGTCGAGCCAGATCTCGCCGGCATCGGGCTGCTGCAACCCGTAGAGCACGCTCACCAGCGTGGTCTTGCCGGCGCCGTTCTCGCCCAGCAGCGCGTGGACCTCGCCCGGCGCGACCTGGAGCGTGACCCCGTCGTTGGCCACCACGCCGGGGAAGCGTTTGGTGATCTGGCGCAGTTCCAGCATGCCGGCGGATTCTGCGCGCCAGGCAGCGGCCCCTGCGCCGCGCTCCTCAGGCCCCGGCGGGATCGGCCCGCAACACGCCCACGTAGGGCAGGTTGCGGTAGAGCTGGCGGTAGTCGAGCCCGTAGCCCACCACGAAGACGTCGGGGATCTCGAAGCCGCGGTAGCGGATGGGCAGCGTCTCCACCAGCCGCCGCACGCGCTTGTCCAGCAGCGTGCAGATAGCCAGGTCGGCCGGGTCCCGCGCCTGCAGGGCGCGCACCAGGTAGGACGCCGTCAGCCCGGTGTCGATGATGTCCTCCACCAGCAGCACCGACCGCCCGGTGATCTCCTCGTCCAGGTCCTTGAGCAACCGGACGACGCCCGTGGGGCCCTTGCCCCCGCGGTAGGAGCTGATGGCCAGGAAATCGATGGTCACCGGGATCTCCAGCGCGCGGGTGAGGTCCGTGAGGAAGTAGACGCCGCCCTTGAGCACCGTCACGACCAGGAGGTCGCGTCCGGCGTAGTCGCGGCTGATGGCGGCCGCCAGCTCGCCCACTCGGGTCCGGATCTCGGCCTCCGTGAAGAGGACGTCGATGGGTGCCGTGACCATCACGGTCGCCGGAGGGCGGTGCGGGCGGGTGGCGGGGTCACCGGCTGCGCACCGGGTGCAGGCCGTACTTGGCCAGCAGGTTGCGGTAGTCGCGACCGTAGAAGATCTTGACGCGCACCTCGGGGTACAGTTCCCGCATGCGCCGCAGCTTACGGTTCTTTCGGGTGACCAGGCTCTGCTTGAGGGTCGTGAGCTCGACGTAGAGGTCGAGATCGGGCAGGTAGAAGTCGGGGCTGAAGCTCTCGATCACCCGGCCCTGCGCGTCCCACTGGAGCGGGAAGGAGCGAGGCTCGTACTCCCAGCGGATGCCGTAGAAGTCCAGGATCCGCGCGAACTCCGCCTCGCTTTCGTGGGCGAAACGGACGCCCGGCCGTACTGCCATTGCCCTGAGTATAGGGAGTCCGCCCGTCGGCCGCAAGCCGGCCGTGGGTCGGGTTCCCTCCTCGTCGGGTCCTGTCGGGTCCTTGTGCCAGGTTCGCGGCCTCAGGGTGCGGGGCAGGCGCAGGGGTGTGGTACAATACTTATTAAAGCAGGCCCGCCAGGACCGCCCGGGCGCGGGTGGGCGGTACTCGTGTGTCTACATCAGGGGGAGTCTGTACATGCCGGAGGCCGCCAGGGCCGAGGAGCTACAACGCTATCTCCGGCAATTGGAGAGCCACGACGTCACCGTCCGGAGCGACGCGGCCCATGCGCTGGGCAAGCTCGGCGACGAGGCCGCGGTGACGGCCCTTGCGCGGGCGCTCCAGGACCCCGACGAGTACGTGCGCAAGAGCGCGGTGATGGCGCTGCGGCGCATCGGCGGTGCCGCTGCGGCCGAGGCGTTGCGCACCGCGCTGGGCGACCGCAGCGAGCAGGTCGTCCTGCAGGCTGTCAACGGCCTGCGGGACATGCGGGACCGGGGGGCGGTGGAGCCGCTGATCCGCGTGCTGGGGCGCCGCGAGCGGTCGCTGCAGCTGGCCGCGACCGAAGCCCTGGTGCGGATCGGCCCCGACGCCGTGCCCGCACTGCTAGCGGCCTTCGAGGACAAGAACCTCCGGCGCAAGCTTGGCGCCACCGTGATGAAGATCCTGGTGGACATCGGCCCGCGGGCCGTCGACGCGCTGCTGCAGGCGCTGCACCACGAGAGCCAAGTCATCCAGGTCACGGCCTTGACCGTGCTGGGGCGCGTGGGCGACAGCCGCATCGTGAAGCCCCTCGTCGAGCTGTTCCTGCGGGACCCGCGGATGCAGGAAGCGGTGGTGGCGACGCTGGCGCGGCTGGAAGAGCGCGGCGTCGTCGAGCCGGGTGAGGGGGGCCACGGGGACCGGGAGGTGTACCCCCCGCGCGCCGTCGTCGAGGCCTTCGCCGCGCACCCGCGGGGCGAGGTCGTCGAGCAGCTGCGCCTGGCCCTCGAGAACCCCATGCCGAAGGTGCGGCGGTTCGCGCTGCGCGTCCTGTTCGCCCTGTTCGGCGAAGGCGCCGCGGACCAGTTCGTCACCTCGCTGGACGACGACGACGTGGAGGTCAAGCGGCTGGCCATCAAGATCCTGGGCAAGCTGCGGGACAAGCGGGTGATCGAGCCCCTGGTCGCCCTGCTCCAGAAGGAAGGCGGCGAGCACGTGGAGGACGCGGTGTGGAACACCCTCAAGGTGCTCACCGACCTCCGCGAGTTCGAGCAGCTCCGCGCGCGCGTCGCCAAGGAGCGGGCCGGCGCCCGGCCCAGCGTGCGCAAGGTGCGGTCCGAGCGCGACCTGTCTCCGGACTGGTGGCGCGAGCAAGACTAGGCCTCCCCGCCCAGGGCCGCGTGGCCTGCACCGGCTCGACCCGTTCTGGGACACGCGGGGTCCCGGGCGGCGGTCGGCGCCACGCGCGCTGGGTGTGCGCGCCGCCAGTAGACGGCCGATGATCCCGGTGATCGTCCTCAGTACCGCTGCCAGCCTCGACGAGGCCACGCGGATCGCCGACGCCCTGGTGGAGGAGCGCCTGGCGGCCTGCGTGACCGTCGTGCCAGGGGCACGGTCGGTCTACCGCTGGCAGGGGCGCGTGGAGCACGCCGACGAGGTGCTCCTGGTGGTCAAGACCGTGGCGGCGCGTCTCGAGGCGCTGACCGCGCGGGTGCGTGCGCTGCACTCCTACGAGGTGCCCGAGGTGGTGGCGGTGCCGGTCACGGGCGGATGGCCGCCCTACCTGGCGTGGCTGGCCGGCGAGGTCAGCGCAGCCGACGGCGGCCCTGTGCCCGCGGGCGGAGCCGCGCCGTGAAGGTCCTCCTCACCAACGACGACGGCATCCACTCGCCCGGTCTCCACGCCCTCGCCGCCGCCCTGGCCCCACACCACGAGGTGGCCGTGGTGGCTCCCGAGCACGAACGCAGCGCCACCGGGCACGCGATCACGCTGCACAAGCCGCTGCGGGCCACCCCGGCGACGGTGCCGGTGGCGGGCGGGATCCGCGCCTGGGCCACGAACGGCACGCCTGCGGACTGCGTCGTGCTGGGCGTGGTCGAGCTGCTGGGCGCGCGGCCCGACCTCGTGGTCTCGGGCATCAACGTCGGTGCCAACCTGGGCCTGGACCTGACGTACTCGGGGACCGTCTCCGGGGCCATGGAAGGCGCCATCCTGGGGATCCCCAGCATCGCAGTGTCGGTGGCGTCGTTCGTGGACGTCCGGTTCGACGTGGCGGCGGCGTTCGTCGAGCAGCTGGCCCGCGCGGTGGCGACGCACCGGCTGCCCGCCGACGCCGTCATCAACGTCAACGTGCCGAACCTGCCGCGCGAGCGCATCCGCGGCGTGGCGCTCACGCGGCAGAGCACGCGGCGCTACCTCGCCCGCCTCGAGCGGCGCACCGATCCCCGCGGCCGCCACTACTACTGGCTGACCGGAGAGCGCGAGCCCGTCGGCGATCGCGAGGGCACCGACGGGTGGGCCGTGGCCCGCGGGTACATCTCCGTGACCCCGATCCATCTCAACATGACCGACGAGCGGTTGCTGCACGACCTGGCGACCTGGGGGCTGACCTTTCCGTAGCCACCGCGGGGCGCAGGGGCGTCCCGTGTGCCCGGGTGCGGCGGGAGGCGGGCAGGAATTCTCCCGAGCACGGAGAACACCGCTGCGACGCCGGACGGCGTCGACGTGGCAGGCGTCGGACTCTTCCGTCGGAGCGCGCATGGTCCAGTTTGACGGCGTCGGCAAGCGGTATTTCCCCGGGGTCATCGCTCTCCAGGACGTCACGGTCCACATCGCGGCCGGCGAGTTCGTCTTCCTGGTCGGTCCCACGGGCAGCGGGAAGTCCACGTTCCTCAAGCTGATCCAGCGCGTGGAACGTCCCACCACGGGCCGTGTCGTCGTGGACGGCGTGGACGTCGGGGCGCTGGCCGCTGCGGAGGTGCCCTACTTCCGGCGCCGGCTGGGCGTGGTCTTCCAGGAGTTCAAGTTGCTGCCGGGCCGCACGGTGGCCGGCAACGTCGCGTTCGCCCTGGAGGTGACGGGCGCCGACCCCCTCGAGATCACCCCCCGCGTGCACTGGGCGTTGGAGGTGGTCGGCCTGGCCGACCGCGCGCACGCGCTCCCCGCCAGCCTCTCGGGTGGCGAGCAGCAGCGAGCGGCCATCGCGCGGGCCATCGTCAACCGGCCGCGAGTGCTGCTGGCCGACGAACCCACGGGCAACCTCGACCCCGAGGCGGCGTGGGAGATCATGCACCTGCTCAGCGAGATCAACCGGCGGGGAACGACGGTGATCGTGACCACCCACAACCCCACCCTGGTGGACATCCTTCGGCGGCGGGTGGTGGAACTGCGGGGAGGGCGCGTGGTCCGCGATGAGCACCGAGGTCTCTACGCCCCCGCGCGCTGAGCCCCGACCGGGCGGGCTGTCCGGCCGACCGCCCGCATCCGGTCGACGGCCGACGAGCCGCCGGCAGCGCGGGGCGGCGGTGCGGGAGGCGCTGGCGGCCATGCGCCGGGGCGGCCTGATGACGCTCGCCGCCACGACCACGATGCTCGTAGCGCTGGCGGTCGCCGGCGGCGGGGCGCTGGTGTCGGCGAACCTGGTGCACCTGGCGACCCTCCTTGAGGACCAGGTGGAAGTGGTGGTTCTGCTGCGCGACGGGCTCACTGCGGCGCAGCAGCATCGCACGCTGGCCGCGGTCGAGGCCCTCCCGGGCGTACGCCGCGCCGTGCTGGTCGGGCGTGCCGAGGCCCTGCGTCGCCTTCAGGCCACCTACGGCATGCCCGCCTCCCTGGCCGCGTCGTTGCCGTCGAACCCGCTGCCCGACTCCATCGAGGTGCGGGTGCGCGATGCGGCGCGGATTCGCGAGGTGGCCGAGGCGACTCGCCGGCTTCCCGGTGTCGACGACGTCGTCTTCGGCACGCCGGTGGTCGACCGCGTGGTGGCCGTGACCCGGGCCGTGCGGGTCAGCGCCGCGGCCGTTGCGGGCGTCCTGGCGGCCGCGGCCCTGCTGATCATCACGAACACGATCCGCCTGACGGTGTCGGCGCGACGGCAGGAGATCGAGATCATGACCCTCGTGGGCGCCACGCCCGGGTTCATCCGCGGGCCGTTCCTGTGGGAAGGTGCCCTGCAGGGCGCGCTCGCCGCGGCAGCGGCCAGCTGCCTGCTGGGCGCCGGGTACGCCTGGCTGGCCGCCCGGGTCGACGCCTCGCTACCGTTCCTTCCGCTGTTGCCCCCGCCCGCGGTCCTGCCCGGCGTGCTCGCGCTGGTCTGGGCCGTGGGGATCGCCGTGGGCATTGTCGGTAGCGCCCTGGGGCTGCGCCGGTACCTGGTCCTGTGAGGACGACATCCGGCGGGCAGGGGGCCATTGCGCGGCGGGTTTCGCGCGGGGTTGCGCCGCTACCTGGTCTTGTGAGGACGACGGTCGTGAGGACGCTGGCTGCCGGGGCGATCGCGTTCCTGCTTGGGCTCTTCGACCCCGTGGCGGCTGCCCTGGCCGCGCCGTCCGGCACTCCGGATGCGGCTGTTGTCCAGGCCTCGCCCGAAGGTCGCCAGCAGGAACTGCGACGCCTCCAACGCCAGCTCCAGCTCGAGCGGCGCCGGCTCCTGGTCGTGCGGCGGCGCGAGCGCCGGCTTGTTGACGAGGTGCAGCACCTCGACCAGGCCCTGGAAGCCACGGAGGCCCGGCTCGATCAGCTGGAGGTCGACCGGCGGCGCGCGCAGCAGCGCGCGGCGGCGGCCGCGGCTGCGGTGGCCAGCGCCGAGCGGGAGCTGGCCCGGCGCCGGGCCGTGCTGGGGACCCGGCTGCGGGACCTCCACCGGTACGGACGGGCAGGCTATCTCGACGTCATCCTGGGCGCCGCCACCTTCTCGGAGTTCGTGACCCGCGCCCGCATCGTCGGCGCCATCGTGCGGAGCGATACCCGGCTGATCGCCGCCTACCGCCAGGACCGCGATCGCGCCGAGGCGTTGCGCGCGGAGTTCCAGGCCGAGCAGCGTCGCCTGGCAGCCCTGGTGGAGGAAACCCGCCAGCGCCGCCAGCTGCTCGCCGAGCAAAAGGAGGCCAAGCGGCGGCTGCTGGAGGGCATCGCGCAGGAGCGCGCCGCTGTCGAGCGCGTCGTCGAGGACCTGCGCCGGGAGTCCGCAGAGCTGGAAGCGCTGATCCGGCGGCTGCAGGCCAGCGGGCCATCGCGGATGGCCATCGGCGCGTTCGTCTGGCCGCTGCGCGGCATGGTCACGTCGCGGTTCGGGTTCCGACGGCACCCGATCTTTCGGGCGCGCCTCTTCCACCAGGGCGTCGACATCGCCGCGCCCCACGGCACCCCGGTGCGGGCCGCCGGGGACGGCGCCGTGCTCTTCGCCGGCTGGTACGGCGGTTACGGCAAGCTGGTGGTGCTCGACCACGGCGACGGTCTCAGCACCCTCTACGGGCACCTCTCCGCGATCCTGGTCGCGCCGGGGGCGCAGGTCGTCCGCGGCCAGGTCATCGGCCGGGTGGGCAGCACGGGCTACAGCACCGGACCCCATCTGCACTTCGAGATCCGGCGCAACGGGCAACCCATCGACCCACAGCGGTGAGACGCCGGCGCCGGCATCGTGCCTCGCGCCGCGTCGGCGCGCTTGTTCGCCGCCGTCGACCACGATAAGCTACAACCGGCGGTCTGGGGACCGACCGCCTGGAGGCGAGAGGCGTGCACAGCCGCATCCTACAGCGACTCCCGTGGCCTGCCGTGGCCGCGGTGATCGTCGCGGTCTTCCTGGCCGGCTACGGCGCGGGCCAGGCGTCGGTGGCCCGGGGCGCCGACGACCAGGGCTTCGCGCTCCTGCGGCAGCTGCTCACCCACATCCGGCAGGACTACCTGGGGCCCGTGCCCGACGCACGCGTGCTCTTCGACGGCGCGGCGCGGGGGATGCTAGAAGCGCTGGGCGACCCCTACACGCGGTACATGGACGCCAGGGCGTTCCGGGAGTTCGCGCAGGACGCCCAGGGCTACTTCTTCGGCATCGGCATCTTCATCGACATCCGCGACGGCCAGCTGATCGTCGTGCAGCCCATCGAGGGCACCCCGGCGCATCGGGCGGGCCTGCGACCGGGCGACCGCATTCGCGCCATCAACAACGTCTCCACCGAGGGCATGGCGCTGCAGGAGGCCGTCAGCCGGATCCGGGGCCCTGCGGGCACCCGGGTGGTGCTGCGCATCCAGCGGGCCGATCGGTCCTTCGACGTGGAAATCACCCGCGCGCGCATCCAGATCGTGTCCGTGCAGGGCGCCGGGGTCCTGGACGCTGACCTGCAGAAGCAGCTGGCGGCCGAGCGACTGGGATACGTGCGCATCCTCACGTTCAACGATCGAACGGCGGAGGAGGTGGCGGCCGAGATGACCCGGCTGCAGCAGGTCGGGGTCCGTGGGGTGCTCCTCGACCTGCGCAGCAACGGCGGCGGGCTGCTGGAGGCGTCGCTCCGGGTGGCCGAGCGCTTCGTGCCCGAGGGGCGGCCGCTCGTGCACATCGTGGACCGCACCGGCCGCAAGACGACCGAGCGTGCCGGGCGCGGCCCGAAGATCCAGCTGCCGGTGGTCGTGCTCGTCAACGAGTTCAGCGCCAGTGCCTCCGAGATCCTGGCGGGCGCGCTCAAGGACTCCGCCGGCGCCACGCTGGTCGGGATCAGAACGTTCGGCAAAGGGGTCATCCAGTCGGTCTACGCGCTCCCCGGCGGTGGCGGCGCCGCCATCACGACGTCCAAGTACCTGACGCCCGCAGACCACGACATCCACGGGAAGGGTGTGCCGCCCGACGTCGTCGCCGGAGACCGGCTGGAGGGCAAGAGCGATGCCGAGGTGGCGCGCATCCAGCAGGAGCAGCTACGGCGGGCTGTCGAGGTGCTCCGGCAGCGCGCAGGGAGACGATAGGGACGTGGCGAGGCGCGTCCCCACCTCCTGAGCCCACCACGGGAGACCCGGCGCCCATGTCGCGCCATCGGCGTGCAGCGGCCCGGCGGCGGTCTCTGGGGATCGTCCCACTGGTCGTCGTGGCCATGGGAGCCGGGGTGCTACTCGCCCGGCTGTCGCCCGATGCCCCACCTCCCGTCCGTGCCCCAGAGCCTGCGGTGCGCCCGGCCGCGCCCCCGCGCGCGCGACCGCCGGCGGCCCGCCCCTCGCCGACCCCGACCCCACGCCCGCAGCGTGCGACCCCGGTGTCGCCCGCCCACACCCCGCGGGGCCGGCTGGCGGTCGTATTCGACGACGCAGGCGGGGACCTCGCCCACGTCGAAGCGATCATTGCCATCGGCCGGCCCGTGACCGTCGCCGTGCTGCCGTTCCTCGCGCACTCGGACGAGGTCGCGCAGCGGGCGCGTGCGGCCGGGCTGGAGGTGTTAGTGCATCTGCCGCTGGAGCCGGAGGACCCCGGCAAGGACCCGGGCCCGGGAAGCATCACCGTTGCCATGAGCGATGCGCAGATCCGGCAGGCGGTGCGCGCCGCCCTGGCGGCCGTGCCCGGGGCCGTGGGGATGAACAACCACATGGGCTCGCGGGCCACGGCGGATCGGCGGGTCATGCGGGCGGTCCTGCAGGCGGCGCGGGACGCGGGCGCCTTCTTCCTCGACAGCTACACCACGCCGCACTCGGTGGTTCGCGAGGTGGCCGCCGAGCTGGGCGTGCGGACAGCCACCCGGGCGATCTTCCTGGACAACGTCGACGACGACGCCGCGATTGCGGCCCAGGTCCGGCGCGCGATCGCGCGCGCCCGGCAAGAGGGCGCCGTCATCGCCATCGGGCACGCGCAGCGCCGCACGCCAGCGGTCGTCGCCGCCATGCGCCACGAGTTCGACGAGGCCGGGGTGGCGCTGGTGCCGCTCTCGGCGCTGATGGGCGGGATGCCGGCCCCGGCCTCGGAAGGACGCAAGAGCCCGTAACCCAAGGGAACCGCAGGAGGCGAAAAGGAGGACGAGCGGGATGGCGACGCAGGCGATGCTGATCACGCCCCAGGGCGACCCCTGGCAGGCGGCCCTGCGGCAGTTCGACCGGGCCGCGGACTACCTGCCGCTCAAACGGGGCATCCGCGAGTTCCTGGCCTACCCCAAGCGGGAGCTCACCGTGCACTTCCCGGTGAAGATGGACGACGGCTCCGTGCAGATCTTCACCGGATACCGCGTCCACCACAGCACCGTGCTGGGGCCGACCAAGGGCGGCATCCGGTACCACCAGGACGTGACCCTCAACGAGATCCGTGCCCTGGCCATGCTGATGACGTGGAAGTGCGCGGTCGTCGGGCTGCCCTACGGCGGCGCCAAGGGCGGCGTGGTGGTCAACCCCAAGGCGCTGTCGACCACTGAGCTCGAGCGACTCACCCGCCGGTACGCCACGGAGATCTCGATTCTGATGAGCCCGGAGGGCGACATCCCCGCGCCCGACCTGGGCACCACGCCCCAGGTCATGGCGTGGATCATGGACACCTACAGCATGCACCGGGGCTACTCGACGCCGTCGGTGGTCACCGGGAAGCCCACGTCCATCGGCGGGTCGCTGGGCCGCGTGGAGGCCACCGGCCGGGGCGTGGCCATCGTGACCCGTGAGGCCGCCCGCTGGCTGGGCATGGAGCTGGCCGGTGCCACCGTGGTGATCCAGGGCTTCGGGAACGTGGGCTCGGTGGCGGCACAGCTCCTGACGCGCCTGGGCTGCCGCGTGGTGGCCGTCAGCGATACGCGCGGGGGCGTCTACAACCCCGCGGGGTTGGACCCCGACCGGCTGATCGCACACAAGGCACGCACCGGCAGCGTCGTGGGCTATCCCGGTGCGGACGTGGTGACCAACCAGGAGCTGCTGGAGCTGCCCTGCGACGTGCTCGTGCCCAGCGCGCTCGAAGGCCAGATCACCGAGGAGAACGCGCCCCGAATCCGGGCGCGGGTCGTCGTCGAGGGCGCCAACGGGCCCACGACGCCCGAGGCGGACGTGATCCTGCGCGAGCGGCGCATCACGGTCCTGCCGGACATCGTGGCCAACGCCGGGGGCGTCATCGTCTCGTACTTCGAGTGGGTCCAGGGGCTCCAGCAGTTCTTCTGGACCGAGGAGGAGGTCAACGCCAACCTCGAGCGCATCATCGTGCGCAGCTTCGGGCAGGTGGTGAAGGTCGCGGAGGAGCGCAACGTGGACCTGCGCACGGCCGCGCTGATCCGGGCCATCGACCGCGTGGCGGACGCGCTGTTCACCCGGGGGATCTACCCGTAGGCGCACCGGCGCGCGGCCGGCCGCCACGGGGCCGTCGTGGGCGTGCAGGACGCAGGGGCTCCGGCGCGGGGTCGGCCGGTGCGGGGGTTGGGTCGTCGTCTCCGACGGTCGGCGGGCGCCGACCCTGGAGGCGGCAGGAAGTCGCCCGGGGCCGGACGAACCCGAGTAGGCGACCTGCATGGACAGCGTGGAGAGCCCGCCGCCGGCGGGCCGCGGAGGAGGTGAGGGGTCGAGCGGGGGAGAGCGTGAGGTGAGCAAGGCGGCCGGACGCTGTGCACGCAACCACACGAAGGACACGACGAAGGAGAGATGGGTATGACGCGACTTCGTGGAGTGCTTGTCGCGCTGGTGCTCCTGGTCACCGCTGCGCTGCTGGTGCCGGCACAGGCGCCGGTGCGGGCGCAGGCGACGAAGGGCAAGATCAAGATCGCCACCCAGAGCCCGCTCTCGGGAGGCCAGGCGGTCCTGGGGGAGGGCATCAAGAACGGCGCCCAGCTGGCCATCGAGCAACTCGGCGGGCCCATCAAGCGGCTCGGCTTCGACCTCGAGCTCGTGCCGTTCGACGACCAGGCCAAGCCCGACGTGGGCGTGGCCAACGCCAAGAACCTGGTCACCGACCCCGACATCCTGCTGGTCATCGGGCACCTGAACTCGGGCGTCGCCATTCCGTCGTCCGAGGTCTACAAGGACAGCATGCTGGCCATGATCTCGCCGGCCAACACCAACCCCAAGATCACCGACCGCAAGTACAAGAACGTCTTCCGGGTGGTGGGCCGCGACGACGTGCAGGGCGTCGTCGGCGCCGAGTTCGCGGCCAAGGAGATGAAGGTCAAGACCGTCTACATCATCCACGACAAGACGGCCTACGGCCAGGGCGTCGCCGAGTTCTTCCGCGACCACGCGCCCAAGGTAGGCATGCGCGTGGTGGGGTTCGAGGGCACCGAGGAGCAAGCCAACTTCGACCCCATCATCACCCCGATCCTGGCCCGGCGGCCCGACCTGGTGTACTTCGGCGGCATCTACAACCAGGCCGGCGTCTTCTTCAAGCAGGCGCGGGCCAAGGGCCTGAAGGCGCGGTTCCTGGGCCCTGACGGCATGGACTCCTCCGACCTGGCCAAGGTCGCAGGGCAGGCGATCGTGGGGATGCACTACACGACCGTGGCCGGACCGGTCTCGGTCTACCCCAGGGCCGCCAAGTTCGCCCAGGACTACAAGGCCAAGTTCGGGAAGGACCCCGAGCCCTTCGCGGCCCAGGCCTACGACGCCACCGCCATCGGCCTGAAGGCCATCGAGAACGCCATCAAGGCCGCGGGCGGCAAGAAGCCCACCCGCGAGCAGGTCACCAACGAGATCCACAAGATCAAGGGCTTCCGCGGCCTGACCGATACCTTCACCTTCGACGCCAAGGGCGACCCGGTGCCGGCCACCTACTTCGTGATCAATATCGTGAGCGGCGACCCGGCCAAGTGGGGGCAGAACAAGCTGGTGAAGACGCTGCGGATCAACCCGCCGGGGGCCGGCATGTAGGCCACCCCTCGGCGCGGCGGTTTCCAGGAGGGGCCCGCCCGGGCGGCGCGGCCCCTCCTGCTGTGCGGGCGCGGATGCCGGAGGGTTCCCCTGGTGGGCGGTGAATAGGTGAACAGTCGGTGCCGGTGGGGGGTGCGGACCGGGTGGAGTGGGACATCCTCCTGCGGATCCTGCCGACCGTCGTGGTCGACGGCTTCGTGCTGGGCTTCGTCTACGCCATGATCGCCCTGGGCTACACCATGGTCTACGGCGTCCTCCAGATGATCAACTTCGCTCACAGCGAGATCTTCGTCATGGGGGCGTTCGTGGGGGCCGAGACCCTGTTGATCCTGCAGGCCAGCGGGCTCCTGACGGTGCTGCACCCGCTGGCGTTGCTGGCCGTGGTCCTCGTGCTGGCCATGGCGGGCAGCGGCCTGCTGGCGGTCGCGGTCGAGCGCGTGGCCTACCGGCCCCTGCGGGGGGCCCCGCGTCTGATCCCCCTGATCTCGGCCATCGGCGTCTCGTTCTTCCTCCAGGACGCGATCCGGCTGTTCGAGAGCCTGTGGCGGAACGCGTTCTTCCTGACCTACCCGACCATCGACCTCTTCGACCGGCGGATCCCGCTGGTCGGCGAGGTGGAGATCTCGGTGAAGTCCCTCCTGATCATCGTGGCGTCGCTGCTGATGCTGGTGGTGCTGACGCTGTTCGTCAACCGGACCAAGCTCGGGATGGCGATCCGGGCGGTGGCCGAGGACCAGCCGACGGCCGGGCTCATGGGCGTCAACGTCGGGCGGATCATCTCCCTGACGTTCCTGATCGGCGGGGCGATGGGCGGCGCGGCCGGGGCGCTGTTCGGCGTGCAGTTCGGGACGATCAACCCCTACTCGGGGTTCATCCCCGGCCTGAAGGCCTTCACCGCGGCGGTGCTGGGCGGCATCGGTAACGTGCCCGGCGCCATGGTGGGGGGCCTGGTGCTGGGCATGCTGGAGGCGTTCGCGGCCTCGTACATGTCGCTGCTGACCGGTGGGGCGTTCGGGGCCGAGTACAAGGACATCTTCGCCTTCAGCGTGCTGATCGTCATCCTCATGTTCCGGCCCCAGGGGCTGCTGGGGGAGGTCGTCCGTGAGAAACTCTAACGTGCGTGCCCTGGCCCTGGCGCTCTACATCGCGGGCACGACCGCCCTGGTGGCCTCGGTGCCCCGGTCGCTGCCCGCGTTCCTGCTCTTCCTGGCGTCGGTCTTCCTCCTGTACCACCTGGCGCTGCCGGCCTGGTTCCGGGCTGCCGGGCTGGCCGTCGTGCTGGGCGTGCTCATGCCCTACGTGGGCATCCGCAACGCGTTCTACCTCGAGGTGGCCACGCAGGTCGGCATCTTCGTGGCCCTGGCGCTGGGCCTCAACATTGTCGTCGGGCTCGCGGGGCTGCTGGACCTGGGGTACGTGGCGTTCTACGCCGTGGGGGCCTACAGCTGGGCGATCATCGGGTCGCCCCAGGCCCTGAAGATCTGGCCCGAGGCGACGCACCTGCTGCCGCTGGGCGGCTGGTGGTTCTTCGTGTTCCTGGCGGTGGCGGTGGTGCTGGCGGCGATCACCGGCGTGCTGCTGGGCCTGCCGGTGCTGCGGGTGCGCGGCGACTACCTGGCCATCGTGACCCTGGGGTTCGGCGAGGTCGTGCGCGTGCTGGCCAACAACCTGGACAAGCCCATCAACATCACCAACGGACCGATCGGGATCACGCCGATCGGCCGGCCGCCGCTGTTCTTCGCGCCGGTGGTGGAGGGGCTGGGCCTGCCCGCGACGCCGGTGGTGCTGTACCCCCTGTACTTCTACTTCATGGTGCTGGTGGTGGTGGCCCTGGTCATCGTGGTGACCCAGCGCCTGAAGGACTCGCACATCGGACGGGCCTGGGAGGCGATCCGCGAGGACGAAGCCGCGGCGGTGGCCATGGGTGTGCCCCTGGTGCGCACCAAGCTGCTGGCGTTCGCGGCGGGGGCGTCGTTCGCGGGCGCCATGGGGGTGATCTTCGCCGGCAAGCAGCTGTTCATCAACCCTGAGAGCTTCACGTTCATGGAGTCGATCGGGGTGCTGGCCATGGTGATCCTGGGCGGCATGGGCAGCATTCCGGGCGCCATCCTGGGCGCCAGCGTGGTGACGATCCTCAACCTGCAGGTGCTCAAGCAACTCTCGTTGACCCTCAACGCCTGGCGGCAGGCCGGCGTGGAGATCCTGGGGTTCAACCTGGCGCACCTCCCGACCCAGCTGGAGCCCGCCAAATACGAGCGTATGGCCTTCGGGGTCATCCTGGTCCTCATGATGATCTTCCGGCGGGAGGGGATCCTCCCCTCGGCCCGGCGCCGCCTGGAGCTGGAGGAGGCCCGTCAGCTGGCCAGAGAGGAAGCGCTGGTGGGCGGGGGGCAGTGAGATGGCGCTGCTGGAGGCCGTGGGGGTGACCAAGCGCTTCGGCGGGCTGGTCGCCGTCTCTGCCGTGGACTTCGTGCTGGAAGAGGGGACGATCGCCAGCATCATCGGACCCAACGGGGCAGGCAAGACCACCTTCTTCAACGTGCTGACCGGCGTGTACGCGCCCGAGGAGGGGCAGGTGCGGTTCCGTGACCGGCCCATCGTGGGGCTGCGGCCCGATCAGATCACCGCCCTGGGCATGTGCCGGACGTTTCAGAACATCCGTCTGTTCGGCAACATGACCGTGGTGGAGAACATCCTGGTGGGGATGCACAGCCGGCTGGCGCTGGGCGCCTGGGACGCGCTGCTGCGCACCCCGCGCTTCTATGCCACCGAGCGCGCAGCGCTGCGACGTGCCGGCGAGCTGCTGCAGCTAGTGGGACTCTCGGGGCGCGCCAACGAGCTGGCCAAGAACCTGCCCTACGGCGACCAGCGCCGGCTGGAGATCGCCCGCGCGCTGGCGAGCCAGCCCCAGCTGTTGCTGCTGGACGAGCCGACCGCCGGCATGTCGCCCACGGAGGCCCAGGCGCTGATGGACTTCCTGCGCCGCCTGCGGGCCGAGCTGGGGCTGACGATCCTGCTGATCGAGCACAACATGCGCGTGGTGATGAACATCTCCGACCGGGTCACGGTGCTCGACTACGGCGAGAAGATCGCCGAGGGCCCGCCCGCCCAGGTGCAGAACGACCCCCGGGTCATCGAGGCGTACCTGGGCGTCGGCAAGGGGGTGGCTGCACTGCGCTGAGGGCGGGTTCTGCGGAACCTCAGGCGGCGCGGCGTAGGCGACGCGACGGGCGAACGGCGGGGCGGGCAAGCGGGACGGACGATGGCGCTGCTCGAGATCGAGAACCTCCACGTCTACTACGGCCACATCCACGCGCTGCGTGGCATCACGGTGGCCGTGGACGAGCGCGAGATCGTGGCTCTCTTGGGCA
Source organism: Armatimonadota bacterium (assembly GCA_031459855.1). Classification (NCBI taxonomy): domain Bacteria; kingdom Bacillati; phylum Candidatus Sysuimicrobiota; class Candidatus Sysuimicrobiia; order Candidatus Sysuimicrobiales; family Candidatus Humicultoraceae; genus Candidatus Fervidifonticultor; species Candidatus Fervidifonticultor primus. The sequence goes on from JAVKHP010000001.1 coordinate 2,522,340, forward strand.
GCAACGGGGCGGGGAAGACCACCACGCTGCGCACGATCTCCGGCCTGCACCGGGCGCGGGAGGGCGCTGTGCGCCTGGAGGGGATGCGGATCGACGGCCGCCCGCCCCACGAGATCGTCGCGCTGGGGATCGGGCACGCCCCGGAGGGCCGGCGCATCTTCGGCCGGCTGACCGTGCGCGAGAACTTGATGATGGGCGCCTACCGCCGGCAGGACTCCTCAGGCATCCGCGACGACCTGGAGCGCGTGTTGGCGCTGTTCCCACGCCTGCGCGAGCGGCTGGGCCAGGTGGCAGGGACGCTGTCGGGCGGCGAGCAGCAGATGCTGGCCATCGGGCGGGCGCTGATGACGCGGCCGCGGGTGCTGCTGCTGGACGAACCGTCGATGGGGCTGGCCCCGGTGCTGGTGGAGCAGATCTTCCAGACGATCCTCGACATCAACGCCCAGGGCACCACGGTCTTGCTGGTGGAGCAGAACGCGTACATGGCGCTGGCGGTGGCCCACCGGGCCTACGTGCTGCAGACGGGCGAGATCACCCTGCAGGGCCCCGCCGCCGAGCTGCGCGAGAACCCCGAGGTCAAACGGGCCTACCTCGGGGGGTAGACGCCGGTCCGCAACTCGCTGCGTCGTGCCGGCCGTGACGGCCGTGGCCCGCGGTGCCGGCGTTCCCGCGCCGGCACGTTGCCGCCTGCATCCTCAGTCGCCGTTGCGCGGCAGGGTCACCGTGAAGGTCGTGCCCACCCCCGGGGCGCTGCGGACGGCGATGCGGCCACCATGTGCCTCCACGATGTGCTTGGTGATGGCCAGCCCCAGGCCGCTGCCGCCAGGGTGCGCTGGCCGGGCCCGGTCGGCCTTGTAGAAGCGCTCGAAGATCCGCGGCAGGTCCGCTTCGGGGATGCCCGGCCCCGAGTCCGAGACCGAGATCTCCACCTCGCCGTCGGTGCACCGCCAGCCCACGGTGATGCGGCCGCCGTCTGGGGTGAACTTGATGGCGTTGTCCAGCAGGTTGGTGAGCACCTGACTCAGGCGGTCGCGGTCGGCCAGGGCGACGACCTCGGTCGGCGGCGCCTGCACGTCGATCGCCCGCTGCCCTGCCAGCGGCCGCAGGCGCGCCAGCGTCTCGTCCACCAGGGCGCCCACGTCGACCTGGCCCAGCTGCAGGCTGATCCGCTTGTCCTCCAGGCGCGAGAGGTCCAGCAGGTCGTCGACCAGCTTCACCAGGCGGTCGGCCTCCTTGTCGATGATCTCCAGGAAGCGCCGGCACGTGGCCTCGTCGCGCATGGCGCCGCCGAGCAGTGTCTCGGCGAAGCCCTTGATGGACGTGAGCGGGGTGCGCAGCTCGTGGGAGACGTTGGCGGTCAGTTCGCGCCGCAGACGCTCCAGGCGCCGCAGCGCGGTGACGTCGCGCAACACCGCCACCGCCCCGCCAGGCCCGCCCTCGCCCGGCAGGGGCGCGCAGTGCACCTCCACCAGGCGATCGCCGACCTCTGCTGGCGGCAGCTCCCCGGTGACCGGCTGTCCGCGGCTCGCCGCCTCGGCCAGCATCGCCCGCAGGCGCGGACCGGGCTGCACGGCCGTCTGGTCGCCTGCACGCCCGGGCGCCAGCAGGTCGGCGGCGGCCCGGTTGGCCAGCAGCAGCGTGCCGCGACGATCCACGGCCACCACGCCGTCGGACATGCTGGTCAGGATCGTCTTCAGGCGGGTGCGCTCGGCCTCCAGGGTGGCCACCATGTCGCGCAGCCGGCCGGCCATGCGGTTGAAGCTCTCCGCCAGCCGCGCGATCTCGTCGGCACCGCGGGGCGCGACGGTCTGGTTGAGGTCGCCGGCGCTCATCCGCGTGGCCACGCGGGTCAGGTCCTCGATGGGCTCGACGAGCCCTCGGGCCAGGCGGGTGCCCAGCAACCAGGCCAGGACCAGGCCGATGGCCAGCCCCACGCCCAGCTGGGGGAGCATGCGGCCCAACTGCACCCACACCCAGCCCGTGGGCACCGACACGTGCACGACCGCGAACACCCGGCCGTCGACCACCACCGGCGACGCCGCGAACACGCGCTGGCCGCCGCCGGCCGGGTCCCGGCGCACGGACCGGGTCGTGCAGTCGCCGCTGCGGTCGGCGGCAGCCAGGCACGCCGCCAGCGCGGCCAGTTCGCTTGCCTGGCCGGTCGTCTCCGGGGCGCGCAGCACGCCGGCGGAGAGCACCCGGATGGTCGCGTCGCGCCGCCACCGGAACTCCTGCGCCAGGCGTTCCAGGGCGGCAGGATCGGTGCGGCCGTCCCGTGCGTACTCCTCGAGCATGCGGCCGATCAGCCGGGCCTGGCGCTCGATGACCCACGCATAGGTGGTCGTGTACTGGCGCTGCAGGCGCCAGGTGACGAACGTCGCCACCAGCACCAGGCACAACGCGGCCAGCACCAGGTACGACAGGGCCAGACGACTGCGAATCGACCGCGACCTCACGGGCGTCCCCGGCGGCGCACCGGCTCGGGCGGGCGGAGCTCGGGCGGGCGCAGCTTGTAGCCGACGCCGCGCACGGTCACGATGTAGGTGGGCGCGACGGGGTCGTCCTCGATCTTCTCCCGCAGCCGGCTCACGTGCATGTCGACGGTGCGCGTGCTCCCGTAGAAGTCGTGCCCCCACAGGTGCTCCAGCAGGAAGTCACGGGTGAACACCCGGTTGGGGTAGCGCATGAACAGCCGCAGCAGGTCGAACTCCCGCGCCGTGAGCTCCACCGGCCGCCCGTGCAGCGTCACCTCGTGGGTGACCGGGTCGAGCCGCAGGCCGCCCACCTGCAGGGGGGCCTGGGAGGGCGGCGCGACCTCGCGAGCACGCCGCCGCAGCACCGCCTTCACGCGGGCGACCAGCTCCCGCGGACTGAAGGGCTTGGTGACGTAGTCGTCGGCGCCGCGCTCCAGCCCTTCCACCCGCTCCACCTCGCCGCCGCGAGCCGTCAGCATGATGATGGGCACCGATCCCTCGCGGCGCAGCTGACGACACACCTCCATGCCGTCCAGGCCGGGCAACATCAGGTCGAGGATCACCAGATCGGGCCGCTCCGCGCGGGCCCGGGCCAGCGCCGCGTGGCCATCGCCGGCCGTGGTGACCTCGAACCCCTCCTGGAGCAGGTTGTACCGCACCAGCTCCACGATGTGCGGTTCGTCGTCGACGACCAGGACCCGCGCGCTCACTTACATCACCCGCCGCAGTTCACCGCCGATGTAGCCGGTGGCCGCGATAAGCACGGCGCCGACGACCATGAGAGTTACAAAGAGCGCTCGGGACAGCCCGGGCCGGCGCCACCGGGCCAGGAAGCTCGCCAGGTAGACGGCCGTGGCCGCCACCGCCACGAGCTGGTGGAGGCGGTGCTGGGCCACGAACGTCTGCCCGATCCCCTGGGCCACCAGGGGCAGGTAGTCGACGTAGCCGCTGACGACCGAGGCCGCGGCGCCCACCAAACCGAGGCCGACCAGCCACTGGGAGGCGCGCAGGTGTCCCCGGTCGCCCGAGCGCAGGTAGAGCACGTCGAACACCGCGCTGGTCAGCCACAGCGCCACCGGGAAGTGCACGACCAGCGGATGGACCAGGAACGGCATCGCACCCCCCTGCGGTGTGTGCTGCGCAGTCGGTGCTGCGCAGGTTGGTGCTCCGCAGCCCGTGCTGCGCACCCCGTCGTTGCGCCCGGTGCGCAGGCCCCCTCGTTGCGGGACGACGGTGCGACCACCGGGGCCATTCCGGTCCCAGGGGCGCGGTGCAGGACGCCCCGCGGTGGGGCCGGCCCGCGCACACGGCGCACCGAAATTCCTTTGGCCCCGCCGGGTCGTGCTCCCTGCTGGCCCGGCGCCCCCTGCCCCCACCGGGCCATCCGCCCCGCCCCTGCTTTCCTTCGCAGCCCAACGCGACCTGGACGCCCGCGCGTTCAGGGCCGTTGTACCGTCACCGGGTAACGCCCGTGTCACCGCGGTGCCCCCGGTGCCACCGCGGAGGGCGGGTGCGGCTGCGCGTCGAAACGCGCTGGAGGTGAAGGTCGCGAGGTGAAGGGTGCGATGGGCGGCGATACGCTGGAGACGCGCGCGAACCCCCTGGCGTTCCTGGAGGACGACCTGCGCGACCTGCGGGCGCGTGGGGTCTGGCGCTGGCCGCGGCGACTGGAGGGTCCCCAGGAGCCGGTCACCCGCTACGACGGCCGCGAGGTCATCAACCTCTGCTCCAACAACTACCTGGGGCTGGCGACGCATCCGGCGTTGAAGGCGGCTGCGCGCGAGGCCCTGGAGCGCTACGGCGTGGGTGCGGGCGCGGTGCGCACCATCGCCGGGAACCTGCAGCTGCACGAGGAGCTGGAGGCGGAGCTCGCCGCCTTCAAGCAGACCGAGGCCGCCTTGCTCTTCCAGTCCGGCTTCACCGCCAACGCCGGTACGGTGGCGGCGATCCTCGGCAAGGACGACGTGGTGGTCAGCGACGAGCTGAACCACGCCAGCATCATCGACGGCTGCCGGCTCTCGGGGGCCGAAAAGAAGATCTACCCGCACGGCGACGTGGCGGCGGCGCGGCGTCTGCTGGAAGCCTCGCGCGGCGCGCGGCGCGTGCTGCTCATCACCGATGGCGTCTTCAGCATGGACGGGGACATCGCGCCCCTGCCCGACCTGGTGGAGGCGGCCGAAGCCTGTGGAGCCATCATGATGGTGGACGACGCGCACGCCAGCGGGGTGCTCGGGCGCGCCGGCCGCGGGACGGTCGACCACTTCGGGCTGCACGGCCGCGTGCACATCCAGGTGGGCACGCTGTCCAAGGCGTTCGCCGGCCTGGGGGGCTACGTCGCCGGCAGCCGGGCGCTGATCGACATCCTGATGCACCGGGCCCGTCCGCTGCTGTTCTCGACCTCGCACCCGCCGGCGGTGGCGGCCGCGGCCCTGGCCGCGGTGCGGCTGGTGCAGCAGCATCCCGAGCTGATCCAGCGCCTCTGGGAGAACACGCGGTTCTTCCAGGAGGGACTGGTGCGGCTGGGCTTCGACATCGGCCGGAGTCAGACGCCCATCACCCCGGTGATGATCGGCGACGAGCAGCGGGCGTTCGCGTTCTCCGACCGGCTCTTCGCGGAAGGGGTGTTCGCGCTGGGCATCGCCTTCCCCACGGTGCCGCGCGGCAGGGCGCGGGTGCGCGCCATCGTCACGGCCGCGCACACCCGCGAGCACCTCGAGGCGGCACTGGAGGCGTTCGCGCGCGCCGGCCGGGCGCTGGGAGTGATCTGAGGTGGCTGTGCCCACCCGGGCGTTCGGGGCGCTGCTGACGCCGGCGCAGGCGCGGGCGCGCTACCTGGCGGCGCTGGACGTGCCGGCACCCACGACGGAGACACTGCCGGTGCACGCCGCGCTGGGCCGGGTGCTGGCCGTCGACGTGGTGGCCGACGTCGACCTGCCGCCGTTCGACCGGTCCGCCGTCGACGGGTGGGCGGTGCGCGCGGCCGACGTGGCCAGCGCCACACCCGGGCGCCCCGTGCGCCTCCGGCACGTGGGGGAGGTGGTCATGGGCGCGGTGGAGGCGCCACGCGTGGAGGCGGGCGCGGCCGTCCGCGTGCCCACCGGTGGAGTGCTGCCCGCAGGCGCCGACGCGGTCGTCATGCAGGAGGACGTCGCGTTCCGGCCGCCGGAGGTCTGGGTAAGACGAGCGGTCCAGTCTGGCGCCAACGTGGTGGCGCGGGGGGTGGACGTGCGCGCGGGCGAGGTGGTGCTGGCCCGCGGTCGGCGCCTGCGGCCCGCCGACCTCGGCATCCTGGCCGGCCTGGGGTACGCGACGGTGCCGGTGGCGACGCGGCCGCACGTGGCGATCGTGGCCACCGGCGACGAGGTCGTGCCGCCCGAGGCGCCGCTGCGCCCCGGGCTGGTGCGCGACATGAACAGCGCGGCGCTGGCCGGCGCGGTGGAGGCGGCCGGTGGTCAGGCGCACCTGGTGGGCATCGTGCGCGACGACCGGGCGCTGCTGGAGGCCACGCTGCGGGAGGCCGTGGGGAGGCACGCGATGGTCCTGGTGTCGGGCGGGTCGTCGGTCGGCGAACGCGACACCGTGGCCGATGCCATCGGCGCGTTGGGACCGCCCGGGATCGTCGTGCACGGGGTGGCGATCCGCCCGGGCAAGCCGACGATCCTGGCGGCGGTGGGTCGGGTGCCCGTGCTGGGGCTGCCAGGCAATCCGGTCTCGGCGCTCGTGACGTTCGACCTCTTCGCCCGGCCGGTGCTGGAGCGGCTGCTGGGTGCAGATCCCGCGGCGCGGCCATGGGACCGCGTGCGGGCGCGCCTGGCGGACGCGCTGCCGACGGCCGGCGCGCGGGAGGATCACCGACGCGTGCGTCTGGAGGCGCGGCCAGATGGCATCTGGGCGCATCCGCTGCCCGCGGGGTCGCAGGTCCTCACGTCGCTGGCGCGGGCAGACGGCATCGTGGTGGTGCCGCCCGACGGGGCGGGATACGCCGTAGGGGACGAGGTGGAGGTGCGGCTGGTATGACGCCACGCCGGCGGTCCGGCAGCCGAGACGGCCGGCACGGCGCCGACGGCCGGACGCCGGCGCAGGCGCGCCTCACCCACGTCGATGCCGCAGGCCGCAGCCGCATGGTCGACGTCTCCGCCAAGCCCGCCACGCTGCGCCATGCGACGGCGCGCGGCGAGGTGCGCATGCGGCCTGCCACGTTGGCCCTCCTGCGGGCCAACCGCCTGGCCAAGGGCGACGTGTTGAGCGTCGCCCAGATCGCCGGCGTGCTGGCCGCCAAGCGCACGGCGGAGTTGATCCCGCTGTGCCACCCGCTGCCGCTCACCGACGTCCATGTCCACCTGACCCCGCAGGCGGCGCCGGCCCGCGTGGCGATCGAGGCCACGGTTCGCACGGTCGCGCCCACCGGTGTCGAGATGGAGGCGTTGACGGCTGTGGCCGTGGCCGCGCTCACGGTGTACGACATGTGCAAGGCCGCCGACCGTGGCATGACGATCGGGCGCATCCGCCTGGTCCACAAGGCCGGCGGGCGCAGCGGCGAGTACCGGCGTCCTGGTGAGCCGCCGGTGCGCACGACGCCATGATCAGCCTGGAAGGCCGGCGGGTGGCGGTACTCACCGCCAGCGACACCGTCGCCCGCGGGGCGGGAGCCGATACCAGCGGCGACGTGGTGGCAGCGCGCCTCACCGCGGCCGGCGCCGAGATCGTCGCGCGGGACGTCGTGGCCGACGATCGCCGGGCGATCGCCGACCGTCTGCGCCGCTACGCCGACGACCTCGGGGTCGCGCTCGTCCTCACCACCGGCGGCAGCGGCTTGGCGCCCACCGACGTCACCCCCGAGGCCACGCTCGACGTGATCGAGCGGCTGGTGCCCGGTCTGCCCGAGGCGGCGCGTCAGCGCACCGCCGCGGCCGCACCCCTGGCCGTCCTCTCGCGCGGCGTCGCGGGCATCAGGAAGCGCACGCTGATCGTGAACCTGCCGGGCAGCCCTCGGGCCGTGCGCGAGTGGCTGGACGTGCTGCTGCCGGTGCTCCCCCACGCGTTGGCGGTGCTGCAGGGCGAGCCGATGCCCTGGGGGCAAGAACACCGTCCCGAAGGACGGTGAGCCACCCCGGTCCCCCCGCGCGCGAGCGGCGTGCGCCGCAGCGACATGCGTTGCAGGATCACGTGACCGCGCCAGCAACCACGGACGGTGCCCCGCCGGGCGAGTGGACGCGGCGCTGGGGGGCGTTGCTGCTGGCCACCGCGGCGCTGGGCACAGCTGGCCTGGGCCTGCCGTCGCTGGCAGGCGACGACGAGTTCTACGGCGCCATCGCCCGCCACGCCGTGGCGACCGGCGAGTGGATTACGCTCGCCCACCCCGAGCACCCGGGCTGGCTGGTCGACAAGCCCCCGCTCACCTTCTGGCTGATGGCCATCTCGCTGCGGGTGGGGGGTGACCATCCGGGGGTGCTCCGCGCCTGGCACGTGGCGCTGGCGCTGGCGACCGTGGTGGCCACCTGGCGGCTCGGGGCGCGGGCTCTCGGCCGTGAAGGCGGACTGCTGGCGGCCCTGCTGCTGGCCACCAGCGGACAGTTCTTCTATGTTGCGCTCGATCCGGCACAGGACGTGCCGCTGACCTTCTTCCTCACGGCAGCGATGGCGGCCTACGTCGACTATCGGGCAACGGGCCACACCCGCGCGACGGTGCTGGCTGGCCTGGCCGTGGCGCTGGCGGTGCTCACCAAGGGCATCGTCGCCCTCGCCGTCGTCGGCCTGGTCGTGGCCGCGGACCTGGCACTGCCCCCACGCCGCGGCGTCTGGCGCTGGCGGGACGCAGCCATCGGTGCGGCGGTCTTCCTCGTGGTGGCCGCCCCGTGGTTCGTCGCGGGCGCCCTGCGCCAGGGGCGGCCGTTCGTGGACACGTTCTTCCTGTGGGGCACCCTGGGCGTGGGCCGGTTCTTCCAGGGCGTCACCCCGAAGCTGCCCTACTGGCAGGCGCTGGTCGTCTTCGTGCCCACCCTGATGGTGGGCGTCCTGCCGTGGACGGGGTTGCTGCCGGGTGCAGCGACCGAAGGGTGGCGCGCCGTGCGGGACGGCGTCCCGGTGCTGCGCGTCTGCGGCCTGTGGGCCGGGGTGTACTTCCTGTTGCTGTCGGTCTCGCCTGGCGACAAGATGATGCACCACCTGTTGCCGCTCTACCCGGCGGCGATGGTCCTGGCCGCGCGCGTCGTCCTGACCGCCGACGGGCACCCGGCGCGCCTGCGCCTGCCGGCAGGCGTGGCGCTGGCGGCGGTGGTCCCGGCTGCGGCCGGCGTGGCCATCATGCTGGCGCGCTATCCAGAGGTCAGCCGGACGGTGCTGCCCGCGGCCGCGCCGTTCGTGGTGGCACTGCTGGTGGCGTTGCTGGCGTTCGCAGGCGCCGCCCGGCGCGGCCGCGCGCGTGTGGCGGTGGCGGCCGCTGCGGCGCTGATGGTGGTGGCACACGCGTCCGCCGAGGCCTTCGTGCTGCGCCGCTGGGACGCGCTACACCGCACCGGGCAGACGGTCCGCCGGGCCGGAAGTGTGCTATCCGCTGCGCCGACGCGCGACGTTCCCGGTGCCGATCGCCGCGTCGGGCGCAAGGTTGACGCTCCTGGAGCGGCGCCAATATAATGGCTTCCGGGTTTGACGAACTGCACACTGGCGAGGATCGGGAGCAGTAGGTCGGGAGCCTGCCTGCGAGCGAGCCGGTGGAGGGTGCGAACCGGTGGCGGGGCCGGCCGAACTCGCCCGGGAGCTGCGGGTGCGCGGGCGTCGGGTGACGCCTCAGGGCCCGCCGCCTCGCCCACGAGACGGGCGGCAGAGCGGACGGACGCACGGGGCAGTAGCTCAGCGGGAGAGCGCCCGCTTGGCGTGCGGGAGGTCGAGGGTTCAATTCCCTCCTGCTCCACCACGAAGGCCGCGTCCGTCAACCGGGGTGGTACCGCGGAGGCCGCCTTCGCCCTTGGGGGAAGGCGGCGCACTGTTTTTTCCAGGGGGCGAGCGCCATGCAACCATCGAGCCGGATCTGGTTTGACGGCAGGCTGGTGCCATGGGACCAGGCCACGGTGCACGTCGCGGCCCATGTGATCCAGTACGGGTCCAGTGTCTTCGAGGGCATCCGCTGTTACGAGACGGCGACCGGCCCCGCCGTCTTCTGCCTGTACCCCCACCTGCGGCGTCTGGCGGACTCGTGCAAGATCTTCCGGATGGCGCTGCCCTACAGCACCGACGACCTGGCCCGGGCCGTGCTGGAGACCGTGGGGGCCAACGGCCACCGGTCGTGCTACATCCGGCCCGTGGTGTTCCGGGGTGTGGAGTCGTGGAGCGTCGAGCCGCGCCGGTCGCCGCTGCACGTCGCCATCATCACCATCGAGTGGGGCCGCTACCTGGGGCCCGAGGCGATCGAGCAGGGCGTCGACGTCATGGTGAGCTCCTGGCGGCGGATGGCGCCCGACACGCATCCCGGCATGGGCAAGATCGGCGGGAACTACGTCAACTCGGCGTTCGTCGTGATGGAGGCCGTGGACAACGGCTACGCGGAGGGCATCGCCCTGGACGTGCACGGGTACGTCAGCGAGGGGAGCGGCGAGAACGTCTTCGTGGTGCGCGACGGCGTGATCTACACGCCGCCGCTCGCCGCCTCCATCCTGGGGGGCGTGACGCGTACGGTGGTGATGACCCTGTGCCGCGACCTCGGGATCGACGTCCGCGAGACCGCGATCCCCCGCGAGCTGCTCTACGTGGCCGACGAGGTCTTCTTCACGGGCACCGCCGCCGAGATCACCCCGGTGCGCTCGGTGGACAAGGTGCCCATCGGTACCGGCACGCGGGGGCCCATCACCCGTCGGCTGCAGGAGGAGTTCTTCGGCATCGTGGAGGGGAGGACGCCCGATCGGCACGGCTGGCTGACGCCGGTGCCCGTGTTGAGCCGACCGTGACGGGACAGGGGGGCCCGACCATGCGCTACGATCACCGGACCGTGGAGGCCAAGTGGCAGGCGCGGTGGGAAGCCGACCGGCTCTACCACGCGCCCGACTTCGACCCGCGGCCCAAGTTCTACTTCCTGACCATGTACCCGTACCCGTCGGGCGACGGGCTGCACATCGGCCACTGGTACGCCATGGCGCCCACCGACGCGGCCGCGCGCTACAAGCGCATGCGCGGGTACAACGTCATGCTCCCCATGGGGTTCGACGCCTTCGGGCTGCCGGCGGAGAACGCGGCCATCAGCCGGGGCGTGCACCCGTACCGGTGGACGATGGAGAACATCGCCCGCATGCGCCGGCAGCTGCGCTCCATGGGCGCCATGTGGGACTGGGATCGCGAGGTCATCACCTGCCAGCCCGAGTACTACCGGTGGAACCAGTGGTTCTTCCTGAAGATGTACGAGCGCGGGCTGGCCTACCGGGCGCTGGCGCCCGTGGACTGGTGCCCACAGGACAACACCACGCTGGCCCGCGAGCAGGTGGTGGGGGAGGAGCGCGTCTGCGAACGGTGCGGCACCCCGGTGGTCAAGAAGAACCTCGAGCAGTGGTTCCTCAAGATCACCGCCTACGCCGAGGAGCTGCTGGACTTCTCGAAGATCCAGTGGCCCGAGCGGGTCGTCACGCTGCAGCGGAACTGGATCGGGCGCAGCGAGGGGGTCGAGTTCGCCATTCCGGTCCGCGACCACCCCGGGGTGACGTTCAGGGTGTTCACGACCCGTCCCGACACGGTCTTTGGCATGACGTTCTGCGTGCTGGCACCCGAGCACCCGCTGGTCGACCGGCTGGTCACGCCGGAGCGGCGGGCGGAGGTGGAGGCCTACAAGTTCAAGGCCGCCCGCGAGTCGGACATCGAGCGCCTGTCCACCGAAAAGGAGCGCGACGGGGTCTTCATCGGCGCCTACGCCATCAACCCCATGAACGGTGCGGCGGTGCCCATCTACATCGCCGACTACGTGCTGCTGACCTACGGCACGGGCGCCATCATGGGCGTGCCCGCCCACGACGAGCGCGACTTCGACTTCGCCCGGAAGTATGGTCTGCCGATCCCGGTGGTGGTGGCGCCGCCGGGCTGGGACGGGCAACCGCTCGCCGCGGCCTACCTGGGCGAGGGCACCATGGTCAACTCCGGCGAGTTCGACGGGCTGCCGTCGCCGGTGGCGTGGCAGCGCATCGCCGACGCCATGGTGGCTCGCGGCATCGGCGAGCGGAAGGTCCACTACCGGCTGCACGACTGGCTGATCAGCCGGCAGCGCTACTTCGGGACGCCCATTCCCATCATTTACTGTGGGCGCTGCGGCACCGTGCCGGTGCCCTACGAGGACCTGCCGGTGGTGCTGCCCGAGGACGCCGAGTTTCGCCCCACCGGCGAGTCGCCCCTGAAGTACCACGAGGGGTTTCGGCGCACGACCTGCCCGCGGTGCGGGAGCGAGGCCGAGCGCGAGACCGATACCATGGACACGTTTGTCGACTCGTCGTGGTACCAGTATCGCTACGTGAGCCCCCACTACGACCAGGGGCCGTTCGACCCCGAGGTGGGGCGTTACTGGCTGCCCGTGGACCAGTACACCGGCGGGGTCGAGCACGCGGTCATGCACCTGCTGTACACGCGGTTCTGGACCAAGGTCATGCGCGACCTGGGCCTGGTGTCGTTCGACGAGCCCATGCTGCGCCTGTTCAACCAGGGGATCATCCTGGGCCCCGACGGCCAGCGCATGAGCAAGTCGCGCGGCAACGTCGTCAACCCCGACGAGCTGGTGGCCGCGCACGGCGCTGACGTGGTCCGGGCGTACCTGATGTTCATCGGCCCATGGGACGAGGGCGGCCCCTGGGATCCTCAGGGCATCGGGGGCATCGTCCGCTTCCTGGGACGCGTCTGGACCCTGGTGACCCAGACGGCCGGCCGGGCCACCCAGGGGGATGGCGACGGGCGCGCCGCCCGCGAGCTCGAGCACTGGGTCCACCGCACGGTCGCGCGGGTCACGGCGGACCTGGAGGAGTTCCGGTTCAACACCGCGCTGGCGGCGCTCATGGAGCTCACCAACACGCTCCAGCGTCTGCGCGAGGCGCTGGCGGGTACCCCGACGTGGCGTGACGCCGTGCGGGCCCTGGTGCTGATGCTGGCGCCGTTCTGCCCCCACATGGCCGAGGAACTCTGGGTGGAGCACCTCCACGAGCCCTACAGCGTGCACACCCAGGCCTGGCCGACCTACGATCCGGCGAAGGCCGCCGCCGAGGAGCTGACGCTGGTCCTGCAGGTGGACGGCCGGGTGCGCGACCGCATCCAGGTGCCGGCCGGGATCAGCGACGAGGAAGCGCGGGCGCGGGCCCTGGCGAGCCCGCGGGTCCGTCGATTCATCGACGGGCGGGAGGTCGCCACCGTCATCGTGGTGCCCGGGCGGCTGGTGAACATCGTCACGCGGTAGCCCGGCCCCGGGAAGTCGCCGCAACGGGGGTCGCGCGCGCGGCGCGATGCGCGCGACGTGGCGTGCCCCGGATTGGTCCACCCGCGTCGGCCAGGGAGATGTGCGCCGTGACCCGTACGCCACGGACTGCCCCGCCGATCGTTCCAGGTGGGGGCGAGGGTCATCTCCCGCACCGAGCAGATCGCCCTGATGGCGCTCGTGTGCGCCGCGGCCCTGCTGATCGCCGTGGCGGGCCGGACTGCGCGTGCGCCCGCACCGGTCGTCATCACGACACCCCGGGCGCCCCAGCCGATCCGCGTCCACGTCACCGGCGAGGTCGTCTGGCCGGGCGTCTACGTGCTGCCGGCCGGCGCGCGGGTGCAGGATGCGCTGGCGGCCGCGCGCGGCCCGACGCTGGCCGCGGATCTCACCCAGGTCAACCTGGCCGCGGTGCTCCGCGACGAGGACCGGGTGGTGGTGCCGCGCCGTCCGCCGGCGCACGCGCTGGTGCCGGAGTCGCCGGTCCGTGCGCCGGGTGACCTCCACGGGCGCGGGCACCGGCCGACCGGTGGCGGGGCCGCAGGGCGCGCCGGGCCGCCGGCAGGGGTCGCGCGCAAGCCGGTGAACGTGAACACGGCCGCCGCCGACGAGTTGGAGCGGCTGCCCGGGGTCGGGCCCGTGCTGGCCCGGCGCATCGTGCAGGACCGCGCCGCCCGCGGACCGTTCCGGCGCGTCGAAGACCTGGAACGGGTGCGGGGCATCGGGCCCGGGCTGGTTCGGCGCCTGCGGCCGCTGGTGCGGCTTGAGTGACGGAACCGGAGCCGCCCCGTCTCCGTACGAAGGGCGTGGGGGCGCGGGCGCAGGTGGGACGTGACCGACACACCGCAGCATGCCCGATCGGCGGACACCCCCGACGACGTGGCGCACCTGGAGGCGCTGGTGGCGCGGTACGGGGCGCACGTGTATGCGATCGCCTACCGGCTGGCTGGCAATGAGGCCGACGCGCGGGACCTCGCCCAGGAAGCCTTCCTGCGGGCCTGGCGGGCACTGCGCACGATCCAGCCGGGCGCTGCGCTGGAAGGCTGGTTCTACCGGATCGTCAGGAACCTGTACATCGACCTGGTGCGGCGCCGGCCGCGGCAGCGCGTCGAGTCGCTCGACGTCCCCCTCGACACCGCCGAGGGGCCCATGGCCCGCGAGCGGCCTGACCCGACAGCAGACGTCGAGCACGCGGTGGCCGCCCGGACGGTCGACCGGCGCGTGCAGGCGGCGCTGCTCGCGCTGCCGCCCGACCTGCGTGCAGTGGTGGTGCTCGCCGATGTCGAGGGCTATGGCTACGAGGAGATCGCCGCCATGCTCGACGTGCCGCTGGGCACGGTCAAGTCGCGGTTGCACCGCGCCCGGCGCGCCCTGCGCGACCGGCTGGCGCCCTACCGTGCGGAGTTGATGCAGCCATGATCGCCCATCACGCCATCCGTCGGCAGCTCGGCGCCTACCTCGACGAGGAACTGCGTCCCGAGGAGGCAGCGGAGGTACGAGCGCACCTGGCGGCGTGTGCCGCGTGCGCCGCCGACCTGGAGGAGCTGCGGGCCACCCGCGCGCTGCTCCGCCAGCTTCCGCCGCCGCCGGTGCCTGAAGGGTTCCTCGACGAGCTGCGCGCGCGGCTGCGTGCCGAGGGCACCGGACGGCGGACGTGGTGGCCACCGGTCCTGGTGGCGCGTCCGGCGGTGCTGGTGGCGGCGGTGGTGGCCGTGCTGATCCTGGTGGGCCTGCCCGTGGCCCGTGGTCGGCTCGAGCGGCTGCGGGCCGCCGAGGTAGGGCCCGATCTGTTCGTCCGCCAGTACGTGTCCACCGCCGTGACCGACCCCCTGGTCGACCGCGCGTTTCTGGGGCTGCTGGTCACCGACGCCAACCTCCGGCTCATCGGCGAGGACCCGCGGGCGGTCGGAGGATCACGGTGAGGGCGCGCGGCCTCGCATGGCTTCCGTGCAGGCGGTGCGGCCGGACCGGCGGCCGTGCAATGCTTCTGTGGTGCGCTGTGGCCGTCTGCCTGGCAGCGACGCTGGTGGCCGGGCGCGCGAGCGGGCAGTCGGATCCCCAGGGCCTGCTGGGCGGCGTCTCGCTCGACCAGTTCTTGCGACACGCCGCCCTGGCCCCGCAGTTCGTCGACTACGAGGGCACCAAGGTGGTCTCGGTGCTGCGGGGCGCCACGATGGAGACGGTGACGGTCAGCGAGGCCCACAAGCGCCCCAACCGCACCCGCCTGGAGTTCCTCTCACCCGAAGCCGTGGCCGGCCGCCTGGTCGTCGACGACGGGTTGCAGACGTGGCAGTACGAGCCGCGCCTGCACGTGGTGATCCAGGGGCCCTCGCTCGCCCCACCGGTGGAGACGCCGCCGCCGCGGCTGCTCGACCGGTACGAGGCCTCGGTGCTCGCCCTCGAGGAGGTCGTCGGCCGGCTGGCCGTCCACGTGCGGCTGCGGCCCAGGGGCGCAGGCGGCGAACGGCGCCTGTGGATCGACCGCTACACCGGGGTCGTGCTGCGCAGCGAGGACCGCGACCCGCGCGACGGCGTGGTCGCCACCAGCTACTTCACGCGGATCAGCTACGGCCTGAACTTCCCTTCCGCGATGTTCCTGCCGCGCATCCCGGCGGGCGCGCGAGTGCTCTCGCCGGTGGAGACCATCGGGCCGCTGATGTCGCCGGATGCACTGCAACGGCAGCTCGGCTACGCGGTGCAGGCACGGGCAGTCCTGCCGGGCGGCTTTCGGTTGCAGGGCGGCGAGATCGCGGTCGCCGGCGTGCTGCGCGTCGCGCACCTGCACTACCACGACGGTATCCGCGCCCTGGGGCTGTTCGTCGTGCCCGCACGGCGCATGGGGCCACCGGGCGCCGAGACCCCGGTCCCCACGCTGGGTGCCACGGCCGGGGTGATCACCCGGGGCGTCCTACATATGGTGCAGTGGGAAGCAGGCGGGATGCGCTACGCGCTGGTCGGGCCGCTCCCCGTGGCCGACCTGGTGGCGCTGGCGCGGGCCGTGGCGCCGCCGCGGTAGGGTGCACGCGCACCGACAGGGGCACGGGGCAGCAGCAGCGAATCGCCGCGTGTGACCCTCCGCGAGTTCCAGGAACAGATCGACCGCACCTACGGCATCCGCGACCGCGCGCGCGGCCTCGATGGCACCTTTCGCTGGCTGGTCGAGGAAGTGGGCGAACTGGCCAGGGCGCTGCGCGAGGGCGATCCCGATCGGCTCCAGGAGGAGGTCGGGGACGTGCTGGCCTGGACCGTCAGCGTGGCGTCGCTGTGCGGCGTCGACGTGGCCCTGGCTGCGGCGCGCTACGCAGCGGGTTGCCCCAAGTGCGCCCGGACCCCCTGCGCCTGTGGCGCGTGACGGCCAGCTCCGGCACGGTCGGGCGTGCCGGGCGCGCACCGAACGGGAGGGCCTGCGCCTGCGGCGGATGACCGCCAGCCCCGGCAGCCGGCTGTGCAGGGGCCTCATCGGGCGAAGGCCAGGATCATCTCCCGCACGAGCCACGCCGCCAGCATGGCCGTGCGGCCCCCAGGGTCATAGGGCGGGCTGACCTCGACGAGGTCGCAGCCGACGACGCGTCCCTGCCGCAGCACACTTACCAGCGTCACGAGGTCGTCGACGGCCAGCCCCAGCGGTTCCGGATTGCCGGTGCCGGGCGCATGCGCCGGGTCGAGCCCGTCGATGTCCACCGACAGGTAGAGCGGGCGGTCGGCCAGCGCGGCCCACGCCGGGTGCGGCAGGCGGCCGGTGGGCGCGACGGCCAGCAACCCGTCGGCACGGGCCCATTCCTCCCGCGTGCCCGACCGCGCACCGACCACGACGATGCGACGGCCGTCCATGCGGTCGAGGATGCGCGCGAGCGTCGTGGCGTGCGACCAGCGGGCGCCCGCGTAGTCGTCCCGCAGGTCCAGGTGCGCGTCGACCACCACCAGCCCCAGATCGGCGTGGCGGTCGAGCAGCGCGGTGACCGCGCCCACGGTGACGGTATGCTCGCCGCCCAGCAGCACTGGCAGGCCCTCGGCTGCCGCCACCGCGTCCCGCACGCGCTGGACCGCCTGCGCGGCGTCGACGCCGGCCAGGTCGAGGTCGCCAGCGTCGGCCAGCCGGATCTCCTGGAGGTCGCGCTGCTGCGTGGGGCTGTACGACTCCAGCCCGTCCGACGCCCAGCGGATGGCCGCGGGTGCCCACCGGGCACCGGCCCGGTGGGTCGCCGTCGCATCGAACGGAGCACCCAGGATGGTCGCCTGCGGCGCGGGCACGGCCCGCGCGGCAAGAAAGGGCATCGTCAGGCGCCGGCCGCACCGCCGGCCTCCCCGTCCGCAGACGGCGGAGCCAGGAAGGGCGGGAACGTGAACAGGTGGCGGTGCGCTGCCGGCGTGTAGTACCGCGTGGTGATGCCCGCCAGGCGCTGCGCGATCTCGGCCGCGTCCACGGCCAGCGGGTCGCGCGCCTGAGAGCCGATGGTGAACGTCCACAGCACGCCGGGGTAGGTCGGCACCGTGCCCAGGTAGGGACGCACCCAGCGGAAGTGCGACGCCATCCCCCGGGCGACTGTGGCCATCACGTCGCGCTGGTACAGCGGGGAGCCGCTCTGGACCGCCAGCACGCCTTCGGGCCCCAGCCGGGCGGCGAGCTGTCCGTAGAACGCCTCGCTGAAGAGCCCCACCGCGGGCCCCACAGGGTCGGTCGAATCGACCAGCGCCACGTCGAACTGCTCCGACGTCTGCCGCACGAACGCCAGACCGTCGTCGATCACCAGGCGCGCGCGGGGATCGTCGAACGCGTCGCCCGGGATCTCGGGGAGGTACTGCCGGGTGACCTCCACCACGGCACGGTCGATCTCGACCATGGTCACCTGCTCCACGGGGTGCCGCAGGGCTTCCCGCAGCAGCCCGCCGTCGCCCCCGCCGATGATCAGCACGCGGCGCGGCCGGGGATGGGTGCACAGCGGCACGTGGGCGAGCAGCTCGTGGTAGATGAAGTCGTCGCGCTCGGTGGTCTGCACGGCGTCGTCGAGGATGAGCATGCGGCCGAAGGCCGCGTTGCGGATCACGCGGATGCGCTGGTAGGCCGAGCGGCCGTCGTAGAGCAGGTCGTCCACCCGGTACGCGTGGGCGAAGCCCTCACCCCCGGAATCGAAGATCCACGCCCTGGCGTCGCGGGCCATGGCGCTCACTCCGGCCAGAACAGCGCGGCGGCCACCACGCACCCGGTGCGTTGGACCGTGTGCTCCTTCACGGCCACCTCGACGCGCGCGAGGCGCAGGCCGCGCATCGCCACCGCTTCCTCGACCATGCGCCGGACGATGCTTTCGGCGTTCTCACCGGTGCCGGTGTGGGAGTGCTCCATGATGACGCCGTAGCCGTCGTCGGCGATGCCCACACCGACCGCCGCCGCGATACGCTCGCCCGGTGTGTGGCGCACGATCCGGGCGTAGACGGCCGGCATCAGCACCCCGGGCTGGTAGGGGCGCAGCGGGACGATCTGCGCGCCCAGGGGAAAGATGCTCGTGACGCGCACGAAGTTCAGGTTGGCGATACCGGCGTCCAGCAACGCCCGGTCGAAGGCGTTGAGGTCCGTCGAGCCCTCGCCGGCGCCGGCGACCAGCGAGACGGCCTTCGGCAGGTGCCACATCGCATACCCTCCAGGGTCGGTGGACGCGCCGGCGCAGGGCGCCGGCAACAAGGCGCTATAGTTTCGATTCGCACCGGCGCGTTCCTGCCCCGCGTCGGTGCGGCCCGCGCCTGTCGTGGCCCGCTCGGCCGCAGCGTGGCCCGGGACCAGAGGCCGTGCTGCCTGCGCGCCATCGGCGCACGTTGTGGGAGTGGCCGTGGCGGGCGCGCTGGTCGTGCTGCCTGCGCGCGGTCGGCGCGCGCAGACCGCGGTGGCGGGAGGAACAAGGAAGACCGCGTCTTGGGCGGCGAACTTCCCGGGGTGCTCGCGCGCATGCGGTGGGCCCGCCCTCTTGCCGTAGCGTACATGGCCGGGTTGCTGGTGACCTCGCTGCTCCCGGGGCCGTCCATTCGTGCGGTGTCGGATCTGACGCAGCACGCCCTGGCCTACGCCGGCTTGACCGGCGTGCTCTGGTGGGCGGCGCCGGCGTCGAGCTGGCGCTGGGCCGTGGCGCCTGCGGCGTGGGGATACGGCGTCGCGCTCGAGCTGGTACAGCGTACGGTGCCGTACCGCACCGCGGACGTGCGGGACGTGGTGGCCAACGGGGTTGGGGTGCTCGCGGCCACGCTGCTCGCGCTCGCCCTTTCGTCCCGGCGGCTCGGGACGTCCCGGCGGTGATCCGGCAAGCGCCCCGGGCAAGAGCGACGGTCTCCTCCCCGGCGAGGCCGGTTGCGGCTGAGGGTGGCGCGCGCCGTCCGGTGGCGGCGGCGAACGCTCGCTCCCCGGCGCGATGGCCGCCGGCGATTCCGGCCCCACGCCCCGCACGGGCTGGTGTCCTCGGCGTGGCCGTGCTCGCGGTTCTGCTGGTCGGCGCGCCCGGCGTCGTGGCGACCCGTGCGGCGCCTTCCCCTGCTGCCGCACCCGAACTCGGCCTGGTCGCGGGGCGGTCGGCGACCGGGTTCGCCGAGGCGCGGGCCGCGGGCCTGCGGGCTGTCAGCCTGTTGGCCGACTGGAGCCTGATCGAAGCGCGCCGTGGCCAGCCGGTCTGGGACGAGCTGGACCGGGCGGTCGCGGCAGCGGCCCAGGAGGGACTGGCGCCGGTGGTGGTGCTGGCGCACACACCCCGATGGGCCAGCCTGGCCACCGGGGTCGACCTGACCCGTCCCGAGGTCTTCGCACGGCAGCCGCCGCGCGACGTGCGCGACTGGGACCGCTTCGTAGGGTGGGCGGTGGCCCGCTACCGTGGCCGTGTGCGCGACTGGCAGATCTGGACCCACCTGGGGCTGCCCGCGTTCCGCGGCACCGGCAGCGAGTACCTCGCGCTGCTCCAGACCGCATCGGCGCGGATTCGCGCTCTCGACCCGCAGGCGCGGGTGATCGCGACCTCCCCGGCCGGCGTCGACCTGGGGTTCGCCGTCCGGCTGGCCGAGACCGCGCCGGCGGCATTCGATGCGATCGTCGTGCCCGCCACGGGCATGTCGCCCGAGGCCCTGCTGCGGCCGCTTGGGGTGCTGGGCGCCCGCCTGCGCGAGCGCGGCAGACACCTCTGGCTCCAGTGGGCTCCCGATGCGACCGCGGACGCGCCGCGGGCCGCCGGCGAGTGGCTGAAGATGCTGCTGGTGGCCGATGCGACCGGCGTGCAGCGGCTGGTGGCGGCAGAGCCCGAGCGCAGCATCGGGGCGGTGCGGCAGGCCGTGACGCGGCTCGGCGCCAGGCGCGTCACCGGGTACCTCCTGCGTGACCCCGAGGTCTTCGTGGCGGCAGCGGAGTCGCCCGAGGACGGCATCCTGGCGGCCTGGGCGCGCGGTGAACGCACCCTCGAGCTGCCGGCCGCGCCCGGCATCCAGGGGGTGCCCCTCGATGGCCGCGCCGGGGCCCTCGAGGTCCGTGACGGCCGTGTGCTCGCCCACCTCCGCGAGATCCCCCTGGTGCTCACGGGCGTCCCCGCCGGCCTGCTCGAAGAAGCCCGGGCGACCGCGGCGCGCAGGCCCTGGCTGCCACTGCCCGCCCGCGACTACAGCGGCAGCCGAGAGGTCCAGGCACGCCTTGGGAACCCCGGAGAGGAACACGGCCTCTACAACGCGGCCTACCGGCACCGCCCCAACGGCGCCGTCGAGGTGATCGACCTGGACGGCACCACCGCCGTGCGCACGGCCGTGGGCCGCGGCGTGGTCTACGTCTACTTCGACGTGGACGACACGTTCCTGTACTTCGCTGAGGGCCGGGTGCCGCTGGAGGTGCACGTGGAGGTCTGGGGGGCGCGCGCCTCACAGCAGCTGGGCTTCAACCTGCTCTACGACGCGGCCGGCGGCTACCGCTTCACGCCATGGGTCTGGGTCGAGCCCGGCGAGGGCTGGCGCACCTACACGATCCGGCTGCCCGACGCCAGCTTCGCCAACACCTGGGGCTACGACTTCGCCATTAACGCTGCGGGCAACCGCGTCGAGGACCTCACCGTGCGCACGGTCCGGGTCCGGAAGGTGGCACCCTGAGCGCGCCCCGTGCCGGCCGGAACGCCGGAGCCGCCCGCGTGGAGCGTTCGGGCCGCGATCGGCACCGAGCGCCCTGGGAAGAACCAGGAGACCGCGGAACCCGCCGGCAGGGAGCGGTCAGGGAGCCGCCGAAGCCCACGGGCAACGTGCAGGGCCTCGACTCCGGAGGGAGGGATGGTCCGGTGAGCAGGCAGCTCCGTAGCCTCGCAGTGGCCCTCGGCGTCCTCGTGGCCGCCGCCGTCGTTCCCGCAGTGGCACAGCAGCCACCGCCCCTGCCGGCCAGCATCAAGGTGGGCGCGCTCTTCGACCTCACGGGGCCCACGTCGGACGTGGGCGTGGACTACTCCAAGGGCGTGCTCGACCACGTCCGGTACATCAACGAGGTCATGGGCGGCATCCGGGGCAAGGTGAAGATCGACCTGGTCTGGGCCGACTACGCCTACCGCATCCCCGAGAGCCTGAACCTGTACCGGAAGTACCGCGACGTCGACCGGGTCCAGGCCATCATCGGTTGGGGCACCAACGACACCGAAGCCCTCAAGGAGCAGATCGCGGCCGACCAGATCCCGTTCATCTCCGCGTCGTACTCCTCGCACCTGAACGACCCGTCCAAGACGCCCTACAACTTCTACCCGGTGTCGTCGTACTCCGATCAGCTCCGGGCCGTGCTGAAGTTCGCTGCCGAGCTGGCCAAGAAAGAGGGCAAGGCGCGGCCCAAGTTCGTCTTCGCCTACCCCGACCACCCCTACGGCCGGGCGCCCATCCCGGCGGGCAAGGACTACGCCAGGGAACTGGGGTTCGAGGTCGGCCCCGACCAGTTCGTGCCGCTGACGGCCCTGGAGGCCCGCTCCCAGGTGGCGGCCATCAGGGCGTTCGGGGCGGACTTCGCCTGGTTCGGCGGCACGACCAACTCGGCGTCGGTCACCATCCGCGACGCGAAGCAGGCGGGCCTGACCACCCGCTGGTTCGTGAACGTGTGGGGGTTCGACGAGAACATGATCAAGCTCATCGGTGCGGCGGCGGAGGGGGCGTACGGCAGCACGCCGCACGCGTACTTCGGTGAGCCGGTGCCGGGCATGAAGACGATCTTCGACGCCTACCGGCGGTTCCAGGGCAAGGAGGTGCCCCAGTTCCAGTGGGGGACGACCCAGACGCCCTACATCGCCTCGTACATCCGCGGCTGGCTCAACGTCTACCTGCTGCGCCGCGGCCTGGAACAGATCGTCGACGGCTGGTCGTCCTACGGCCGGCTGGGAGGCTTCGCCGGCGTGAACGTGCGCTCCGCGCTGGAGCTGTTGAAGAACTGGGACCCCGAGGGGCTCGCGCCGCCCATCACGCTGGCGCGGGACGACCACCGGCCGTCCACCACAACCCGCATCATGCAGGTCCGCAACGGCCGCATCGTCGTGGTGGAGCAGGTCACGGTGGAACGGCGCAAGGACTGGCTGGGGTACTGAGGGCCCGATCCTGCGCGGTGCTCGCGACTGCACCCCGCAGGGCGTCTGGCGGGGCGGGGGGCGCTGCCGTCCCGGGGTGGGCACGGTGCTCCGCCCCGGGACGGCCACGCGTGGGGATCGTGCTGTCGCCAACCCACACCGAGGTCGTCTCCTGCCGGCAGGGTGTGAACGACCCTGACGGCCCCGGGCGACCATGCTGGTGCTGAACAACGTCGAGGTCGTCTTCTGGGGCACGATCCTGGTGCTGAAGGGGATCTCGCTGCGCGTCGAGCCCGGCAGCATCACCGCGGTCATCGGCGCCAACGGCGCGGGCAAGACCACCACCCTCAAGGCGATCTCCGGGCTGGTGCGCCTGGAGCGGGGCGAGGTCACCCGGGGCACCATCGAGGTCGACGGACAGCGTATCGAGAACTGGCTGCCCGAGGACGTGGCGCGGCTGGGCATCGTCATGGTGCGCGAGGGCCGGCGGCTGTTCGAGGAACTGACAGCCGAGGAGAACCTGCTGGTCGGGGCCGCCGTGCGGCGCGACGGCCGGCGCGAGCTCCTCGACCTGGTCTACACCTACTTCCCGCGCCTGCGGGAGCGCCGGCGGGTGCGGGCCGGCTACCTCTCCGGCGGCGAGCAGCAGATGCTGGCCATCGGGTGCGCGCTCATGGCCCGGCCGCGCCTGCTGCTGCTGGACGAGCCCAGCCTGGGGCTGGCCCCGATCGTGGCCCACGAGATCTTCGAGCTCGTCCAGCGGCTGAACCGGGACGAGCGCATCACGATCCTGCTGGTCGAGCAGAACGCCCGCATGGCGCTGCAGCTGGCCTCCTACGGTTACGTGATGGAGAACGGCAAGATCGTCCTGGACGGACCGGCCGACCGGCTGCGGGAGGACGCCGACGTCAAGGAGTTCTACCTGGGCATGAGCAAGGCGGGCCGCCGTCTGTTCACGGAGGTGAAGAGCTACAAGCGCCGCAAGCGCTGGCTGGCCTGACCCGCGGCCGGCGCGGCGCCGGTGCACGGTTCGCAGAGCCGGGCGCGCATCGCTGAGGCGGGCTGTGGGCAGCGGCCCTGCGGACGCCAGGTGTGCCTCAGTGCGGGAAGGGCCAGAGGTCCAGGTAGCGCTTGAGCTTGCGAAACAGCGTCGCCAGGCCCCCGGGTTCCCAGATCAGCAGCGCGATCAGCAGCGTCCCGAAGACGATCTCGCGCAGCGGGGTGGCGGCCTTGCCCAGGCCGGGCAGGGCGGCCACCAGCAGGGGGGTGGCGAAGCGCAGGCCCTGGTTGAGCAGCGTGACGAACGCCGCGCCCAGGTGCGGCCCCCACACGCTGGTCAGGCCACCGAGCACGATGATGGCGATGTAGTCGATGGACAGCCCGATGCCGAAGTGCTCGGCGCCGATGACGCGGTTGTAGTGGGCGAACAGGCTGCCGCTGATGCCCGCGAAGCACGCCGCCAGCGCGAACGCCAGCGTCTTGTAGTAGAGCAGGGGCACGCCCAGCACCTGGGCGGCGTAGTCCCGGTCGCGCACGGCCATCAGGGCCAGGCCGATGCGTCCGCGCACCAGGTTGGCAGCGAACACCCCGCTGGCCAGCCACAGGGGCAGCAACAGGTACAGGTAGAAGTCGGCCTCCTGCTGGAAGACGCGGCCCCCGATGCGGGCCGGGGGCACGACGTTCCCGGCCATGCCGCCCGCGGTGTGGATGATCACGTACTCGGTGATGAACTGGAACGCCATGGTGGCGATGGCGAGGTAGAGGCCCTTGATGCGCAGCGACGGCAACCCCACCACGGCGCCCACCACGAACGCCACCAGGCCCGCCAGCGGCAGCGCCGCCACGAAGGGCCACTGCAGGCGCGTGGTCACGTACCACGACGTGTACGCGCCCACCGCCATGAAGGCGGCGTGCCCCAACGAGATCTGTCCGGCGAAGCCCGTGAGCAGAGCCAGACCGACGGCGCCGATGGCGAAGATGCCGATGGTGTTCAGCAGGAACAGGTACCGGCCGGCCCACACCGGCGCCGCGGCCAGGACCACCAGCAGCGCCAGGAACCCCACCCGGTACAGCCGGGTGTCCAGCAGCGCCATGTCCGCCGCGTAGTGGGTCTTGAAGTCGCCGGCGGGCCGCACGCTCACAGCCGCTCGATGTGCTCCGTGCCGAAGAGGCCGTAGGGTCTGACCAGGAGCACCAGCAGGATGACCAGGAAGGGCGTGATGTCCTTGAAGCCCTGGAGCGGAATGCCGAAGAGGACCACGTTGGCGTCGATGTAGCCCCCGACGACCGTCTCCAGCACGCCGATGATGAACCCGCCCAGGATCGCCCCGGGGATGCTGTCGAGCCCGCCCAGGATCACGGCGGCCAGGGCCTTCAGGCCCACGTGGGCCAGGGCGAAGTTCACGCCCAGCCACAGGCCGATGAGGATGCCGCCCACCGACCCGGCGATGGCCGCGAACGCCCAGGCGTAGGCGAACACGCGCTTCAGGCTGACCCCCAGCGTCGACGCGGTGAGCTGTTCGTTGGCCGCGGCCCGCATGGCGATGCCCCACAGGGAGTACCGGAAGAACAGCGAGAACACCACCAGCAGCGCCACGGCCACCCCCGCGCTCCAGACGCCGACGCGGGGAATGGGGATGCTGCCCAGCCGCACCACGTCGGCGGGAATGACCGGCGGGAACTGTCGGGTGTCGCCACCCCACAGGCCCACCATGACGCCCCGGATGATGTAGCCCAGCGCCAGGGTCACGATGATGACCGAGAGCAGGGGCTGGCCGAACAGCGGCCGCATCACCCCGCGCTCGACCACGAACCCCAGGGCGGCGGCGGCGGCCAGCGTCGCCGCCACGCCCAGCCCGAAGGCCGCCAGCACCGGCAGGTCCAGGGCCCGGGTCAGGGCGATGGCCAGGTAGCCGCCGAACAGGACCAGTTCGCCGTGGGCCAGGTTCAGGATCTTCGTGGACTTGTACAGGAGGGCGAACCCCAGCGCGATCAGGGCGTAGATGGACCCCACCGCCAGGCCGACCACGAGGCCGTCGAGGACGAACGCCAGGGTCACGGCGCGGGGGCGGGCGCGACGGTGACGATGCGCATCACCGGGTGCAGCTCGGCGGTCCGCCCGTCCTCGTAGCGGATCGTCACCACCGCCTGGTAGCGCTCGGCGCCGGCGTAGATGGCCGCGATCAGGTCGGCGTAGCGCTGGTTGATGTGGGCGCGCCGCAGCTTGCGCGTCCGCGTCAGCTCGTCGTCGTCGGGGTGGAACTCCTTGTACAGCGAGACGAACCGGGCGATGCGCCAGGCGGGCTGCAGCCGGCTGTTGGTCTCCTGCACCAGGCGCTGCAGCAGCGCCAGCACCTCCGGGCGCTGCGACAGGTCGGCGTAGGAGGTGTAGGCGATCCCCCGGTCCTCGGCCCACTTGCCCACGTTGCGCAGGTCGATGTTGAGGATGGCCGCCAGCGCGGGCTGGCCGTCGCCGATCACGCACGCCTCCTGGATGAAGGGCGTGAACTTCAGCATGTCCTCGATGACCCGGGGGGCCACGCGGGTGCCGTCGGCCAGCTGGATCACGTCGCCCATGCGGTCGAAGAGGATGACGTCGCCGCTGGGGTCCAGGGTCCCGTAGTCGCCGGTGTAGAGCCAGCCGTCGCGCAGCGCCCGGGCGGTGGCCTCGGGGTTCCGGTAGTACCCGAGGAAGACCGAGGGGCTGCGCTCGAGGATCTCGCCGTCGTCGGAGATGCGGACCTCGGTGTGCGCGATCGGGGCACCCATGGTCCAGAAGCGCACCTGGCCGTCGCGGTGCACGCACGAGATCCCGGCGATCTCCGTCTGGCCGTAGATCTGCTTGAGGTTCAGGCCCAGTGCCCGGAAGAACTTGTGGTAGTCCGGCCCCAGGGAGGCGCCGCCGTTCCAGGCCACCCGCATGCGCACCATGCCCATCTTGTCGAGGATGGGCCGGTAGACCGTCCAGTACCACAGCAGCCGCAGCGCCCGCAGCCACCAGGGCACCGGTCGGCCCTCGGCCTCCAGCTCGACGGCCCGGATGCCGTGGCGCATGGCGGTCTCGTAGATCCAGCGGCGCACCGGGCCGGCGTCCAGGATGCGCACCGTGGCGGCCGAGTGCAGCCCTTCGTAGATGCGGGCGGGCGCGAAGGTGAAGTGGGGGCCGATCTCGCGGAAGTCGCGCTGGGCCGTCTCGGGTTCCTCGGGGAAGTTGACCGTGAAGCCCACCCACTGGTGCAGGCTGTAGGCGATCATCTGCTCGCCGATCCACGCAAACGGCAGGTACGAGACGAACTCGTCGCCCGGGCCGATGTGGGGTTCGACCGCGTGGAAGTTCTCGGCCTGGGCCAGCAGGTTGCGGTGCGACAGCATTGCGAGCTTGGGCATGGCCGTCGTGCCCGACGTCTGGCAGAGGATAGCGACGTCGTCGGGCTGCGTCTGGGCCACCAGGGCGGCGAACCGCTCGGGACTCCGCGCATGCACCTCGCGGCCCAGCGCCATCAGGTCGGCGAAAGCCAGCAGCTTCGGGTGCCGGTAGCGCCACATGCCCCGCCAGTCCTCGACGACGATGCGCTCCACGGTGGGCAGGCGCTCCTCCACCGCCAGGATCTTGTCGGTCTGCTCCTGGTCCTCGCAGAAGACGAACCGGGCGCCGGCGAACGCGATGAGCTCGGCCAGCTGCTCGGCCAGGCTGTCCTGGTACATGCCGCAGGAGATGGCTCCCAGCGTCTGGGCGCCCATGGCCATGTAGAACAGCTCGGGTCGGTTGTCGCCGATCAGCACCAGCACGTCGCCCCGCCGCAGTCCCAGGGCCTCCAGGCCCAGGGCGCACGCCCGCGCGCAGTCCAGGTACTGCGCCCACGTGATCTCGCGCCAGATGCCGAACTCCTTCTCGCGGAAGGCCACGCGGTCGCCGAACCGGGCGGCGTTGTAGACCAGGCGCCGCGGGAACGTGTCGGGCGCCCGGGCCACGTCCACAGCCGCCGCGGGGCGGGGGCGCTCGAGCACTGCCTCGGCGGTCATGCGACCCGGTGCTCCTCCCCGAGGTAGGCCCGGATGACCTCGGGATCGCGCTGGATCTCCTGTGGGGGCCCTTCGGCGATCTTCCGACCGTAGTCCATGGCGAGCACCCGGTCGCACAGGTCCATCACGACGCCCATGTCGTGCTCGATGAGGATCATGGGCAGGCCCCGGACCTCCCGCAGCTCCAGGAGGTAGCGCGCCATGTCGGCCTTCTCGTCGGCGCTCATGCCCGCCATGGGCTCGTCCAGCAGCAGCAGGCGAGGCTCCATGGCCAGGGCCCGGCCCAGTTCCACCTTCTTCTGCACGCCGTAGGGCAGCTCGGCCACGCGGTGCCCCCGGTGCTCTTCCAGCTCCAGGAAGTCGATGATCTCCTCGACACGCGCCCGATGCGCCAGGAGCTCTCGCTCGGCGGGTCCCCAGTAGACCCCCGAAGCCAGCACGCCCGCGCGCATGTGGAGCAGACGTCCCGAGAGGATGTTGGCCAGCACAGTCATGCCCGGGTAGAGCGCGATGTTCTGGAACGTGCGGCCCAACCCCAGGGCCGCCCGCTGGTGGGGTGGCAGCCGGGTGATGTCACGGCCAAACAAGGTGATGCGGCCTTCCTGGGGGTGGTAGAACCCGCTGATGGAGTTGAGGACGCTGGTCTTGCCCGCGCCGTTGGGCCCGATGATCCCCAGCAGCTCACCGGCCCGGACCGAGAACGACAGCCCGTGGACCGCGACGACGCCCGCGAACCGGAGCGTCAGCCGCTCGACGGTCAGCACCGTGTCCGCGAGGGGGACCGGCGGGTCCACGGTCCTACAAATTAGGGCTGCCGGAAGGCCATTCCTGCCGGGCAGGAGACGGTCGACGCGCGGGGGAAGACCAGCGCATACCGCACCGGGAGGGCACCATGGACGACCTGTGGGACCCCGCAGAGGCCTGGCCGGCGGCGACCCGACGGCGGTGGCAGGACCAGCGGCTGCGCGACGTCGTGGGCGCTGCCCTGCCCCATGCCCCGGCCCTCGGCGAGGCGCTCGCCGCAGCTGGCGTCGAGGTCGCCGACCTCTCGCTGGACGCCCTGCCTGCCCTCCCTGTGCTGCGCAAGGACGACCTGCCCGCGCTCCAGCGGCAGCGTCCGCCGTTTGGTGGCTGGGTGGGCGTACCTCTGGCGACCCTGGGACGCATCTACCGGTCGCCGGGGCCGATCCTGGACCCTGAGGGCGCCGAGCGCGACTACTGGCGCTTTGCGCCGGCGCTCTTTGCGGCGGGGTTTCGGGCTGGCGACGTGGTGCTGAACACCCTGGCCTACCACATGACGCCCGCCGGGCTGATGCTCGACGGGGCGTTGCGCGTGCTGGGCTGTCCGGTGATCCCCGCGGGTCCCGGCAACACCGAGGCACAGGTGGCCCTGCTGGCCGACGTGGGCGCCACCGGCTACGTCGGCACCCCCAGTTTCCTGGCGACGCTGCTGGATGCGGCCGCGGCGGCCGGGCGCGGCGTCCGCCTGCGGCGCGCGTTCGTGATCGCCGAGATGCTCCCCGAGAGCCTGCGCCGACGGCTGCACACAGCCCACGGCGTGGAGGTCAGCCAGGGCTACGGTACCGCCGACGTGGGGTCCATCGCCTACGAGTGCTCACGCCACGACGGCATGCACGTCTGGCACGAGCTGATCGTGGAGCTCCTGGATCCGCAGACACGCGCGCCGGTGCCGCCCGGCGTGCCCGGGGAAGTGGTGGTGACGGCGCTGAACCCCGTCTACCCGCTGCTGCGGCTCGCCACCGGCGACCTGGCCGTGATGGCCGAGGGATCGTGCCCCTGCGGCCGCACCGCCCCGCGCATCGCGCGGATCCTGGGCCGCGTGGGCGACGCGGTGAAGGTCCGCGGCATGTTCGTGCACCCCGCAGAGGTAGCCCGGGTGATGGCCCGCTTTCCGGAAGTCGTGCGCTACCAGGTGGTGGTCTCACGGGTGGGCCACCAGGACGTGATGCGCGTGCGCGTCGAGCCGCGCCCCGATGCCGGCGTCCACGGGCTCGAGGACCGGCTGCGGCAGGCGATCGCGGAGGCGGTGCGGCTGCGGTGTGAGATCGACCTGCTCCCGCCCGGGACGCTGCCGGCGGAGGCCCGGCCGATCGTGGACGAGCGCCGCTGGGAGTGATCGACACACGGCGCCATCGCGTCTGGTTCGCGTTGACACCCCCAGGTGCCCGTGTTAGATTGGCACCGATCTTGCAGGCAGGTCGGTGCGCGCGATGTCGACTGCGTCGGATGCGGCCATGACGACGCCCGCCCGCCACGGCTTCGAGGTCGACAGCCGGGGTCACCTCGTCATCGGCGGGGTCGACGCCGCCGACCTCGCTGCGCAGTTCGGCACGCCGCTGCACGTGATCGACGAAGGCCGCGTGCGGGCCAACTGCCGCACCTACGTCCAGACCCTGCGGGCGTCCTACCCGGGCCCGGGCCGCGTGCTGTACGCCAGCAAGGCGCTGTGCACCATCGCGTCCTGCCAGGTGGTCTCCGACGAGGGGTTGGGCCTGGACGTGGTCAGCATGGGCGAGATCCACACCGCCCGGCTGGCCGGCGTGCCGGCCGAGGCGCTGGTCTTCCACGGAAGCAACAAGACCGCCGAGGAGCTCGCGTACGCGCTGGACGTGGGCGTGGGGCGCATCGTGGTGGACAACGACCACGAGCTGCGCACCCTCGACCGGCTGGCCCGTGAGCGCGGGCAGGTGGCCGAGATCCTGCTGCGCGTGACGCCGGGCATCGAGCCACACACGCACAGGGCGATCCAGACCGGCGGGGTCGACTCGAAGTTCGGGTTCGGGTTGCTCGGGGGGGAAGCCGCACGGGCCGTGCGTTGGGCGCTTGGCGCCCGTGGCCTGCGGCTGCGCGGCCTGCACTCGCACATCGGCTCCCAGATCCTCGAGCTCGAGCCCTTCCTGGAGGCCGCGCGCGCCGTCGTCGCGTTCGCCGCCCAGATGCAAGAGGCCGGCTTGCAGCTGGACGAGCTCAACCTCGGCGGGGGGCTTGGGATCCGCTACGTGGCCGAGCAAACCCCACCCGACCGCGCCGTCTTCGTGCGCACGCTGGCCGCCACCGTGCAGGACCTGCTGCACCAGCACCGCCTGCCCCTGCCCACGCTGATGCTGGAGCCCGGTCGCTCCATCGTGGGCGATGCGGGGGTGACGCTGTACACGGCCGGGGCCATCAAGACGATCCCGGGTGTCCGCACCTACGTGTCCGTCGACGGCGGCATGTACGAGAACCCCCGGCCGGCGCTCTACGGGGCCAGGTACGAAGCGGTCGTGGCCACCCGCGCCGATGCCCCGTCGACCCGGACAGTGGCGCTGGCAGGGCGCTGCTGCGAGTCGGGCGACGTGCTGATCTGGGACGCCGCCTTGCCCGAAGTGCGCGAGGGCGACCTGATCGCCGTCTTCGCCACCGGCGCGTACACCTACGCCATGGCCGGCAACTACAACCGGTACCCGCGGCCCGCGGTGGTCTTCGTCCGTGACGGCCAGGCCCAACTCGCCGTGGCCCGCGAGACGCTGGACGACCTGGTGCGGCTCGACCGACCGCTGCGCGCCCGCGTGTCGGACCCGGCCGGCCCGCGCTGATGCTGGGCCTGGAGCTCCCCGCGCTCGTCTTCCGCCTGGTCGCGCTGCTGGTCGCCGCCACCGTCCACGAGTTCGCCCACGCCTGGATGGCGGACCGGCTCGGCGACCCCACGCCCCGCCTGCGTGGCCGCCTGTCGCTGAACCCGCTGGTCCACCTGGACCTGGTCGGGTCGCTGTTGTTGCTGCTCGTCGGGTTCGGCTGGGCCAAGCCCGTCGAGGTCAACCCGCGGAACTTCACGCGCTGGCGGCAGGGCATGATGCTCGTGGCGGCCGCCGGGCCGCTGGCGAACGTCACGCTGTTGTTCCTGCTGGGCCTGGTGGTCCAGGGCGGGGTGGTGGCCGATGGCCTGCTGGGGCGCCTGGTCTTCACGATCATGGTGATCAACGCCGTGCTGGCGGTGTTCAACCTGCTGCCGATCCCGCCGCTGGACGGCTCGCGGATCCTGGCCGGCTTGCTGCCGCCCCGCCAGGCCCTCGCCTACGACCGGCTGCAGCCCTACGGTCCGCTGGTGCTGCTGGTGGTGCTCGTGCTCCCGGGCAACCTCGTCGGGCGGGTGCTGTGGCCGCCCACGCAGTGGCTCGTGCGCGCGGCGCTAGGCGGAGGGTTCTTCTGATGCGTGACGTCCCGACGCCTCCCGGCATGGCGGCGCAGGGCGGGGCCCAGCCCTCAGATGCGGATCGGGATGGCGGTCTGTTCGGGCGCAGCGCGGCTGCGGCCTACACCGTCAAGGTCCCGGGGTTCGAAGGGCCGCTGGACCTGTTGCTGACCCTTGCGCACCGCGGTGACGTCGACCTGTCGGCGATCCCGCTGGCCGACCTCGCCCGGGACCTCCTGGAGCGCACGAAGCGCCGGCTCGACCTGCCGGAGGCCACCGAGGCCCTGTGGATGCTGGCGGCCCTGGTCGAGATGAAGGCCAAGCTGCTGCTGCCCAAGCCGCCGCCTGCAGAGCCGCTGCCGGAGCCGGAGCCGGAGACGACGGACCTCGCCGCGCAGCTGGAAGGGCAGCTGGCGGAGTACCGGGCGTTCCGCGAGGCGGCCGAGGCGCTGCGGGCGCTGGAAGAGGTGCAGCAGCGCATCTTCCTGCGTCCACCGCAGGATCCGGACCCTGCGGACCTGCCGCTGATCGGGTTGAGCCTGGACGACCTCTTCCAGGCGTTTGCGGCGGTCCTGGAACGCGCCCGCCGCAACCGGGCAGCCGAGATCTCGGCCGAGCCCATCCGGGTCGTCGACCGGATGGCGGCGATCCTGCAGGCGGTGCGCCGGGCGCCCGAGGGCATCACCTTCGACGAGTTGTTCCCCGAGCAGGTGACGACGGTCATGATCGTGGTGACCTTCCTGGCCCTGCTGGAACTGATCAAGGACCGCAAGGTGCAGGCCGAGCAGGACGGGCCGCTGGCCCCGATCCGCCTGCGGGCGGTGGCGGCATGATCGACGCCGGCACGCCGGTGAGCATCGCCCTCGAGGACGCCCCAGGCGAGACGCCCCTCGTCCGGCTGGCCGCCGCAGTGGAGAGCGTCCTCTTCGTCGCCGGCGGGCCGGTGCCGACGCGCCGGCTGGCCGAGGTGACCGGGGCGCATCCCGAGGAGGTCGAACGCGCCATTGCCGTCCTACAGACGCGCCTGGCGGACAGCGGGCTGCTGGTCCAGGCGGTGGCCGGAGGGTACCAGCTGGGCACGCGTCCGGAGCATGCGGAGGTCGTCCGGCGCTTCCTCCAGACCGAGCACCGCGAGCGGCTGTCCAAGGGGGCGCTGGAGGTCCTGGCCATCATCGCCTACCGCCAGCCGTGCACGCGTGGGGACATCGAGCAGATCCGTGGCGCGCGCAGCGACTGGCACATCGAGCGTCTGCTGGAACGGCAGTTGATCCGTGAGGTCGGGCGGCGCGAGGCACCCGGCCGCCCGGTGTTGTTTGGCACCACGGACCTGTTCCTGCGGTACTTTGGCCTGCGGGACCTGCGTGATCTGCCCCCACTGGGCGAGCGCGGCGTCCACGCGCTGCTCGACACCCTGGGCTGATGCGGCTGCGGTGGTTGGTGGCCCTGGGCGCCTGCGTCGCCATGCTCGGCGGCGCCGCAGCAGTGACGGACCCGGCCCGGGCAGGGGTGGCCCGCGGCAGCGCTGCAGCGGTGGCAGGCGCGCCACCGGCGGTGGACGCCGCAGCCGCGGTGCTCATGGACGTGCGCACGGGCCGGGTGCTCTACGCGCTCGAGCCACACCGCCGTCTGGCCCCGGCGTCCACCACGAAGATCCTCACGGCGATCCTGGTACTGGAGCGGCTGTCGCTGTCGGCGCCGGTGACGATCAGCGCGCGCGCGGCGACACAACGTGATGGTGCTGCCATCGGTCTGGCCCCCGGCGAGCAGTGGACCGTGGACGAGCTGCTGCACGTCATGCTGCTGAAGTCGGCGAACGACGCCGCGGTGGCCCTGGCCGAGGCCGCTGCGGGCAGCGTGGAGCAGTTCGTGAGCCTCATGAACACCAGGGCACGCCACCTGGGCGCCCGCAACAGCCAGTTCGTCACCCCCCATGGCCTCGACCGCCCCGACCACTACAGCACGGCCTACGACCTGGCCGTGATTGCTCGCTACGGGCTGCACCACCCGGTGTTCGCCGCGCTGGTCCGTACCCGGGCGTGGGTCCTGCAGCGGCCCGGCCGCGAGCCCCAGGAGGTGGTCACGACCAATCGCTTCCTCGCGCGCTACGAGGGTGCGGACGGCGTCAAGACCGGCTGGACCGCGCGCTCCGGTCCGTGTTTGGTGGCCTCGGCCACGCGCGGTGGATGGCAGCTGCTGGCCGTGGTGCTCAACAGCCCCGAGGTGGTCTCGGCAGCCGAGCGCCTGTTGGACTACGGCTTCGTGCGGTTCGAGCCGGTGCGGGTGGCCGCGGCCGGCCAGCGCCTCGCTACGGTCGTCGTGGGGCGCCGGGGCGCACGGGTCGAGGCCGTGCTGGCCGCCGACCTCTACGCGGTGGTCCCACGGGGGACGCCGGTGGCGTCGCGCGTCGTCCTGCGCCAGCCGCTGAGCGCGCCTGTGTCCGCCGGCGCAGTGGTTGGCCAGGTGGAAGCAGTGGCCGGCGGCACGGTGGTGGCGCGGGCGCCGCTGGTGGCCGCGCGGGGCGTACCCCGGTAGCGTGCCCCGGTAGGGTGGAGGCGGGGTGCCAGCGTGTGACGTCGGGCAACGTGGCGACGTGCTCGGCGGTGTGTGCGACGGGCTGAGCGCCGGTGGAGGCCGAACGGCGCACGTGGGAGGCCCGCTACCGCAGCGGAGAACGGCCGCACGACGGCCCGCCGTCTGCGGTGCTCGTCCGCTGGGCGGCGCAGCTGCGGCCAGGACGCGCACTGGACGTCGCCACGGGGTTGGGCCGCAACGCGCTCTTCCTTGCCCGGCGCGGGTGGCGCGTGGACGCGATCGACATCTCGCCGACGGCCATCCGCGAGGCCGCCCGCCGGGCCCGCGCGCAGAAGGTGCGGGTCCGGTGGCTCGTCGCGGATCTCGACCGCTACAGGTTGCCGCGGGCACGGTACGATCTGGTCGTCAACACGTTCTTCCTCAAGCGCCGGCTGTTCCCCCACCTCATGGCGGCGGTGCGTCCCGGCGGGCTGCTGGTAGTGGAAACCCACCTAGCGAGCCCGCGGCCGTCGGCCGACCTCTGGGCCACGCGGCGTGCCCATCGCTTGCGGCCCGGCGAGTTGCGCCGGCGTCTTCGGGCGTGGGAGGTCCTCGAGCTCGCGGAGGGCTACTTCACAGACGGCGGGCAGGGCCGCTGGCTGGGGCGCATCGTGGCGCGCCGGCCGGCGGCGCGCGTGCGGCGGAGGCGCCCGTGACGCGGCGTCTGCCGGTGGTGGCCATCGACGGCCGCAGCGCCTCGGGCAAGTCGACGGTGGCCCGCGCCGTGGCGGCCCGCCTGGGCTTCCGCCACGTGGACACCGGGGCCATGTACCGTGCGGTGGCCCTGGCCGCCCTGCGCCGCGGCGTCCCGCTGGACGACCCCGGCGCCCTTGCGGCGCTGGCGGCGTCGCTGGTGATCGACCTGCGCGCAGACCCCGCCGGATCTCGCGTCCTCATCGACGGGGAAGACGTGACCGAGGCGATCCGAACGCCCGAGGTGAGCGAGGCCGCCTCTGTGGTCAGCGCGGTGGCGGACGTGCGCGCGGCGCTCGTGCCGCGGCAGCGGCAGCTGGGCGCCGGTGGGGGCGTGGTGGTGGAGGGGCGCGATATCGGCACCGTCGTCTTCCCCGATGCGGAGGTCAAGGTCTTCCTCGACGCCTCGCTGGAGGAACGCGCCCGCCGCCGCCACGCAGAACTCGCCGCCAGGGGCCTGCGCGTCGATCTCGACGCCGTGCGCCGCCAGCAGGCCGAGCGCGACCGACGCGACGAGACCCGCACGGTCTCCCCGCTGCGGCCGGCCGCGGACGCCGTGGTCATCGACACCACCGGCCGTCCATCCCACGAGGTCGTCGAGCAGGTCCTCCGGCTCGTGCGGGAGCGTACCGGTGTGGTATAGCTTCTGGAAGCGGTTCTTCCTGCTCTGGTTGCGGGTGCAGTGCCGCTTCCGCGTGGACGGCG
The DNA here is from genome assembly GCA_031459855.1 of Armatimonadota bacterium. Lineage (NCBI taxonomy): Bacteria > Bacillati > Candidatus Sysuimicrobiota > Candidatus Sysuimicrobiia > Candidatus Sysuimicrobiales > Candidatus Humicultoraceae > Candidatus Fervidifonticultor > Candidatus Fervidifonticultor primus. Next base: position 2,557,959 of record JAVKHP010000001.1, read on the forward strand.
CGCACCACGAGCCCGCCTCCGGTCCTGTCCTGGTCGTGGCGAACCACACCAGCGCCGCCGACCCGGTGCTGGTCGCGATCGCCCTGCGCCGTCGTGTGATCACCATGGGGAAAGAAGAGCTGTTCCGGGTGCCCGTGCTCGGCTGGTGGTTGCGCTCGCTGGGCGGGTTCCCGGTGCGGCGGGGCGAGCCCGACCGTCGCGCCCTGCAGGTCGCCGCCCTGGAACTGGCGCGCGGTGGCGTGGTGGTGATCTTCCCCGAGGGGACGCGCAGCGTCGACGGGCGCCTCCAGCCCGCCGAGCCCGGCGCCGCACTGCTGGCGCTCCGCACCGGTGCGCCGGTGCTGCCGGTGGCCGTGGTGGGCGCGCACCGAATGCTGCCCAAGGGCGCACGGCTCCCGCGTCCATACCCGATCGTCGTGCGCCTCGGGCCGCCCCTGTACCCGCCCCGCCTGGACGGCCGCATCGCCCGCGACGTGCTGGACGCCTGGGGCCAGCGGTTCATCGACGCACTGGCCGCGCTGCTGCCGGCCGACCAGCAACCCGCCCGCGGCGCTACGGCGCCAGCACCGTCAGGGCCCGCGGCACCACGCTGAACGTCGCCGGCAGGCGACCGACGAGTTCCCCGTCGGCCTGAATGGCCAGGGGGCCGCCCCGGACGCGGATCACACGCGCGCGTACCTGGCGCACCTTGGCGTGGTGGACGTGCCGGCCGGAAAACACCTTCGGCAGTACGGCCAGGGTCTCGAGCCGGCCCAGCGGGCCAGCCACGACCGCGTCGAGCACGCCGTCGTCGGGCCGCGCGCCGGGCACGAGCCACATGCCGCCGGCGTTCCAGGCCGTGTTGCCCACCGCCAGCAGGAAGATGCGCTCACGCGTGGACGCCCCGTCCACCTCCAGGTCGACCTCGGCGGGCGTGTAGGTGGCCAGCGTCGTCAGAATGCCCGCGACGTACATCACCGTGCCGCCGACGAGTTTGGGCCAGCGGTTCACGCGGGCCGCGACCTCGCCGTCGAATCCCACGCCGGCGATCGTCACGAAGTACCGGTCGTTCACCCGGCCCACGTCGACCTGGCGCAGGCCGCAGCCCGGCAGCGCCCTGGCCGCCGCCAGCGCGTCGCGCGGCAGCCCGATGGCGCGGGCGAAGTCGCAGCCCGTTCCCACGGGGACGATGCCCAGCGGGCCGCCCCGGCCCGTCGCCAGCAAGCCGTTGACCACCTCGTGGGCCGTGCCGTCGCCGCCGACGGCCACCACCAGGTCCGCACGCGCCGTCCGCGCCACCTCCAGGGCGTGTCCGCGCCGCTCCGTCATGGTGGCCGCAATCGACCAGCCGGCCTGTTCCAGCACCGAACGCACCTGGGGCCAGATGCGGGCGCCGCGGCCCCATCCGGCTTGCGGGTTGACGATGGCGCAGACGCGCACGCACGGACCTCCAGCCGTTGGGTTCCTCCGACACCTACGGGGTGCGCGCCGCGACTCCTCCTGCGTGTTATGGAGCGTACGCGCGGGGGTCCTCGTGTGGGCCTGGCCTGGGTGCTGCCGTGACGACCTGCTGCGCACACCGCACGACGCTTTTCGCCCCGGCTTCGGCGGTACTGGTAGCTGCTGAGGCCCGCCGGCAGGAGTCGTGCGGTGTTGTCGCGGACTCTACAGCGGGCCCATGGGCACGCCTGTGGTGGTCGAGGTGCTGGCGCCCGGGCTGGGTGCGCCGGTCGTCCGGGGGCTGCCGCGCTGGGAGAACGGCAGCGGATCTCCGCTGCCGTCCCGATCGCGAGCGTACGAGCTGTACCGGATGCTCGATACGCTGCGGCAGCGCTTCGACGCCCAGGTGGTGGTCCACGTGCTCGAGCCGTTCTCGGTGGCGTGGATGCTGCGGGTTCTCCGGTTTCGGCCTCGCGGCTACCCGGCGTTCATCGTGGGCGGACGCGCCGTGGTCGTCGGGTTGGACGAGGCGGCCCTGCTGCGCGCGGTCGGCAGTTGCCTTCGCGCACGGTGGGCATCGCGTCGGTGAGCCCGCCCGGCGGACGGCCCGGTGAGGCCGAGCCCGCGGCCGTGGGGTGGCGGCGGATCGCGGCGGGCCTGCGGCGGTTTCCGGTGGTGCCAGCACTGCGCGGAATCGAGGATGCCCGTGAGGCCCTGCACCGTCCCGGGGCGGCGGTGCTGGTGTTCAAGGGGACCATCTTCACGCTGCGGGAGGTGCTGCAGCTGGCCGCGGGGCGACGGCCGGTACTGGTGCACCTCGACCTGCTGGAGGGGATCGGCAAGGACGAAGCCGGCGTGCAGCTGCTGGCCGAGCTGGGACTCCAGGGCATCGCCAGCACCCGCGCGCAGCTGGTGCGTCACGCGGTCCGTCACGGGCTGGTGGCGATCCAGCGGGTCTTCGCCGTGGATTCCGACGCGCTGGCGACCGGCCTGGCCTCGGCGCGCGACGCGGGCCCCCATGCCGTCGAAGTGCTCCCGGGCTTGATGGTGCCCTACGTCAGCGACCTGCTGGGCCGGGGGTTGGAGGTGCCGGTGCTGGGTGCCGGGCTGGTGCGCACGCCGGACCACGTCCGGACCATTCTGGCCGCAGGCGCGGTGGGCGTCTCCAGCAGCACCCGGGCCCTGTGGGGGCTGGAAGCCCCCGACCTCCGGTAGGTCCGCCCCGGTGCCTTGCATGCCCCATGAGGTCCGCGTGTCGCGCTGCGTGTTGCGCTGCAGGCCTGGCGCCCCGGGCCTTGCGCCCGCCGTGCCGCGGTGGAATAATTACGATGAGAACTGCATAGGTGCGGGCGAGTCTGGAGAAAACCCGCCGTGGGCCAGAGGGCTGGCCGGGCGGGTTTTTGTGCTGAGCGTGACCGCTTGCGCCGGCGAAGGTGCACGGCATGCAAAGGGAGGTGGAAGTCGTGAAAGGACCTCGAACATGGCTGCCGATGCTCAGCCTGCTGGTCTGTGTGGTCGTGGCAACCGGTGTCGTCGCGCTGGGCGCCCCGGCACCACGGCTCGTGCGCCTCACGTTCTACTACCCCGTGGGAGTGGCGGGGCCGCTGGCGCGCGTCATCGACGAGATGGTCGGGGAGTTCAACAAGCAGACGCCAGGCATCGAGGTCGTACCCGTCTACTCCGGCGACTACGACCCGACCATGCAAAAGGTGCAGACGGCGGTCATGGGGGGCAACCCGCCCGACATCGCGATCGTCGAGATCTCCGAGATGCCGACCCTGCTGGCCATGGATGCGCTGATCGAGCTGGATGGCTACGTGCGTGCCGAGGGGCGCTCGTGGCTGGCGGACTTCTTCCCGGCCTTCCTGCAGAACAGCTACTCCGATGGCAAGTTCTATGCCGTGCCGTTCCAGCGAAGCACGCCCGTTTTCTACTGGAACAAGGAGGCGTTCAAGGAGGTGGGGCTTGATCCCGATCGCCCGCCCACGACCTGGGATGAACTCGAGGACTACGCGAAGAAGCTCGTCAAACGCGACGCTGCCGGCAACATCCAGCGCTGGGGGGTGACGATCTCCGGAGGGTGGAACGACTGGCTGTTCGAGGCGTTCGTCCGCCAGAACGGCAGCGAGCTGCTGAACTACGAACGGCGCAGGCTGCGCTTCGACTCCCCTGAGGCGATCGAGGCGCTACGCTTCTGGGTCACTTTGACCAACGACCTCAAGGTGGCCCCGCCCCACAGCACCTGGGCGTCCACGCCTCCGGACTTCGTCGCCGGGCGGACGGCCATGCTGTACCATTCGACGGGCATTCTAACGTTCCTGAAGAACTCCGCGAAGTTCCCGTTCGGCGTGGCGTTCATGCCCCGGAAGAAGCAGTACGGCGCAGAGGTGGGCGGCGGCAACTTCTACGTGTTCAAGAAGATTCCCAAAGCCAACCAGGACGCCGCCTGGCAGTTCATCCGGTGGATGGTGACGCCCGAACGCGCCGCCCAGTGGTCCATGGCCTCGGGGTACATCGCGGTGCGGCGGTCCGCGTACGAAGTGCCCGCCATGCGCGAGTTCACCGACAAGAACCCCGAGTACCTCGTAGCGCGTGAGCAGCTGCAGTACGCAGCGGGCAAGATGATGGCACCCAACTTCCAGCGGCTGCGGGAGATCCTCAAGCGGGCCCTCGACGACGCCACGGGCGGGCGCGTCCCGCCGGATGCTGCGCTGCGCCAGGCGCAGCGCGAGGCCGAGCGCGTCCTGGGCGCGTGGTTGAGACCGCAGTAACGTCGGGCGCCTCGGTGCCGCCTGGCGGTCGGCGTGCCGGGGTCTGGCGGGGGGAGCGGGCGCTTCTCTACCTGCTCCCCTCGCTGGTCTTCCTGGCGGTGTTCACCTACATCCCCATGCTGCGGGCGCTGGCGACCAGCGTGCTGGCGTGGAACGTGGCACACCCGCAGCCTGTCTTCGTCGGACTCCGCAACTACCAGCAACTGCTAACAGAACCGGTGTTCCGCTTGGTGGTGCGGAACACGTTCCTGTTCGCCGCCGTGGGGATCCCCGTGACCATCGGGCTGGGGCTGTTCCTGGCAGTGCTTTTGAACGAACGCTTGGGGGTCTTGCGGGCGGTGTACCGGGCGGCGGTGTTCTACCCCACGATGCTGCCCATGGCCGCGGCGGCCATGCTCTGGGTGTGGTTGCTGAATCCGGGCATCGGCCTGGTGAACTACTACCTGGGCAAACTCGGCGTGCCGCGCATCGAGTGGCTGTACGACATGAACTGGGCGCTCCCGGCCATCATGGTGACGTGGATCTGGAAGAACGTGGGCTACCTCACCATCCTGTACCTGGCCGGGCTCCAGGCGATTCCGTCCGATCTGCTCGAAGCTGCCAGCGTGGAAGGTGCCGGCTTCTGGCAGCGGTTTCGGCACGTGACCTGGCCGCTGCTGGGGCCCACGACGGTGTTCGTCGTGGTGGTGTCGGTCATCAACTCCTTCCAGATCTTCGATGCGGTGCACATCATGACGCAAGGCGGGCCGGCAGATCGCACCAACGTGCTGGTGTACTACGTCTACCAGCAGGCCTTTCGGTTCTGGGATATCGGGGTGGCCAGTGCGCTCACCGTGTTGTTCGTGGGGTTCCTGCTGTTGCTGATCCTCGTTGCGGTCCGCCGCATGGAGCAGGCGGTGTTCTATGAGGTCTAGTTTGGTGCCTGTGGCAGCATGGGCACGTCACGCCGCGGCGTCCCGCCGGATGGCATGGGTGCGGCGACAGGCGGCGGCCGCCGCGCTTCATGGCGTCCTGGCCAGCGCCGCGCTGGTGATGCTGGCGCCGTACCTGTGGGCCCTGTCGGCCTCCGTGAAGAGCCGTGCCGAGGTGTTTACCCCGGTGCCCCAGTGGTGGCCGTCAACGTGGCAGTGGACCAACTACCTCGACGTGTTCCGCTATGCGCCGTTTGGCACGTACTTCCTCAACACGGTGGTCGTCGTCCTCGGGATCCTCGGCGTGCAGCTGGTGACCATCACGCTGGCGGCGTTTGCCTTCGCCCGCATGGAGTTCCGCTTTCGCGACGTGCTCTTCTACCTGTTCATCGTGCAGATGATGCTGCCCGTGCATGCCGTCATCGTGCCGAACTACCTGACCATGAAGAGCCTGGGGTTGCTCGACACCCGGCTGGCGATGATGCTGCCGTTCTGGGCCAGCGGGTACGGCACCTTCTTGTTGCGGCAGGCGTTCCGGCAGGTACCCCAGGAGCTCGAGGACGCGGCATTGATCGACGGATGCAGTGGGCTTCGCTTCCTCTGGAGCATCCTGCTGCCCCAGGTGCGGCCCACGCTGGTGGCGTTCTCGCTCATCAGCATCGTGACCCACTGGAACGACTTCCTGTGGCCGCTGATCGTCACCAACACCCCAAGCGTCCGGACGCTGACGATTGGCCTGGCGATGTTCGTGCAGCAAGAGAGTGGCGCCGACTGGACCCTGCTCATGGCGGCCACGGTGCTGGTGACGTTGCCCCTGCTGGTGGCGTTCGTGGTGTTCCAGCGGAAGTTCGTCGAGAGCTTCATGTACGCGGGGTTGCGGTGATCGTGTACCGAGGAAAATTCACGGACGACGGGGAAGTCAGACCCCGGGACCCTGTGGTACGCGCAGACTGCCGAGGAGAGGGGCTGAGACGACGATGAGGCGGATCATGCGGACAGGTGCGCTGGCAGTGGCACTCGCGGCCGTGGTCCTGCCGGCCGCGTGGCTCGGCGCCCAGCCGGCCATCGAGGACCGGCTGGTGATCATCACGCCGGTGGCGCGGACCGTGGCCGACCCCACCGTGGCCGCGTTTCGCGAGTTCGCGCGGCGGCAGTTCAACGTCGACGTGCGGGTGACGGTGGTCTCCGCCGGCACCCCGGTGGCCTACGGCCGCATCCGCGAGTGGGGCGGCCGGCCCGAGGCCGACATCTTCTGGGGCGGGGAGCCGGCCCTGTTCGACGACCTGGCCGAGCGGAAACTGCTGGCCCCCCTGGAGCTGCCCGAGGCCGTCTGGCGCGAGATCCCGGCGGCCATCGGCACCCCCAAGCAGGTGCTCCTGAAGGACCCGCGGGGGTTCTGGGTGGGATGCTGCCTGACGCCCTACGGGCTGGTCTACCACCCGCGGCTGCTGAAGCGGCTGGGGATGGACGCGATCCGCGACTGGGACGACCTGCTCGACTGCCGGCTGAAGGGCCAGGTGGCCCAGGCCACGCCCGACCGCTCCAGCTCCAACCACGCCTCCTACGAGGTCATCCTGCAGATGCACGGCTGGCAGAAGGGGTGGGAGTGGGCCCAGCGTCTGGGCGCCAACACCGGCATCTTCGTCGCCCGCAGCCGCGACGTGCCCACCGTGGTGGCCAAGGGCGAGTTCGCCGTGGGCTTCGCGGTGCCGGCCTACATGGCGTTCGAGGACGTGCTGGACGGCCACGACCTGAAGTACGTGCACCCCACGGCGGCCTTCGTCACCCCCGAGCCGCTGGCCATCCTGGCCGGATCGCGCAACCCGCGGGCGGCCCGGGCCTTCATCCAGTACGCGCTCAGCGACGAGGGGCAGCGGGTGATGATGGCCCGCGGCCAGTACGGCATCACCCCCAAGCACCGGATGGAAGGGCCGCCGGGCTCGCCGCTGGCGCGCATGGCCGAGTTTGCAGGCATCAAGTCGTTCTTCGACCGGCCCGTGCGCAACGTCTACGACGACAACGTGGCCCAGCAGCGCTACAGCCTGGTCAACGATACGTTCCGCAAGCTCATCGTGGAGCGGCACAACGAGCTGAAGCGCCTCTACTGCCCGTGACGGGACGGCGATGCAGGTCCGCCTGACCGACGTCGTCAAGCGGTTCGGCCCGGTCGAGGCCATGGCCGGGGTGTCGGTGACCATCACCGACGGCGAGTTCTTCACCCTGCTGGGGCCCTCGGGTTGCGGCAAGACCACGACGCTGCGAGTCATCGCGGGCTTCTACGACCCCGACGCGGGGACCGTGCACTTCGACGACACCCTCATGAACGGCGTCCCGCCCGCCGAGCGCGGGATCGGCATCGTCTTCCAGAACTACGCGCTGTGGCCGCACATGACCGTCTACGAGAACGTGGCCTACGGCCTGCGTCTACGGCGCGTACCCCCCGACGAGATCCGCCGCCGGGTCGAGGCGACGCTCGAGCAGGTGGGGCTGCAGGGCCTGGGCGACCGCACGCCGGGCCAGCTCTCCGGGGGCCAGCAGCAGCGCGTGGCCGTGGCGCGGGCGCTGGTGTTGAACCCCCGGGTGCTGCTGCTCGACGAGCCGCTCTCCAACCTCGACGCCAAGGTGCGCGCCCGGCTGCGCAGCGAGATCCGCCGCCTGCAGCAGGAGCTGCGCATCACGACGATCTACGTCACCCACGACCAGGAAGAGGCCATGGTCCTCTCCGACCGCATCGCGGTCATGGACCGGGGCAGGATCCTCCAGATCGGGACGCCGGTGGACCTCTACGAGCGTCCGGCCAGCCTGTTCGTCGCCGACTTCATCGGGACCAACAACCTGGTCGCCGGCACCGTGACGGCGTCCCACGACGGCCAGGTCGTGGTGGAGACCCCGGCAGGCCCGCTCCGGGGGGTCGCGCGCGATGCGCTCCCCCCGGGCAGCCGCGCGGTGGTGGCGGTGCGCCCGGAGCACCTGGTCCTGGCGCGGGAAGCGCCGGGACCGCTGGACGTGACGCTGCGGGGTCGGGTGGTGCTCTCGCAGTACCTGGGCAACGTCGTGCGGTACGAGCTGGAGACGGGCGGGGGGATCGTGATGCTGGTCGACGTGCACGACCCGCGCCGCCACCGCCTCCTGGCCCCCGGGGCGGAGGTCACCGTGGGGTTTGCCGCTACCTCGGCGCTGGTCTTCCCGGAGGACCGACGGGCGTGAGCTCCCCGGCGGTCGACGTCGTCCCGCTGCCGGCCGCAGCCCGCCGCTGGCGCCTGCCGGCGGTGGTCTGGGTGGCGCCGATCTACGGCTTCCTGTTCCTCTTCATCGTCTTCCCCCTGTGGCGCCTGTTCGCCGACGCCGTCTCCACCGACGAGGGCCAGTGGACGGTGCGCTACCTGGTGGACTTCGCCCGCGACGCGTTCTACCAACGGGCGCTGCTCAACTCGGTGGTGGTCGCCGGCGGCACGGTGCTGGGCTGCGCCGTCATCGGCTTCCTGGCGGCGTTCCTGCTGGTGCGCTACGATTTCCCGGGCCGCGCGTTGTTCTCGTACCTGACGATGCTGCCCATCATCATGCCGCCCCTCGTGGGCATCATGGGGCTGGTCTTCATCCTCGGGCGGGCCGGCACCGTGAACGTGCTGTTGATGGACTACCTGGGGCTGCGGACCCCCGTGAACTTCATCTACGGCTGGCACGGGGTCCTGCTGGCCATGATCCTGCACTACTTCCCGCTGATCACGCTCAACGTGGTCGACGGCCTGAGCAAGGTCGACGCCTCGCTGGAGGAAGCCGCCGAGGCCGTCGGCGCCCGCGGTCTGCGCAAGGTCCTGGACATCACCATCCCGCTGGTCACCCCGGGGTTCATTTCGGGCGCCACGCTGGTCTTCATCCTGGCCTTCGCCGACTTCGCGACGCCGCTGGTGGTGGGCGTGCAGAACCTGATCGCCTCGCAGGCGTACCTCAACATCGTCCAGTTCGTCGACCGGCGGCTGTTCAAGATGGGCATCGTGATCGGCGCGCTGATGGCGGCCATGGCCATCGTCTTCCTGGTGGTGGCCCGCCGCATCGTGGCCATGCGGGAGTACGCCGTGGTCTCCTACCGGGCCGTCGAGCGTCGGCCGCTGGGCGGCCTGTGGCGGGTGGTGGTGCCGGCCTTCTTCACGGCCGTGCTGACCCTGGCCTTCCTGCCCTACCTGGGCGTGGCCCTGGCCGCGTTTGGCCGCGCGTGGTCGCTGACGCCGTTCCCCACGCGGTTCACGCTGGCCCACCTGGACGCCGTACTGCACCTGACGCCGATCTACGTCATCAACACCCTGCGCTGGAGCGTCCTGGCCGTGGCGATCATCCTGGCGGTGGGCGTGCCGCTGGGGTGGGTGCTGGCGCGGAGCACGGTGCCCGGGCGCGGGCTCATGGACGCCATCGTGACCCTGGTCCTCGCCCTCCCCGGCACGGCCATCGGCATCGCCTACATCCGCGCGTTTCACTTTCCCCTCCCGCTGGTGGGGCTGGTGCTGAGCCGCCTGTGGATCATCATGCCGCTGGTGCTGGCCGTGCGCCGCATGCCGTACACCGTGCGCGCCACGTTCGCGGCCCTGTTGAACCTCCACCGGTCCATGGAGGAAGCGGCCGCCAGCGTGGGCGCCTCCGGCCTGCGCACCTTCTTCGACGTCACCCTGCCCCTGATCTGGCGCGGTGTGCTGGCCGGCGCGCTCTTCTCGCTCATGTTCGCCCTGCAGGAGGCGGCGGCCACGATCCTGCTGTTCCTGCCGGGCTGGGAGACGATGACCGTCGGCATCTTCACGTTCTACACGTCGGGCACGATCGGACAGGCTGCCGCCCTGGGCTTCGTGCTGATCCTGCTGTGCGCGGCGACGCTGTACGCCGTCTACCGCCTGACGGGCGCGCGCATGGGCGGGCTGTTCGGCTCCGGCGGCGGATGAGATGCCCGAAGGGCTGGCGCGGCCGGCGCGCCTGTACGCCGGGTACGCGTTCGACCTCGACGGCACGCTCTACCTGGGCGAGACGGTCCTGCCCGGCGCCGTCGAGACCGTGGCCGCGGTGCGGCGGGCCGGTGCCCGCGTCGTGTTCCTCTCGAACAACCCGCTGCGCACCCGCGAGGAGTACGCGGCCAAGCTGACCCGGCTCGGCATCCCCGCGGCGCCCGAGGACGTGATCAACTCGTCCTACGTCCTGGTGCGCTACCTGTCGGCCACAGCGCCCGGGGCGTCCCTGCTCGTCATCGGCGAGCCATCGGTGCAGGCCGAGCTGCGCGTGGCGGGCTTCGCCCTCACCGAGGATCCCCGCCGGGCGGACTACGTCGTGGCCTGCTTCGACCGGACCTTCGACTACCGCAAGCTGAAGCTCGGGTTCGACGCGCTGCGCGCGGGCGCGCGCTTCATCGCCACCAACCGGGACGCCTACTGTCCCACCCCGGACGGCGGCCTGCCCGACTGCGGGGCGATCATCGCGGCGCTGGAGGCGTGCTCTGGCCGCCAGGTGGAGACCGTGGTCGGCAAGCCCTCGCCGATCACCGGGCGGGCGCTGCTCGAGCGCCTGGGCACAGCGCCCGCCGACGCCCTCATGGTGGGCGACCGCCTGGAGACCGACATCGCCCTGGGCGTCGCCGTGGGGATGGCCACCGCGCTGGTGCTGACCGGGGTGACCACGCGCGAGGCGGCGCTGGCCGCCTCGCCCCGGCCCGATTACATCCTCGAGAGCGTCGCCCAGGTGTTACCGGAGGCCCACGGGTGAGCCGGCCGCAGGTGATCGCGCACCGGGGCGCGTCGGCTCAGGCGCCCGAGAACACGCTGGCGGCCTTCCGGCGGGCGCTGGCGCTCGGAGTCGACGCGGTGGAACTCGACGTGCACCTGTCGGCCGACGGCGAGCCGGTCGTGCTGCACGACTCGATCGTCGACCGCACGACCGACGGCACCGGCCTGGTGCGGGACCTGGCGCTGGCGGCCCTGCGGCGTCTGGACGCGGGGCGCTGGTTCGGCGAGGCGTTCGCCGGCGAGCGCATCCCCACGCTGGCCGAGGCGCTCGACCTCCTGCGCGGGGTGCGCGTGATCGTCGAGATCAAGAACGGGCCGATCTACTACCCGACGATCGCGGAGCGGGTGGTGGCGGTGACGCGCGCAGTCGGCCACCCGGCGGTGACGATCTCGTCGTTCGACCACCCGGTGCTGCTGGAGGTCCGGCGCGCCGACCCCGCCGCGGATACGGCCGTGCTGTTCATGGGACGGCCGGTCGATCCCGTCGCGCTGGCGACCGCCGCGGGCGCCCGTCGGCTCCACGCGCACTGGATGTGGGTCACGGCGGACATGGTGGCCATGGCCCACCAGGCGGCCCTGGCCGTGGAGGTCTGGCCTGTCGACGACCCCGTCCACATGGCCCATGTCGCAGCGCTGGGCGTCGACGGCATCATCACCAGCTATCCCGACCGGCTCCAGGCGGTCCTCACCGGGCGGCGCGCCGACGTGCGCTGAGCGCCGGTCAGCCGGAGGCTGCAGGGAGGGGGGCTGTGGCGGTCAGCGCGGCCGTCTCGCGGTGGCGCAACGCCCGATACACCTCGAGCTGCCGGGCGAGTTCCGCCTCGTCCCAGGCCAGCTCGCGAGCCAGCAGCCGCGCCACCCCGGGAGCGGCCGCATCCGCCGCCTGCGCGTCCAGGACCGCCAGGCGCGTCCGCAGGTAGAGGCAGTCGGCCAGCCCCACCGCCTGCTCGGCACGGCACGCATAGACCACCTCTGCGGCCACATGCGGGAGACCGGGCGCAAGCGGCGCGGCCAGCGAGGGATCGGCGCGCACGAGGGCCGCGAGCTCGCGGGCCAGGCCCCCGTAGGTCTCCAGCACGTGTGCGCACACTGGCGCGGGCAGCCCCACCGCCTCGAGCGCGTCGCGCGCCTCGTCCAGGCCGTCAGCCCCGGCCAGGGGCAGCGTCGCCGTCTGGCAGGGCCGCGCGCCGCCCAGGCGGGCGGCCACCACGTTGACCGCATCCTCTGCCATCTTGCGGTAGGTCGTGAGCTTGCCGCCGGTGACCGTGACGAGCCCCCCGGGCGAGGTGACCACCACGTGGTCCCGCGAGAGCGCCGCAGTCGACCCGGCAGCAGCGCCGATCAGCGGCCGCACGCCGGCGTAAGTGGCGGTGATGTCGTCGTGCCTCAGCGGACGCACCAGGTAGCGGTTGGCGTGCTCGAGCAGGTAGGCCACCTCGGCCGCGGTCGCCACCGGCGCGGCCAGATCGCCGTCGTAGGGCTCGTCGGTGGTGCCCAGCACGAACCGGCCGGCCCACGGCACGATGAAACCCAGCCGGCCGTCGTCGGTTTCGGGAATGACGATGGCGTCGGTGGCGTCCACGGCCTCCGGACGCACCACGAGGTGGACGCCCTTGCTGTGGCGGATCCGGAAGGTCGGGGGCGCGTCCAGCGCGGCCACGCGCTCGGCCCAGATTCCCGTGGCGTTGACCACGGCGCGGGCCGGCACCTCGACCGTGCGGCCCGAGAGTCGGTCGAGCACCGCAGCCCCTCGGACCGTGCCGTGCTGCCGCACCAGCGCGGTGACCTCGGCGTAGTTCACCGTGATCGCGCCGTGGGCGCGGGCGGTGGCGAGCACCGCGTGCGTGAGCCGCACGTCGTCGGTGCGCGCGTCGTAGTAGCGCAGGGCCATCCGCAGGCCGGCCGTCCGCAGGCCGGGGGCCAGCCGGCGCAGCTCGTCGAGCGACAGGCGCCGGTGGCGCAGCTGCGGCGCGCGGGCGAAGAGATCGTAGACGGTCAGCCCCAGGCGCACGCCCAGGGGGGCGAACGGGCGCGCGAGCGCCGGCAGCCGCACGCCCAGCGGTCGGCGCGCCCCGGCGTACAGCGGCACGACGAACGCCAGCGGACGCACCAGGTGCGGGGCGAGGCGCAGCAGCCGCCCGCGCTCGACGAGCGCATCGCGCACCAGGCTGACGTGTCCCTGGGGGAGGTAGCGAATCCCGCCGTGCACCAGCCGCGTGGATCGGCTGCTGGTGCCGGCGGCGAAGTCCGCGCGCTCCACCAGGCCGACGCGGTAGCCGCGCGTGGCCGCGTCCAGGGCCACGCCCGCCCCCGTGATCCCGCCGCCGATCACGAGCACGTCGACCCCGGCCGCCAGCGCGCGAAATGCGTCGTCGCGCGATTGCCGCATCGCTGCACGTCACCCCTCTCGCTGACCTGGCACTCGCCACGCCCGTCCGTGCTCGTGGCGGTTGCCACTTCCACGGTACCACGGGAACGCGACGGCGCCATCGGGCGCGCAACGGACCCACGAGCGGTGGCCCGCCCCGGCCGCGCCGCCACCTCGCAGCGACGCAACGGCCGGTAGTGGTTGCTGCGTCCGGGACGGTCTGTTATCCTGCGAACGACGGCCGGGAGCAGGAGGCAGCGCGTGGAGATCGTGCTCGCCAGGCACCAGGGCTTCTGCGGCGGCGTGCGCCGGGCGGTCGAGATGTCCGAGGCCGCTGCGCGCGACACTGGTGGTCGGGCCCAGACGTGGGGCCCGCTGATCCACAATCCCCAAGTGGTGGGGAAGCTCGAGGCGCAGGGGCTGGCGGTCGTCGAGCGCCTGGACGACCTCGGCGGCGAGGCGTTCGTCGTGTCCGCCTACGGCGTGGAACACGCGGTACTGGACGCGGCGCGCGCGCGGGGCATGCGGATCGTGGACGCGACCTGTCCGGTGGTCATCCGGGCGCACTCGCTGGCCCACCGGCTGGTGGAGGAAGGCTACCAGCTCATCGTCGTCGGGGATCACGGGCATCCCGAGATGGTGACGCTGAAGGAGGCTCTGGGCGACAAGGTGACCGTCGTCCACACCCTGGAGGAAGCCCGGCAGGTCAAGCTACGCGGCAAGATCGGCGTCATGTCGCAGACGACCCAGTCCATGGAGAACTTTCGCGCCATCGTCGGCGACCTGGCGCTGCGCACCAAGGAGCTGAAGGTCCTCAACACGCTCTGCCCCGCCATCACCGTGCGCCAGGAGGAGGCCGAACGCCTGGTGGAAGAGGTGGACGCGCTGGTGGTGGTGGGCGGACACCACAGCAGCAACACCACGCGTCTGGCCGAGATCGGGCGCGCGCGGGGTGTGCCCACCTACCACATCGAGGTCGCCGACGAACTCGTCCCGGCGTGGTTCCACGGTCGGCGCAAGGTGGGCGTCATGTCGGGGGCCTCCACCCCCGAGTGGATCATCGCTCAGGTGATCCGCCGCCTCGAGGAGATCGGGGCGGCGCACGAGGAGGCCGCTGCCTCGCCGGTGCCGTGAGCGCCCGCGCCGGGCTGCCGGTCGTCGCCATCGTCGGCCGGCCCAACGTCGGGAAGTCCGCGCTGTTCAACCGCCTGATCGGCCGTCGCGTCGCCATCGTCGAGGACGTCCCGGGCGTCACCCGCGACCGCCTCTACGCGGAGACCGCGTGGCGCGGGCGGCGATTCGTCCTGGTCGATACCGGCGGGTTGATCTCCGACGCCACCGAGGGGCTCGCGGCCCGCATCCGCGCCCAGGCCACGCGGGCCGCTGCGGAGGCCGACGTGGTGCTTCTCGTGGTCGACGCCCACGACGGCCTGGTGCCCGAGGACCATGCTGTGGCCGAGGTGGTCCGCCGCGCGGGCGCGCCGGTGCTGGTCGTCGCCAACAAGGTGGACGGTCCCGCGCGCGACCCTGCGGTCGGCGAGTTCTTCGCCCTGGGGTTTGGGGACCCGCTGCCGGTCTCGGCGCTCCACGGGCGGGGGGTGGGCGACCTGCTGGATGCCGTGGTGGCGCTGCTCCCGCCGGCGCCCGCCGAGGCGCCCGCGGCCGCGGCGCCGCCGGCGGTGGCCATCGTCGGGCGGCCCAACGTCGGGAAGTCGTCGCTGGTCAACGCCATCCTGGGTGAGGAACGCGTGGTGGTGGACGCCGCCCCGGGCACCACCCGCGACGCCGTCGACACCGTGCTCGCCCGCGATGGGCAGCGCCTGGTGCTGATCGACACCGCGGGGTTAAGGCGACCCTCGCGCGTGCACGAGGCGGTCGAGGCGTACGGCGTCGCCCGGACGCGCCGGGCGATCGCGCGGGCCCAGGTGGCCGTGCTCGTGCTGGATGCCGCCGAGCCCGTGGCAGACCAGGACCAGCACATCGCGCGCCAGATCGCCGAGGCCGGGCGTGGGCTCGTCATCGCCCTCAACAAGTGGGACCTGGTGGCGGCGACACCCCGGCGGGACCCCCAGCGCGAACGGGCGGTGCGCCACGCGCTCCGGTTCGTGCCCTACGCGCCGCTGGTGGTGACCTCGGCCGTGCGCGGCTGGGGTATCGGGACGTTGCTGACCACCGTCGAGCAGGTGGCTGCCGCCTACCGCGCGCGCATTCCCACCGGCGTGCTGAACCGCATCGTGGGCGAGGCCGTCCGGCGCATGCAGCCGCCGGCCGACGCCGCAGGCCGCCGGCTGCGCATCTACTACGCCACGCAGCCCGAGTCCGCGCCGCCGCGCATCGTCCTGTTCGTCAACGAGCCCCAGCGGATGTCCGAGGCCTACCTGCGCTACCTCGAGCGCGCGATCCGCCAGGCGTATCCGCTGCCGGGCGTACCCCTGCACTTCGTCCTGCGGCGGCGCGGGGAGGCCCCGTAGCCGACGCGCCGGGCGGTGCATCGCCCCTCCCGGCAGGCGGCGAGGAGCCCGGCGCCCGACGACGAAGGGAACCACCGAGGCGAGATCCCCGGCCATGCCCGAACTGCCCGAGGTCGAAACCGCACGCCGCACGCTCGCCGCGCAGGTGGTGGGGCGACGCATCGTGGGGGTCGACGTGCGCCGCCCGGTGGCGCTCCGCACCCACCGGCCCGCCGAGGCTGCCCGCCTGCTGGTCGGACGCACGATTCGCGACGTGCAGCGCCGCGGCAAGGCGCTGCTGGTGACCCTCGACGAGGGCTGGACGCTCGTGTTCCACTACACCCTGTGGGGCGTGGTGGTCGTGCGCCCCACGCCCGCCAACGATGCCATGACCGCGATGGTCGTGGCGCTCGACGACGGGCGGGTGATCGAGTTCCGCGAGCTGCAGCTCAGCAGCCTGCACCTCGTGCCCACCGACGACCTCGCCCGCGTGTCGTTCCTGGCCGACCTGGGCGTCGACCCGCTCGATCCGGGGTTGACGTACCGCCGTTTCCGGGAGCTCACGGCGGGGCGGGGCACCGTGCGCAACCTCCTAACCGACCAGCGGCGCCTGGCCGGCATCGGGAACCTGTGGGTGCAGGAGATCCTGTTCGCCGCCGGCCTGCGCCCCACACGTACCGCCGCGTCCCTCGACGAGGCTGCCTGGCGGCGGCTCTTTCGGGCGGTGCGGACTGTGCTCGCCCGGGCCGTCCGCGCCGGCGGGGAGCCCGACTTCGTCGACGCCACGGGCCGAAAGGGCCGCGCGCGCCTGCACGTCTACGGGCGCGGTGGGCAGCCCTGCCGCGTGTGCGGGGCGCGCATCGTCGCCGCCCGCGCCGCCGGGCGTCCTGCGTTCTACTGTCCGCAGTGCCAGCGATGAGCGCGGACGTGTCCGCCGCCTGTGGCCAGACATGAGCCCCAAGATGCCCACCCCCGTCGAGATCGGCAGCGTGGTCGAGCGGACGTTCCGCGTCGTCTGGTCCGATGGCCACCGCGCCGAGTACACGTGGCGCACCCTGCGAATGCGCTGCCCCTGCGCGGCGTGCGCAGGCGAGTGGCGCCATCGGCCACCGCCGTTGACCGAGGCCGACGTCCCCGCCGACATCCGCGCCATGAGCGTCTCGAAGGTCGGCAACTACGCGCTGCGCTTCGTCTGGTCCGACGGCCACGACACCGGGCTGTACACGTATGCGAAGCTGCGGTACGAGCTGTGCGAGTGTGGCGACTGTCGGGCGGGGCGATCGCATGGGCTCTCGCCTACGCGGTGACTGCAGGTGAGGGATGCGAACGCGCGACTGTCCGGCCGTGCGGCCGGGGACGTGGTAGGCTCTCAGGACCTGTAGGCCACGACCGCCGCGCCCGTAGGCCCCGAGCGGGCGTCTGTGGTATACTCCGCGCAGAGACCTCGGGCCGTAGCGCAGCATGGTAGCGCGCCTGAATGGGGTTCAGGAGGTCGGCGGTTCAAGTCCGCCCGGCCCGACCAGAGGAAAGCCAGCTCCAGGGTGATGTTCATTTTGAATGATTATTCGGATGGAGGCCACCCTTCGCGATCATAGTGGTCGACGTACCACCGGACGTCTGATTTCGGTTGGTGATTAGCTGGCAGGGTGCGAAGGATTCGGGTGGCCATGTCTTCTGAGAGGCACCCCTGCTTGAAGCAGCGAAGGATTGCGACGGTGCGCGGATCTTTCCAGAATCCGGCCGGCTTCACTCTTTCGCCGGGCCTCGACTGCTCATAAGGCCAGTCCATTGTCTACACCTCCTTCGTCTCCTGCCCTGCGGGCTACCGTCGGGGCACACCCCCCGGTCCTCACGGTGGGCTCCCAGGAACGCCATGACCTCCTGCAGTCGCCAAAGGGCCTTAGAGCGGGCCGTGGCGGCTAGTCGCAACGTTTGGGTCGCTGGTTTCGCACCATCCGGAGAGAAACGTGGGCACCTCCGCGTCCACCACCATCCGTCACGTGATTGAAGAATGAAGAAGAACACCAACGCTTCCTCCGAACCTCGTTGCGCGTCCTCGACTCCGTCTCCGCGGGGGGTGCGACGACCATCACCTGCAGCAGATGGACGTCCTCGTGTGAGCCCGTACGTGACGCTGGCCCGCGACCTCCAGCGGGGGCGCACGGCTGAGGGATCTCGTGCGGGAGGGCCTGCTGGCCTCGGATCTCCGCCGTGCCTGGCTGGACGCGAGCGCCAGGATCTGCGATGGTCCCGTGATCCGCGCGTTGCGGGCTCGCCTCCCGTCCGGCGTCGCAGGTCTGACACTCAGTTCACCACCTCCGTCGCCACCGGCAGCCGCCACTCAGCCTCCACCGGCACGGGCGGGACCTCTGCGAGGGCCTGGTTCAGGGCCCGCAGCACGGACACCCCGTCTGCTTCCAGGGCCTGCCTGACGCGCTCCATGTCGGGATACGCCTGCACCGCCTCCCACCACACGGCCCGCCCCGCCAGGTAGCCGCGCGCGCCGGCGGCCAGCGCAGCCCGGAAGGCGGCCACGAACCGATCGCCGGGCATGCCGCCGCTCAGCAGCACCCAGGGCGCGGGCAGCAGCCGGGTGATCTCGCGCATGGCCTCGGTGAGGTCGGCCAGGCTGTAGAGCGTGCCACCCCACTCCCGCACGTGTGTTGGATCGCCCGGTAGCGCCAGCTTGTACAGGTCGACGCCGTACGTCGGCGCGGCGAAGGTGCGGGCGAGCTCCACCGACAGCTCCGGTAACGCCCGGGCGTACTCGTCGGCGGCCTGTCCGGGCAACGGGTAGGGAAGGAGCTCGAGCACGAACGGCCGATCGGCGACTCTGCACGCCTCGCCCACCTCGCGCACCAGCGCCTGCTGCGCGCGGG
This sequence comes from Armatimonadota bacterium, assembly GCA_031459855.1. Lineage (NCBI taxonomy): Bacteria > Bacillati > Candidatus Sysuimicrobiota > Candidatus Sysuimicrobiia > Candidatus Sysuimicrobiales > Candidatus Humicultoraceae > Candidatus Fervidifonticultor > Candidatus Fervidifonticultor primus. The sequence goes on from JAVKHP010000001.1 coordinate 2,576,516, forward strand.
CCACGTCGGGCGGGGCCGCCGGGTGGGAGAAGACCAGCAGCTTGAGGGCCTCGGCGCCTGCGCGGACTGCCGTAGCGACGCTCCAGTTAGGGATCAGGCGGCTTCGGCGAAAGCCTGCGGGCGTGGTCTCCACCCGATGGTCCTCCAGCGTCAGCAGCAGGCCGACGCTGCGCGGCAACACGGGGAGCACGCGGTGGTAGCCGTAGGTCGGATCGACCAGGAGCCCGGTGACGTGGCCGGCCAGCACCTCGGCCAGCAAGCGCTTGAGGGCTCCCAGGGCGGCCCCGGGGGCGCCGGCAGCGGCGTCCGCGCCGCGCGTCACCAGGGGGAGCAGTTGCGCCCGCTGGTCGATGGCCAGGATGGCGTAGCGGCCCGCGCCGTCCGAGATGCGAGCGAGACCGCGGGCCTTGCCTGGTGTCGTGGGTGTCATGTCGATCCTCCGGTGCGGTTCCTCGGAGTTCCTACGCGTCAGGCCGGTTCTACCATAGCGCGCGCACGACAGCCTGTCACATGCGGGCCACAACGCGTTTGACTTGAAAGATCCACCACCCATTGGTGGGGGCGGGCAGGCGCCCTCGAGTCACGGCGGGAAACGACGCGTACGCCAGGATGCTCCGGAGAGCGATGAGGACGAAGGGAGGTAGCGCCTCGAGTCACAGGGCGGGAAACAACAAGTGTGCCGGGGGGTGTCGCTTGGCCCCGGGGGGCTTGGTCCCGGGTCGTATGGCCTCGGGTCGTATGACCCCGGGAGGACGTTGTGGTTGCGCGGCGACCCCGGGTCCGCTATGATAGGCCAAAGATTAGACATCATCTCATATCGTGAGACACAGGCTTCCATACCAATCCCGCCGGCGCGCTGCCGGGTGGCGCGCCAACGGCACCTCCAGCCTGGCCAAAGGGCTGGGGCTGCTCGACGCGTTCTCGCTGGAACGCCCCGGATTGACCCTGGCGGAGCTCACCGCCGCCTCGGGGCTGCCCCGCGCCACGGTCCACCGGCTGCTCAGCGCCCTCCGCGCCCTGGGCTACGTGCACTACGATCCGCCCACGCGGCAGTTCCGCCTGGGCTACAAGTTGCTCGAGCGAGGCTACCTGGTGGCGGAGCAGATCGAGCTGCGTCCCGTGGCGCGGCCGCACCTGGAACGGCTGCGCGACGAAACCGGGGAGACCGTCTCGCTCCAGGTGGTGGACGGCGACGAGGGCGTCTACGTCGAGAAGCTCGAGCCCCTTGCGGGATTTCGGCTGTGGACGCGGGTGGGGATGCGCCGGCCCCTCCACGCCGGCTGCTCGATGAAGGTGCTGCTGGCCCACCTGCCGCCTGAGCGGATCGACGCCATCCTGCAGCGCGGGCTGCCGCGCCTGACGCGGTTGACGATCACCAACCCCGACGCGCTGCGCCGCGACCTGGCCGCCATCCGGGCGCAGGGCTACAGCGTGACGTTCGGGGAGTCGCACGACGGGGTGCACGGCGTGGCGGCGCCGATCCGCGACCACACGGGCCGCGTGGTGGCCAGCGTCAGCGTGCTGGCGCCGGCGGCTCGCATTCCCAAGAGCCGCATCCCCGAGCTCATCGAGAAGGTGACCGACACCGCCCGGCGGATCTCTCGTGATCTCGGCTACGTAGGCCCTCCAGTCGTGGCTGGCGACGCCGGGAGGAAGGGGCGGGGCACCACACCGTGAGCGCGCTCGAAGCCTTCGGGGCCATCGACGTCCACGCGCACCTCGCGCCGCGGGACGCACTGGCGCGCCTGGGGTGGCTGCGGGTCGCCGATGGAGAGACAGCGGTGCGGGTGGGCGACCGCTGGCACGCCGTGCCCCGCGCGCTCGTGGACCCCGACGCCCTGCTCGAGGACGGTGCCGCGCGCGGGATCGGGGTGCGCGTGGTGAGCCTGCCGCCCTTCCTCCTGCGGCACGACCTTCCCCCGGACGACGGCGTGGCGTACAGCCGGGCGATGAACGACGGGCTGGCCCTCCTGGCCCGCGGGGCCGGCGGCCGTCTCCGGGTTCTCGCCACCGTGCCGCTGCAGGATCCCGCGGCCGCCGCCGCTGAGGCGCGGCGCGCGTGCGACGCGCTGGGCTGCGACGGCGTGGCGATTGCCGCCAGCGTCGCGGGCCGCGTGGAGCTCGACGATCCGGCCCTCGCGCCGTTCTGGGAGGCCTGCGAGCGGCTGAACGCGCTGGTCTTCCTCCACCCGCACGACGTCGCCGGCGCCGCCCGCATGCAGCGCTACCACCTGCGCAACCTGGTCGGGAATCCGACCGAGACCGCGCTTGGCGCGGCCCACCTGATCTTCGGTGGCGTGCTGGCGCGGTATCCGGGGCTGCGCGTGCTGCTGGCGCACGGGGGCGGCGCCCTGCCGTGGCTGCTGGGGCGGCTCGACCGCGGCTTCGCGGTGCGTCCCGAGTGTTCGGGCGCCGCGGTGCCGCCCAGCCAGCAGGCCCGACGGTTCTTCTACGACACGCTGGTCTTCAGCCCGCCGGCGTTGCGGGCGCTAGTGGAGTGGGTGGGGCCGGCCCAGGTGGTGCTGGGGACCGACGCCCCGTTCGACATGTCGGATCCGTATCCCGTGACGACGGTCGCGCAGGCGTTGGGCGACGCCGATGCTCGTCACGCCGTGCTGGCGGGCAACGCCGCCCGGCTGCTGACGTCGGCCCAGGGGGGCGGCCCGCCGCCCCCGGCGCCGTCCGCCTGAGACGACAGGTCGTCGCGACCACAGGGAGGCCACGATGGCAGTCGCCGAACGACCGGCCGCGGACATCTACCCGAAGTTCTCGGCCGCCGAGTACCAGCGCCGTCACGCCCTGCTGCGCGAGTTGCTGATCGCCAGGGGGTTGGACGGCGCCATCGTGTACGGCGGGTACAAGGACCTCTACCAGGCCAACGCCCGCTGGCTGACAGGCATGCGCGAGTCGATGCAGTTCTACGCGTTCTTCCCCAGAGACGGCGCGCCGGCGGCCTGGAACTCGCTCTACCCCCACCTGCACGCGGCACGGCGCATGTCGGCCATCGCCGACACCCAGTGGGGCGGGGCCAGCATCGCCCACACCGTGGCCCGACACATCCGGGCGCTGGGGCTTGCGGCCGGCCGGCTGGGCCTGGTGGGCGTGCACTCGCGGCGGGGGATCACCCTGCCCATGGACCACTACCTGATCTGGCGCGAGGAGCTGCCCCAGGCCGAGTTCGTGAACATCACCCGGGACGTCGAGAACCTCCAGCAGGTCAAGAGCGAGGAGGAGCTGGCCTTCTACCGCCGCGGCGCCGCGTACACCGACTACGCTATGGCCGAACTGATCAAGGCCATCCGGCCGGGCGTCACCGAGGTCGCGCTCTACGGGCGTATCCTGTCGGCGGCGTACGAGTGCGGCGGCGACGCCCTGGACGTGGTGCTCATCGGCAGCACGGCCCAGGACGCGCCCGACATGCCCTACCCACGGCACGTCCCCAGCCAGCGTGCGATCCAGCCGGGGGACGTCGTCCTCAACGAGATCAGCGTGGGCTACGGGGGCTGCTCCGGGCAGTTGATCGTTCCCATCAGCGTGGGCGCCCCAACGCCCGAGTACCGGGACCTCTACCGGGTGGCCCGCGAGGCGTTCGAACGGGTCCGGGCGGTGTTGCGGCCCGGCGCGACCCAGGACGACATCCTGGAGGCCGCGCGGCCGATCACCGACGCCGGCCTGGCGGCCGAGGCGCCGATCGTCCACGGCTGGCCGAATCCCCCGATGTTCCCCATCCTGCCGGTGGGGAAGCCCGCGGAGACCTACAGCCCGGAGCCCTTCGTGCTGCAGGCCAACCAGCTCATCATGATCGAACCCAACCCGACCACGCCCGACCTGCGGCGCGGTGTCTTCCTGGGCGCGCTGTGCGTGGTCACGCCCGAGGGGGGCCGCTGCCTGCAGGAGCACCCGCTCGACTTCGCGGTGGTCTGACGCGGGGCACGGGCAGACGGCGCAGGCACGATCTACGTGCGCACGGGATCGACCGAGCAGAATACACGACGACCACGGGAGGTGGGAGCATGAACGCATTGCGGTGGCTGCACCGGAGCTGGCCGGTGCTGCTGGCGGTCGCGCTCGTGGGGAGCGCGCCGGCCGTGCCCGGGTGGGGGCAGGCGAAGGACACGCTGGTCATCGCCCTGCCCTTCGAGGTGCCGACGCCCGACATCCACAAGGCCACCGGACTGCCGATCCTCGGCATGCTGGCCCAGATCGGCGACTCGCTGGTGGTGCTGGACGAGAAGGGGAACGTGAAGCCCTGGCTGGCCGAGTCGTGGACCACCGAAGACGGCGGACGGTCGCTGGTCTTCAAGATCCGCGACAACGTCAAGATGCACGACGGGCGCACGGTCACCGCTGACGACGTCGTCTACAGCCTGGAGCGCTTCCGGCGCCTGTCCATCGGGCGGTCGGCGCTGGCCATGGTCGAGAGCATCACCGCGCAGCCGGGCAACCGGGTGAAGATCACGACCCGGACGCCGTTCGCGCCCCTGCTGAAGACCTTCATCTACCAGACGATCACCGTCTACAGCAAGGCCGCCATCGAACGGGTGGGCGACGAGGAGTTCTCTAAACACCCCATCGGCCCGGGGCCGTACCGGTTCGTGCGCCTGGTGCGGGGTGACCGCATGGAGCTCGAAGCCTTCGACCAGTACTGGGCCGGCAAGCCCAGGATCCGGCGCATCGTCGTGCGCTACGTGCCCGACATGAGCGCCCGGGTGGCGGCCCTGGAGGCCGGCGACGTGGACGTGATCCACGACTTCACGCCCCAGGACGCCGAGCGCATCCGCAGCAACCCCAACCTGGTCTTCATCAACCCCCCGTCGGCCGGCTTCATCCGCTTCAACATGAACACCCAGCGGCCGCCCTTCAACGACGTGCGGGTCCGCCAGGCGATGACCTACGCCATCGACCGCGACGCCATCGTCAAGCAGATCTTCCGTGGCCTGGCCCGGGTCTCCCGCTCGCTGGTGCCCGCCAACGCCGTCGGGTACGTCGAGACCTACGACGTCTACCGGTACAACCCCGAGCGCGCGCGGCAGCTGCTGCGGGAGGCCGGCGTGCCCGACCTCACCTTCACCTTCAGCTACGGTGCCGGCCGCTACCTGATGGACAAGGAAGTGGCCGAAGCGGTGCAGGCGCAGATGGCCCGGGCCGGCGTGACCATGCGCATTAACCAGATGGAGTGGGGGCAGTTCTCGGCCATGATCCGCCTGCCGCTGGAGCGCAACCCCAGCCAGATGACCATGACCTGGTGGCGCACCGTGAACGGCGACGCCGATAACGCCATCGGCATCTACTCGCGGGCCGAGCTGCCGCCGCGGGGCAACAACGTGCCCTTCTACTCGTCCGACGAGTTCGAACGCCTCTACGCAGCCCAGCAGGTCGAGACCGACCCCGAGCGGCGCCGCGCGCTGATCCGCCAGCTCCAGCAGGTCCTGATGCAGGACCTGCCGTCGATTCCCATGTACCAGCAGCCCATCTTCTGGGCCACCCGCAAGCACGTCGCGGGGTTCCCCAAGAAGGTCACGTCGTTGAGCACGGTGTGGCCGTTGTACGACGTGGAGCTCAAGTAACCCGCAGCACGCGGGCCGGCGCGTCATGAGGGCCTACCTTGCCCGCCGGATGCTGGTGGCGATCCCCAGCCTGCTCGCGGTCACGGTGTTGGTATTCGTCGCCATGCGGGTCGTGCCGGGCGACCCGGCCGTGCTGCTGGCCGGGGACTTCGCCACCCCCGAGACCGTGGCCGCGCTGCGCGCCCGCTGGGGCCTCGATCGCCCGCTGGTGGTGCAGTATGCGGTCTTCATGGCGCGCCTGGTCCGCGGCGACCTGGGCGCGTCGATCGTCAGCGACCTGCCCGTGCTGGACGAGATCCTGCAGCGGTTCCGGGTGACGCTGGTGCTGGCCCTGGCCGCGATCGGCGTCGCGGTGCTGATCGGGCTGTCGGCGGGCATCCTGGGCGCCATCCGGCCGTACTCGGCGTGGGACTACGGCAGCATGGTGCTGGCGCTGGCAGGCGTCTCCACGCCGATCTTCTGGTCGGGCATGCTGCTCATCCTCCTGTTCGCGGTGCGGCTGAGCTGGCTGCCCGCCGGCGGCGTGGCGTCGTGGCAGAGCTTCATCTTGCCGGCGCTGAGCCTCGGCTTCTTCGCCGCGGGCATCATCGCCCGCCAGACCCGGTCGGCCATGCTGGACGTGCTCCGCCAGGACTACATCCGCACCGCCCGGGCCAAGGGCGTGCCCGAACGGGGGGTCATCCAGGTGCACGCGCTGCGCAACGCCCTGGTGCCGGTGGTCACGATCGTCGGGCTGGAGTTCGGCCGGCTGCTGGGCGGTGCCGTGCTCACCGAGACGGTGTTCAGCCTGCCCGGGCTGGGCAGCTTCCTCGTCGTCTCGATCTTCAAGCGCGACTACCCCGTGATCCAGGGTGTGGTGCTGTGGCTGGCGCTGGCGTTCGTCCTCATCAACATGCTCGTGGACATCGTCTATGCGGCCCTTGACCCGCGTATCCGCTACGCCTGACCTGCCCGCGCGCGCGGTGGCCGGCGATGCGGCGGGCGTGTGGACTGGCCGCGCCGGGTCGGCGGCGCTGGCCTGGCGGCGGTTCCGCCGGCACCGCGGGGCGCAGATGGGCCTGGGGGTCGTGCTGGCGTTCGGGCTCGTGGCGCTGCTGGCCCCGGTGGTGGCGCCCTACGGGCCCACCGACGCCGACCTGGAGCGCCGGCTGCAGCCGCCCTCGCGGCAGCACTGGCTGGGCATGGATCAACAGGGGCGCGATCTGTTCTCGCGCATCGTCTACGGCGGACGTGTCTCGCTGGTGATCGGCGTGATCGCCGTGGGCGTGGCCGCGGGCGTCGGCATCCCCATCGGGGCGCTGTCGGGCTACCGGGGCGGGTGGCTCGGGCAGGTGCTGATGGGGCTCGTCGACGTGCTGCTGTCCTTCCCGGCGATCCTGGTGGCGATCATCATCGTGGCGCTCGCCGGCCCGGGGCTGCGCAACGCGATGCTGGCCATCGGCATCGCGCAGATGCCCGCCTACGCCCGGCTGATGCGCGCCGAGGTGATCCGGCTGCGTGCCGAGATGTTCGTGGAGGCCGCCCGGGCCATCGGGGTGCCGGAGGGACGTATCCTGGTGCGGCACATCCTGCCCAACGCGGCCGGCCCGCTGATCGTCCAGTCCACGCTGAACCTGGCCGGGGCGATCCTGTCGGCGGCGTACCTGGGCTTCCTCGGGCTGGGGGCGCAGCCGCCCACCCCGGAGTGGGGCGCGATGCTGGCCGATGGCCGCACCTACCTCCGCACCGCGCCCCACGTCGCCGTCTACCCGGGCGTGGCGGTAATGCTCGTGGTGCTGGGGTTCAACCTGTTCGGCGACGGCTTGCGAGACGCGCTCGACCCGCGGGCGACGCGCCGGTAGATGCGCCGCCCGCGCACACGCCGAACCGGCACCCCACGGGCGACCGCGCAGTATGCGGCGGCCGCGGCAGCCGTGCCCGGACGGCTCGCGGGCGCCATCTGACCACCCGAGGTGGCCACGCACGCATTCATGGGGGAGGAAGGGAGACGACGATGGCGCTACCACCGGAAGTCGAACTCCAGATCGAACTGGCCCGGAGCGCGTTGCTGCTCATCGACCTGCAGCGGCGACACGTGGATCCCGCGGTGAGCTACCACCCCATCGCCCCGGAGACCACGGCGCGGATCGTGGCGGCGGCCCGGCAGGCCCTGGAGGTCGCGCGCGCCCACGGCGTGCCCGTGGTGCACGTGGCCACCTACTCGCGGCGGCCCTCCCCGTGGGGGTTCGTCGACCACCACAACCCCTTCTGGGCCTACCAGACCGGCAAGATCGTCCCGGGCATGGGCCGCCCCCGGCAGACCGGGAAGAACGTGGAAGGGTCCGTCTACGCCGAGATCCTGCCCGAGCTCGCCCCGCAGCGCGACGAGCCCGTGGTCGTCAAGCGCCGGTACTCGGCGTTCTACGGCACCGATCTCGAGCTGGTGCTGCGGGGGCTGCGGACCGAGACCCTGTTCGTGCTGGGCGTGAACACCAACAACTGCGTGCTCGCCACCGTCTTCGACGCCTTCAGCCGCGACCTGCGCGTCGTGGTGCTGGCCGACGCCTGCGGGTCGATGAACGGCGAGGACTACCACCGGGCGGCGCTGCGGCAGGTGGAAGCCGCCCTGGGGTTCACCATGACCGTGGGGGAGTTCGCCGACCTGGTCGCGCGCCGGCGTGGTGCGGAGGTGCGGGCATGACCGACGCGCCCGCAGGCTCGCCGGTGGCGCACGCGCGCCGCGCCCAGGAGGCCGACGCCATCGCGGCGATCTCCGGAGCGCAGCTGCTGGAGTACACCCGGCAGATCGCGCGCTGGGTGCGGCTGTCGGGGTCGCCCGACGAGCGCCAGGCGTTCGCGTACGTGGAAGGCGTGCTGCGCGGGTTGGGCCTGCGCACGCAGCTGCTGGAGCACGACGCGTTCATCAGCCTGCCCGGGGCCGCGCGATTGCGCGTCACGGCGCCGGTACGCGAGACGCTCCCGTGCATCACCCATGCGTTCGCGGCGCCCACCGGGCCGGACGGCATCCGGGGCGAGCTGGTCTACGTGGGCCAGGGAAGTGCCGACGACTACGCGCGGACCGACGTCCGGGGGAAGATCGCGCTGGTCGAGGGGCTGGGCATTGGCGGGAAGGTCCGCCGCGCGGAGGAGCACGGCGCCATCGCCCAGGTGTTCATCCATGGCGAGCACACCCACGAGACCAGCGTCTCACCGCTGTGGGGACCGCCCACGCCTGAGACCGCGCACCTGCTGCCCCGCACCCCGAGCTTCTCGGTCACCCGCGCGGTGGGTGCCCGGCTCAAGGCGCTGCTGGCGCAGGGGCCCGTGCGCGTGCGGGCCTGGGCGGAGGTGGACACCGGCTGGCGGACGATCCCGCTGCTGGTGGGCGATCTGCCTGGGGAGGTCGAGCCGGATCGCTTCGTGCTCCTCTCCAGCCACCTCGATTCGTGGCACTACGGCGCCATGGACAACGGCGCGGCCAACGCCACGGTGCTGGAGGCGATCCGGGTGCTCGTCCGGGGCCCGCGGCGTCGAGGGCTGCGGGTTGCGTTCTGGTCGGGGCACTCCCATGGCCGGTTCGCCGGCTCGGCGTGGTACGCGGATCACTTCTGGTTCGACCTCTACCGGCACTGCGTCGCGCACGTGAACGTCGACTCGACGGGTGGCCGTGGCGCCACGGTGCTGGAAGAGGCGCCGGTGATGGCCGAGACGCGGGCGCTCGCCGCAGAGTTCGTCCGGGCGATCGGCGGGCAGGACCTGCGCGGCAGGCGCATCGGGCGCTTCGCCGACCAGTCGTTCGTGGGCGTGGGGCTGCCGTCGGTCTTCGGGACCTTCTCCGAGCAGGACGCCGCCGACCCCGAGACCCGCCGGGGCCTGTCGTTGTTCGAACACGCCGGGGGCCGTGCCGCCGGCCTGGGGTGGTGGTGGCACACGCCCGAGGACACGCTGGACAAGATCGACGAGGCGTTCCTGGTGCGGGACACCCGGATCTACACTGGCGTGCTCTTCCGCCTGCTGAACGAGCCCGCCCTACCTCTCGACTACAGCGCGACGGCACGGGAGCTGCGCGACCTGCTCGCCCGCTACCAGGCGGCGGGGCGCGGCCGTCTGGACCTGTCGGCGGAGCTCGCGGCGGCCGCGGCGCTGGAGGACCAGGCCGACGCGCTGCGGCAGGCACTGACCGCCGCGGCGGCTGCCGGAGACGAGGCCCGGCTGCGGGCACTCAACGACGTCGTGATGCGGCTCGGACGCCTGCTCGTGCCGGTGAACTACACCGTGCGCGGGCCGTTCGAGCACGACCTGGGCGTGGCGCTGCCGCCGCTGCCGGGCCTGGCCGCGGCTGACGCCCTGGGGACGGCCGCTCCCGAGAGCGACGAGGCCAAGATGCTCTACGTGGCACTGCGCCGTCAGGCCAACCGCGTGCGGTTCGCGTTGGAAGAAGCCCTCGCCGCTATTCGGGCGGTTCTCTAGCCGCACGTCGACGCCGCCGGGACGCCCGGACCTGCGCGGACGGGCGCCCGATCGCGCAAGCCCCCCACGAGTATGCCTTCCCGGCGCGTGGGGCCACCTTGACCGCGACCGCCTGCGCGCGCTATGGTGAAGTTGACGTTGATACCCCCTCCCCCATGGGAGGGGCCAAAGGAGCGGCCCGTGGAACACGCAGCCCCCGCCCCGCATCGCCACGGCCACGGCTCGGCCGAGGCCCGCGCGAAGATCGTGACGCGCCTGCGCAGCGTCGCCGGCCACGTGCGCGGCGTGGAACGCATGCTGGAGGAAGGGGCCTACTGCGTGGACGTCATGCGGCAGATCCTGGCGATCCAGCGGGCGCTGGACCGCATCAACGCCCTGGTGCTGGAGGACCACCTGCAGACGTGCGCGTCCACGGCGATCCGCTCCGACGATCCGCGCGAGCGGGAACGCACGATCGCCGAGCTGCTGGAGGTCTTCGAGATGTCCAGCAAGCTGTAGGCCGGACGGACTGCGGGCGCGTGGTGGCGCGTCGCAGCGTGCGGACCATCGGATCCGTGAGGATCGCAGGCCCAAGGGAGCAGAGGCCTATGAGCGTCGTGACCGAGCGCACGAAGCCCGCACAGGAGCGCACACGACCCCGGCGTGTCGATCTCCCGGTGGCCGGCATGTCGTGCGCGTCGTGCGTGGCCCGCGTGGAGCAGCATCTCCAGCGGGTCCCCGGCGTGGTCACCGCCCAGGTGAACTTCGCCGCGGAGCGGGCGGCGGTGACCTTCGATCCGGCGGCGGTCCGCGTGGAGGATCTGGTCGCCGCGGTCCACGACGCCGGCTACGAGGTGCCCCGCGCCCGCACCGTGATCCCCATCGCCGGCATGTCGTGCGCCTCGTGCGTGGCCAAGGTGGAAGCCGCGCTGCGCGCCGTGGACGGTGTGGTGACCGCGGCGGTCAACCTGGCCCGCGAGCAGGCCACCGTGGAGTACGTGCCGGGTGTGGCGAGCCCCGACGCCCTGGCGCGCGCGATCCGCGCCGCGGGGTACGAGCCGCTGGCCACCGAGGAGGCCACGGTCGACCGCGAGGCCCAGCGGCGGGCCCGCGAGCTGCGTGACCTGCGCCTGCGGCTGGCCGTCGCCGCCCTGCTGAGCGCGCCGATCCTCTGGGGCAGCCTGCCCCACATGGGCATCGCCGTCTGGACGCCACCGCTCCTGCACGACTGGACCGTGCAGTTCCTGCTGGCCACGCCCGTGCAGCTCTGGGCCGGCTGGCGGTTCTACCGCGGCCTGTGGGCCGCCCTGCGTCACCGCAGCGCCGACATGAACACGCTGATCGCCGTGGGCACGTCGGCTGCCTACCTGTACAGCGCGGCGGCCACGTTCGCGCCCCAGTGGTTCGCGGCCAGCGGTGTGCCGCCGACGGTCTACTACGAGACGGCGTCCATCATCATCGTCTTCATCCTGCTGGGCCGCTACCTGGAGGCGCGGGCCAAGGGCCAGACCAGCGAGGCGATCCGGCGCCTGCTGAGCCTGCAGGCGAAGACGGCGCGCGTGCTGCGCGATACCCAGGAGGTGGACGTCCCGGTCGAGGAGGTCCAGGTCGGCGACGTCGTCGTGGTGCGCCCCGGCGAGCGCATCCCGGTGGATGGCATCGTGATCGCGGGGCGCTCCACCGTGGACGAGTCCATGATCACCGGCGAGTCGATGCCGGTCGAGAAGGGCGAGGGTGACGAGGTCATCGGCGCGACGCTCAACAAGACCGGTGCCTTTCGGTTCCGCGCCACACGGGTCGGCCGCGACACGACGCTGGCGCAGATCATCCGGCTGGTCGAGGAGGCGCAGGGCAGCAAGGCGCCGATCCAGCAGCTGGCCGACCGCGTGGCGGCCTACTTCGTGCCGACGGTGATCGCCATCGCGCTCGTGACGGCTGCGGTCTGGCTGCTGATCGGTCCACAGCCCCGCGTGACCTACGCGCTGCTGACCTTCGTGGCGGTCCTGATCATCGCGTGCCCCTGTGCCCTGGGCCTGGCCACGCCCACTGCCATCATGGTGGGCACCGGCCGGGGGGCCGAGGCCGGCATCCTGATCCGCGGCGGCGAGGCCCTGGAGACGGCCCACCGGCTCACCGCGGTGGTCTTCGACAAGACCGGCACACTGACCCGCGGCGCACCACAGGTCACCGACGTGGTGCCCGCCGACGGCGTGGACGCCGCACGCCTGCTGCACCTGGCCGCGTCCGCCGAACGCCACTCCGAGCACCCCATCGGCGAGGCGGTCGTGGCCTACGCGCGCGCCCGCGGGATCGCCCCGAGCGACCCGTCGGCCTTCGAGGCGGTCCCCGGCCATGGCATCGAGGCCGTCGTGGACGGGCATCGGGTGCTGGTGGGCAACGCCGCGTTGCTGGAACGGGCGGGGCTGATCGCCAACGGCCTGCGGGCCGACGTCGAGCGCCTGGCCGCGGCCGGGAAGACGCCGATGGTCGCGGCCATCGACGGCGCACCGGCCGGTGTCATCGCGGTGGCCGACACCCTGAAGCCTCACAGCCGCGAGGTCGTGGCCGCGCTGCAGCGCATGGGCATGCAGGTCCTGATGCTGACCGGCGACACCCGGCGGACGGCCGAGGCGATCGCGGCGCAACTCGGCATCACCCGGGTGCTGGCCGAGGTGAAGCCCGGGGAGAAAGCCGCGCAGATTCAGGCCCTGCAGCGCCAGGGTCACGTGGTGGCCATGGTCGGCGACGGCATCAACGACGCGCCTGCCCTGGTGCAGGCCGACCTGGGCATCGCCATCGGCGCCGGGACCGACGTGGCCATCGAATCGGCAGACATCGTCCTGGTGGGCGACGATCTCCGGGGCGTGCTGGCGGCCATCGCCCTGAGCCGGCGCACGATGCGGACGATCCGGCAGAACCTGTTCTGGGCGTTCGCGTACAACGTGGCCCTGATCCCGGTCGCGGCAGGCGTGTTGTACCCGTTCACGGGGACGCTGCTCAACCCGGCTCTGGCGGCGCTGGCCATGGCGGCCTCGTCGGTCACGGTGGTCAGCAACAGCCTGCGCCTGCGCCGGTTTCGGCTGCCTGCGGCGGCTGCGGCGGCAGCGTAGCGTTGGCCCACCCACCGCGGCCCCTGAGGGCAGGCGCACACACAGGGAGCGCGACGCCTTGCGAGGGGTGCGCCTGCCGGTCCTGCCGGCGGCCTGTGACGGTACCGGGGATATGGGCGAGGGGAAAGGGAACGCAGACACGACGCCCATGGGCGGGTGCCCAGGGGGTCCTGGCGGTCCCGTGGGCGCACAGCCAGAGAGAGAAAGGAGAGGGGAACGCAATGACGAGCAAGACGTTCGATGTCCCGAAGATCCACTGCGAGGGATGCGTCCAGACCGTGACCGAGGCAGTGCGCAAGCTGCCCGGCGTCGAGAAGGTGGAGGCCAGCGCAGTGACCAAGCGGGTGCTGGTCGAGTTCGATCCGCGTCGGGTCGACGAGGCGCGCATCCGCGAGGCGCTGAAGGCCGCGGGGTACCCGGCGGCCTGACCGGCGCGCACGGCAGGGCGCCGGCGCCCTGGTCTCGCAGCCGCGCGGAGTGCGGCGGCCGTGCACGGGGCGCCCGGAAGGTGCTGACCCATTGAACTGCACGCTACGGCCGCGGGTCGTGATCCTGGCCGTGGTCGGGCTGGTGGTGGGTGCGCTGGCGCTCCTCATCGTCCGCGCCGGCCGCCAGGCCTCGATCACTGCGGCACTGGCGCGCGGGCTCACCCCTGACGCACCGCCGTTCGTGCTGCCGCGCCTGGACCGCGACGGCACCCTGGAGCTGGCTGCGCTCCGGGGCAAGGTCGTCGTGCTCAACTTCTGGGCGTCGTGGTGCGTGCCGTGCCGCGACGAGGCACCGCTGCTGGAAGCCATCTGGCAACGGTACCGGGATCGGGGCGTCGTGGTTGTCGGCGTGAACGTGCAGGATCTCATCCCGGCGGCCCAGCGGTTCCTGCGGGAGACGCGGACGACGTATCCGGTCGTGCGCGACCGCGACAACCGCATCTACCGGGCCTATGGACTCACCGGCGTGCCCGAGACGTTCTTCATCGACCGGCAGGGACGGATCGTGCGCAAGTTCCCGGGTGTCGTGACGGACCAGGCCGCGTGGGCTCGGGCTGTCGAAGAGGTGCTGGCGCGGTGAGGCGGTCCGCACCACCCCGTACGCCATGCGCAAGGGTGCGGCACGGGACCCAGGGCGGCTGCGCCGGTACCGCGAGCGTCGCACCATGCCCCGGTGCTGCTCCCGGATACAGCGCCGACGCCACGGCCGTCGATGCCGGCTGTGCTATACTGGCGCCGGGTGCGCGCCCGTAGCTCAGCGGACAGAGCAACTGGCTTCGAACCAGTAGGTCGGGGGTTCGACTCCCTCCGGGCGCGCCAGGTCTCCAGCACCTGACGAGTCAGCGCGCGTTCTGCCCGGGCGGGACGCGTCGCACAGCTTGGGTGGAAGCTGGACCGTCGCTATCCCCAGGGACCCACGCCACAGACCCCACGCCCTGGACGTGCGTCACTGCCGGACCACGCGCTACCAGCGTCGCGGCAGGACATGCACTGCGCTCTGCCCAATGGTGCCCCACGGCACCGCGTGTGGCACTCGCGGCCGGAGGGTAACGCATGGAGACCTACACGCCCACAGCGTCGACGACGCGCGTCGCGTGCGCCTCGGGCGATGCGCTGAGGCCTAACGACCTACTGACGATGCTCTACTACATGCGCCTGCAGCGAGCTGTCGAGGATCGCGCGATCAAGCTGTACTACCAGGGCAAGATCCCCGGCGCCTACTTCACGGGGTGGGGCCACGAGGCGATCGTCGTGGGCGCCACCTACGCCCTGGCACCGCACGACCTGATCGCGCCGATGCACCGCGACCTGGCGGCGTACATCATGCGGGGGATCAGCGTCGCCCGGGTCTTCGCCCAGTTCCTCGACCGGGAGGGCGGGCCGACCCGCGGCCGCGACGGCAACGTGCACATGGGCGATCCGCGGTTGGGGATCCTGCCGTTCATCAGCCACATGGCGGCCTCGGTGCCCGTGGCAGCGGGCATGGCCCTGGCCTGCCGGCAGCGCGGCGAGGACCGTGTGGTGATGACCTTCTTCGGTGACGGCGCCACCAGCACGGGCGCGTGGCACGAAGGGGTCAACTTCGCCGCGGTGTTCCGGCTGCCGGTGGTGCTGGTGCTGGAGAACAACCAGTACGCCTACTCGACGCCGCTGTCGCGCCAGACCGCGGCCCGGGCCCTCGTGGACAAGGCGCCAGGCTATGGCATCCCCGGGGTCGCGGTCGACGGCAACGACGTCCTGGCGGTCTTCCGGGCGGCCCGGGAGGCCGTGGCCCGGGCCCGCCGGGGTGAGGGACCCGCGCTGATCGAGTGCCGCACGATGCGGGTGCGCGGGCACAGCGAGGCCGACCGCTATACGTACGTCCCGCCGGACCTGCTGGAGCAGTGGCGGGCCCGGGATCCGATCGTCCTGTTCGAACGCCTGCTGCGGCACGACGGCGTGCTGACGGCCGACGCCGACCGCGCGATGCAGGAGCGCATCGCCCAGGAGGTCGAGGAAGGCCTCGCCTGGGCCGAAGCGAGCCCGGAGCCCTCGCCCGCGTCGGTGGCAGACGGCGTCTACGCCCCCGCCCAGGAGACGTTGCCGTGGCCCAGATGACCTACCTGGAGGCGATCCGCGACGCCCTGCTGGTGGCCATGCGGCAGGACGACCGGGTCTTCCTCATCGGCGAGGACATCGGCGTCTACGGGGGCGCGTTCGGCATCACCCGCGGCTTCCTCGACGAGTTCGGACCGCTGCGGGTGATCGACGGGCCGCTGGCCGAGACCGCCAACGTGGGCGCCGGCGTGGGGGCTGCGGTCATGGGCATGCGCCCGGTGGTGGAGATGCAGTTCGCCGATTTCGTGACCGATGCCATGACCCAGGTCGTGAACATGGCGGCGACGTTCCACTACCGTACGGGCTGGCCGCTGCCGCTGGTGCTCCGCATGCCCTACGGCGGCGACGTGAAGGGCGGGCCGTTCCACTCCCAGTGCAAGGAGGCCTGGTTCGTCCACACGCCCGGGCTGAAAGTGGTGGCGCCCGCCTTCGCAGCCGACGCCAAGGGGTTGCTGCTGGCGGCGATCCGCGATCCCAACCCCGTCCTCTACTTCGAGCACAAGCACCTCTACCGCTACCAGAAGGAGGAGGTGCCCGAGGGCGACTACACCGTGCCCATCGGCACGGCGCGGGTGGTCCGCGAGGGCACCACGCTCTCGGTGTTCTCCTACGGCTGGATGCTCCACAAGTGTCTGCAGGCCGCTGACCAGGTGGCGGCGGAGGGGATCTTCCCGGAGGTGGTGGACCTGCGCAGCCTGGCGCCCCTGGACACCGAGGGGATCCTCGCATCGGTCCGTCGCACCGGGAAGGCCCTCATCGCCTACGAGGCCAACCGCACCGGCGGGGTCGGCGCCGAGGTGGCCGCGCGCATCGCAGAGGCCGCGTTCGAGGACCTCGACGGCCCCATCGTGCGCGTGGCCAGCGCGGATGCACCGGTGCCCCACAGCCCCGTCCTGGAGGCTGCCTTCCAGCCGCAGGTTGCCGATCTCGCGGCGGCCATGCGCCGGCTGGCGGCCTACTGATCGGGCGCAGGAGTTCGTGGGCCAACGGCGAACGGCAGCAGCGAACCACGACCGACGACAGAGGCCAACACGGCATTCGGGGCAGCGTTCACCGCTCGCGATCGGGGCGCGGCAACGATGGTACCACAGCCGGGCAGCGCGGGCGGTTTTCGTTGGCGCGCCATATCAGCCAGCTCATACCGCGGCGCGGGAGGGGGACGCAGATGCGGTGGACTGTCCTGGCGACGTGCGCGGTTGGAGTCGGGTTCGTGCTAGCGGTGGCCGCCACGGTGGGCGGCCAGGCCCGACATGGCGGCGCGCTGGTCATCCGGGCGGCCTCGGACCCCGGGACATTGAACGGGGCCATCACCACGGCCAGCCCGGCGCACACCGTCGCCGACTCGATCTTCAACGGCCTGGTGCAGCTCGACGCACGGCTACAACCGGTGCCCGATCTGGCCGAACGGTGGACCGTCGCGCCCGACGGCCGCACGTACACCTTCAGGCTGGCGCGCGGGGTCCGGTGGCACGACGGCCGGCCGTTCACGTCGGCCGACGTGAAGTTCACCTACGAGCACGTGCTCCTCACGTACCACGCGCGGACGCGGGCGGGTCTGGAGGGCGTCCTGGACGCGGTGGACGCGCCCGACCCGCACACGGTGGTGTTTCGGTTCAAGCGTCCGTTCGGCGCGCTGTTGCAGCGGGCCGACGTCACCGAGGCGCCCATCCTGCCGCGGCATCTCTATGAGGGGACCGACGTGCTGCAGCATCCGGCGAACGCAGTGCCGGTGGGCACCGGCCCGTTCCGGTTCAAGGAGTGGCAGCGCGGGGCGGAGGTGACGCTCGTCAAGAACGAGGCCTACTTCAAGCACGGCGCGCCTAGCATGGATCTGCTGGTCTTCCGGATCCTCCCCCAGCCCGCGCTGGCCGTGATCGCGCTGGAACGGGGGGAGGTGCACTACCACGACACCGTGCCCGCTCCTGACGTCCGCCGGCTCCAGGCAACAGGTGCGTTCACGCTCGTGCCGGCCCTGGCAGGACCGGGCGGGTCCTTCTGCATCTCCACGGCGTTTCCCAACCTGACCCGGCCGCCATTGGACCAGGTGCGGGTGCGGCAGGCGATCTACCAGGCGCTCAACCGCGAGTTCATGGTGCTGGCCGTCGCGGGGGGGCTCGGACGCGTCGCCACCGCCCCGATCTCGCGCGGCATCCCCTGGGCGCATCATCCCGGGCTGCCGCCGGTACGCTATGATCCGGCGCGCGCCAACGCGCTGCTGGACGAGGCCGGCGTGCGCCGCGGGGCAGACGGCGTACGGCTCCGTCTCACGTTCCCGGTGGCCACGACGCAGATTCGGTACGCCGAGGTCATGCGCGACAACCTGCGGGACGTCGGCATCGAGGTGGTCGTGCAGCCCATGGAGTTCACCGCGGCGGTGCAGACGGTGTTCGTCCGCCGGGAGTTCGACCTGGCGTTCGCATCGTACTGCAACGGCCCCGATCCGGACATCGGGGTCAAACGAATGTACGTCAGCAGCAACATCCAGCCCATCCCCTTCAGCAACGGAGCAGGCTACCGCAATCCGCGGGTCGACGACCTGTTCGACGCGGCCACCCGATCGCTCGACCTGCCGCAGCGCGGCCGCCACTACCGGGACATCCAGGAGATCCTGTGGCAGGAGGTCCCGTACTTCTGGCTCGTGGAGACGTTTCGGTACGTGGGGTACCCCAGGACGCTGCGCGACGTGCAGTCCTGGTCGGGGAACGTCGCGGAGCGTGCGTACTGGAGCGTCGCCCGCTGAGGACGACGCGTGCTGCTGCTGCTGCGCTTCGCCGGACGGCGCATGGTCACGGCACTGCCGATGCTGGCGGCCGTGGCAGTGGTGACGTTTCTCCTGGTCCGGCTGGCGCCCGGCGACCCCGTCTACGTGCTGGCCGGGGAAGGCGGGACGCCGGCGTACTACGCGCTGGTGCGACAGCGCCTGGGGCTGGACCGGCCGCTTCCCGAGCAGCTGGCCCGGTACCTGGCGACGCTGGCGCGTGGCGACCTGGGCTGGTCGTTGCACCAGCAGCGCCCGGTAGGTGCGTTGATCGTCGAGCGGCTCCCGGCGACGCTGGTGCTGGCGGGAGCGGCGTTCCTGCTGGCCACCGCAGCGGGCCTGGGGCTCGGCGTCTGGGCGGCCGCCCGTGCCGGGAGCGTGGTGGATCGTCTGCTGCTCGTGACGGCCACGGTCGGGTCGTCGTTGCCGGTCTTCTGGACGGGGTTGCTGCTGGTGCTGGTCTTCGCGTGGCACCTGCACTGGGTGCCCGTTCAGGGCATGATGGCAGCGCCAGCGCCCGACACGGCAGCGGCGCGCGTGCTGGACGTCCTGCACCACCTGGTGTTGCCCGCCTGTGCCCTGGCCCTGCAGCCGCTGGCCTCCGTCTCGCGTCTGATGCGGCTAAAGCTCCTCGAGGCCCTGGCCGAACCCTACATCGTCACGGCCCGGGCCAAGGGCCTCTCCCAGGGCCGGGTACTCGCCCACGCCGCCCGCAACGCCCTCCTGCCAGTGCTGACGGTCATGGGCGGGTACGCGCAGATGCTGGTCTCCGGCGCGGTGCTGACGGAGACGGTGTTCGCGTGGCCGGGGCTCGGGCGGCTGGCCCTGGATGCCACCTTGACGCGCGACTACCCCCTGATCCTCGGCCTGGTGCTCACGGGCGCGGCGAGCACCGTGGCGCTCCACTGGCTGACAGACGTGCTCTACGGCGCCATCGATCCGCGGATCACCTATGGCTGAGGCGCCGGGCCGTCGTCGGTACGGCCGACACCCGGCGGGACGACGCAGGCGGGTGCTGTGGCAGCCCCCCGATCTTGCCGCGGGCGGTGTGGTACTGGTCGTGGCGTGCGTCGTGGCGCTGTTCCCGCACGCTGTGACGTCCGCCGATCCCATGCGCACCGGCGGTGTACCGCTGCAGCCCCCCTCGTCCACGCACCCGTTGGGCACCGATGAACTGGGGCGTGACCTGTGGAGCAACCTCGTCCATGGCACGCGCACATCCCTGGCGGTCGGTGTCCTGGCCACGACGCTGGGAACCTCCATCGGGGTCGCCGTGGGTGCTGTGGCGGGTTACCACGGCGGGTTCTGGGACGAGGGCCTGATGCGTCTTGCGGAACTCGTGCAGATCGTGCCGCGGTTCCTGCTGGCGCTGCTCCTGGTCGCCCTGTTCGGCAGCCGCCTGAGCGTCCTCACCCTCGTCATCGCCGCCACCACCTGGCCGGTG
Source organism: Armatimonadota bacterium (assembly GCA_031459855.1). Taxonomy (NCBI): domain Bacteria; kingdom Bacillati; phylum Candidatus Sysuimicrobiota; class Candidatus Sysuimicrobiia; order Candidatus Sysuimicrobiales; family Candidatus Humicultoraceae; genus Candidatus Fervidifonticultor; species Candidatus Fervidifonticultor primus. The sequence continues at coordinate 2,596,408 of JAVKHP010000001.1, forward strand.
GTCGCCCGCGTCGTCCGCAGCGAGGTCCTGTCCCTGCGTCAGCGCGACTTCGTGGTGGCCGCGCGGGCTGTGGGCGCCCGTGACGCGCGGGTCATCGCGCGGCACCTGCTGCCCAACGCCCTGCCTGCGGTGTTGATCGGCGCACCGGTACAGGTCGGGCGCGCGATCGTCCTCGAAGCAGGGCTGAGTTTTCTGGGCCTGGGCGACCGGGCGACGGCCAGCTGGGGCAGCCTCCTGCAGAGTGCCCAGAGCTATCTCCGCGACGCGTGGTGGCTGGCCGTGTTCCCTGGCGGTGCCCTGACGCTCGTCGTCCTGGCGCTCTTCGGGATCACCGAAGGGCTCCACCGGCTCTACACGCCGGGGTGGAGCTCCCCGTCCGCGCCGGTCGATGGGCCGCTGGCGCCTGCGCCGGTTCCGCCCGTCGTCCCTCAGCGTACCGGTGCCGGCTCCAGGCTATGGCAGGAACAGTCGCCGCAGGTGCAGCGCTCGCCGAAAAGGGTCCGCTCCACCCGCAGGAGCAGGTCAGCCTGGTCCCGTGGCAGGCTGTACCGCAGCTCTGGAAGGTAGAGCAACAACTTCAGGGTGTGTAGCAGCGAGGGCACCTCTTTCCCCTGTTCCCACAGGGAGACGGTGCCCTGGGTAACCCCGACGGCCCGCGCCACGTCGTGTTGGGTCATGCCGCGCGCCGTGCGCGCGCGTTTGAGGGCAGTGGCCAGTGGCTGGCGCTCCATGGCCGGGTTCCCCATGGTAGGGTTGATTGTAGGCGGGTGCGTCCGCCGGGGTCAATGCGCCCTGTACCGCTACCACCGGACAGGCCGGTGTGCTCGCTGTCCTCGCGGTCGGTTGCCGGGTCCCGGACGGGTTGCGTGAGCGGACAGCAGGTGGTACCGTTAATGCAACGACCCGAGAGTCGCCTGGGCGTCGGTTGCGGCAGAGCAACCCCGGCAGAAGCCGGGGGGCGGGGGGCCGGATGCCGGTCGCAGCGAACATGATGTCCGCACAGGCGAGGGCAACCGCGTGGGACGGGCCGCGGGCGGTCAACGGACCGCCCGCGGCCCGCGCATTATGGTGAGGAACGAGACGTGGCGGACGGGACGCTGCGCATCGCGGTGTGCGGCAAGGGCGGGGCTGGTAAGACCACCGTGGCCGGCACCCTCGCGCGGTTGCTCGCCCGGCGCGGGCGTCGGGTGCTGGCCATCGACGGCGACTCCAACCCCAACCTCGCCATCACGCTGGGGATTCCTCCCGATCAGGCCGCGACGCTTCCGCCGCTGCCGCGCACGCTGGTGGAGGATCGCGTCGACGAGGACGGCACGGTGCGCCGCGTGCTGACGACGCCGGCTGCGGAGATCATCGCACGGTACGGTGTGCCGGCACCCGACGACGTCACGCTGGTGCTGATGGGGCGTGTGGATCATGCGGGGGCCGGGTGAATGTGCCGCACCCATGCTACCGTGCGTAGCCTCATCGGCGAGCTGGTCTCGGCAACGGACAGGACGGTCGTTGCGGACATGGAGGCCGGGCTGGAACACCTCAGTCGCGGCACGCCCCGTCACGCCGACGCCATCGTGGCGGTCGTCGAGCCGTACTTCAAGTCGCTGGAGACCGGCCGGCGGGTGTACGACCTGGCGCAGGAGTTCGGTGGGACCCGGACGGGAGTGGTCGCCAACAAGATTCGCAGCCCTGAGGACGACGGCGCGGTGCGCGCCTTCTGCGCGCGACATGGCCTGCGCCTGCTCGGTGTGATTCCATTCGACGAGGTGTTCGTGGCTGCCGACCGGCGGGGACGGGCGCCGGTCGACCTCGATCCCGGCGCGGCCGGTATCGCGGCGATCGGACACCTGGCAGAGATCCTGGAAGACCTGTCGCGGGATCGACACGTGCGTGCCTGAGAGGTGCATGCCTGCCTGAAGGGGGCCGGAATCATGTCGCACGCGGGAACCCACGTCCTGCCCGAACAGACGCTGGAATCGACCGCGCGTGCGACCCTGGAGCGGGAGCCGCGGCCGGCACCGCAGCGGGTCCCGTTCGGTCCCCTGCGCGTCGTGCACGCGTTCTGGCTGGCGGGAATGAGCTGCGACGGTTGCACCATCGCCGTCTCCGGTGCGACGAATCCCGGCGTCGAGGGGTTGCTGACGGGAACGATCCCCGGCCTGCCCAAGGTGCTGTTGCACCACCCGGTGCTCTCGGTGGAAGCGGGCGAGGAGTTCGTCCACAACTTCCGCCTAGCCGAGGAGGGCAAGCTCGGCGCGCCGTTCGTGGTGATCTTCGAGGGCTCGGTGCCCGACGAGCGCGTGGCCGCGGAAAGCGGCGGCTACTGGGCGGCGCTGGGGGTGGAGGAGCGCGACGGCGTGCGTCGCCCCATTCCCACCGCCGAGTGGCTGCAGCGCCTCGCGCCGCGTGCGGCGGCCGTCATCGCCATCGGGACCTGTGCCACCTGGGGAGGCATCCCCGCGGCGATCGGGAACCCGACGGGCGCCATGGGCGTCATGGACTTCCTCGGCAAGGAGTACCGCAGCGCGCTGGGCCTTCCGGTGATCAACATCCCGGGATGCTCGCCGGTGGGCGACAACTTCACGGAGACCGTGGCCGCCATCCTGCTGTTCCTCCAGGGGCTGGGGCCGCTACCCGAGTTCGACGAGCTCGGACGCCCCGCATGGCTCTTCAGCCAGACGGTGCACCAGCAGTGCGTACGGGCCGGGTACTACGAGGAGGGGAGTTTCGCCGAGCGCTACGGCGACAAGGAGTGCCTGGTCGAGATCGGCTGCTGGGGGCCCGTGGTGCAGTGCAACATCACCAGCCGTGGCGCCATCAACCACCTCGGCGGCTGCATGAACACCGGCGGCATCTGCATCGGCTGCACGATGCCCGGGTTCCCCGACCGGTTCACGCCGTTCTACCAGACGCCCCCCGGGGCCGTGCTGTCGACCAAACCGGCGAAGATCACCGGCACGTTCGTACGCCCGCTACGCCGTCTGAGCATGCGGTTTCAGAACCGGGAGTTGCGCTGGGACGCCGCTGGCGGGGTACCGACCGGCTGGGGACACGTGAAGGAACCGTCGGCGCTGGAACGGGCGCTCCACGCCCTCTACGAGTGGTGGCAGTTTCGCACCGCAGAGCGCCCGGGCCGCACGCGGCCCGAGGAGCAGTACCCTGACGGCTACGAGGTGCCGGCCGTTGTCCGGGCGCGGCGGGAGGGGCGGTCGTGACCGACGCCGAGCTGTTGAGCCGGTGGTACCTCTTCCTGGCCCTCGGTGGCGTCATCGTGGCCGTCGTGGCCCTCCTCCTGGCGGCGATCCTCATGACCGCCCGGCGCATCGAACGGGCCGCGAGCCGGTGCCTGACCGCCGTCCGGCAGGTCGCCGACCGCACGGCGGCCATCTGGGAGCTGGACTCCACCAACGCGGTCGCCTGGGAGCTGCGGGAGGCCGCGCGAACGGTCCGGCAGCGGGCGGAGGAGATCGCGCAGGCGCTCCAGGCGCCCGCGGGTCCCCGCGTCTGAGGGAGGAGTGCGATGGCGGTCGCCGCCAGCCAGCCCACCATCACCCTCGTGTGGAGCGTCTCGCTGCTGCTGGGGCTCGTCGTGCTGGTCGTGGTCGTGGCGCTGTTGCAGGCGATCCTGACGACCGTGCGCCGGGTGCACGACGTCGCGGGCACCCTCTGGACCGAGGGCCAGCGCCTGGCCAACAACACGGTGCACGTGCCGCTGCTGGAGCGCACCACCCTGTTGCTGGAGGGCGTCGTCGCCGAGGCACGCGGACTCAGGGCGGCCACCGAGCGTATCAGGGAGGCGCTCGAGCGGACGGGAGGCCGTGCATGATCGTCGGATGGACGCTCCTTGCGGCCCTCGGCGTCGCCACGCTGGCCGCGGTGCTCATCGGGTACCTGGTGGCACTGGTGGGCGTGCTCGACCGCCTTGGCGGCCAGCCGACGAGCCTTCTTGCCAGGATTCGCATGGGCGTGCGTGCCATCGAAGTGGAGACCGGCCACCTCCCGCTGCACGTGGAGCGGCTCAACGCTGGCGCGGCAGCGCTGCGACACGAGCTGCAGGCGGTGGCAGCCGCCCTGGCCGCGGCCGCGCATGCGGTGGGAGGGAGGCGCTGATGCCCCCGGCGGTGCTTTGGATCTGGTGGGCAACCCTGCTGGTGAGCGTGGGGATCGTCATCCCAACGGTGTGGTACCTGCTGCATCGGGTCCTGCGGGCGACGCACGCCATTGAGCGGTACGCGGCGGAGACGCTCCAGGCCGGGCTGGGCATCGCACGGCACGCGCAGGGGATCGCCGCGCTCGGCGTCACCACGGACGTCGCGGCCGACCTGCTCCGAGTCACGCAAGAGGTGGCGCAGCACGCGGCCGTAGTGGAGCAGGCGCTGGGCCGCCAGAGGCTGGAGGGGGATCGGCCGTGACGCTGCTGGTCTGGGCAACCGGCCTGACCGCCGTGGCGCTGGTCGCCGTGCTGGCAGGGTACCTGCTGGCGGCGAGCGTGGCGCTGGTGCGGGCGCGCCGACACCTGGAGCGGCTGGCGGAGGGACTGGAGGCGATCGCCGCCGAGGTTCAGCCGCTGGGCGATCGCCTGCGCGCCGTCAACACCGTCGCAGCAGATCTCCTCACGGGCCTGCGCCAGGTCGACGAGCACCTGAGGGGCATCACCGTCGTGTTGCGATTGTAGGGGAAGACCAGGCTCGCCACCGGAGGCGAAGGCGCTCATGTGCTTCAAGAACCTCCCCATCGAGTTCGACGCTCAGGGTCGCGCCCATCTGCGCGAGGACGTACGCAACCCCTACGGCTACGAAGCCCGGTCGCTGGCGACGGAGGAGGAGCGGATCGAGGAGCTGCTGCGGCGCAACGGGCACATTCGCTCTGTGGACTTCGACCCCGTAACCCGGGTCGCGGGGGCGCTGGCCTTTCACGCGGTCGTCGACCTCAACGCGCGGCGCGTCCTCGCCGCCAACTCCATGGCCACATTGTTCCGCGGGTACGAGGTCATCATGAAGGGCCGGGATCCTCGGGACGCGCTGTTCATCACCAGCCGGGCGTGCGGCGTCTGCGGTGGGGTCCATGCGACGACCTCGGCGCTCGCCATGGAGATGGCGTTCGGCATCGCGCCGCCGCCGCTGGGCATCGTGGTGCGCAACCTGCTGCTGGCGCTGGAGTTCCTCTACGACCACCCCCTGCACCTGTTCTTGCTGGCCGGACCCGACTACTCCCAGGCCATCGTCTCGGTCACCAACCCGGAGCTGTGGGAACGCGCCCAGCGCACCGAGGCGCCCCGGGCCGGCGTCCATGGTTACCGAACCGTGGGCGAGATGATGGTCGACCTGAACCCGCTCACGGGGAAGCTGTACCTGGAAGCGCTGCACATGACGCGGGTGGCGCGCGAAGCGTACGTGCTGATCGGCGCCAAGTACCCGCACCCCGAGACGGTGGTGCCCGGGGGGATGAGCGTCACCGTCACCCTGTCCACGTTCAACCAGATCTACGTGCGGTTGCAGCAGTTCTTCGACTATGCCAAGAAGGTGGCAGCGTTCTGGGACGACCTGGTGGAGTTCTTCTACGCCGCGGATCCCCGCTACCGGCAGCTGGGCGTGCGGCCGGCCACCATGATCGACCCGGGCATCTGGGACGACCCCGAGGCCTACGACGCGACCTACGCCCGGTGCGATCAGTGGGGCGAGCGGCGCTGGGCGACTCCAGGCGTGGTCGTCGACGGGCAGGTCGTCACGACGAGCCTGCAGGCGCTCAACATCGGCCTGGAGGAGTTCGTCGAGCACGCCTACTACGAGCCGTGGAACGGGCATCGGTTCCCGACCGACCTCGCCGGCAACCCGTTGAGCCCCTACCACCTGTGGAACCGGGAGACGAAGCCCAAACCGGTCGGGCAGAACTGGAAGGAGAAGTACAGCTGGGCCGCGGCGCCGCGGTGGGACCGGCGGGTGATGGAGGCGGAGTGCACGACGCGCATGTGGATCACGGCAGCGGCACAGAAGCTGCCCAGCAGCGCCTTCATCGAACCCACCGGCAGCAGCCTGCGGTTGCGGATCCCGGCGGCAGCGATGCCCGAGATGGAACTTGAGTGGACGATCCCGACCGTGTGGAACGCGTTCGAGCGTAACCGCGGCCGTGCCTACTGCATTGCGTACACCGCGATGGTGGCACTCGACAACTGGTTGCGCGGCATGCAGTACCTCAAGCAGGGCGAGACGCGTGTCAGCACACGCTTCGAGGTTCCGCGGCGGGGGCTGCGCATCGGCGTGGGCTTCTGGGGCGCCGGACGCGGCTACCTGACCCACCACCTGGTGCTGGAGAACGGCACCGTGGCCAACTACCAGATCCTAACACCGTCGACGTGGAACGCGTCACCCAAGGACCCCTGGGGGCGCGGAGGCCCCTACGAGGAGGCGGTGCTGAACACGCCGATCCTGGAGGCGTTCACCAGCCCCGACGAATACCGCGGCATCGACATCCTGCGGGTGATCCGCTCCTTCGACCCCTGCATGCCGTGCACGACACACGTCCACGTGGACGGGATGGACCGGGTGATCAGCCGGGAGGTCAACACTTGCGCCTGTGAGCTCGACGGGTGACGGCCTCGCATCTGCACCGCGGGTGCTGATCGGCGGCGTCGGCTACCGGTACACCCGCGACCTGGCGTTTGGGCCAGCGGTGGTGGATCGGTTGCGCGGCGAGATCTGGCCGCCCAACGTGGAGGTGGAGGACCTGTCCTACACGCCGGTGGCCATCGTCCAGCGGTGGCTGGAGACGCCCTGCGCCCGGTTGTTCCTGGTGGGGGCGCTGCCGCGCGGTGATCGCACACCGGGCGTCCTCGTGCGGTACGCGCCGACCGCGGTGTCCCCGCCGCCGGACGAGGTGCAGCGGCGAATCGGAGAGGCGCTGGGAGGCGTCATCAGCCTCGAGAACCTCGTGGTCGTCGCGCGGCACTTCGGAGTGCTCCTCCGCGACACCGAGGTCCTGGAACTCGAGCCCGTCGACATCGGGTGGGGCGAGGGGCTAAGTCCTCCGGCGGCGGCGGCCGTGGAGGTTGCCGTGGGCATCGTCCGGGATCTCGTGCCGGTCCACGACGCCGGACTCCTGCGGGCGCTGCACGAGCGCGACGAGATCCTGCAGATTCTCTACTGGCTCGAGGGCGAACGGCTGGTCGATACCGTCGCCGCGACGGACCTGCTGCCGTTTCTGCCACTGCCCCCGCAGGTCATTGCGGCGCACTTGCGGGTCCTGGGGCGCCAGGGCTACGTCGACCGTGTGCCGGACGCCGGGGACCGGTATCGGTTGACGGCCGCGGGCCGGCGGGAAGGCGGCCGACGATTCGCCGAGGAGTTCGCGCCGCTGCTGCGCCAGGGCCACGGCGAGTGCAACGATCCGGCCTGTGACTGTCATCGCACCGGTGACCCCACCCGGTGCCCGGCTCACCAGCGCACCGGATGACACGCCGCGCCCTCATCGCCTGCATGGGCAACGTCCTGCGGGCGGACGATGGCTTCGGCATTGCGGTGGCGCGGGCGCTGCGAGGCCATGCAGCGCTGCCCGCCGACGTGCGCGTCAGCGAGGTCGGCATCGGAGGGATCCCGCTGGTGCACGACTTGATGGAAGGCTACGACCTGGTGGTGGTAGTGGACGCCATCCAGCGCGGCAGGCCGCCGGGCACGGTCGTGGTGCTCACCCCGCAGGTGCCCGACCTGCGCGGCACGGACTGGGGGGCCGTGGCCGGGCGTCTGGGAGACCCTCATACCACGACGCCAGGGCGTGCGCTGCTGCTGGCCCGGGCGCTGGGCGTGCTTCCCAAGGCGGTAGCGATCGTCGGCTGCGAGCCTGCGGACGTCGAGAGCGTGCGGATCGGCCTGACGCCGGCCGTGGCGGCCGCCGTGGCTCGCGCCGCAGACGAGGTCGTGGCGCTGGTGCGGCGGTGGCGGCAGGCAGGCATGCTGGTCGCGGGCGACGCGACGCCGACCGCGGTGCGACTTCTCTGATGGCCGGTCTGCCATCGATCCGCGATCCCATGGCGTTCGCCGAGACGCTGGAGACGCTGTTCCGCCGCGCGGAGGCCCACAGCGATCCCGTGGTGCGCGAGCTGGTGCTGGACGTCGCAGCGGCGGTGATGCACCTGCACCACGACGCGTTGCGCCGGATCGTGGCCACGCTGCAGGCTGCGTCGTCTGGGGCAGGGCTCCTGGCCGCGCTCCAGGACGATCCGGTGGTAGGACCCGTGCTGGCCGATCACGGGCTGCTGGACGAGGGCCCGCTGCGGGCGCGGGTGGAGCGTGCCCTGGAGCACGTGCGGCCGTACATGCACGGCCACGGCGGCGACGTGGAGGTCCTGGACGTGGCCGACGGCGTGGTGCGCCTGCGCCTGGCAGGCGCGTGCGTCGGATGCGCGTCATCGATGGTGACGCTCCGGGCGGGAGTGGAGCAGGCGCTCAGACAGGGGGTGCCGGAACTCCGGGGCATCGAGGTGGAAGGAGCCGCCCCCATGCCGGTGCACGCGCTCATCCCCCGTGCTGGTTGGACGGACGCTGGGGCGGTGGAGGCGTTCTCGTTCGGGGTGCGACGCATCATGCTGCGCGGCACGGCGGTGGTCCTGTGCACGGTGTTCGGCAGAATCGTCGCGGCGCGCGACCGCTGCCCACGGGGTGGGGGCTCGCTGGACGGGGCGCGACTGGAGGCGTTCCTCCTGGTCTGTCCCTGTCACGAGGAGCGTTACGACCTGCGCAGTGGCCGCCACGCCCGCGATCCCGCGCTTGCGCTGGAGCTGCTCCCCGTAGTGGTCGAGCGCGGCACGGTACGCGTGGCGCTCGACGAGGCGGCGGTTGCGCCGCCCGCCTCACCACGGTACGCTGAAGATCGGACCTGACCATGTGCGTCGCGCTGCCCGGCCAACTGCTGGAGATCGTCGATCCGGACCGCCGGCTCGGCCGGGTCGAGGTGCTCGGCGTGACGCGCCTGGTCAACCTCGCGCTGCTGGACGACCCTGCGCCCGGCGACTGGGTGCTGATCCAGACCGGCTTCGCCGTGGAGAAGGTGGACGAGGCCACGGCGCGCGAGACCCTGGACTTCCTGCGAGCGCTCGAAGCGGACGCCGCGGCCGGGCTGTCGGCCGACGACACCTCCCCATGAGCCGCGAGGGGGCACTGCTGGCGGCCCGGTTCAGTTTCATGCCGAACCGCCTGGGCTACTGCGGGCCCGAGGAGAACCGGGCCCTGCTGGACTACGTCGCCGAGGGAGCGGCCGATCGCGGCCTGGAGCAGATCCTGGCGCGGTTTGCGGGGGCGTTCCCGTACTACGCGTTCATCGCCGCGGTCAACGGCCTCGCCGACCCGCTGGACGTGCAGGTCGTCGAGGCGTACTGGATCGGTAACGCCCTCCTGCACCGGGTGGAGGTCGCCGACCTCCATCGGCACCTCACCGACCGGTTCAGCCGGCGCTTCCCGCCCCGGATTCTGCAGACGGCGCTCCGGCAGGTGCCCCGGGGCGCGCGCCCGCACCACAACTTCCACGTCTTCAGCATGCCGATCCGCACCGGCCACCTGGAGATCCCCCACACCGTCGAGACCCTGGACCAGTGCAGGGTCAGCTGGGGCAGGGTGCTGGCCGTCCACGGGGACCGCCTGGTGGTCGAGCGTCGGCCGCTGCGACTGGTGGACGACCGTCTGACTTTGGGACCGCCAGAGCCGCGCGAGGTGTTCATGCGGTTCGACGGCAAGGCGCTGCTGGCGGACGTGCAGCCCGGAGACGTGGTGGCCATCCACTGGGGCGGGGCCTGCCACCGCCTGACGCCGCGACAACTGCGGTTCCTGGCGTACTACACCCGTCACCACCTGGCGCTGACCAACGAGGCGCGGCGCGGAGCTGTGCTGGTCGACCGATGATGCGGGCGGCGGTGGTCCTCCTGGCCGTGCTGGCAGCGGCCGGGACCGCGGCCGGGCAGCCTACGGTACTGCGGCTGACGTGGTGGACGGACGTCGGGTTCCCCACGCCGTTCGCCTTCTCCACGTTAGGACCCGGCGGCGTCGTCCGGCTCACGCTGGTGTACGACACCCTGGTCTGGAAGGACGAGCGGGGGCTCATCCCGTGGCTGGCCCAGACGTGGCGTCCGAGTCCGGACGCCCGGGCCTACGTCTTCACGCTGCACGACGGCATCACCTGGCACGACGGGCGGCCGCTCACCGCGCACGACGTCCGGTTCTCGTTCGAGTACTACCGCCGCCACCCGTTCCGATGGGTCGACACCCAGCTGGTCACCGGCGTCGAGGTGCGCGACCGGCGGACCGTGGTGGTGCGCCTGGCCGAGCCCTTCGCGCCGTTCCTCGAGACCATCGCCGGCGTGGTGCCCATCATCCCCGAACACGTCTGGCGGGGGATCGAGCGGCCCGAGCGGGTCCACGACCTCGCCGCGGTCGTCGGGTCCGGGCCCTACCGCCTGGTCGAGTATCGGCCCGAGGCCGGCCTGTATCGGTTCGTGGCGTTCGACCGCTATTTCCGCGGCCGCCCGCGCATCGACGAGATCCGGTACACGGTCACCCCGGCAGAGCGCCAGGTCCTGGCCGTGCAGACCGGCCAGGTCGACCAGGCGATGGCCACGACCTACGACGTCGTGCGCCTGCTGGCCGGGCATCCCTACCTGCGGGTGCTGGAGACCGAACCCCTCTCGGTTGCACGCCTGCTGTTCAACCTGGACCAGGCGCCCACGAGCCTGCGCCCCTTTCGCCACGCGGTGGCCTACGCCCTCGACCGCGCACGGATCGGCGAGACGATCGTGCGGGGGCCCGCCGTGCCCGGCAGCGCGGGGGTGGTCCCGCCCACGGATCCCTGGTACACCGCCCGCGTCCGGGCCTACCCCTACGAGCCGGCCCGCGCCCGCGCGCTGTTGCGCGAGGCCGGCTTCGAGGACCGCGACGGCGACGGCGTGCTGGAGGGGCGCGATGGGGCCCGGCTGCAGGTCGAGCTCACGTCGACGCCGGTACGCGACGTGGACCTGATCGAACAGATGCTCCGCGCGGTCGGCATCGACGTCCGCCTGCGCACCGTGGACGCGGCCATGCGCGCGCAGCTGGGCGCCGAGGGGCGGTTTCAGCTGCTGCTGACGTTCCACACCGGGAGCGGCGGCGATCCCGACTACCTGCGCACCTGGTTCACCGGCCGGGACGCCAACCAGTTCGCCGCGGGCAGCGTGATGCGCTCGCCGACATACGTGCGCCTGGCGCAGCTCCAGGCGCGCGCGGTGGACCCCGCGCAGCGGCGACGCTACGTCGAGGCGATGCAGGTCGCGCTCAGCGAAGCACTGCCCACGCTGCCGCTGTACTACCGGCGCTTCTACTGGATCTACGACAGCCGGAAGTTCACCCCGCTGGCGACGCGCGGTGGCCTGCTCAACGGCATCCCGCTCGCCGACAACAAGCTGGCGTTCCTCCGCTGATGGCCCCGGGGCCCGGGCGCTGGCCGCTGGGGCGCTATGTGGGCGTCCTGGCGGCGTTGGTGCTCCTCAACTTCTTCCTGCCGCGGCTGCTCCCGGGTAGCCCGCTCGCCGCGGGAGGCGCGGAGGGCGCGCCGTTCCTGCCAGCACGGGCGGCGGCCGAGCTGCGGCGCACCTACGGGCTCGACCGGCCGATGGCGCAGCAGCTCGTCCAGTACCTGGCCGGCCTGGCGCGGGGCGACCTGGGGCGATCGCTCACCTCGCACCGTCCGGTGACCGCGCTGATCGCCGAGCGCCTGCCATGGACCGTATTCCTGGTGGGTCTGGCGGTCCTCGTGGCCGCCGCGCTGGGCGCGGCGCTGGGCACCATGGCGGCGTGGTCCCCGCAGCGCCCGCTGGTGCGTCTGGCTACACCGCTGGTGGTGGGCCTCGGGACGCTCCCCGAGTTCCTGGTCGCCATGGGCCTGATCGTGGTGCTGGGCACAGGGTGGCAGCTGTTCCCCGTAGGCGGCGCGGTCACGCCGTTTCTGCCCCACCAGGGCCCCGGTGGCCTCGCCGCGTGGGTCGCTGACGTGGTCCGTCACGCCGCCCTGCCCGGCGCGACACTCGTCGCGGCCCTCGTGCCAGCGTTCTTCCTGCTCTCGCGCAACGCCCTGGCAGCCACCCTCGGCGCCCCGTACCTGCTGGTGGCGCGCGGCAAAGGGCTCGACGAACGCGGGGTGCTGTGGCACGCGTGGCGCAACGCCCTGCCGTCGGTGGCGGCGTTGCTCGGGCTGCGCCTGGGGTACGCCGTGACCGGCGCGGCCGTGGTGGAGCGGATCTTCGCCTACCCGGGGATGGGGTTACTCCTGGTCGACGCCGTGGCGCAGCGGGACTACCCGGTGATGCAGGGCGTCTTCCTGACCGCGAGCGTGGCGGCACTGGCCACGGTGGCGACCCTCGATGCGCTGGCGGCCATGCTGGATCCGCGGCTGCGTCGCGGGGGTGCGCGATGACGCGCGCCCCCGCTGTCGGACGCAGGTTCCGGCCACGGGGGGCGACGTGGCTCGCTGCCGGCGTGCTGCTCGCCGCCATCGGCGCGGCAGCTCTGGCCGGCGTGCTTGCGCCCTACCCGCCACGCGCCCCGGTCGGTGCGCCCGTGGAGCCGCCGTCCCCTGCCCATCGCCTGGGCACCAACGACCTCGGCCAAGACCTCCTCAGCCTCTGGCTCCACGGTGCGCGGGTTTCGCTGACCGTGGGGTTCGCCGCTGCCTTCCTCTCCACGACGGCATCCGGGCTCGTCGGGATCCTCACGGTCGTCGGGGGGAGGTACCGGGGGGTACTGCTCGCGGTCACCGACGTGCTGCTGGCGATCCCGCACCTGCCCGTGATGGTCCTCCTGGTGGCGCTGCTTGGGCCCGGCCTGCTCCATCTCGTGGTCGCCCTCACGCTCCTGGGCTGGCCGGCCTACGCCCGGGTGGTCCGGGCATTGGTGGCGACGACCATGGAACAGGACTACGTGGAGGCGGCCCGCGCGGTAGGCGCGCCCGGCGTGCGCATCGTGCGCACCTGCATCGTGCCGGTGCTCCTTCCCGTGCTGTGGACGAAGTTCTTGCTCACCGTGCGGTGGGCGATCCTCATGGAGGCCACGCTGGCGCTGCTCGGCCTGGGGGATCCGACGCAGATCAGCTGGGGGCTGATCCTGCACACCGCCTTCGCCTACCCGCTGCTCTTCACGGGCACCGCGTGGAGCTGGTGGGCGGCGCCTCCTGCGTTGGCCATCGCCGGCATCACCCTGGCCCTGTCGGTCATCGGCAGGGACTTCGAACTCTGGCTGAACCCGGCAGCACAGGCCGCAGGGCACCAGGAGCCCGGGCCCCGCGCGGTCAACTCCTGAGAGCATGGGGCACGCAGCATATCGTGGGGCACGCGTCAAGCGGCTGGAAGACCCGCGGCTGGTCACCGGCCGCGGGACGTTCACCGGGGACCTCTCCGCGCAGGGGCTGCGGTATGTGGCGATCGTACGCAGTCCTCTGGCGCATGCGCGCGTACGCGGCATCCGCGCGCCGGCGGGCGTCGAGCTTGTAACGGCGCGTGACCTCCCCGACCTGCCTCCTCTGTCCGGGGAGATTAAGGGCGGCGCGGTGGTGCCACACCCGGTGCTGGCCATCGACCGGGTGTGCTACGTGGGGCAACCGGTTGCCGCCGTGGTGGCCGACGGTCCGTATGCGGCCGCCGACGCCGCCGAGCGCGTCGAGGTCGACTACGATCCGCTCCCGGTGGTGGCCGACCCGGAGGACGCGCTGGCTCCGGGCGCGATGGTCATCCACGAGGGCCTTGCGTCCAACGTGGCCTACCGCCGTCATCGGCGCTACGGCGATCCCGACGCGGCGTTCGCCCGCGCGCCGGTGGTGCTCCAGCAGCGCATCGCCCACCAGCGCCTGGCTGCGGTCCCGCTGGAACCGCGCGCGGTGCTGGCGGTGCCGCCATCGGGGCGTCGGGGACGACACCTCGTGGTGTGGTCGTCCACCCAGATGCCCCACGACCTCCACGCGCTGCTGGAGGCGTTGCCCCAGCTGGCCGGGCTGCGCATCCGGGTCGTGGCACCCGACGTGGGCGGCGGGTTCGGTGCGAAGATCAACATCTACCCCGAGGAACTGCTGCTGCCGGTGCTGGCCGTCCGCCTGGGACGCACTCTGAAGTGGGTGCAGACGCGCCGGGAGGACTTGCTGGCCACCAGCCACGGCCGGGCGCAGGCCGCCGACGTCGCGCTGGCCGCGGACCGCGACGGGCGCATCCGCGGGCTGCGGCTGCGGATCGTCGCCGACGTCGGCGCCTACCTGCTGTCCACCACCGCCGACGTCCCGACCCTCACGACCCGCATGGCAACAGGACCCTACGAGATCACGGACGTCGAGGTCGAGCTGGTGGAAGTGTACACCAACCACATGCCCACCGGCGCCTACCGGGGCGCCGGGCGCCCGGAGGCTGCGTTCTACCTCGAACGCATGCTCGATCTGCTGGCGCGTGAGATCGGGACCGATCCCGCCGAGGTCCGCCGGCGCAACTTCATACCCCCCGAACGCTTCCCCTACCGCACCCCCGCAGGCTATCTCTACGACAGCGGCGCCTACGCCCGTGCCCTCGACCGCGCGCTGGAGGTCGTCGACTACGCGGGGTGGCGGCGGCGGCAGGCTGAGGGCCGGCAGCAGGGCCGCTACCTCGGCATCGGGCTTGGCAGCTACGTGGAGTGGTGCACCTACGGCGAGGATCGCGTGCGCGTGCAGGTGGACACCGCCGGCAGGGTGACGGTGCTGACCGGGATCTCGCCGCACGGGCAGGGGACGGCCACCGGCCTCGCTCAGGTGGTGGCCGACGTGCTGGGCGTGCCCCTGGACACCGTGACGGTCGTGCATGGGGACACCGCGCGGATCCCCACGGGCGAGGGCACGGCCGGCAGCCGGTCGTTGGTGGTGGGCGGCACCGCCGCCTACCGGGCGTCGGAACGCCTGCGCCGCAGGCTGGTGGCCCTGGCGGCCGCGCAGCTGGAGGCCCGCCCCGAGGACCTGGTGCTGGCCGAGGGCCGGGTCTTCGTGGCGGGCACCCCCGAGCGCGGCGTGACGCTCGGTGCCCTGGTCGCCCGCACAGGCCGGCGCATGCTGTGGGCACGCGCGACGTTCGACGCCGGCGACGCCACGTTCCCGTTCGGTACGCATGTGGCCGTCGTGGAAGTGGATCCCGAGACCGGCCAGGTGTCCCTGCGCGCGTACGTGGCGGTCGACGACTGCGGCGTGGCGATCAACCCGCTGCTGGTGGAAGGACAGATCCACGGCGGGGTCACGCAGGGCCTGGCCCAGGCCCTCTACGAGCAGATCGTCTACGACCGCCAGGGGCAGCTCGTAACGGCGACCCTGGCCGACTACGCCGTGCCGCGGGCACCGCAGCTGCCGCGCTTCCAGGCGCACCGTACCGAAACGCCCACGCCGCGCAACCCGCTGGGGGCCAAGGGCGTGGGGGAGGCCGGCACGATCGGCGCCACCCCGACCGTGGTCAACGCGGTGCTGGACGCCCTCGCGCCCTTTGGCGTGCGCCACCTCGACATGCCGCTGTGGCCGGGCAAGATCTGGCGGGCGATCCACGCGCGTCGCGCGTAGCCGACGTTCCGGCCAACCGACGTGGTGGGGCGAGGGGCCGGACAATCCACGCACCGCGCGTCACCCACCTGGTCGCGCACGCTGGAGCCGCTCGAGGGGCGAGGTACTGCGTTGCAGGTAGCGGCGCGGAGCTGCGGGCCTATCGCGCGCTGGCGCGTCGGCCGCGGGATGCGCCCAACCGCCGCTCCAGACGCGCCAGGGCATCCGCCAGGTCGATCGCTTCGCGCAGGACCGGCGCCAGCGGATCGGGCAGCGACGCAAACCGCTGGGGGACCGTGGCCAGCGTGAACCGCGCCGGCGTGAGCCTGGCCGTGACCTCGCTCCAGCGCAGGGGACAGGAGACCGGCGCCCCGGGCAGGGGACGCAGCGAGAACGGCGCCACGATGGTGCGGCCCTGGCCGTTCTGCCCCACGTCGACGTACACCCTCCCGCCCCGCGCCCCCAGCGGGCGCGCCACCGTGGCGATCGCCGGCGCCGCCTCGACGGCCAGGAGCGCCAGCAGCCGCGCAAACGTGCGCGCCTCCTCGTAGGTGTACCGTGCGCCCAGCGGCACCAGGACGTGCAACCCGCTGCCGCCGGACGTCTTCACGTAGTGCGGCAGCGCCAGCTCCTCGAGCATGCGGTGCAGACCGCGGGCCACGGCCACGCAGTCCGTGAAGGGCGCGTCCTTGGGGTCGAGGTCGAGCACGAGCCAGTCGGGCCGGTCCAGGCTGCCCACCCGGGACGCCCAGATGTGGAGGGGGATCGTGCCCAGATTGGCCACGTACCGCAGGGTGTCGAGGTCGTCGACGATGACGTAGCGGATCTCGCGCTCGGCCTCGGCGGAGTAGATCCGCGCCGTGCGCACCCATGCCGGCACGAACGCCGGCGCATCCTTCTGGAAGAACGACTTGCCGGCGATGCCATCGGGGTAGCGCGTGAGCACCACCGGACGATCCTTCAGGTAGGGCAGCACCAGCGGCGCCACCGCCTCGTAGTAGGCGATCAGATCGCCCTTGGTGTAGCCCTCGCGGGGCCAGAAGACCTTGGTGGCGTTGGTGACGCGCACCCGCGGCGGCGCCACGTCGGTGGGTCCGTGGTCGGACGGGGCGACGATCGCCGCGGACACCGCCTGCTCGTCTTCGGGCTCCTCCCGTCGGCACTCCTCGGGCGCCCGGTCGGGCCGCAGCCCCAGGAACACCGGATGCCGGAGCCCCCCGTCCTGTGTCCACTCCGCGAAGCGCACCTCGCACACCAGGCGCGGCTCCACCCACCGGTGGATGCGCCCCGTGGGCGCGCCGCTGGCGAACGGGGACGTGGCGCGCGCCAGGGGGCGCAGCGCCTCCCACACCCGGGCCAGCGTGGCGTCGTCGAACCCCGAGCCGACCTTGGACACGTAGGTCAGGCGGCCCTCCTGATCGTAGAGCCCGAGGTGCAGCGCGCCGAAGAACCGCCGCGCGCCCCGTGGCAGCGTGTACCCGCCGATGACGAACTCCTGGCGCCGGACGCACTTGATCTTCACCCACTCTCGCGAACGCCCCGGCACGTACAGGCTGTCAGCGCGCTTGGCGACGATCCCCTCCAGTCGCTGCTCGCAGACGAGGTCGTAGAAGGCGTCCCCGTGCTCGGCGACGTGGTCGCCGTAGCGGACGACCCCCAGCGGCGGCACCACCAGACGCAGGCACGCCTTTCGCTCGAGGAGCGGCAGCCGGCGCAGGTCGTGGCCCTCCACCGCCAGGCAGTCGAAGAAGACCGCAACGACCGGATGGGTGTGCACAGCGGCGGCCACGTCGGCACGGCGCCGCAAGAGCATCCGGGCCTGGAGGCGCTGGAAACTCGGCCGGCCGTGGGCGTCGAACGCCACGATCTCCCCGTCCAGGACGACGCGGGTCACGGGGAGCCACCGCAGGGCCTCGGCGATCTCGGGGTAGCGGTCGGTCACCACCTGCCCGCTGCGGCCGACGAGCGCCACCGTCTCCCCGCGCCGTTCCGCCAGCACCCGCACGCCGTCGTACTTCACCTCGAAGATCCACCCCGGGTGGGAGAACGGCCGGATTGCCGGGGTCGCCAGCATGAACGCCTGGGTCCGGGCGGAGACGTCGCCGCGGGGTGCGCCGGCCGCCTGGAGCCGCGCCGCGATCGCCTGGAGGCGTCGCGCCGGCTCGCGCATCTCGTCTATGGTCAGCCCCGAGCGGACCGAATGAGGGTAGCGGGCGGTCAGCTCCTCGTCGCCGCTGCCCGGACCGGCCTTCTTGATCAGCAGCCAGTTCCGCTCCGTGCGGGCCATGCGGACCAGGGTCCACCACCCGCGCATCTTGTAGCCGGAGAACTCCACCTCGAGCCGGCCGCGCGCTAGCTGCTCCAGCGGGTCGTCGGGCGCGCCCAGGCGGTACGTGCCGGTGTCCCACACGATCACGGGTCCAGCGCCGTAGTTGCCCGGCGGGATGACGCCCTCGAAGTCGGCGTACTCCAGCGGGTGGTCCTCGACCTGGACGGCGAGCCGTTTCTCCTCGGGCTTCACCGAGGGGCCCAGGGGGACGGCCCAGCTCTTCAGCACGCCACCCATCTCCAGGCGCAGGTCGTAGTGCAGCCGCCGGGCGGCGTGCTGCTGGACGACGAACCGTGGCGGACCGCCCCGCGGGCTTCCGCCGAACGGCTCGGGCGTCCGCTGCGGATCGCGCTTGTGTCGGTAAGCCGCGAGCGCGGCGGCGGCCGTTGGGACGGGGGCGGCTCCGCCGGCGCGCCCACCGCGGGCTTGAGCGTGCTGGCGCTTCATGGTATCGTACAGGACACCTTCAGGCGCCTCCGGGAGGAACCGCCGATGCCGCCGCATTCGATCGGTTCCGGTACGATCTCGTTCGGCCTCGTGGCCATTCCCATCAAACTCTACACCGCCACCTCCCCCGGCGGAATCCGGTTCAACCTGCTCCACGCCAGGTGCGGCAGTCGTGTCCGCCAGCAGTACTTCTGCCCCACCGAGCAGGTGGTCGTCGACCGTGCGGAACTCGTCAAGGGCTACGAGTACGCCAAGGACCGCTACGTGCAGGTGACCGACGAGGAACTGAAGGCACTGGAAGGCGACGCGTCCCGGGTCATCGACATCGCGGAGTTCGTGCCCCTCCCGCAGGTGGACCCGATCTACTTCGAAAAGAGCTACTACCTCGGGCCCGACAAGGGAGGGGAGAAGGCCTACCGCCTCCTCGCCGACGCCATGGCCAAGACGAACCGCGTGGCGCTGGCCACGTTCGTGATGCACGGCAAGGAGAGCCTGGTGCTGATCCGGGCGGCCCAGGGCGGGCTCGTGCTCCACACCATGTACTTTGCCGACGAGGTCCGCAACTTCGGAGAGATCAACCGCGGGGAAGACGTGAAGGTGAAGGAAGGGGAGCTCCAGCTGGCGGTCAAGCTCATCGACGAGCTGGCGACCGACCGGTTCGCGCCGGAGAAGTACCACGACGAGTACCGGCTGCGCGTCCTGGACCTCATCAACACCAAGGTGGAAGGGAAGGAGGTCGTGCCGGTGGGGCCGCAGGTCCAGCGGGCCCAGGTCATCGACCTCATGGAGGCCCTGAAGAAGAGCCTGGAGAAGCGCGTGCCGCGGGAGAAGAAACCAGCGGCTCCGGCCAGACGCACGACAGCGGGTGAGGCGGGGAGGGCGCGGGCTGCCAGGAGATGACGCACTTCACCACCCGCGAGGTGGCGAAGATCCTCGAGCTGCCCGAGGGGCGCGTGCGCGCCTGCGTGCGCGCCGGGCTCGTCACCCCGCGCCAGGGCCGCGGCCGCCGGCTGGAGTTCTCGTTCCAGGACCTGCTGCTCCTCAAGACGACCCGCAGCCTGCTGGACGCCCGCGTCCCCCTGCGGCGCATCCGGCGGCTGCTGCAGTCACTACGGCGCCAGCTCCCCGACGACCGGCACCTCACCAGCCTCACGATCTACGCCGACGGGCGACGGATCGTGGCATGGGACGGGCAGGCCCGCTGGCAGCCCGACTCCGGCCAGTTCCTATTCAACTTCGACGTGCAGGACGTCGCGGAGGAGGTCGCGCTGCCGACGCCGGCCGGACCGGCCACGGCCCTGGACGCCGAGGACTGGTTCACCCTAGCCTGCGAGCTCGAGGCATCGTCGCCCGCGGAGGCCCGCCTGGCCTACCGGCAGGCGCTGGAGCTCGATCCCACCTTCGCGGACGCCCACACGAACCTGGGCCGGCTGTACCACCAGGCAGGGGACACCGCCCGTGCCGAGGCGCACTACCGCCAGGCCATGCGCCACGCGCCGGCCGATCCGATTCCCTACTTCAACCTCGGCGTGCTGCTCGACGACCTGGGACGGTACGTGGAGGCCGCGCAGATGTACCGGCAGGCGCTCGAGCGCGACCCGCAGTTCGCCGACGCCCACTACAACCTGGGCCTGCTCTACGACACCATGGGCCGCCGCGCGGAGGCCATCGCGCACCTGCGCAGCGCGCGCGCCCTCTACGGGCGCCCCGCCCGGACACGCCGGTAGGAGCCCGGACCGGGGTGGCGGTGGGCGCAGACGCCGGCGGCCGCGGGACGGGAATAGACCGACCGGACCGCAGAGTTGCGTCTCACAGAGCAGCTGCGAGGAGACCCTGATGACCGAGACGACGGCCCGCTCGCCCATGCCCATGCACTACGCGTGGGTCGTCCTGGGCGCGGTGATCCTCGTTCTGCTGACCTCCTCGGGCGTGCGGGCCTCGTTCGGGGTGTTCATCAAGCCCCTGGAGGCGGACTTTCACGCGACGCGTGCGGCGCTGTCCCTGGTGGCGTCCCTGTCCCTGTTGCTGTACGGTGCGGTGGGTCCGGCGGTGGGGTACGTGGCCGACCGCTGGGGCCCCCGCCGGGTGCTGACCGGCGCGGCCGCGTTGCTCGGCCTCGGTGCTCTCGCGTCGTCGGTTGCTACAGCCCTGTGGCACGTCTACCTGACCGCCGGGATCGTGACGGCGCTGGGCGCGGGTGGTGCCGCGATGTCCGTGGCGGCGTCGCTGGCCGCGCGGTGGTTCGACACCCGGCGCGGGCTGGTGCTGGGCCTGGCCGGGGCGGGGATGGCGGCCGGACAGCTGCTCATCGTGCCCCTGGTCATGGCCGTGACCCTCGCGTGGGGCTGGCGGACCAGTTACCTGGGCCTGGGGCTCGGGTTCTTGGCGGTCATCCTCCCCGTGGTGCTCCTGGTGATCCGCGACGATCCCCAGGACGTCGGGCTGCGGCCGTACGGCGCGGCCGACGACGCGCGCCCCGTGACGGCGGCGCACCGGGCGGCCGCGCGGACGGGGATACGGGACGCGGCCAGGACACTGCCCTTCTGGTTGCTCGCGGGCTCGTTCTGGGTATGCGGCTACACCACGTCGGGGCTCGTGCTCACCCACCTGGTCCCGCACGCGACCGACCATGGGTTCCACGCGGGCCAGGCGGCGCAGGCCCTGGGCGTCATGGGCGCGCTCAACGTCCTGGGCACCGTGGCGTCGGGCTGGATCTGCGACCGCTACGGCGCCCGCACGCCGCTCGCGGCCTACTACCTGCTGCGCGGGGCGTCGCTGGCCTTCCTGCCCTTCGTTGGCACTGTGCCCGGCCTGTTCGCGTTCGCGGCGGTCTACGGCCTGAACTACATCTCCACGGTCCCGGCGACCACCGCACTGACCGCCCAGATCTACGGGCGCTACTCCGTTGGCGAGCTGTCCGGCTGGATCTTCTTCTCGCACCAGATCGGGGCGGCCGTCGGCGCCCTCGTAGGCGGGGTCCTCTACGATCGGTTGGGGACCTACACTCTGGCGTTCCACTCGGCGGCGGCGCTCGCCCTGATCGCCGGGCTGCTGGTGTTGGCGATCCGTCCGGCTCCGCTCGGCGGATCACCGTACCCGGCCAGGTCGACGCCCGTGCCGGTCCCCGCAGGGGACTAACGTCGTCGGGAGGTCAGCGATGCGCGACCATCGACACGGGACGCCCGTCGGCGTGGCGTGCTGATGCGGGCGCCCTTCGTGTGGCCCGCAGTTCTCTGGCTGCTGCTGCTGGTGCCGGCCCTGGGGCTGCTGTATCGGCGAGCACGCCGCCGTGCGCCCGCGGGCCCCGTGCTGGTGCCGCACGTCGGCATGCTGCGCGCGGCCGCGGCCCACGCGCGGCCGGGGCGCCAGCACCTGGCCGCGGTGCTGTTCTTGACGGCGCTGGTGCTCGTGCTCGTCGCGCTCGCCAGACCGCAGGTCCCCCTGCCCGTCCCCGCAGACCGCGCCGCGATTGTGCTCGCCATCGACAGCAGCGGCAGCATGCGGTCTACCGACGTGCTCCCGAACCGGCTCGCGGCGGCGCAGGAGGCGGCCCGGGCGTTCATCCGCACGGTGCCCCCGAGTGTGCGCATCGGCCTGGTGGCGTTCGGGGGATACGCGTCGTTGCTGGTCCCGCCCACCACCGAGCGCCAGCCCCTGTTCGATGCCCTCGACGGGCTCCGGTTCATCCGGCGGACAGCGATCGGCGAGGGGTTGCTCGAGGCGGTGGCGGCGCTGCCAGGACGGGTGCGGCCCGAGCCCGACGGCACCCTGACCGTGCGGCCGGCGGGGCCGCTGCCGCCAGGCGTGGTGATCCTGCTCTCGGACGGCCGCAGCAACACCGGCATCGACGCGGTGCAGGCCGCTGCCATTGCCCGGCTGCAGCAGGTCACCGTGTACACCGTGGGCGTGGGGCAGCCGCAGACGCCCGACGGCGCGTGGACCATTGGCGGTCCGCTGGACGAGACCGAGCTGCAGGCCATCGCGCGGGAGGCCGGCGGCAAGTACTTCCGGGCCACGTCGGCCGAGGGCTTGCGCGAGACCTACGAACGGCTCGCGCGGGCCGTGGGGTGGGAGCGCCGCCCGCAGGAGGTGACCGGGGTCGTCGGGCTCCTCGGCGGCATCGCCCTGGCGGCGGCCCTGCTCGTCTCCGGGGCGATCGTCCACCGGCTGGGGATTCCGTAGGGCAGCACGGGACGCACGCAGTGCAGTGCGCCTCTGCGAGTGCTGCCTGCGTCACGGCAACTTCCCGACCCTTCCGTACAGGCCCCGTTCACAACATGGACGCCTCACCGGGCGCCCTCGGTCGGTTGCGCACGGTGACCTCGGTGTTCTTGTACTCCGCAACGCGCGCAGGCCGCCGCACCGGTGCCCGGGCTGCTCAGAGGGCGTGGGAGCCGGGGACGCGGGACCAGTTGCGGGCATCGTCGGCCCGCGCTATGCTGAGAGCCAGCACCGAGAGGCCGCAGCCTTCCGGGGCAGGGTGAGGCGCGCACGGCGCGCCAATTCCCGATCGGCGGTTACAGCCCGTGAGACCGGCGCGCGCCGGTCGTGGCCCGGTGGAATTCCGGGGCCGACGGTACAGTCCGTATGAGGTGAAGGCTGCGAGTTCCTGGCGCGTTCGCATCGCCCCGGGGGACGCCCGAGATCGGGCGTCTTTTGCTTTGCGCCAGAAGGAGCCGACCATGGTCGCACGAGTTGTCCGCGGGGCTGCCCTCGTACTGGTGGCGCTGGGTCTGCTGCTTGGTCCGTCGCATCCGGCGCCCGGGCAGGCGCTGGAAGATCGCCTGGTGGTCATGACGCCCATCCCGCGCGAGGTCGCCGATCCCGTGGCGACCCGCTTCGCCGAGCACACCCGACAACGGTACGGCGCCGCTGTCCGGCCCACGCTGGTCTACCTGGGCGGCCCGACGATGTACGCCCGGGTGCTCGAATGGCGCGGGCGCCCCGACGCCGACCTGCTGTGGGCCAGCGAGGCGGAGGTGCTGGACGACCTCGTGGCCCGCCGGCTCATCGTGCCGCACGAGCTGCCCGACGCCCTAGTCCGCGAAGTCCCCCAGACGGTGGGGGAACCCCGCCCGATCCCACTGCGCGACCGGGGCGGCTACTGGATCGGCACCGCGTTGACGCCGGCCGGGATCGTCTACCACCCGCGCCTGCTGCGGCGCCTGGGCCTCGAGCCGCCGCGGGACTGGGACGACCTGCTGGACTGCCGGTTCCGGGGCCAGGTCGTCCAGACCACCCCGGACCGCTCCGCCACCAACCACGCGTCGCTCGAGGTGATCCTGCAGCTGCGCGGCTGGCAGCGGGGGTGGGAGTGGGCGCAGCGGCTGGCTGCCACCACCGGCATCTACGTCACCCGCAGCCGCGACGTGCCCACGTTCGTCGCCAGGGGCGAGTTCGCCGTCGGCTTCGCCGTGCTCAGCTACATGGCGTTCCAGGAGGTGCGCGACGGCCACGAGATCCGCTTCGTGAGCCCGCCCTACGCCTGGATCTCGCCGGCGCCGTCGGCGATCCTGACGGGCGCGCGCGCGCCACGCGCCGCCCGCGCCTTCCTCCAGTTCCTCCTGAGCGACGAGGGGCAGCAGCTCATGATGGCCCACGGACTGTTCCCGATCCTGCCGCGGTTCAAGATGGAAGGCCCGCCCGGGTCCGTGGCCGCTCAGGCCGCTGCCTTCTCGGGCATGCGCTCGTTCTACGAGCGGCCCGTGCGCACCATCTACGACGACGACCTGGCCCAGAAGCGCTACCAGGAGGTGAACGAGCTGTACCGCAAGCTGGTCTTCGAGCGGCACGAGCAGCTCCGCCGCCTGCACTGCCCGTAGTGCTGGACATGCCGTTCGGCCGGTCTATAATAGGGGACGGAACGAGGGCCGTTAGCTCAACTGGCAGAGCAGCTGACTCTTAATCAGCGGGTTGTGGGTTCGAGTCCCTCACGGCCCTCCAGCGGGCACGTCTAGTAGTTCCGGCGCTCTCGCGCTTCGAGACCACGCGCACCACAGCGACGATTCTACGCCGCGTGTACGACCCACTCCCCCGATCGCTTCCCGGGACGCCCTCGCGTACTATAGTACCGTTGGGGAGTGAGCACACTCCGTGGCCTTGCCGCGTCTTCGCCCTGGCCTGGACGCCTACCCCGTACGGCTGAGCGGCCGCGACCTGATCGCGGTACGCGACCCCGACGGCGTGGCCGAGCGGCCGGTGCTGCTGTCCCCGCAGGCGTTCTTCGTGGCGCTGCTGCTGGACGGGCACCGCGACGTCGTCGACGTGCAGGCCGAGTACGCCCGCCGGTCGGGCGGCGACCTCCTGTTCTCCTGGGACCTGCGGCGGCTCGTCGAGGAGCTCGACCACCACGGCCTGCTGGAGAGCGACGGCCTGCGCGCACGCCGCCAGGCCATGGAAGACGCGTTCCGGACATCACCGGTGCGACCGGCGTTCCACGCCGGCACTGCCTACCCGGCGGACCCCGACGCGTTGCGCCAGACGCTGGCCGAGTACCTGCGCGCCGCCTCACCCGAGGAGCTGGGCGACCTCCAGCCACGGGGCATCGTCGCCCCGCACATCGACCTGGGTCGGGGCGGCTGGTGCTACGGCTGGGCGTATGCGGCGCTGGCCCGCCGTCTGCCCCCCACGTGTCTGCTCCTCGGCGTGGCCCACGGTGCCCCTCCTGTCCCGATCGTGCTGACGTGCAAGCCGTTCCTCACGCCCCTGGGCACGGTGCCCGTGGACCTGGAGATCGCAGCGGCGCTGCAGGACCGGCTGGGCGACCTCACGGCGCACGAGATCGCGCATCGGACCGAGCACTCGCTGGAGTTCCAGGTGCTCTTCCTGCAGGCCATCAGCCAGGGCCGTCCTCCGGCGATCGTCCCACTCCTGGTCTCGGCGTTCGAACGGTGGGTGGCGCCAGGAGAGTCGCCCCGTCGCGTCGAGGCCGTGGAGCGCGTGGTGCAGGCGGTGCGGGAGGTGCTGGCGGCCCGGGCCGACGAAATCGCGGTCGTCGTCGGCGTGGACTTCAGCCACGTGGGGCCTCGCTTCGGGGATCCGGAGCCCGTCTCCCCGGTCCTGGCCGCGCGCACCGCGGCGCGGGACCGAGAGGTGCTCGAGGCCATCGTGGCCGGCGATGCCGACGGGTTCTGGCAACGGGTCACGGTCGGCGGCAATCCCCAGCGGATCGACGCCCTGTCGGCCGTGTACCTGGCACTGCGCGTGCTCGACCCGGTGCGCGGACGGCTGCTGCGGTATGGCACCGCAGAGGACCCTGCAGGCGGCCTGGTCTCGTTCGCCAGCCTGGCCCTAGTCTGACCCGCTCCAAGGGCTGCCGGTCTCCACGATCCTGGCGCGTTGCGGCGGCGGCTGGGCATCCCGACCCCGATTGCTGCGGGGTCCACCGAGGCCGACACGGTCCTGGTGCGGGCACGCGCCCGACGGCCGCCCGGCCGCCGCATGGACATCTCCCGGGGCCTGCCGTAGAATGGCAGACGGCGGACGTGGCCGGGCCGGCAGGGCGTGACCAGCCGGCCTGTCTGTTTCCCGTTACAGGGTGGGGGATACCGCGCTGGGGTATGTGCGGGCGTAGCCAAACTGGTAGAGGCGCCAGACTTAGGATCTGGTCGGCGTTGAGCCGGTGGGGGTTCGAGTCCCTCCGCCCGCACCAGGTCGTGCCCCCTGGACATCGAGCAGGAGGCTGTCGATGAAAGTAGAGTGGAGGCGGGAGTCGCCCAGCCGGGCGGTTCTCGACGTCGAGGTGCCCGCAGGGGAGGTGAGCCGGGAGGTCCAGGCAGCCGCGCGGCGACTGGCCCGTCAGGTGCGGGTGCCCGGATTTCGGCCGGGCCGGGCGCCCCGGGCGGTGCTCGAGCGCTATGTTGGACGCGACGAGATCTACAACGAGGCCCTGGAGGGCCTGGTGGCTGCAGCCTACCGGCGGGCCGTGGCCGAGGCCGGCGTCGTGCCGGTTGGGCGTCCGGAGTTCGACGTGCCGCCGCTCGACGAGACGCAACCCCTGCGGTTCACGGCGCGGGTGGACATCGCCCCCGAGGTGGATCCGGGCGACTACGCGACCGTGCGGGTGCCATACACCGCACCCACGGTGAGCGACGCGGACGTCGATGCTGCTATCGAGGACCTGCGGCGCCGCCATGGCCGTCTGGTGTCGGTGCAGGAGCCGGCCACCCGCGGTGACTTCGTGCTGGTCCGCCCGACGGCGGTGGAAGGCGTCGAGCGCTTTGCCGTCGGCCGGGAAGTGCTGATCGAGCTGGGGGCCGGCGTGTTCCCGCCGGATGTCGAGACCGGGCTCGAGGGGGCGAAGGCGGGGGACGAGCGCACGCTCGCGGTGGGTGAGGCTGGCCGGCTGGTGGTGACCGTGGTGGACGTCCGGCGCCGCGACCTGCCGCCCCTGGACGACGCCTTCGCCCAGACGGCCGCCGGCGTCGCCTCGGTCGACGCGCTGCGCGCCCGGCTGCGCGAGCAGCTGGAGCGCGACGCAACCGCGCGGGCCCAGGAGGCCTACGGCGACCAGGTGCTGGCCGCGGTGCTGGAACGCGCCCGGATCGAGCTGCCGGTGAGCATGGTCGAGCACGAGCTGGACCACCTCGTCGAGGACCTGCAGGAGTCGCTGCAGCGGCGCGCGCTGACGCTGGAACGCTACCTGGTCGCGACCGGCCAGGGACTGGAGACGCTGCGGGAGGAGCTGCGGCCGCGCGCCGAACGACGGCTCAAGGTGCGCCTGCTGCTCGACGCCATCGCTGACCGGGAAGGGCTGACCCCCACGGAAGAGGAGATCGCTGCGGAGGAGGAGAAACTCGCCGCGGAGTTGCAGCTCGATCTCCCGCGGCTGCGGGAGTGGCTGGCGGACGAGACCCGGCGCGCGACCCTGCGGGCGGTGCTGCGCCGGCGCAAGGCCGCGGCCGCCCTGGTGGCGCGCGCGAGAGGCGAGGTGGACGGCTAGGATGACCCTGGTACCCATTGTCGTGGAGCAGACGCCGCGTGGGGAACGCGCCTACGACATCTACTCGCGGCTGCTGAAGGAGCGCATCGTCTTCCTGGGCGGGCCCATCGACGACGATGTGGCCAACCTCATCATCGCCCAGCTCCTCTACCTCGAGGGCGAAGACCCCGACAAGGACATCATGCTCTACATCAACAGCCCGGGCGGCGACCTGATCGCCTCGCTGGCGATCTACGACACCATGCAGTACGTGCGGCCCGACATCGCCACCATCTGCGTGGGGCTCGCCGCCAGCGGGGGGGCGCTGGTGCTGGCCGGGGGCACCAAGGGCAAGCGCTCGGCCCTGCCGTACTCCCGCATCATGATCCACCAGCCCTGGGGTGGCGCGCAGGGACAGACCACCGACATCGACATCCAGGCCAAGGAGTTCCTGAAGATGCGCGCCATCATGAACGAGATCCTGGCGCGGCACACCGGCCAGCCCCTGGAGCGGATCGAGCGGGACACCGACCGCAACTTCTGGATGAGTGCCAGCGAGGCCAAGGAGTACGGGCTCATCGACCAGGTCATCCGGCCGCGGGAGCGCGTGGCGAAGGGCGGATGAGGGAACCGTGTTCCGTGGCAGCGACGAGCGTGACCGCATGAAGTGTTCCTTCTGCGGCAAGCCCCAGGCGCAGGTGCGCAAGCTCGTCGCCGGGCCGGGCGTGTACATCTGCGACGAGTGCATCGAGCTGTGTAGCGAGATCGTCGAAGAAGAGCTGGCGGCGGAGGAACCGCGGCCGGGGCTCCGGCCCACGCCCAAGCCGCGGGAGATCTACGAGGCCCTGTGCGAGTACGTGGTGGGTCAGGACCGGGCCAAGAAGGCCCTGGCGGTCGCCGTCTACAACCACTACAAGCGCATCGGCACCCGTCGGCCCTCCGACGTCGAGCTCCAGAAGTCCAACATCCTGCTGATCGGGCCCACCGGGTGCGGCAAGACCCTGCTGGCGCAGACCCTGGCCCGCATCCTCGACGTGCCGTTCGCCATCGCCGACGCCACCTCGTTGACCGAGGCGGGGTACGTGGGGGAGGACGTCGAGAACATCCTGCTGCGGCTCATCCAGGCCGCGGACTACGAGATCAAGAAGGCCGAGCGGGGCATCGTCTACATCGACGAGGTGGACAAGATTGCCCGCAAGAGCGAGAACCCGTCCATCACCCGCGACGTGTCGGGCGAGGGCGTCCAGCAGGCGCTGTTGAAGATCCTGGAAGGCACGGTGGCCAACGTGCCGCCCCAGGGTGGCCGGAAGCACCCGCACCAGGAGTTCATCCAGATCGACACCACCAACATCCTCTTCATCTGCGGCGGGGCCTTCGAAGGGCTCGAGCGCATCATCGAGGCCCGCGTGCGCCAGACGAGCATGGGCTTTGGGGCACCGGTGGCCTCCCGCACCAAGCGCGACGTGGCGGCACTGCTGGCGCAGATCATGCCCCAGGACCTGCTGCGCTTCGGGTTGATCCCGGAGTTCATCGGGCGGTTGCCCATCGTCGTGCCGCTGGAACCGCTCGACGAGGACGACCTGGTGCGGGTGCTGGTGGAGCCCAAGAACTCCCTGGTGCGGCAGTACCAGAAGATCCTCGAGATGGACAACGTGGAGCTCGCGTTCACCGACGAAGCGCTGCGCGCCATCGCCCGGGAGGCCATGGCGCGGAACACGGGGGCGCGCGGCCTGCGGACCATCATCGAGGAGATCATGCTCGACATCATGTACGAGGTCCCCTCCCGCGCGGACATCCGGCGCTGTATCGTGACCGAGGACGCCGTCCTGCGCCGGGCGGGGCCGCTGCTGCTCACCGCCAGCGACCTGAAGAAGCACAGCCGCGAGCGGTCGGCGTCGTAGGCGCGGGGCCGGGGCCCGACGGATTCCGGACTCGAGGTGCGGGGCCCAGGCCGAGCGGTTCCCGGGTCCGAGCGGGTTCCCTGCGCGCGGACCCCGGCTGTGTGGACACAGCTGCTGCCCTGTCGGCTCTCTGGGACGCAGTCCGACACGTTGCACAGTGCCAAGATTATCCTGTAATATTTATATTTGATAAATCCGCGCCACTGCGATGGCGCGGTGGTCGGGAACACGCGCGATCCGGGAATCGTTGCTATAGTACGAGGACCGGCGGGGCATGCCCGACCGGTCCACATCGTCGCTGGCTGGAGCCCGAACGCCGGAGGGCTCAGGGCCAGCGGACGAGATCGTGACCGGCCCGTACGAGGGCCAGAGGAGGACATCGGTGGCAGGCACCAACGTGCCCACCCAGATCCCCGAGCGGCTGCCGCTTTTGCCGCTGAAAGGGACGGTCGTATTCCCCACGCAGGTCCAGGGGCTGGGCGTGGGGCGACCCAAGTCCCTGCGGGCGCTGGAGGCAGCGCTCGAGCGCGACCGGCTCATCGTCCTGGCAGCGCAGCGGGACGACGACATCAACGACCCGCGGCCCAAGGACATCTACACCGTCGGCACGGTCTGCCGGGTATTGCAGGTCGGTAAGCAGCCCGACGGCGTGCTCCAGGTCATCGTCGAGGGCCTGCGGCGGGTGAGCATCACCGAGTTCCCGCAGGAGGAGCCGTACTTCGAAGTGGCCGTCGTCCTGCAGGCGGACACCGTGGAGAAGACGCCGGAGGTCGAGGCGCTCATGCGCGCGGTGCTCTCGCAGTTCGAGCGGTTCGCCCGGCTCGCGCGCACGGTGCCGCCCGACCAGCTGGTGGCCGCCAGCCAGGCGGAGGATCCGGGGCGCCTGGCGGACCTGGTGGCCCAGCACCTCACGCTCAAACTGGAGGAGCGGCAGGGTCTGCTGGAGGCCGATCCCAAGACGCGCCTGGACCAGCTCAACACCGTGCTGACGCGCGAGCTGGCGGTGATGGAGCTGGAGCGGAAGATCCACAACCGCGTCCGCAAGCAGATGGAGAAGTCCCAGCGCGAGTACTTCCTCAAGGAGCAGATGAAGGCCATCCAGCAGGAGCTGGGCGAGAGCGACGAGCGGCAGGCTGAGGTCAACGAGTACCGGAAGAAGATCGAGGCCGCCAACTTGCCCGAGCACGTCAAGCAGAAGGCGCTGGAGGAGCTCGGGCGGCTGGAGAAGATGCCGCCCATGGTGGCCGAGGCGGTCGTGGTGCGCACCTACCTCGACTGGATCCTGGCGATCCCGTGGACCACCCGCACCGAGGACCGGCTGGACATCGACGAGGCGCGCCGGATCCTCGACGAGGACCACTACGGGCTCGAGAAGGCCAAAGAGCGCGTCATCGAGTACCTGGCGGTCCGCAAGCTGTCGCCCGAGTCGCGCGGCCCGATCCTGTGCTTCGTGGGCCCCCCGGGCGTGGGCAAGACCTCCATGGGGCGATCCATCGCCCGCGCGCTGGGCCGCAAGTTCGTCCGGGTGTCGCTGGGCGGCGTGCGGGACGAGGCGGAGATTCGCGGGCACCGGCGCACCTACGTGGGGGCGCTGCCCGGGCGGATCGTCCAGGGCCTGAAGCAGGCCGGCAGCCGCAACCCCGTGTTCATGCTGGACGAGATCGACAAGCTGGGGGTGGACTTCCGCGGCGACCCGTCGGCGGCACTGCTGGAGGCGCTGGACCCCGAGCAGAACCACGCGTTCAGCGACCACTACCTGGAGCTGGCCCTGGACCTCTCCGAGGTGATGTTCATCACCACGGCCAACATCCTGGAGACGATCCCGCCCGCGCTGCGGGACCGCATGGAGGTCATCCGCTTCCCGGGCTACATCGAAGAGGAGAAGGTCAAGATCGCCGAGCAGTTCCTGGTGCCCAAGCAGTTGAAGGCCAACGGCCTGACGCCGGAGCAGCTCGCCTTCACCGACGACGCGCTGCGGCTCATCGCCCGCGAGTACACGCGGGAAGCGGGCGTCCGGAACCTCGAGCGCGAGATCGGCGCCATCTGCCGCAAAGTGGCCACGGGTGTCGCCCGCGGTACCGTCACCCGCGCGCGCATCACCCGCGCCAACGTCCACAAGTACCTGGGGCCGCCCAAGTTCCGGTTCGGCACCGCCGAGAAGCAGGACGAGGTCGGTGTGGCCACCGGCCTGGTCTACACCGAGATGGGCGGCGACGTGGTGTCGGTGGAGGCCACGCTGATGCGCGGGGAGGGGAAGCTGGTCCTCACCGGGCAGCTGGGCGACGTGATGAAGGAGTCGGCGCAGGCGGCCCTGTCCTACGTGCGCTCGCGCGCGCGCCGGTTCGGCGCCGACGAGGCGTTCTACCAGCAGACCGACGTACACATCCACGTGCCCGCAGGAGCCGTGCCCAAGGACGGCCCGTCGGCGGGCATCACCATGGCCACCGCGCTCGCCTCGGCGGTCACCGGCCGCCCGGTGCGCCGCGACGTGGCCATGACCGGCGAGATCACCCTGCGCGGCCGCGTGTTGCCGGTCGGCGGGCTCAAGGAGAAGATCCTCGCCGCGCACCGGGCCGGCATCAAGACGGTAATCCTGCCCAAGGAGAACGAGAAGGACCTCCAGGAGATCCCGGCCAACGTCCGGCGGGACCTGCGGCTGGTGCTGGTCGCGCACATGGACGAGGTGCTGGCCGAGGCGCTGCTCCCCAGCCGCGAGGAGGCGGCGGCGTCGTCGGGGCCGGTAGCCGTCCCCGGGCCGCTGGTGGCCCCACCTGTCCCCTCGGTGCAGCCGGTCCCGCGCCAGCCGGAGGCGCCTGCGATCAGTTAGGCCTGTCGGCGACGGCGCCTGCACGCCGTCGGCCGGTCCCCCGGGTGTGCTCATCGTCGCGCCGGCGAGCAGCCGGGCCGGCCGGCGACGACGCAATCCGTGCGTGGGGTGGGTGGGGCTGCCCGGCGCTGCCGATCACCCGGGGTCAGGCACCGGAAGGCCCACTCCTGGGAGGGGATGGACGCACCATCCCCTCCCGGCCTGCGGTTACTTCTTTTCGAGCCCGAAGACCTCGTACTGCAGGGGAATGTACTTCGCCTTCCACTGGTCGGGCACGTCGGCCTCGGCGAAGATGGCTGTGACCGGGCAGACCGACTCGCAGGCCCCGCAGTCGATGCACTCATCGGGGTGGATGTAGAGCTGCGCGGTCAGCACGTCCTTGGGGATGTGGTCGGGCGGGATGTGCGTGACGTCGCCCCGGGGGATGACCTGCTTGTCCGGTCCCGATCCGGTGGAGGGGTCGGGAACTACGAACCCGCCGACCTCTTCCACGTACTCGTAGATACAGTCGACCGGACAGACCTCCACGCAGGCTCGGTCCTTCACGCCAATGCACGGCTCGGCAATGATGTACGTCATCGACCGCCTCCTTGAGGGTGCGTACCGTCCGTCCCCACCATACCATCAGCGACCACCGTCAACAAGGAATCCACGACTACCACACAAAAGTTGACAAAATACGAAAACTGTCGCACTATTTTTGTGTACAGAGTTCGGAACTCATCGGTGTACGCATTCGCGGTTCGTTGTCGCCAACGTCTGGCCGACTCGTGAGCACACCAGAAGACGCACTCGCCTGGGGCCCGCCACCGGTGCGCGAAACGGTCAGCGCGGCGGCGTACCGCCGGCTGCGTGACGCTATTCTGTCGGGCCGGCTGGGGCCCGAGACACGGATCAACGAGGTCGAGCTGGCGCAGGCGTGGCAGGTCAGCCGCACGCCGATCCGCGACGCCCTGCGCCGCCTGGCGGCAGAAGGGCTCCTGGAGCCGGCGCCAGGCCGCGGCATGATGGTTCCTCGGCTTTCGCTTGCCGACGCCGAGGAGCTGTACGAGGTGCGCGAGGTGCTGGAGGCCCGGGCGGCGCGCCTGGCCGCCCTCCATGGGAGCGCCGACCTGCCGGCCACGTTGAGCACGCTCATCAAGGCGTTTGGCGCTGCCCTCAAGGCGGGTGAGGTCGAGCGTCTGCTGGCCATCGACGCCGCGTGCCATGTGACGATCGCCGAGGCGGCCCGCAACGGGCGGCTCCGCCGGCTCCTCGAGCAGCTGTGGGCGCAGACCCAGCCCGTGCGCGCGCGGGCGCTGCGGCAGCGGGCGCGGGCCCAGAAGACGTTCCGGGAGCTCGCGCGCCTGGCGGGCGCGATCCGCGCGCGCGACGCGGCCCGGGCGGAAGCCGCCATGCGGGAGCACCTGGCGAGTGTACGCGCGGACCTGGCTGCCGTCCTGCAGCCGGGCGGGCCGGAGCGGCCGGCTTGACCGGCGTCGACTGGGCCCTATAATCGAGGCCAACAGGCGAGGACGGGGAGGAGTAGGCCGGCAGCGCCCCCAGCGAGGACGGCCACGGGTGGAAGGCCGTCCGGTAGCGGGCCGGTCGAACGTCGCCCCTGAGCCGCAGGTCCGATGCGCCGACGGAGGGCCTGCCGGGTTCGCCCGAGATCGCGAGGCAAGGTCCCCGGTCCGGCGTGCGTACGGGCTGCGGGAACCAGGGTGGTACCGCGGAGCGCCGCTTCGCCCTTGGGGCGAAGCGGCGCATGACGTTCTGGAGGGACGAGGATGCCAGGAGGAAGGCAGGCGCGCAGGCAGACGACGGCACCGCCGTCGCGGTCGGCGGAGGAGACGGCGGCCCCCTACGATCCGCTCACCGTGGAGCCCCGCCGCTACCAGGAGTGGCTCGCCCGCGGCTACTTCCACGCGCCGGTGGACCCCCGGCGCACGCCGTTCGTGATCATGATGCCGCTGCCCAACATCACGGGCACGCTGCACATGGGGCATGCCATCAACCACACGATCCAGGACGTCCTGACCCGGTGGCGGCGGATGCAGGGCTACAACGCCATGTGGCTGCCCGGCACCGATCACGCCAGCATCGCCACCCACGTGGTGATGGAACGCGAGCTGGCCAAGGAGGGCAAGACGCGCTTCGACCTCGGACGGGAGAAGTTCCTGGAGTACGCCTGGGCGTGGAAGGAGAAGTACGGGAGCCTGATCTACAACCAGATCCGTCGCCTGGGCATGGGCTGCGACTGGGAGCGCGTCACCTTCACCCTGGATCCGGGCTACTACGACGCGGTCATCGAGTGCTTCCTGCGCCTGTACCACAAGGGCTACATCTACTACGGGCAGCGCATGATCAACTGGTGCCCCCACGACCAGACCAGCGTGTCCGATCTGGAGGTGGACTACCAGCCCCTGGACAGCCAGCTGTGGTACGTGCGCTACCGCGGCGCCGACGGCGGGCCCGACGTGGTGATCGCCACCCAGCGGCCCGAGACGATCCTGGCGGACGTGGCGGTCGCCGTTCACCCCGACGACGAGCGCTGGCGGGCCCTGGTGGGCCGCGAGGTCGTCGTCCCGATCGTCGACCGTCGGGTGCCTGTCATCGCCGACCGACGTGTCGACCCCAGCTTTGGCACCGGTGCTCTGAAGATCACCCCGGGCCACGACCCGCTGGATCACGCCATCGGCGCCGACCACGGGCTTCCCGTGCTGGTGATCCTGGACCAGCGCGGACGCATGACCGCCGACGCGGGGCGCTACGCCGGCATGGATCGGTTCGAGGCCCGCCAGGCCGTCGCGCGAGACCTGGCGGCGGCAGGACTGGTCGAGCGGGTGGAACCCTACCGCACCAACGTGGGACGGTGCGACCGGTGCAAGACGATCCTGGAGCCGTACATCACCGACCAGTGGTTCTGCCGCATGCAAGAACTGGCGGCGCCGGCGATCGACGCCGTGCGGCAGGGCCGGGTGCGCTTCCACCCGGAGCGGTGGACGAAGGTCTACCTGGACTGGATGAGCGACATCCGGGACTGGAACATCAGCCGGCGCCTGTGGTGGGGCCACCGCATCCCCGTCTGGCACTGCGCCAGCGGCCACCTGGTCGCTCAGCGGGACGCGCCCACCCGCTGCCCCGAGTGCGGCGGCACCGACCTGCGGCAGGAGGAGCAGATCCTCGACACGTGGTTCTCCTCGGCGGCCTGGCCCTTCGCCACCCTGGGCTGGCCCCAGGACACGCCGGACCTGCGCTACTTCTACCCGACCAGCGTGCTGGTGACCGGTCGGGACATCATCTTCCTCTGGGTCGCCCGCATGATCATGTTCGGCCTGGAGTTCATGGGCGAGGTCCCGTTCACCGACGTGTACATCAACCCCACGGTGCT
The DNA here is from genome assembly GCA_031459855.1 of Armatimonadota bacterium. Classification (NCBI taxonomy): domain Bacteria; kingdom Bacillati; phylum Candidatus Sysuimicrobiota; class Candidatus Sysuimicrobiia; order Candidatus Sysuimicrobiales; family Candidatus Humicultoraceae; genus Candidatus Fervidifonticultor; species Candidatus Fervidifonticultor primus. The sequence continues at coordinate 2,631,742 of JAVKHP010000001.1, forward strand.
CAACATCGAGGGGAAGCGCATGAGCAAGTCGCTGGGCACCGGGCTCGACCCCCTGGACTACGTCGAGCAGGGCTATGGCGCCGACGCGCTGCGCTACGCGCTGACGCTGCGCTGCTCCCAGGGGCAGCAGGACCTCCGGTTCGGCGAGAAGATGCTGGAGGACGTCCGGAACTTCAACAACAAGATCTGGAACGCTGCCCGCTTCGTGCGCATGCATCTGGAGGGTTTCACGCCCGCGCAGGCGCCGGCTCGCGAGCAGCTGAGCGCCATCGACCGCTGGATCCGCAGCCGCTACGCCGGGCTCGTGCGGCAGGTGACGACGCACCTGGAGGCCTACGACTTCGACAAGGCGGCCCGCGCATTGTACGACTTCATCTGGGCGGAGTACTGCGACTGGTACCTGGAGTTCTCCAAGGTCGACCTGTACCGGGACGGGCTGGCCGCAGGCCGGCGCCTCGCCGTGCAGCACACGCTGTGGCGCGTGCTGGAGGGGACCATGCGGCTGCTGCATCCGATCATGCCGCACATCACCGAGGAGATCTGGCAGCTGCTGCCGCACGAGGGCGAGAGCATCGTGATCGCACCGTGGCCGGCGCCGGACCCCGGCGAGGACGATCCCGCAGCGGAGGCGGCGGTGGAGGTGCTCATGGCCGTCACCCGCGCCATCCGCTCGCTGCGGGCCGATCTGGGGCTGGCGCCCGCGTCCTGGCCGGCGGTCCGCGTGGGTGGGCCTGTGGATCGCCGCCAGGTGGTGGAGCAGTACCAGGAGTACGTCGCCCGACTGGCGCGCGCCGACCTGCGCATCGCCGCCGACGGGCAGCGGGAGCCCGGGAGCGTCGGCACCGTCGCAGCCGGCCTCGACGTCTCGCTCGCCGTGCCCACGACCGATCGCGCCAGGGCCCGGCGCCGGCTCGAACAAGAACTCCAACGGGTCGAGGCGGCCGCGGCACGCACCGCCGCGCGCCTGGCGGATCCCGCGTTCCTCGCGAAGGCCCCGGCCGAGACGGTGGAGGAGGAACGACGGCGCGACGAGGAGCTGCGCGCGCGCCAGCAGGTCCTCGCGGGTTATCTCGCCGACCTGCGCTAGTGCGGGGGCGGGGTGGGGGTGATCGAGACGGCACGGTCACCCGTCGCGGTGATGGCGTGTGACCACGTCAGGCTGTCGTCGGAGGCGAGCCGCGCGTCGAAGGAGTTCCAGGCGCCTCACCGAACATGGCCTGTTGTGCGATACAACAGCGTGGTCGCTGGCGTGGTGCTGGTCGGGTTGTTCGTAGCGTCCCTCGTGATCGGGTATCTGGTCGGGGAGCGCTACTTCAAGGGGACACCGGGGCCGTCAGTGGGACAGCTGGCGCCGCCGCCCACGGCCCCGCCGTCGCCTGCACCGCGCCGGCTGGCACCACCGACGCCAGCGGCGCCCGCGACACCGCCCACGACCGCTCTGCCAGGTCCTGTGCCGCGTACGCCGGCCGCCACGCCCACGCCGGCCCCAGCCGTCCCCGTGGCACCGCCTGCCGCGCCGGCGCAGCCGACGCCATCGCCGCCGGGGTCGGCGCGCACTGGCCCAGACACCGGGGCGGTGCCCCCGATACCGCGCCGTGCGGCCTCGCCGCAGCCCGGCCCGGCACAGACCCTGTACATCGTGCAGGTGGGCGCGTTCACGAGCCGCGAGCGTGCAGGACAGCTGGCCGACGCGCTGCGGGCCGAGGGCTTCGCACCGTACGTAGTGCACGAGGGCGGGCTCTACAAAGTCCGGGTGGGCGCGTTCCGCGACCGCGCGCGGGCCCAGGACCTGGCGGCGCGGGTGCGCGCGCGGGGGTACGACGCGGCCGTCCTGCACTAGTTCGGGACGTCCGGGACCGCCGTCGACCGCCCCGCGGCCCCGTGGAGAACAGGTACGACCTCACACGATCCCTGACGCGGGAGGCCAGCCAATATGCACGGTCCACGACCGCAGGACCCTGCAAGCCTGGGGTTCGAGCGCATCCGGTACGTTAAAGAGGGTCCCCGGGCCACGGTGACCATCAACCGACCGGAGGTGCTGAATGCGCTGGACTTCCCCACGCTGCGCGAGATGAGCCGCGCGTTCGAAGACGCCGCCTGGGACGACGCGGTGGCCGTGGTGGTGCTCACGGGGGCCGGGGACCGCGCGTTCTGCACGGGCGCCGACCTGCGGGAACAGGAGCAGTTCCTGGCCCGTCCCCGGGACTACTGGAAGTGGATGGGGGCGTTCATCGAGGCCCAGGAGCGATTGCGGAACATCGGCAAGCCCACCATCGCGCGCCTGAACGGCATGGTGGTCGGGGGTGGCAACGAGTTCAACCTGGCGTGTGACCTCGCGGTGGCCGCCAGCGACATCGCCATCCGCCACGTGGGCCCGGCCCGCGGGAGCGTGCCGGCCGCGGGCGCCACGCAGTGGCTGCCCCTCGTGGTGGGCGACCGCCGCGCCCGGGAGATCCTCTTCCTGTGTGAGGAGATCCCGGCACCGCAGGCCCTGGAGTGGGGGCTGGTCAACCGGGTGGTGCCCCGCCCGCAGCTGGACGCTGCGGTGGACGAGCTCGTGACCGCGCTCGTGCACAAGCTGCCAGAGGTGACGCGCTACACCAAACAGCAGCTCAACTTCTGGCGCGACATCTCGTGGCACCTGACGATCGGGCACGCGCGGGAGTGGCTCACGCTGCACGCGGGCGCCGCGGAGACCTACGAGGGGATCCGCGCGTTCCTCGCGAAGCGGCCGGTGGACTACGCGGGGATCCGCAGGCGGCTGGCGATGGGGGCCTCCACCGAGTTCGTCTGGGGCCCGCCGACCGCCGCGTGCCCGGCCTGCGGCGCGGAGGGGCTCCCGGCCGAGTTCCGGTTCTGCGGCCGGTGCGGTGCGGCGTTGCCGCCAACCCCGGCTTAGACCCATAAGCCGTCGCGGCGTGGCCGGGGCGGACGTCGTCCCTGTTGGGGGTAGGCCGCCCCGCAATGCGCCCGAGGAGGAGATCCGATGACCTACGCACACCTGCTGGTCGAGCGCGATGGGCCCGTGGTCGTCGTGACGCTGCACCGCCCGCAGGTCCTGAACGCGCTGAACCGTGCGACGATGGACGAGCTGGTCGACGCGCTGGAGGCCGCCGACCGCGACGACGACGTCCGCTGCATGGTGCTGACCGGCAGCGACCGGGCATTTGCAGCCGGCGCCGACGTCACCGAGTTCGTCGAGGCCACCCCGGTGACGATGCTCACCGGCTACCGCTTTCAGCAGTGGGAGCGCATTCGCCACCTCAGCAAACCCCTCATCGCTGCGGTGCGCGGCTACGCACTGGGCGGAGGCTGCGAGCTGGCCATGCTGTGCGACATGATCGTGGCCGGCGAGAGCGCCCGGTTCGGGCAGCCGGAGATCAACATCGGTCTCATGCCGGGCGCGGGCGGCACCCAGCGCCTTACGCGCGCCGTGGGCAAGGCCCGGGCGATGGAGATCGTGCTGACCGGCCGGCACGTGCCGGCCGCCGAAGCCTACGCCATGGGGCTGGTGACCCGGGTGGTGCCCGACGAGGTCGTGCTGGACGAGGCTCGACGGCTGGCGCACCTGATCGCCTCGAAGCCGCCGGTGGCCGTGCGGCTGGCGAAGGAAGCGGTGCTGCGGGCGTTCGACACCACCCTCGAGGTCGGGCTGGAGCACGAGCGGCGGCTGTTCTACCTTCTGTTCGCCACCGACGACAAGACCGAGGGCGTCCGGGCGTTCCTGGAGAAGCGCCCGCCGACCTTTCGCGGTCGCTGACCGGAGTCGCTGATTGGAGGTACGCGATGAGCCCGATACCGACGCTGGCCACGGTGCTCACCGCCCTGGACGGGGGCGTGCTGACCCTCACCCTCAACCGGCCCGACGTGCTCAACGCGCTCAACGAGCAGCTGCTGGCCGACCTGCACGACGGGCTGCGGTTCGCCGAGCGCACGCCCGACGTGCGATGCGTGGTGCTGACCGGCGCCGGCCGGGGCTTCTGCTCCGGCCAGGACCTCCGGGAGCGGACGGGCGCGGAGGCGGTGTCGTACGGCGACTCCCTGCGCCGCCGCTACAACCCCGTCGTCCTGCGCATGCGCACCATGGAGAAGCCGGTGATCGCCGCGGTCAACGGGGTGGCGGCCGGCGCCGGCTGCAACCTGGCGCTGGCGGCCGACCTGCGGATCGCCTCGGACCGCGCGTCGTTCATCGAGGTCTTCAGCCGCGTCGGCCTCGTGCCCGACTCCGGGGGCACGTTCACGCTGCCACGGTTGGTGGGGCTGGGGAAGGCCCTCGAGCTGGCGTTCACCGCCGACCCGGTGGACGCCCACGAGGCGCTGCGGCTCGGCTTGGTCAACCGCGTGGTGCCTCACGACGAGCTGATGGCGCACACGCTGGCCCTGGCGACCCGGCTCGCCCAGGGGCCCACGCGGGCGTTCGGGCTGACCAAGCGCGCCTTCGCCTACGCGCTGACGGCGTCGCTGGAGGCGGCGCTGGAGTACGAGGCGCACCTGCAGGAGATCGCCGGGCGCACCGCCGACCACCGCGAGGGCGTGGCGGCCTTTCTCGAGAAGCGCCAGCCCCGTTTTGAGGGCCGCTAGGCGCGGGCGGGGCAGGGGAGGGCCTGGGATGGACAGCCGTCCCCTGATCGGCGTGGTAGGCGCCGGCACCATGGGCGGCGGCATCGCGCAGGTCGCCGCGACGGCGGGGTATTCTGTCGTCGTCGCCGACGTGGCGGAGGACGTGCTGCAGCGCTGTCGCGCGCGCATCGCCGAAGCGCTGGGGCGCCGGGTCGCCGACGGCCGGTTGACCCCGGCGGACGCCGACGCCATCCTGGGCCGTCTGCGGTGGGTGACCGAGCTGGCGGACCTGCACGGCGCGGCCGTGGTCATCGAGGCGGTGCCCGAGGATCTAGCGACCAAGCGCGAGGTGTTCCGCCGGTTGGACGCGCTGCACCCGCCCTCGGTCGTCCTCGCCTCCAACACGTCGTCGCTGCCCATCACCCGCATCGCGGCGGCCACACAGCACCCCGAGCGGGTCGTGGGGCTGCACTTCTTCAACCCGGTGCCGGCCATGGCGCTGGTGGAGGTCGTCCAGGGCGAGCGCACCGCGGAGGGGACGGTGCGCGCCGCGGTGGACCTGGTGCGTGCGCTGGGCAAGCAGCCCGTGCCCGTGCGGGACGCGCCCGGGTTCCTCGTCAACCGCGTCGCGCGGCCGTTCTACACCGAGGCGTTCCGTGTGCTCGCCGACGGCCTCGCGCCCGTGGACGTGGTCGACCGCGTCATGCGCGATGCTGGCGGGTTCCGCATGGGGCCGTTCGAGCTGCTGGACCTCATCGGGCTGGACGTCAACCTGGCGGTGTCGCGGTCGATCTACGACGCGTTCTTCCACGATCCGCGCTACCGCCCGCACCCGATCCAGGAACGTATGGTCGATGCCGGCCTGCTGGGGCGGAAGGTCGGTCGCGGGTTCTACGACTACAGTGCCCGTGCGGCGACCGTATCGGACTTGGCTGCAGGCCGCCAGACGGCGGGAACCCCGCCGGCGCCGGAGCTGCGCGAAATCCCAAACGCGGCAGGCCGGCAGGAGGGCCCCGGCGGGCCGGTGGTGGTCGTGGGCGAGAGCGCGCTTGCGACCGAGGTGGCCGCCGCCGCGCGCGCTGCAGGCCTCGCCGTGACGGCGCGCCCGTCGACCACCGGCCGGTGGCGGGCGACGACGGTCGTCGACGCGTCACTGGATCGGCCCGAGGAGAAGGCTGCGCGACTGGCGGCCATCGAGCGCCGGCTCGCACCCCATGCCGTGATCCTCACGCTGACCCTGACCAGTTCGGTGACGGAAGCCGCGCGGCGCTGCAAGCGACCGGAGCGGGTCGTGGGCGTCGCCACGCTGCCACCCCTGGCGGACCGCCCGCTGGTGGAGGTCCAGGCCGGCCTGCGCACTGCGCGCCAGGCCCTGGAGCGCGCGGTGGCGTTCTGGACCGCGCTCGGCAAGCGTGTCGCGGTGGTCGGCGACGGGGTGGCCGGCATCTTCCCAAGGATTCAAGCGCTGCTCTGTCACGAGGCGCTGTGCGCCGTGGCCGAGGGCGTCGCGGCCCCCGCCGACGTTGACACGGCCATGCGGCTTGGCATGAACTATCCCCAGGGCCCGGTGGAGCGCGCGGAGACCGTCGGTCTCGACGTGGTGCTGGCGATCGTCGACGCCCTCTGCGCCGACCAGGGCGACCCGCGGTATCGTGCCACGCCCTGGCTGCGCCGGCTGGTGGCGGCCGGCTGCCAGCGGGTGCCCGCGGGGCCGACCCCGCCGTCGCCCGGAGGCGAGACGCATGCGTGAGGGTGCCAGAGACGCGGTCATCGTGGATGCCGTGCGCACGCCGATCGGCCGCTACGGGGGGGTGCTGCGGGACGTCCGGCCGGACGACCTGGCGGCGACGGTCATCCAGGCCCTGGTGCGCCGGTCGAACCTCGACCCGTCGTCGATCGAGGACGTGATCCTGGGCTGCGCGAACCAAGCCGGGGAGGACAACCGCAACGTGGCGCGCATGGCGGTCCTGCTCGCAGGGCTGCCGGTCAGCGTCGCCGGCCAGACCGTCAACCGGCTGTGCGGGTCGGGCCTGCAGGCGGTGGTGGCCGCTGCCCATGCGATCTGGGCGGGGGAGGGGGAGGTCTTCATCGCCGGCGGCGTAGAGTCCATGACGCGGGCACCGCTGGTGATGGGGAAACCGGCAGAGGGTTTCCCGCGCGGGGACGTGCGGCTCTACGACACCACCCTCGGCTGGCGCTTCATTAACCCGCGGCTGGCCGAGATGTACCCGCCCTACAGCATGGGGGAGACCGCAGAGCACGTGGCCACGCAGTACGGGATCACGCGCGAAGAGCAGGACGCGTTTGCGCTGGAGAGCCAGCGACGGGCCGCAGCGGCGATGGCCGCCGGACGGTTTGCCGACGAGATCGTGCCCGTGGTGATCCCGCGGCGCCGGGGCGATCCGGTGGTGGTCGACACCGACGAGCATCCCCGGCCGCAGACCACGCTGGAGGCACTGGCCGCCCTGCCGCCGGCCTTTCGCAAGGACGGCACCGTCACCGCCGGCAACGCTTCGGGCATCAACGACGGCGCGGCTGCGCTGTTGCTCATGGAAGCCCGGCGGGCCGCGGCCCTGGGCCTGCGGCCGCTCGCGCGGATCGTGGCCAGCGCGGTGGCAGGGGTCGACCCGGCCATCATGGGCATCGGCCCGGTGCCGGCGACGCGCAAGGCGCTGGCGCGCGCCGGCCTGCGCGTCGAGGACCTGGACGTGGTCGAGCTCAACGAGGCGTTCGCCGTGCAGGTGCTGGCGTGCGCGCGCGACCTGGGGATCCCCCTGGAGAAGCTCAACCCCAACGGCGGCGCCATCGCCCTGGGCCACCCCCTGGGCTGCAGCGGTGCGCGGCTCGTGGTCACGCTGGTGCACGAGCTGCGGCGGCGTGGCGGGCGGTACGGGCTGGCCACCATGTGCATCGGCGTCGGGCAGGGCATCGCCATGATCGTGGAACGGCAGGGGTCGTCCCAGGAGGAGATATGCAGCTGACGGACAGGCACGGGCGACCGATCACACCCGGGGCGCGGGTGCGGGTTGCGGGGCTGGAAGGCATCGTGAACCGGCTCGAACCGCAGTACGGGGTGTTCACCATCGTCATCGAGGAACGGACCGGGAAGAAGGAGCGCATGGTGCGGGCTGCCGACGCCGAAGTGCTCGCCGCGGAGACGGCGGGCTGACGGGCACGCTCGCCCCGGCACACCGATCCGCACGCGCGCCCTGGCCGTACGGCAGGCACTAGGTACGATACGCGTACTGCGCCAGGTGCGCGGAGACCAGCGCCCGCAACGCGGCCTGGTCTGCCTCCCGATCCAGAACCCGGTCCCGCGCGATCACGAGCGGAGCGCGCAGCGCAAAGGCGCCGACGAGGGACACGACCACGTCGCGCGCGGTCTCACCGACCTCGACCTGCGCTCCCGGGGCGATGCGGGCCGCCTCGTCCTCGACCAGGCGATGGAACCGCTCGAGGCCCACGTGCGTGTAGAGGGCCTCCAGCGCCCGGTCACGCGCATCGTCGAGGGTACGGCCCCGAATCGGCGCGCGAAGGTACTGCTCATCGCGTCGGCCCCGACGGCGGCCGGCCCAGATGCGGATCTCGTACCGGCCGTCGTGGACAGGGCCCTCGACGAGCAGCACGAAGGCTTCACCCAGCACGGTGACCGTCTCTTCCCAGCGACCCTGTGGTGAACCCACGATAGTACCCTCCCCGGCGGCAGTCACCTCACGTGTCCCGACCGGGCCTGACGTGCCCTCACAGCGGGAGGGACGCGCGTGCAGCCGGTCGTCGCATCTCCCTGTTCCACACCTGCAGGGAGGCCCCTGTCCCGTAGGGAGGCCCCTGTCCTGTAGGGAGGCCGCTGTCCCGTTGCCGGTGCCGCGCGGGACACGTGCGGCCCGGTCTTTCGGGTGCGGTAGGTCGCATCCTGCACGGCGCGCACGGCGCGCGCACAGCGCCTGCCTCGGCCGCGTGCCCTGGCGACAGCACAGGGCGTGTATTTAACATAACGGACCTTATGCGAAGTAGACAGGACTTTCCCCGGCCCGGCCCGGCCGGCCCTTGCGGCTTCGCAGGCCCTCGGCCTTGGCGCGCCATCGGCGCACGCGTATGCTTCCCGAACACGTGTTTGCGTTTTCCACCGGCACCTGCTATGATGGGCACCGGCACAGGACGATGTCCGGAGGCAGGGGATGACGGCACGGCTCACGCGACGCCAGGCGGACATTCTCACGTTTGTGAAACGCTACACCGAGACGCACGGCTATCCGCCCTCGGTACGGGAGATCGGGCAGGCCATGGGCCTCACCAGCAGTTCCACGGTCCACAGCCACCTAGCGGCGTTGGAGCGCAAAGGGTACCTCCGTCGCGATCCAAGCAAGCCGCGCGCCCTTGAGATCCTCGAGGCGGGTGGGCGACCCAGCCGCAAGGTCGTGCCGGTCCCGGTGGTGGGTCGCGTGGCCGCCGGGGTGCCGCTGCTGGCCGAGGAGAACATCGAGGACCACCTGCCGCTGCCGGCCGATCTCGTGAACGGCGACGAGACTTTTGCGCTGCGGGTCTCGGGCGACAGTATGATCGAGGCGGGGATCCTCGACGGCGACCTCGTCATCGTGCGCCGGCAGGCCACGGCCAACAACGGCGACATCGTGGTAGCGCGCCTGGGCGACGAGGCGACCGTCAAGTACTTCTACCGGGAGAAGGATCGCATCCGCCTGCAGCCGGCGCACCCTGCGATGGCGCCCATCTACGTCACGGACGTGGTCATCGAGGGGAAGGCGATCGCCGTGCTTCGCCGGTTGCGCTGAGCGCGCGCAGCTGCACCGCGACCGGCCCCGGGAGGTCCGCGACCACCACCGCGCCCTCACCGTCGTAGTGTTCCGCCACCACCCGGCCCTCGCGGTGGATCTGCGCCAGCAGGCGCGCGTCGCGGTAGGGGATGCGCAGGCGCACGCGCAGCCAGGGTTCAGGTAGGTGGCGCGCCAGCGCGTCCAGGAGGCGGTCGAGCCCCTGCCGCCGCGTGGCCGAGATCACGATCGCTTCGGGCTGCGCCTGGGCCAGCGCACGGACGGCAGCCTCGTCGAGCAGGTCCGCCTTGTTGAACACCAGCACCCTCGGGTGGTCGCCGGCACCGATCTCCGCCAGCACGTCGTGCACCACCTCCACCTGTGCCGGCCAGTCCGGCCGACTGGCGTCCACGACGTGCACGAGGAGATCGGCGGCGGTGACCTCTTCCAGGGTGGCGCGGAAGGCGGCGACAAGCTGCGTGGGCAGCCGCTGGATGAACCCCACCGTGTCGACCAGCACCACCTGCCGCCCGGTGGGCAGCACCAGCCGCCGGGCCGTCGGGTCCAGCGTGGCGAACAGGCGGTCCTCGACGAAGACCTGAGCGCCCGTCAGCGCGTTCAGCAGCGTAGACTTGCCCGCATTCGTGTACCCCACCAGCGCCACCTGGGGCACGCCCGCCCGCTGGCGGGGCGCGCGCTGCCGCGCGCGGCGACGGCGGATCAGGTCGATCTCGCGTCGGAGGTGGGTGATGCGCTGGCGGATGCGCCGCCGGTCCATCTCCAGCTTGGTCTCGCCGGGCCCGCGCGTCCCAATGCCGCCGCCCAGCCGCGACAACCAGACGCCCCGACCGGCCAGACGCGGCAGCGTGTACTCGAGCTGTGCCAGCTCCACCTGGAGCCGGCCCTCACGCGTCCGCGCCCGCTGGGCGAAGATGTCGAGCACCAGCGCCGTTCGGTCCAGGACCTTCATGCCGAGCTCGCGCTCCAGCGTGCGCTGCTGCGCCGGGGTGAGTTCCTCGTCGACGAGCACGACGGTAGCCGCGTACCGCTCGCCCGCCCGCACGATCTCGTCGAGCTTGCCCCGCCCGATGTAGGTCGCCGGATCCGGCGTGGCCCGGCGCTGGATGATGGTCGCAACAGGTTGGGCGCCGGCCGTCTCGGCCAGCCGGGCGAGCTCCTCGAGGCTGCGTTCGGCGTCGCCGCGCCGGTCCAGGGCCACGAGCACCGCCCGTTCCTGCAGCGCGCTGCCCGTCGGCACCGGTCCCCGGCGACGCCGCGCGGCGATCGCAGCCCGAACGCGCGGCGCCAGGTCCAGGTGGGCCAGGGCGTCCGGGCTGTAGGGCCCTTCGGTGACCCAGGCGGAGTCACCGTCGGCCGCCGTCGGGGTCAGCAGCCACACCTCGGTCGGCGCCCCGCGTTCGACGCCGGCGGTCACCACGAGGTCCAGCGCCAGGTCGGTCAGCACGCGCTGGTCGCCTTCGTCCGGGCGGCCGTCGGGCTGGGGGTGCACCTCCACGTAGCGCAGGCCCGCGTCCCGGCTGGAGCGGCGCGCCGCCTCGTCCACCAGGGGCTGCCAGCGGCGACTGATCACCACAGGACCCACGACGCCGTGGCGGTCCACGAACACGCCGACCTCACGGCGCAGTGCCTGCGCCAGGTGGGCGAGGATCGAGAGCAACTCGGGGCTCGCAATCCGCTCCTGCGGCACCCGTCGGCGGGACAGGGCCTCGAGCATCTGGCGGTGCGTGGGCTGAATCTGCCGCGGCAGGCCGAGGATCGTCGGACTCAGGGGACCTCCCCTCCACCCCGCACGGGGGCGCGGGGGCGGTGTGGGCGCACCTCAGGCATAGGCGCGGGTGATCCGCTCGAGGGCTTCGTCGAGTCGCGCGTCGGGTGTGGTGAGCGACAGGCGGACGTAGCCTTCGCCATACGCCCCGTACCCCGCCCCGGGCGTGATGACCACGCCGGTGCGCTCGAGGACATCGGCACAGAACGCGGCGGCCGACTGGCCGTCGGGCGTGGGCATCCAGATGTAGAGCGTGCCCCTGGGCGTCGGCGGTGACCAGCCGACCCGACGCAGCGCTGCCACCACGCGGTCACGGCGTGCCCGGTAGATCGCCAGCGTGTGCGCCACGCTGTCCTGAGGGCCCCGGAGGGCCGCCACCGCTGCGGCCTGGACGGCGGTGAACACGCCGGAGTCGACGTTGGTCTTCACGGTGCCCAGCGCGTCGACGGCCGCGTGGTTGCCCACGGCGAAGCCCACGCGCCACCCCGTCATGTTGTACGTCTTGGACAACGAGTGGAGTTCGATGGCGCACTCGGCCGCCCCGTCGACCTGCAGGATGCTCGGCGCCACGTACCCGTCGTAGGTGATCTCCGAGTAGGCGTTGTCGTGCACCACCACCAGGCCCCACCGCCGCGCGAACGCCACCGCCTCGGTGAAGAACTCCAGCGTGGCCACCGCGCCCGTGGGGTTGTTGGGGTAGTTCAGGAACAGCAGGCGCGCACGCCGCAGCACGTCTGCGGGGATCTCGTCCAGTGCCGGGAGAAACCCGCGCTCGGGTCGCAGCGGCACGGGGTACGGCTCGCCCTCGGCCATGATCGTGGCCGACCGGTAGACCGGGTAGCCGGGGTCGGGGACCAGTGCCACCTCACCGGGGTTGAGCAACGCCCATGGCAGGTGCGCCAGTCCTTCCTTGGAGCCGATCAGGGCCAGGACCTGCCGGTGGGGGTCCAGCGCGACGCCGAAGCGCCGCGCGAACCACTCGGCCACCGCCTCGCGGAACTCCCGGGTGCCCAGGTAGGGCGGATACCGGTGGGTCCGCGGGTCCTGCGCGGCGCGGGTCAGCGCCTCGACGATGTGCGATGGCGTCGGCAGGTCGGGATCGCCCACCCCCAGGTTGATCACGTCGACCCCGCGCGCCCGCAACTCCTCCTGCCGCCGATCCAGGTCGGCGAACAGGTAGGCCCCAATGCGCTGCAACCGCTGCGACGGCGTCGTCTTCACCTGCTGTGGTCCCATTCTCCCCTCCCCCACTGCGCGAGTGCCGTCACCATGATAGCATGGACCTGTGGCAGCAGCGCAGCGGGCTCGAGGCCCGTGGCATCCACCCACCGGATGCGCGCGTCCCTGCGGAACCAGGTGAGCTGCCGTTTGGCGTACCGCCGGGTGTTGCGCTTGAGCCGGCGGACCGCCTCGGCGTAGTCGTACCGGCCCAGCAGGTAGCCCGCGAGTTCCTTGTAGCCCAGCCCCTGCATCGCCGGCGCCTCGAGCGGGATGCCGCGCTGCAGCAGCCGGCGGGTCTCGTCGAGCAGTCCCGCCGCCAGCTGCTCGTCCACCCGGGCATCGATGCGTCGGTACAGGTCGACGCGTGCGCGCCACAGTCCCACGAGCACCGCCGCCGTCGACGGGCCCCGGCGCTGCTGCGCCGAGATCGGGCGGCCGGTGGCCAGGCAGACCTCCAGCGCGCGGATCACGCGCCGCACGTTGTGCGGATGGATGCGGGACGCGGCCACCGGGTCCACCGCCTGCAGGCGGGCATGGAGCGCCGCCGGGCCGTGGGCGCGTGCGTCCGCCTCCAGGCGTGCCCGCAGGACGGGATCGGGCGCGACCGCGGGGATGTGGAAGTCGTCGACCACGGCGCGGATGTAGAGCCCGGTACCGCCGACGAGCAGCGGCAACCGGCCACGGTCGCGGATCGCGGCGATCGCCGCCCTCGCCAGCCGTTGGAACTGCGCCACGGTGAACGTCTCCTCGGGGTCGGCGACGTCCAGCAGGTGGTGCGGGACCGCGGCCCGCTGCGCGGCCGTGGGCTTGGCGGTGCCGATGTCCATGCCCCGGTAGACGGTGCGCGAGTCGGCGCAGACGATCTCCGCGCCCAGGCGCTGGGCCAGGGCCACGGCCAGGCTGGTCTTGCCCACGGCAGTCGGGCCGCACAGCACGGCCAGCGGCGCGGGCGCCTCGTCGTGCGGCTCGTCTGCGGGACGGTGTGCGCTCAGGTCCGGAGGAACCACCGCTCGAGCTGGGCGCGCGGGATGGCCACGATCGTCGGGCGACCGTGGAAGCACGTGAAGGGATCGTCGGTCGTGGCGAGGTCGGCCAGCAGCGCTCCCATCGTGTCGGGCGTCAACCGGTCGCCCGCGCGGATGGCGGCGTGACACGCCGTGGCGATGGCCAGGCGGTCCAGGGGCTCCTCCCCCTCTCCGTCGTCGGCTAGCGCGGCGAGCACCCGGCGCAGCAGGTCCTCGTACCGTGCCGCGGCGGCCAGCGCCGGCACGGCGCGCAGGAGGGCCGTGTGCGGGCCGAACGGCTCCACCTCGTACCCCAGCGCCGCCAGCACGTCGCGGGCACCGGTGATCAGGTGCAGGTCCGCGGGTGACACTTCCACCGGCAGCGGTACGGCCAGCACCTGGCGGGGGAGATCACCGCGCGCCCGGGCGCCGCGCAGCCGCTCGAACAGCACCCGCTCATGGGCCGCGTGCTGGTCGACCAGGTACAGCCCGTCAGGGCCTTCCGCCACGATGTACGTCAGCAACACCTGGCCCAGTGGCCGCAGCGGCGGCAGGCGCGGGCCTCCAGTCCCCAGGTACGCGTCGACGCCTTCCCGGACGGCCAGGTCGAGCGAGGCCGTAGACCCCGGGGCGGGCTGTGTCGACAGCTCCTGCCAGGACGTCACCACACCGCCGCTGCCGGCCGGCAGTGGCGCGGCAGTTGCCTGCCGGACCAGCGGGGAGGCCAGCAACGCACTGCGCACCGCACCGGCCACGGCGCCGACCAACCGTCCCTCGTCGCGCAGGCGCACCTCGAGCTTGCGCGGGTGGACGTTGACGTCGACCAGCGCGGGCGTGACGTCGAGGAAGAGCACGAACGCCGGAAAGCGGCCCGTCGGCACCAGCTGGGCGCATCCCTGCTCGACGGCACGGCGCAGCCCGGCGTGCTGCACGGGACGGCCGTTGACGAGCACGTACTGGGCGCTGCGCGTGGGCCGGCTCCGCTGCGGGTGGTGCACCCATCCCCGCACCGTCCCGCCCGGGACGGCGGCGTGGACCTCGATCAGCTCACCGGGGCTGCGGACGCCCAACGCCGCGGCCACGCGCTCGGCGAGGGACGCGGCGGGCCAGACGGTCGGCTCGCGCCCGTCGAACGCCAGGCGGAAGGTCACCTCGGGCGCCGCCAGCGTCGCCTTGAGGACGGTGTCGGCGATCAGCGCCTGCTCGCGGGCCGGCGACTTCAGGAACTTCAACCGCGCCGGCGTCGTGTGGAAGAGCCGGCGGACCTCCACAGTGGTCCCCGGTGGCGCGCCGTACCCTTCCACCGACTGCACGCGCCCACCGACCACGACCACCCGGACGGCTGCAGGCGCCCCCGGCTGGCGCGTCGTCAGCACCACCTGGGCCACCGCGGCGATGCTGGGCAGGGCCTCGCCGCGGAACCCGTAGGACCGCATCCGGTGGAGATCGTCTAAGGTGGCGATCTTGCTGGTGGCGAACCGCTCGAACGCCACCGTGACGTCCTCTTCGGCGATGCCCTCGCCGTCGTCGGTGACGCGGATCAGTTGCAGCCCGGCCCCCTCCACCTCGATGACGACGCTCCGGGCGTGGGCGTCCAGGGCGTTCTCCAGCAGCTCCTTCACCACCGAGGCCGGCCGCTCCACGACCTCGCCGGCGGCGATGCGGTCTGCGACGGCAGGGTCCAGGATGCGGATGCGGCTCACGCGTCTTTCCGCAGCCTCACTGGAGCCGCTGGGCGACGTCGGGCGCGGTCTCGCGCCGGCGCCGCACGCGCTCCCGCAGAGCGGCCAGGGTCTGCAGGGCGTCCAGCGGCGTCATCGCCTCGATGGGAAGGGCCAGCAGCTCGTCCTCCAACGGCGAGGGGAGCTCAAGGGCCAGGGGGAGCTGGCGGGCCCGCCGCGCGCGCGCCGGCACCGGGGGCGCGCCCGGGTCGCCCGGGCGCGCCCCCGCCGCTTCCAGCTGCTGGAGAATGCGGCGGGCTTCGTCCAGCACCTCCGCGGGCATCCCGGCCAGCTGCGCCACGTGGATCCCGTACGACCGGTCGGCGCGGCCCTCGGCGACCTCGTGCAGGAAGACGATGCGCCCGGCCTCCTCCCGCACGCGCATGGCCACGTTGTGCACGCGCGGCAGCAGGTCGGCCAGCTCGGTGAGCTCGTGGAAGTGGGTGGCGAACAGAGTCCGGGCGCCGATGCGGTCGCGCAGGTAGTCCACCACCGCCCAGGCGAGGCTCATCCCGTCGTAGGTGCTGGTGCCGCGCCCCACCTCGTCCAGGATGACCAGGCTCTGCCGCGTCGCGCCCAGCAGGATGCGCGTCACCTCCTGCATCTCCACCAGGAACGTGCTGCGCCCCGCGGCCAGGTCGTCGGTGGCGCCGACCCGGGTGAAGATGCGGTCGGCGATGCCGATGCGGGCCGACGCCGCGGGGACGAACGCGCCCATCTGCGCCATGATCGTGACAAGCGCCGCCTGCCGCAGCAGCGTGCTCTTCCCGGCCATGTTGGGGCCCGTCACGATGAGGATCGCGCGGTCCTCGACGTCGAGGACGAGGTCGTTGGGCACGAACCGCTCGCCGTGCAGCATTCGCTCCACCACCGGGTGCCGGCCGGCGCGAATCTCCAGCACCGGCTCGGTTACCACCTCCGGCCGCACGTAGCCGTAGCGCTCGGCGACCTCCGCCAGCCCGAGCAGCACGTCGGCTTCCGCCAGCGCCGCCGCCGTGGCCAGCAACGCGGGCGCGTGGGCCGCAGCGCTGTCCCGCAGGGCCACGAACAGGTCGTGCTCGAGTTCGTGGGTGCGCTCCTCTGCGCCCAGGATCTGCGCCTCGCGGGCCTTCAGCTCGGGCGTGACGTAGCGCTCGGCCCCGGTGAGGGTCTGCTTGCGCTGGTAGTCCGCCGGCACCAGGTGGCGATTGGCGTTGGAGACCTCAATGTAGTAGCCGAAGACCTTGTTGAAGCCCACCTTCAACGACTTGATGCCGGTCCGGGCCCGTTCCGCTGCCTCCAGGCCGGCGATCCACGCGCGTCCCTCTGCAGCGCCCGCCCGCAGCCGATCGAGGTCTGCGTCGTAGCCGGGCCGGATGATCCCGCCGTCGCGGGCCGAGACCGGTGGGTCGTCGACCAGCGCCCGCCCCAGCAACGCCGCCAGCGCCGGGTGCGGGTCGATGCGGTCGGCGAGGTCCGCGAATCGCTCCCCGGGGATGCCCGCGAGCGCGGCGCGCAGCGCGGGCAGGCGCTCCAGGGCGCCGCGCAGCGTGGCCAGGTCGCGCGGGGTGGCGCTGCCGTGACCGATGCGCCCGACCAGCCGGGGGAGGTCTGGGAGGGCCTTCAGGAGCTCGCGCGCCTCCCCCCGCAGGCTCCGGTGGGCCAGGGCGGCCTCGACGGCGCGCTGGCGTGCACGGATGGCCTCCACGTCGACGAGCGGCCGCAGCAGCCACTCGCGCAGCAGCCGGCTCCCCATGGGCGTGACCGTCTCGTCCAGCGCCTCCAGCAGCGTCCCGCGCCGGCTGCCGTCCCGCGCATTCCGCACGAGCTCCAGGTTGCGCCGCGTCGTCTCGTCCAGCTGCAGGCAGGCATCGACGCTGTAGACCCGCAGCGCCCGCAGGTGCGCCAGCGCCGAGAGCTGCGTCTGGTGCAGGTACTGCACCAGCGCCCCGGCGGCGCCAACGGCCAGGGGCAGGCCCTCGGCGCCGAAGCCGTCCAGGGTGGCCACCTGGAACTGCTCCAGCAGCGTGCGGCGCGCGGCCGACGGGTCGAACCACCACGCGTCCACCGGCGTCAGGCGCACGGGCCCCAGGGCAGCGGTCAGCGCGTCGGCGTCCGCCTGCGGCACCAGGACCTCCCGGGGCTCGAAGCGCGCGACCTCGTCCGCAAGGCGCCGGCACGCCTCGTCGCCCTCGAGTTGCGTGGCCACCAGGTCGCCGGTCGTGAGATCGGCGGCCGCCAGCCCCCACCGGTCACCGCTGCCCACCACCGCCGCCAGGTAGCGGTGCTCGCCGCCGGGCAGCAGCGCGGCGTCCATGACGGTGCCCGGCGTCACCACCCGTGTGACGGCGCGGCGCACGAGCCCTCGGGCCTTCCGCGGATCCTCCACCTGGTCGCAGATCGCCACGCGGTAGCCCCGCTCCACCAGCCGTGCGACGTAGCTGGTAAGGGCGTGGTAGGGCACGCCACACATCGGGACCCGGCGCCCCTTGCCGACCTCGCGCGAGGTCAGCACGATGTCCAGCTCCCGGGCTGCGATCCGGGCGTCCTCGAAGAACAGCTCGTAGAAGTCGCCCAGCCGGAACATGAGCAGGGCGCCGGGATACCGCGCCTTCAGCTCGTGGTACTGCCGCATCATGGGTGTGAGCGAGCCCTCGCGCATCACGCTCCCATGCTACCATGTCCGGCCTCGCCGCGGTGGAGGCGTGGCGTCGGCCACGGTGGCGGGCCGTCGCTCCTGCCCGGCAGGCACCGGTCCGTGACGGCGCGAATCCGTGGAAGAGAAATCCGACGCCGAAAGGAGCCAGGAGCGTGAAGACCACGGTTCCCATCGACCTGAAGCATCGCAGCCGGATCGTCACCGAGGGGCTGGAGCGCGCGCCGCACCGTGCCATGCTGCGGGCGACCGGCCTGGCCGACGAGGACCTCCGCCGACCGTTCGTGGGGGTCGCCAGCACGTGGAACGAGGTGACGCCCTGCAACCTGAACCTGAACGCCCAGGCGCAGGCGGTCAAGGCCGGCCTGCGCGCCGCCGGCGGGGCGCCTCAGGAGTTCGGGACGATCGCGGTCAGCGACGCCATCGCCATGGGGCACGAGGGCATGAAGGCGTCGCTGGTTAGCCGCGAGGTGATCGCGGACTCGATCGAACTGATGGCCCACGCGGAGTGCTTCGACGCCCTGGTGGCGATCGCCGGGTGCGACAAGAGCCTGCCTGGCTCGCTCATGGCCCTGGCGCGGATCAACATCCCGGGGATCTTCCTGTACGGCGGCACGATCCTCCCCGGAGAGTTCGAAGGGCGCCCCGTGACCATACAGGACGTCTACGAAGCCGTCGGCATGGTGACCGAAGGGCGGATGCGTCCCGAGGCGCTGGACGCGCTCGAGCACGCCGCGTGTCCGGGCGCGGGATCCTGCGGCGGGTTGTACACGGCCAACACCATGGCGGCGGCCGCCGAGGCCCTGGGGATGATGCTGCCGGGGCTGGCGTCGATCCCCGCGGTGGACCCGCGGCGGCCGGAGGCCTGTCACCGGACGGGGGCGGCCGTGCTGCGGCTGCTGCACGAGGGGATCCGGCCGCGGGACATCCTCACCCGCCGGGCGTTCGAGAACGCCATTCGTGTCGTGGTGGCCATGGGCGGCAGCACCAATGCCGTCCTGCACCTGCTGGCAATCGCCCAGGAGGCCGGCGTGCCGCTCGCCCTGGACGACTTCGACCGCCTCAGCCGGACCACGCCGCACATCGCGGACCTCCGGCCCGGAGGACGGTACGTCATGGCGGACCTCGACCGTGCGGGTGGGGTGCCCGTGGTGATGCGCGCCCTGCTGGATGCGGGGTTGCTGCACGGCGACTGTCTGACGGTCACGGGCCGTGCCGTCCGCGAGAACCTCGAGGGCACGCCAGCGGTCGCCGAGCCGGTCGTGGTGCCGATCGACCGGCCGCTGGAACCGGAGGGCGGCCTGGCGATCCTCAAGGGCACGCTGGCGCCCGAGGGCGCGGTGATCAAGACCGCCGGTGTGTCCCAGCGGACCCATCGCGGCCCGGCGCGGGTCTTCGACCGTGAGGAGGACGCCTTCAGCGCCGTGGTGCGTGGGCAGGTCCAGCCCGGAGACGTGGTCGTCATCCGCTACGAAGGCCCCAAGGGCGGTCCGGGCATGCGGGAGATGCTGGCCGTGACCGCGGTGCTCGTGGGCAAGGGCCTGGGCCCGCACGTGGCCCTGGTGACCGACGGGCGGTTCTCAGGGGCCACCCGCGGCCTGATGGTGGGACACGTCGCGCCCGAGGCCGCGGTCGGCGGTCCGCTGGCGTTAGTGCGCGACGGCGACGTCATCGCCATCGACATCCCGGCCCGGCGCCTGGACCTGGAGGTCTCCTCCGAAGAACTCGCCCGGCGCCGGGCCGCGTGGACACCGCCGGCGCCGCGCTATGCCCACGGCGCCCTGGCCAAGTACGCGCGCCTGGTGGCGTCGGCGTCGGTGGGCGCGGTCTGCGGCTAAGGCTGTGCGGAACAGCCGCCCGCCCGCGCACGTACTCTGGGCGGGAGGCCAAGACCGATGCGCACGCAGCGAAGGGAGGACGACTGAGATGCGCAGACGACGCCTGGTGGCCCTGGCGATCGTGCTGGCGCTCGTCGGCGCCGCGCCGGCAGCGTACGGCCAGGACATCTTCGGCATCATCAAGACCCTCGGCGTGGCCTACGCCGTGCGCACGTTTGCGCCGCAGATCAACAACTTCATCAACGACCTGCTGCAAAACCGCGGGGTGGCGGTGCGCGAGCAGACGAAGGTCGTGCCGATCCTGAGCATCGCCATCGGCGTGGGGAATCCGGGAGGCGCGTACGTGGGCGCCGCCCAGGTGTCGGGACCCGCATCCGCCGTCGCGCGGGTCGAGGCCGTGGCCCTGCTCGAAGCCGACTTCCAGACGGCGTTTCGCATCAAGGCCTACGTCCCGGTGGACAACCTCAAGCCCTGGGAGGCGTTCCGGCGGGTGCCGGGTGTGGGCGTCTCCGCCATCGTGGATCTACGGATCTGACGGGCCGTGCAGGGCGCACGGCATGAGGCACCATGACGATACGCCGGAGGTGGCGGAGGGCCCTGGGAATCGAACCCAGCCTGGATCGCCCGGACCCAGCGACCGGTTTTGAAGACCGGGGCCCGCACCAGCGGACGCTGCCCTCCACGCGCTCCCGAGGGTGCAGGTGCATTGTACGAAGCGCCCGCCGCGTGCGCAAGGCGGCCGCGCTCGCGCTGCTCGTGGTGTGTAGTGCCGCGCCCGGTGGGGCCGCGGCGGGCGCCGGCGCCGTACCATGCGCGATCGTCGAGGGCGTGGCGATCGGCGGCATCCGGATCGGCCAGCCCGTGGCCGAGGCGCTGGCCACAGCCGGCGGCGCGCTGGACGAGCGCCCTCTCGGCCGTGAGACGGTCTACGGGCTGCGCGCCCCCTGGGCCGAGCTGGTCGCCGTTGCAGGACGCGTCGAGCGCATCGCCACGCGGTCGCCCCAGTGCCGCACGGCCCGGGGGCTCGGGGTGGGCGCCACGCTCACAGCCGTGCGCGCCGCTTACGCCACCGAGCCTGCCAGCGTGATCGCACCGGTGGCCGGCGGTGATCTGCTGACATACCCGTTCGCCGGCATTCGCTTCGTGCTGCACGGTGACCGCGTGGTGGCCGTCGAGGTGTTGCCCGCGGCACCGTTGGGCCGATCCCCCACCGCCCCGGCGGCCACACCGGCGCCCGGCCCGCCCGCGTCCCCGGGGCCGCCGCCTGCCGCGTGGGCCGTGACCCGGCTGTCGGCCACCGTGGACCACTTCACCCTGGTCGTGGCCGGGACGGTGGTCAACCGCGGCCGCGCACAGGCGGCCTATGCCGAGGTGCGGGCGTTGGGACCCGACGGCGCCGTGGTGGCGCAGGGCGATGCACCGCTCGTCCCGGTGCCGGTACCGGCAGGCGGGAGTGCGACCTTCGAGGCCCGGGTGCCGATTGCCACCGTGGTGCGGCGGTACCAGGTGACGATTCGTCCCGTGGGGTCGATCACCGACACGCTGGCCGAGGCGAGCGGCGAGATCGTCGCCCTGCAGCAGTTCGCCGCCATCGTGGCGCGACAGCTCCAGCTGGCAGTCGCCGTGCAGGCGACGCCGCCCACGCGCGACGACTTCCTCGTGGTCGTCACCAACGGCAGCGTGGTGGTGGTGGCGAGCGTCGCCGTGGCCGTCGAGGTCACGGTGACATGTCGCCTGACGACGCCCACGCCGCGCGTCGTCCAGGAAGTCCGCACGGGCAGTGCGGTGGTGGTGCAGATCCGTCCTGGCGGGCAGGGGCGTGCCCCCCTCCCCCTCTCGCCGGGGATCTGCGTCGAGTTCGGCACGTGGGCGGCCGTGCCGCGGGTGGGGGAGCTGCGCATCGGGGAATAGGGAATCTCAGAGCGCCACGTGGCGGCCGGGGTCCTATGAATCGACTGCGGGAGGGTGCCAATGGCTTCTCGTCACTGGATTGGCGTGCTCGTGCTGACGGCCGTGGGCATGGTCGCGGTGACAGGCGGAGGACTTCCCGGGGCCGCCGCACCCTCGCCTGGTGCGTCGCCGGCGCCCAGTCCCACCCCGACCACGGCTCCGGGCACCTGGGGGGTGCGGTCCACCGCAGTGCGTGTGGAGAACACCGACCTGGTGGTCAGCGGGACCGTGGAGAACCGTGCGGCGGCGCAGACGGCTTATGCGGAGGTCCGGGTGTTCGACACCGGGGGTCGGCTGGCAGGACAGGGGACCGCCCCGCTGCAGCCCGCGCTGGTGCGGACGAACAGCACCGCCACGTTCGACGTCCGCGTCCCGCTGTCGGCAATCGTCCGGCGCTACGAGGTCGTGATCCGCGCCACCGCCGGCGGGGCAGTGCTGGCGCGCTCCGTCGGGGAGATCCGCACCACCGAGATCTTCGCGCCGCTGGTGGCGCGCCTGCTGCAGGTCACCGTACGTGCCACGAAGCCGGACCCCGGGCGGGGCGACTTCGTCGCCACGGTGACCAACGGCGCGACGTTGACCGTCGAGAGCGCCGTGGTCACGGTGGACCTCAAGGTCACCTGCCGGCTGGGCGTGCAGGCGCGGTTCGTCGAGGAGACCTGGACTGCGACCGTACGGGTCCAACGGCTGGCTGCGGGCGGGTCGGTGGACGTGCCGCTGGCCGTGACGGGTGGAGTGTGCGAGGGCGTGGTGGTGGCGTGGACGGCCGCGCACCGTGCCGCCGAGGTCAAGGTCGGACCGTAGGACGCCCCGTGGCGCCCTGTGCGTGGCGTCATGCCTGGCCGACGCATCCCGCCGCTGGCGATGCGGCCGGGGCCCTCGCCGCCCGTGCCCGCGTACGCGCACGGGCGGCCATACGGTGGGCGCGCGGACCCACGCAGGCTGCGTGCAACGATACCGCGGGTGCCGGCGGCCGCAGCTAGCCGACCGCGTCCCGCGCCGTGTCGGCGTCGGGTGCCAGGACTCGGCGATCGCCGACCCTGCGGGTGAGGCGGATCGCATCGAAGTACTCCAGCAGCGCCAGCGCATAGCGCCGGCTGGTTCCCAGCCGATCGCGCAGCGTGGCCACGGTGATCTCCCTGCCTTCGGCCGCCATGTGCACGAGCGTCTGTCGCACCGCGTCGAGGGCCGAAGTCGCCACGCGCAGGTCGGGCGCGACGGCCACCACGTGGCCTTCGTCGACGAGGAGCTGCAGCATGTCGTCCACGGCGTCTGTCGGCCCCAGGCGCCTGAGGTCGTCGACGGGCGGTGGCGCCCAGGCCGCGCCCTGGAGCGTGGCCAGCAGGGTCTGGCGCAGGTGCCGCCGCACGTCGTCCAGCGTCGGCACGAATCCCGCGCGCGCCACGAACCCCCGGTCGATGACCACCTGACCGGCAGTGACGAGTTCCGCCAGCACGGCGTCGAACAGGACGTCACCTCCCGGGCTTGTGGCACGGACCTTGAGGTCCTCGCGTGGAAGGCCCCGGCGCCAGGGAGCCACGCGGTGGTAGTCGTCGAGGATGCGCACGATCGTCTGGCGCATGCCCGCCACGACCTGTGTCGCGAACAGACGGCCGGCGAGCGCCACGACCGTGCCCTGCGCCTGGGCCTGCTGGAGGCCGGCGGTCGCGGCTGCCGGGGTCAGACCCGCTGCGGCGGCGAGGTCGTCGGGCGCCATGCCGATCGGCCCGGCGTCGGCCACCGCCCTCGCAACCAGCGCCGCCGGTCCCGTGCGTTCGATCGCCTGCAGGATGGCCAGGCTTGCGGCGCGCCGCTCGCGCCGCGGGACCACCGCGCGCAAGACGATGCCACCGCCAAGCGTCTGGGTGGGCGAGTAGCGCCGGATGACGAACCGGTCCCCGTGCACCGCCACCACGGGACGGTCCAGCCGGAGGCTGGCCAGCGCCTCCGCCCCGGGGGCCAGCGTCGTGCCGGCCGCCAGGACCATCCGGCCGATCGTCACGCCCGACCCGAGGTGCACGTGCACGGGCGCGGCGTGGCGCAGCGCGGGCACACCCGGCAGCAGCCGCAGGCGGACGTCCAGGTGGGTCGTCGGGCGAAAGGCGCCGGGGGTGGCCAGCACGTCGCCCCGTGCCACCTCCTGCTTCTCGATCCCGCTCACGTTGACCGCCACGCGGCTGCCCGCGCTCGCTGCCAGCACGCTCTCGCCGTGCACGTGCAGCCCGCGCACCCGTACCTGGCGGCCAGCGGGCAACAGCTCCAGCACGTCGCCCGGATGGAGCGTGCCGCTCCACAGCGTGCCGGTGACCACGGTCCCGAAGCCCTGGATCGTGAAGGCCCGGTCGAGGGGAAGGCGCACCGGGCCGCTCGCGTCGCGAGGCGGTAGCGCCGCCACCGCGCGATCGAGGGCCGCCACCAGGTCCGCCAGCCCCGCGCCGGTCTTCGCCGAGGTCGCCACCACGGGCGCACCCTCCAGCGGCGACCCGGCCACCAGGGCCCGCACCTCCTCGGCGACGATCTCCAGCCATTCGGGGTCGGGGACGAGGTCGATCTTCGTCAGCACGACGACACCGCCGGCGACGGGCAGGAACCGGACGATGTCCAGGTGCTCGCGGGTCTGCGGCATCACGCCCTCGTCGGCCGCCACGACCAGCATGACCAAGTCCAGCCCGCCCGCGCCGGCCAGCATGTTGTGCACCAACGCCTCGTGGCCGGGCACGTCCACGATCCCCGCCCGCACGCCGCTGGGGAGGTCCAGGTGGGCAAAGCCAAGGTCCAGCGTCATGCCCCGGCGCTGCTCCTCGGCCAGCCGATCCGGGTCGATGCCCGTGAGCGCCCGCACCAGCGCGCTCTTGCCGTGGTCGATGTGCCCGGCAGTGCCGATGGTGACCGCCCGCATCGTCTTACGCGCCCCCGGCTTCGCCGGCGGCCACCACTCGGGCCACGGCATCCCGTACGATCCGTTCCTCACCCGGGAGCAGTGCCAGGACGTCGAGCACCAGGGCGTCGTCGCGCACGACCCCGACGACCGGACGCGGGGCCTGGCGCAGGCGGCGTGCCCAGTCGTCGACGGCACCACGCAATGGCTGCAGCGCCACGGCGTACGACGGAATCGGCACGTCGGGCAACGCCCCGCCGCCCACCTCACCGTGGGTGGGCACCACCGTCACCCGGGCCGCATCGCCGCAGACGCCCGCAAGAGCCCGCGCCAGCCGGGCCGCCCGCCGCCGACGGCGCGCCAGGGGAGTGGCCAGCATCGCCAGCACGGGGATCTCGCGCCATGCCCGCGCTGGATCCAGGTAGGCGCGCAACGTCGCCGCCAGCGCCGCCACGCTCAGCTTGTCGAGTCGGACCGCGCGTGCCAGCGGATGGCGCCGGCACCGGTCGATCGCCTCCCGCCGCCCGACCAGGATGCCAGCCTGGGGTCCGCCCAGCAACTTGTCGCCGGAGAACAGCACGACGTCCGCGCCCGCTGCGACGGCAGCCTGCACCATCGGCTCCCGCGGCAGGCCGACCGCACCGAGGTCGACCAGACACCCGCTGCCCAGGTCGTAGACCACCGGCACCCCGTGGTCCCGTCCCAGCGCGACCAGCTCGTCGAGGCTGGCCTCGTGGACAAAGCCGCGCATGGCGAAGTTGCTGCGGTGCACCTTGAGCAGCACGCCGGTGGCAGGACCCAGCGCGGCCGCGTAGTCGGCCAGGTAGGTGCGGTTGGTGGTGCCCACTTCCACCAGCCGGGCGCCACTCTGCGCCATGACGGCTGGCATGCGGAAACTGCCGCCGATCTCCACGAGCTCCCCGCGACTGACGACGGCCTCCCGCCCGGCGGCGAGCGCCGCCAGGGCGACCGTCACCGCGGCGGCGTTGTTGTTGACGGCGAAGCCGGCCTCCGCTCCGGTCGTGGCGCGCAGCAGGTCTTCCACGTGGGCGTGCCGCGTGCCCCGGCCGCCGCTCGCCAGGTCGATCTCCAGGGTGGTGTAGCCGCGCAGCGTCTGCAGCACGGCTGCGCGCGCGGCTGCGGATAAGGGCGCGCGGCCCAGGTTGGTGTGCAGCACGATCCCGGTGGCGTTGACCGCCGGCCGCAGCGACCCGCCAAACCGCCGCTCCAGGCGCGCCAGCATCTCCGCGACGAGGCCTTCCAGAGATGCCGCCGACTCGTCCCCGGCGCGCAGGCGTGCGCGTGCCACCTCGAGCACCTCACGCGCACACAGCGTCGCCGCCTGGCGCGGCACCCCCGCCAGCCGCCCCTGGGCCCGGAGCGTCGCGACCAGCCGGTCGACCGACGGCAGATGGCGCAGCGCGGCGTGGGCGTCGTGCACCACCCGGCCCTCTACCGCAGCAGGCCTCCCAGGACCAGCGCCCCGGCCGCCACGACGGCGGTCACTACCGCGAGCCGGACCAGGTCAGCCCGCAACCACCGCATGAACTCCTCGGGCCGGTCGGCAACGGCTGCCGGGCCAGCGCTCGCCCGCAGGCGCGCGCCGCAGCGCGCGCAGACGATCTTCCCCTGGGGGTTCTCCGCACCGCATCGTGCGCACCGCATCGCTTGGCTCCTCTCCCCCGCCCTCACCGTTCCCCCGCCCTCACCACCACGGGGTCTACGCCGTCTCCACTGCCAGGTCTGACCGGGCCATCAGCACGACGATTCTCCGTTGCATGCGGGCCACGAGTCACGCCGTCTCCAGCGCCAGGTCGGGCGGCCGGTCCATGGGCGCCCGGCGCGCCGCGGCCGCGCGCAGCGGCCCGATCAACCCCTCGGGCACGTACTGGCTGCCCACGGCCACGCGCGTGGCGATCTCCCCGCCATGGAAGTCGGTGCCGCCGGTCATCAGCAACCCGTACTGCCGCGCCAGGGCCGTGTAGCGCTCGACCTGGGCGGGTGAATGGTCCGGGTAGTAGACCTCGATGCCGTCCAACCCGGCCGCCACCAGCTCCGGCACGATCGCCTCGTGCGCTCCCCACCCGGGGTGTGCCAGCACCGCCAGCCCGCCAGCGGCCCGGATGACGCGCACCGCCGCAGCGGGACTGATCTTGACGCGCTCAACGTAGGCCGGCCCGTGGCGTCCGATGTACCGGTCGAACGCCTCGGCGATGTCGCGCACCCACCCGGCCTCGACCAGTGCGCGCGCCACGTGGGGACGCCCGACCGCGCCCCCGCCTGCCAGCGCGGCGACCCGCTCGAAGGCGATCGGCACGCCCAGCGCCGCCAGGCGCTCCACCATCCGCCGGGCCCGGTCGGTGCGCCCCGCTCGGAGCCGGTCCAGCAGCTGCTGGAACCACTCCAGCTCGTGCCGGACGAAGTACCCGAGGACGTGCACCTCCCCCACCGGCACGTCGCACGACAGCTCCACGCCCGACCACACCTCCACGCCCAGCGTCCTGCCGGCTGCCATCGCAGGGTCCACGCCGGCCGTCGTGTCGTGGTCGGTCACGGCCAGCAGGCCGACGTCCCGGGCGTGTGCCTCGGCGACGAGGGCGGCGGGGTCGAG
The DNA here is from genome assembly GCA_031459855.1 of Armatimonadota bacterium. NCBI lineage: Bacteria > Bacillati > Candidatus Sysuimicrobiota > Candidatus Sysuimicrobiia > Candidatus Sysuimicrobiales > Candidatus Humicultoraceae > Candidatus Fervidifonticultor > Candidatus Fervidifonticultor primus. The sequence continues at coordinate 2,658,715 of JAVKHP010000001.1, forward strand.
CAGCCCGTCCGAGGCCGTGGTGTGGGTGTGCAGGTCGATGCGCACTAGCGCCACCCGACGGTGCCCGGGTGCAGCGCGGGGGCGGTCCGCCGGCAGCACGGCGCGTGCCGGGCCGCCACTAGCCCTCCTCCACCAGCTGGATCCGCTGGATGGTCGTGGCGCGGCCGTCCTGGGCGATCTCCACGACCACGGCGTTCAGCTGCACCGGCCCGGACGCCACCTCGAAGCGCACCGGGAGCTGGGTGAGGAAGCGCTCCAGGATCCCTTCCCGGGCCATGCCGATGATCCCGTCGCGCGGACCGGTCATCCCCACGTCGGTGATGTAGGCGGTGCCTTGGGGCAACACGCGCTCGTCGGCGGTCTGCACGTGCGTGTGGGTACCCACGACGGCGCTGACCCGGCCGTCGAGGTACCACCCCATGGCCACCTTCTCCGACGTGGCCTCGGCGTGGAAGTCGACGACGATCACCGGGGTGACCGCCCGTAGCCGCGCCGCCTCCTCGCGGCCAACCCGGAACGGATCCTCCAGCGCCTGCATAAACACCCGGCCTTCCAGGTTGAGCACCCCCAGGGACGCGCCGCCGACGCGCACCACCGCCGCGCCCCGCCCGGGCACGCCGGCCGGGTAGTTGGCCGGGCGGACGATCCGCGGGTCGCTGTCCAGCAGGGCGTAGACCTCCCGGTTCTTCCAAATGTGGTTGCCGCCGGTGAGCACGTCGACGCCGGCCGCGAACAGCTCCGCCGCGGTGTCGGCCGTCAGCCCCATGCCGCCTGCAGCGTTCTCGCCGTTGGCGAGCACCGCGTCGATGGCGTGGTCGCGCCGCAGCCGCGGCAGCAGGCGGGCGAGGATGCGCCGGCCGGGCTTGCCGGTGACATCGCCGACGAACAGGACCCGCACCGGCCTACCGCGCGTACTCCACCACGCGGGTCTCCCGGAGCACCGTCACCTTGATCTGCCCGGGGTACTCCAGCTCGTGCTCGATCTTCCGCGCGATCTCCCGGGCCAGGGTGGCCGCGCCGACGTCGTCCACGTCCTGGGGCCGCACGATCACCCGGATCTCCCGGCCGGCCTGGATCGCATAGGCCTTCTCCACGCCGGGGAACGACGTGGCCAGGCTCTCCAGGGTCTGGAGGCGCTTGATGTACATCTCCACCGTCTCCTTACGCGCACCCGGACGGCTGGCCGAGATGGCGTCGGCGGCGGCGACCAGCACCGCCTCCAGGCAGGCGGGCTCCTCCTCCCCGTGGTGGTAGGCGATGGCGTTGAGGACCTCCGGCGGCTCGTGGTAGCGCCGGCACAGGTCCATGCCGACCTGCACGTGGGTCCCCTCCACCTCGTGGGTCAGGGCCTTCCCGATGTCGTGGAGCAGGCCGGCGCGCCGGGCCAGCCGGGCATCGGCGCCCAGGTGTTCGGCCAGCAACCCGGCGAGCAACGCCACCTCGACGGAGTGCTTGAGCAGGTTCTGCCCGTAGGAGTGCCGGTACCGCAGTCGGCCCAACACCTTGATCTCCTCGGGATGCAGGCCATGCACCCCAGCCTCGAGGGCGGCCTGCTCGCCGGCCTCCCGGACCTGCTCGTCGAGATCGCGGCGGGCTTTCTCCACCACCTCCTCGATGCGGCCGGGGTGGATCCGCCCGTCGGCCATGAGCTGCTCCAGCGCGAGCCGCGCGACTTCCCGGCGGATCGGGTCGAACGACGAGATGGTCACGGCCTCGGGCGTGTCGTCGATGATCAGGTCCACACCCGTCAGGTTCTCGAGGGTGCGGATGTTGCGCCCCTCCCGGCCGATGATGCGGCCCTTCATCTCCTCGTTGGGCAAGGGCACGACGGTGACGGTGACCTCGGCGGTGTGCTCGGCCGCGCACCGCTGGATCGCCAGCGCCAGGATGTCCCGCGCCCGGCGGTCCCCCTCGTCGCGGGCCTCGCTCTCGATGCGCCGCACGATCTGTGCGGCCTCGTTGCGCGCGCTCCGCTCGACCTGGGCCAGCAGTTGGGCGCGGGCCTCTTCGACGGTCAGCCCGGCGATCCGCTGCAGTTCCGCCAGCTGCTGCTCCTTGAGCCGTTCCGCCTCCTCACGCAGTGCCGCCAGCCGCTGGGCCTCCTCCGCCTGCTGGCGCTCACGGCGCTCCACGCTCTCCAGCTTGCGCTCCAGGGTCTCCTCGCGCTGTCCCAAGCGCCGTTCCAGGCGCTGCAGCTCCGCGCGCTGCTCTCGGATCTCCCGCTCGGCGTCCCGCTTGATCCGGAAGGCCTCGTCCTTGGCCTCGACGATGATCTCCCGGTGCTTCGCCTCAGCCTCTTTCCTGGCGTCCTCGATAATCCGATGGGCATGCTCTTCCGCGGACCTGATCCGCGCCTCGGCGATGGTCCTGCGCAGGAGGTACCCGAGGAGGAGTGCGACCAGCCCGACGACGATCGTGACGACGTAACTCGCTAGGGCGTCGATGGTGGACACCTCCCTCGGTTGGACGTGACCTCGCGCGCATCACCCTCCGACGGTGCAGGATGCGTTCGTCAGATCTTCCAAACATTGTACCGAGGGAGGAAAAAGAGCGTCAAGGACGCGCAGGACCTCGACAAACATCACGCAGGACCTCGACGCCGCCACGCCGAGAGCCCCGTGTGCCCCCTGCCCCGGGCGCCTGCCGTCACAGGACGGCCCGACGGCGTGGCTCCGGCCGGATCCGGTGCCCCACGTGGCCGCGGCCGGATCCGGCGGCCCCCGGTCGGGCGGGGCGGGAGCGGGGAACGGGCCTAGTCTCCCGTCGCGGTGTAGGGGCAGATGGAGGCGAACGCGCAGTACCGGCAGGCCCGGTAGTAGTCGGGGGTGGCCACGAACTGTTGCCGGCGAATGCCGGCTGCGGCCCGCTCGATGGCCTCTGCGGCCTCGGCCAGCATCTCCTCGGAGGGCGCCACCGCGCCGACCAGCACCCGCTGCGGCCCCAGGAAGTGGAGTTCGAGCCGGTCGGGCAGCCGGCCGTACTGGCGCTGGTAGGCCAGGGCGTAGATGGCGAGCTGCAGGCTCTCCCGGGCCCGGCGGTCCGCGTCCTTCTGGTGGCGGACGTCGCTGGTCTTGAAGTCGATGATGACGACCTGCTGCCCGTCCTCTCCATCGCCCGCGCTCGGTGTCCGCCGCAGGTCGACTCGGTCCCAGCGACCGCGCACGCGGGTCGTGCCCAGGGAGAAGGCGAAGCGGCTCTCCACCATGGTCGGCACGGTGCCGCTGGCCTGCTGGTACTCGAAGAACCGAGCCAGCACGGCCCGGCCCTCCTCCAGCCGCTGGTCCTCGTGCTCCCGGCTGATGAACCCGTCGGTGACCCAGGCCTGTTCGAAGGCCCGCAGCACGTCGTCCAGGCTCACCGGCTGCCCCCGGGCCCGCCGGCGGTTGTACTCCATGGCGCCGGCGTGCACCGCGGCGCCGTACACCACACGGTGATCGCGCAGGAGCGGGACGCGCAGCACGTGGGTGTACTTGTACTTCAGCGGGCACAGCTCGTAGTCGTCGACCTGCCGGAACGAGAGGACGAGCGGCGCGTCGTCGGGCAGCACGCCCGGCAGCACCTGCTGGGCCTCCACCGGCGGGGCGTGCCGGTGGATCGCCTCGAGCGGGGACGGCTGGACGGCGCGCGGATCCACCGCGGGCCGGTCCAGCGCTTCGAGGACGAACCTGCTCACCTTGCGCGAGCGCACGCCGCCGTAGTCCCGGGCGCTGGTGAGGACCAGCTGCGCCTTCGCCCGCGTCATGGCCACGTAGAACAGCCGGCGCTCCTCCTGGAGGTGGCTGTCGCCACTGGGCAGCACTTCCCGGTCACGGACCAGGTCGTCGGGCAGCTCCAGCGGGTCGCTGCGGTGACGGGAGGGGAACTTGTCGGCCACGCAGTTCACGACGAAGACGATGGGGAACTCGAGGCCCTTGGCCTTGTGCACGGTCAACACGTGAACCCCATCGAACTCCGGATCGGGATCGGGCAGGGGCGGGTCGTCGCCGGCCGCGATCAGGTCGTCGATGTGGCGCACGAACTCCGGGACGCGGTCGTAGCGGGCGACCTCCCCGTGCCGCGCGACGATGTCGAACAGGCGGGCGAGCGTGGCCACCTTGGCTTCGTCTCCTGGCTGCTCGGAGGTCGCCAGGCGCCGGATATAGCCGGTCCGCTGGACGAGGTACTCGTACAGCACCCGCCCCGTGGTGTGGTGGCGCATCAGCCGCCGCATCTCGTCCAGGTCCTCCACCAGGCGCGTGATGGCCGCCCGGCTCTCGGGCATGAGCTCCGCCGCCAGGTCTGGCGCGCCGCTCAGGTGTCGGAACGTGTACTCCAGCGAACGGTTCCGCCGGTGGGCGGCGGCCAGCGCGCGCGCCATGTCGGTGGGATCGATGAGGTAGAGGTCGGACGTGCCCAGGTAGTACAGGCTCAGGTTGTCGGCGGGATCGGCCAGGACCCGCAGGAACGCCAGCGCCACCCGCACCTCTTCCCGGTCGTACAGCCCCCGGGTGCCCGAGAACCACCACGGAATCCCCCGGAGGTTGAGGGCGCGCAGGAATGGATCGGCGTCCTGGTTGCCGCGGACCAGGATGGCACAGTCACGGTACCGGCCGCCGCCGGCCACGTGCGCGGCGATAGCCGCCGCCACGGCGTCGGCTTCCGTGCTGAGCGAATCGTAGTGTCGGTGCTCGACGGGCAGCCCCGGCCCGACCAGCGACACCAGCCGCTTGTCGAGGTGGTTGCGGACCTCCAGCCGATCGGGGTTGTTGTGCTGGATCAGGCGGTACGCCGCGTCGAGGACGGCCTGGGGCGACCGGAAGTTCTCGGTGAGGACCACCTGGGTAGCGTCGGGGAAGGCGTCCACGAAGCCCAGGATGTTGCTGATGGCCGCGCCGCGGAACTTGTAGATGCTCTGGTCGTCGTCGCCCACCACGGTGAGGTTGCGGTGGGCGCCGACCAGCAGCTTCACCAGCTCGAACTGCGCGTGGTTGGTGTCCTGGAACTCGTCCACCAGCACGTAGCGAAAGCGGGCCTGGTAGCGGGCCAGGAGATCGGGCCGCCGGCGGAAGAGCTGCAAAGGTAGCACGATCAGGTCTCCAAAGTCCACGCACCCGGCCTCCTGGAGCAACCGCTGGTAGGCCCCGTAGACACGGGCGATCTCCAGATGGCTCGCCGCCAGTTCCCGCGCCTCGGCATCGCCGGTGGTCTCGGCCCGGCCTGCCAGGGCCTGCGCGTAGCGCGCGTAGTCGTCGGGCGCGATGTCCTCGTCTTTGGCGCGGCTGATCACACCCAGCAGCGCGTGGATGTAGCGTGTGGGGTCGCCCAGCGGCCGGTAGCGCTCGAGCGGCAGGTCGAAGAGCCGGTCGCGGACGAAGACGTACTGCTCGGGCCGCGACAGCACCCGGAAGTCGGGCGGCAGGCCTGCCTCCAGCGCCTGCTCGCGCAGCACCCGGTCGCCGAACGCGTGGAACGTGCCGATCCAGGTGTCGGTGTACCCGTACGGGACCAGCTGGTCGACGCGCGCCTCCATCTCGGCTGCGGCCTTCTCGGTGAAGGTGAGGGCCAAGATCTCCGACGGCCTGGCGCGCCGGGTGGCGATCAGCCAGGCGATCCGTCGGGTGATGACGGTAGTCTTGCCGGTCCCGGCCCCGGCCACGATCAACAACGGCCCCTCGCCGTGGGTCACCGCCGCCCGCTGCAGGGGGGTCAACCCCTCCAGGGAGCGCGCCACCGCATCGTCGGGCACCACCGCCGGCGCATCGGCAAACTCGAGCGTCAACTGGTCGGCCAGCCGGGGTGGGTCAGAGAATCGCGTCGCCATCCTCCTCGCCGTACGCCCGTCCCAGCACGGCGCGTACCGCCCGGGCCACCACGGCGTCCTCGAAGCCCCGCCGCTGCAACCAAGCCGCCAGACGCCGCCGCGCGACCGCCGGGGGCAGTCCGCGCAGCCGGCGGACGCGCGCGGCGGCCTGGGCTGCGGCCAGCGCTTCCTCGTCGTCCGCCCGCAGCGCCGCAGCCAGCGCGTCGCGAATCACGGTCCGGTCGACACCGCGCGCAGCGAGTTCCGCAACCAGCCGCCGGCGCCCGCTAGGGCGTAGCCGCAGGCGATCAGCGATCCACGCCCGTGCAAAGCGCGCGTCGTCGACCCATCCCACGCGAGCCAGGTCGGCGATGACCGCCGCCACATCCTCCCGGGCATACCCCCGCCGTCGCAAAGCGGCATCGAGCTCGGCGCGGCTGCGCAACCGGCGTGCCAGCAAGCGCAGGGCCACGATCCGCGCCGCCCGGCGCGTCGCCAGCCGCCGGGCCCGCCGCACCGCCGTCGCGGGCAACAGCCCGCCCTCCACGACCCCCAGCGCAGCCGCGTCGCGCGCGTCCAGGCGCAACGTCCCCAGCCGTTCGACGGTCACGAGCCGCGTGGTCGGATCCCGCGGCGGGATCCGCACGCCGACGATGCGATAGGTCGACCCGGACGCCACCGCCCGGTCAGGTCAGCCGCGGACCCTGGCCACCGGGCGGGCGGGGTCTGGCGCCGCCGGCGGTGCCGGCTCGGCGGCCGGTCCGCCGCGCACCAGGCCCTTGGCCTCGCGGACACGCCGTTCGATCTCCCGCGCGACCTCGGGGTTGCTCTCGAGGAACTCCCGGGCGTTGTCCCGGCCCTGCCCCAGCCGCAGGTCGCCATAGGTGAACCACGTGCCGGACCGCGTGACGATGCCCAGGGCCGTGGCCACATCGAGCACACTGGCGCTCTTCGAGATCCCCTGCCCGTAGATGATGTCGAACTCGGCGTCGCGGAACGGCGGCGCCAGCTTGTTCTTCACCACCTTGACCCGCGCGCGCATACCGCGGATCTCGTCGCCGCTCTTGAGGTTCTCGATCTTGCGGATCTCCATCCGGATGGACGCGTAGAACTTGAGCGCGCGCCCACCGGTGGTGGTCTCGGGATTCCCGAACATGATGCCGATCTTCTCGCGGATCTGGTTGATGAAGATCACGGTGGTGCGCGACTTGCTGATGGTCCCCACGAGCTTGCGCAGGGCCTGGGACATCAACCGGGCCTGCAGCCCGACGTGCGCGTCGCCCATCTCGCCCTCGAGCTCCGCCTTGGGAACCAGCGCCGCCACCGAGTCGACCACGACGACGTCCACCGCACCGCTGCGCACCAGTGTCTCGGCGATCTCCAGCGCCTGCTCCCCCGAGTCGGGTTGCGAGAGCAGCAGGTTGTCGACGTCGACGCCCACGGCGCGCGCGTAGGCGGGATCCAGCGCGTGCTCGGCGTCGATGAACGCGGCCACCCCGCCTTCCCGCTGGGCTTCGGCGATGATGTGGTAGCCCAGCGTGGTCTTGCCGGACGCCTCCGGACCGTAGATCTCGACCACCCGGCCGCGCGGCACGCCCCCAATGCCCAGGGCGACGTCGAGCGCCAGCGCCCCCGTGGGGATGACCTCGGCCTGTAGCTTGGCGGTCGCCTCGCCCAGGCGCATGATAGACCCCTTCCCGAACTGCTTCTCGATCTGCGAGAGTGCCAGGTCCAGCGCGCGCTGACGCTCGCTGCTCATGTGGCGGCCTCCTTTCCCTGAATCGACGGCCCCCAGGCTATCAAACAAATGTTCGAATGTCAACCCTGTACAATACCGTCTTGTCAGCCGATCCTACTACTGCTTGAGGTCACACCGGGGAAGAGTTCAACTTCTGGCCAAGCGGCACCTCTTCGCGCACCGTGTAGATCGGTCCCTCCGGGGTGAGCTGGCTTTCCATGACGAGGATCTGCGTGACACGCTGCCGCCCGATCCGAACCTCCCGATGCTGCTCGATCGCCCGCACCACGTCGCCCCAGTGACGCTGGTCCTTGAGGCGCGCCAGGGTGACGTGGGGCCGGAATGGGCGAGGGTCGTCCGGGAACCCATGCCGGACCAGGGCCGCCCGCACGGCACCCGCGAGGTGCTCCAGGGCCTCCCCACCTTCCTCGGTGCCGACCCACACGACCTGCGGCCGCTTGGGGCTGGGGAACACGCCCAGACCACCCAGGGCGATCTCGAACGGCGTGACAGCGGCCGCGGCCTCGCGCGCGGCCACCGTGGCCCGCGCCACCTGCGCCAACGTCAGCTCGCCCAGGAACCGCAGCGTCACGTGCAGGTGCTCCGGTCGTACCCAGCGCAGCCGCGCCCCGGCCTGTCGCATGCGCTCCTGACACTCAGCCAGCGCGCGGCGAATCGGAGCGTCCAACGCCACCGCGACGAACGTCCGGTAGAGGCGACCAGACACGGCGTCTACCCGCGCACCAGCGCCAGCCGCAGGAGGTTCAGGGCGGTCTGGGCCGCCAGATGGCGGACGGTACCGCGGGCCAGGTTGGCGCCGAAGCGGACTTCCTCGACGCGGTGTGGGCCGGTCGACGCCAGGGCGACGTACACGAGCCCCACCGGTTTGGCCTCGCTGCCTCCCGATGGCCCCGCGATCCCGGTCACGGCCAGGCCCAGGTCGGCACCGGTGCGGCGCCGGGCACCCTCGGCCATGGCCACGGCCACCGGCGCGCTCACCGCGCCGTGCTCGGCCAGCAACGCGGTCGGCACCTCCAGGTCACGGACCTTCGCCTCGTTGCTGTAGGGCACGTAGCCGGCCAGGAGGAACGCCGAGGCGCCCGGGCGGTCGGCCAGTCTGGCGGTCACCAGGCCGGCGGTGCACGACTCCGCGACCGCGAGGGTCTTGCCTCGCTCGAGCAGGAGCCGGGCGGTGGCCTCCTGCAGCGTCTCGTCGTCCAGCCCGAAGACGGCGTCCCCCAACCGGGCGCGGAGCGCCGCCTCCATCTCGGTCAGCATCGCCTCTACAGCGTCGGGCGCCCCTTTGGCGGTGATGCGCAGGTGCACCTCGCCCAGCTTCGCCAGCGGTGCCACGGTGGGGTTGGTGCCGTGAATGAGATCGCGCACGCGTTCCTCGACCACCGACTCGCCGAGCCCGGCGATCCGCAGCACGCGGGAACGGATCACCACGCCGCCGCTGCGGGCCGCCAGCCAGGGGATCAGGCCGTCGGCCACCAGGCCCTCCATCTCGTGCGGCACGCCCGGAAACAGGAAGAGCGTGCACCCATCGGCGGGGACCATCAGGCCCGGGGCGGTCCCGCGACGGTTGGGAATCACCCGGGCTCCTTGGGGAATCCTCGCCTGCCGAAACACCGCCTCGGGCGGCTGCCGTCGCCGCTGTGCGAAGAACGCGGCGATGTCCCGGGCGACAGCCTCGTCGTAGACCAGCGGGACGCCGAGCACCGCCGCCACGGCCTCGACGGTCAGGTCGTCCTCCGTCGGACCCAGCCCTCCGGTGGTGATCACCAGGTCCGCGCGGCTCAGCGCCAGCCGGAGCGCAGCCTGCAGGCGGTCCAGGTTGTCCCCGACGGTCTGCTTGTAGGGCAGGTCCACTCCGTACGACGCCAGCAGACGGGCCAGGTAGGCGGCATTTGTGTCCGTGATCTGGCCGAGCAACAGCTCGGTCCCAACAGAGATCAACTCGGCGCGCATCGTCGTGGGAATTCGATCAGGTGGGTCAGGGCAGCGGCTCCCTGCCGAACGTGCGGCTGACGACCTCGCCAGGCCGGCCCAGGGGCCCCAGCGGCCGACCGTTGACGACGAGGACCACGGCCGCGGCGTTGCCTACGCGCAGCGTCACGGGCCCGTCGCTCTGCCACCGACGGGTCTCGCCCGCGGTCACGAAGCCCTCGAACAGGCGGCCCGTGGTATTCGATACCAGGATCCACGAGCGGCCAAGCGCCTGCACCTCGATGACCACCCCCTGGTCTGCTGTGGCGCCGGTGTCGGCCGGCTGTTGGACAGCCGGTCGCGCGGCGACACCGGCACCTGATGGCGCGTCACGCCGCGGGCCTGCGGGCGTCGACTGCACCGTGGACGGCACCCCGCCCTCCACGCTCGGCTCGGGGCCGCCGAGTTCACGCAGCTGGTGGCCGAAGTAGGCGACGAACGCGACCACGGCGAGCGCTGCAACCGTCGCAGCGGTGGTGAGCATCCGGCGCGACCGCGACCGGAGCCGGGCGGGCACGAGCGGCGACCGCACCGGATGCCCAAGACCTCCCCCGCGGGGCTGCATGGCGACCCGCACGGCAGCTGCCAGCGCATCACCATCCAAACCCAGTTCGCGCGCCACGGCCCGCACGTACCCGCAGGTGTACGGCGGCGGCGGGAGTTCGTCGAACGCCTCGTCCTCGAGGGCGGCCAGGAAGCGGGCGGAGATCTTCGTGCGTGCATGGAGGTCGGCGAGCGACAGCCCACGCGCGACGCGTGCCGCACGCAGCTGCGCCCCCACTCCCGGTCGATCGTGCATCGGCCCCCTCGATGTCACGGTGCGGAGGTTTCGCACGGCGCCCGCGAATCCCTCCGCTGCGCGTCGCGCTACCGATCGAGCGGCCCCCCGCGCCCCGCCCGCAGCGCGCCACCCCTGGGAGACCTACCGGTCGCCGGCCGGCGGCGTCCGCAGCCGACGCTCGAGCTCGTCGAGGCCGATCAGCACTTCCCGGGGGTTGCTCCCCTGGACGGGCCCCACGATCCCGCGGGCCTCGAGTTCGTCGATGAGCCGGGCGGCGGTCACGTACCCGATGCGCATCTTGCGCTGCAGGAGCGACACCGAGCCGTAGCCGGTGCGCACCACGAGCCGCGCCGCCTCGATCAGGCGCTCGCCGTCGATGCCGTCCTCGCCGCCGGCAGTACGCTGCGCCTCCACCAGGCGTTCGTCGTAGGCCGGGCGCGCCTGCTGGCGCCACCAGTCCACGACCGCGCGGATCTCGGCGTCGGCGATGTAGGCGCCCTGCGCCCGGATCGGACGGCTGGCCCCCAGGGGCAGGAAGAGCATGTCCCCCCGCCCCAGGAGCTTCTCGGCGCCAGCGGTGTCCAGGATCGTCCGACTGTCCACCTGGCTGGACACTGCGAACGCCAGGCGCGACGGGATGTTGGCTTTGATGAGCCCGGTGATCACGTCCACCGACGGGCGCTGGGTCGCCACCACCAGGTGGATCCCGGTGGCGCGGGTCATCTGTGCCAGCCGGCAGATGATGTCCTCGAAGTCGGCGGGCGCGACCATCATCAGGTCGGCGAGCTCGTCGATGATGATGACGATGTAGTACATGGGCGCCACGTCGGTGCGCTGGTTGTACGCCTGGATGTTGCGGGCGCCCACCTCGGCGAAGCGCTCGAACCGCTGCTCCATGATGCGCAGCATGTCCTTCAGGACACTGGCCGCCTGGCGCGGGTTCGTGACGACCGGGGCCAGCAGGTGCGGGATGTCGTTGTAGTCGGTCAGCTCGACCCGCTTGGGGTCGATCATGACGAACCGGACCTGGTGGGGCGTCGCCCGGAAGAGCAGGCTGGCGATCATGGCGTTTAGCATCACCGACTTCCCCGATCCTGTGGCGCCAGCGATCAGCAGATGCGGCATCTCGGCGAGGTCCGCCACGATGACGCCGCCGGCGATGTCCTTGCCGATCCCCACCACCAGGGGCGAAGTGGCCTTCTGGAACAGGTCGGTGTGCAGGATCTCGCGCAGGTGTACCAGGCTCGCCTTCTGGTTGGGGATCTCGATCCCCACCGCCGACTTGCCCGGGATCGGGGCTTCGATGCGCACGCTCTGCGCTGCCAGGTTCAGGGCGATGTCGTTGGTCAGGCTGGTGATCTTCTGGACCTTGACGCCCGGCGCCGGTTGCACCTCGAACCGGGTCACCACGGGCCCGACCTCCCAGTGCACCACCTTCGCCTCCACTCCGAACGACGCCAGGGTGCTCTCCAGGGCCCGGGCGGTCTCGGCCGGGTCCGTGCGAGCCCGCTGGCGCGTGGTGGTGCCGGGGTCGCCCAGCAGGGCCAGCGGGGGCAACCGGTACTCGACGGCCGTCAGGTCCAGATGTTCCTGACGCGATGCGCCGGCCTCGGAGCGACGCCGCCGGGTCTGGCCGCTGGCCACCGCGCGCTCTGCCGTGGTCCCCACCTCCGCGGTGCGAGGTGCGGCGACGGCGCTGCCGGCCTGCGCGTGGGGCTCCGGCTCCGTTTCCAGCGACGTTGCCACGGCGCGCGGTACAGCGGGTTCCGACGGCCCTGCTGCTGTGGCCAGGGCACCTGCGAGCCGGTCCGGCGACGCCACCCGGTACCGGCTGGCCACGCGGGCGAGACGCCCGGCCAGTTCGCGCACCGCCGACGCCGTGCGACGGGCGAGCGTCCAGGTCGCCCGCCCCACCGCCGGGACGAGCCCGTCGATCGCCACGGCGAGGGATCGTCCGGCGTACCGGATACTCCGACCCAGCGCTCGCCCCAGCGCGCGGGTCGCGACCTGAATCGCCCGGCTCGTGGCGGCGAGCACGGTCGCGAGCGTGGCCAGCGTCACCCCGGCCACCAACGCCACCGCCACCGCCGCGCCCAGGCCCACCGCAACCCACCGGCCGGTGGCTCCGAGCGCCCGCTCCAGCGCCCACGCCAGCACGCCCGCGAGCGCGCCCGCCCCCTGCCCACGCAGGCCGGCAGCGAGCACGTCGCCGGCGGTCGTGCGCAGGTGCACGGCCACCAGCACGACGGCCGTGCCCAGCACAAGCCCCGCAACACGCCGCGTCACCCGCGCCCGCGCGCCGGCGGTCAGCAGCACGAGGCCGGCGGCGCCGGCGTAGACGGGCAGCAGGGGAGCCGCGCGCCCCAACAGTACGCGCTGCCCGCGCGCCAGCAACGCCGCCATGCCCGCGGCGTCGGGCAGGAAGGACAGGGCCAGCACCGCTGCTGCCGCCAGCAGCGTGAGCCCTGCTGCGGCCGCGCGATCCGAGGAGTGACGCCGACGTCCAGCCGCCATGGTGGGCTACCGCACAGCTGCCAGCACCGCGAGGCCCACCGCCCAGCAGTAGACGCCGAACCACGCCAGGCGGCGGCGCTGCACCAGATGCATTAACCAGGCGATGGCCGCCATGCCCACCACGGTGGCCACGGTGAATCCGGCCACCAGGTCCGCCAGCCTGATCCCGGTGCCTGCAAGGCGCGGCAGGTCCTTGAGCGAGAAGAGCGACGCGCCCAGGATCGCGGGCACCGCCATCAGGAACGAGAGCCGCGCCGCCTCTGCCCGATGCAGCCCCAGCGCCAGGCCGGCGACGATCGTGACCCCCGACCGCGAGATGCCGGGCACGATGGCGATCGCCTGGGCCACGCCCAGGGCCACGCCGTCCAGCGGCGTGGCGTCGGTCAGCCCGCGTCGGCCGCGTTCGCGCTGCCAGAACAGGATCGCGCCGGTGGCCAGCAACTGCAGCGCGGCGCCACGCACCGAGGTGAACAGACGTTCCAGGGGTGCCTCGAACGCCAGGCCGATGGCGGCGGTCACGGCCGTCGCGACGACGACCGCAACGGCTGGCGCCGCGTAGGGATCGGCGCGCCGCGCCACCCACGCCATGGCGCCCCGTGCCAGCCGCCCGAGGTCCCTGCGGAAGAGGATCACCGCCGCTGCGGCGGTACCCAGGTGCAGCACCGCCTCGAGCACGAGTCCGGGTCGCGCGACGCCCAGGAAGTACTCGGCGAACAGCAGGTGCGCCGTGCTGCTGACCGGCAGGTACTCGGTCAGCCCCTGGACCAGGCCGAGGACGACGAGGTTGAGCACGTGCGCGCTCCTGCGGATACCAGGTCGATGTGGTCCGACGTCATTGCGTCCACGGACGCCGTCCTATCGTACGTCTGTTCGCCCCTTGCGTCAATGCCCCTTGAGCGCCACCCGCATACTCGTCGGGACGTGGCGCACGCTGGATCACACCGGTGTGGGCACCAGGTCCAGGGACCGCAGCACAGTGCGGATCTGCTCCTCCTCCTTGGGCGTCACGTCCACGAGCGGAAGCCGGGGCTTGCCGCAGTCGAACCCCACGAGCCGCAGCGCCGCCTTGACCGGCACCGGGTTGGTGGTGATGAACAGCACCTTGAACAGCGGGAACAGCCGCCGGTGGAGTCGCAGGGCCTCGGCCACCTGGCCGGCGAAGTAGGCGCGGATCATCTGCTGGATCTCGGCCGCCACGAGGTGCCCCGCGACGCTCACCACCCCCACCGCGCCCACCGCCAGCTTGGGGAGCGTCAGGCTGTCGTCGCCGCTGTAGATCGCGAAGCGCTCGGGGGTCTTGATGCGGATCTCGGACACCTGATCCAGGCTGCCGGCCGCCTCCTTGACCGCGACGATGTTGGGGACCTCCGCCAGCCGCGCGATGGTGTCGGGGGTGCAGTTGACCGCGGTCCGCCCCGGGATGTTGTACAGCATCACGGGCAACGGCGTGCTCTCGGCGATGGCGCGGAAGTGCGCGTAGAGGCCCTCCTGCGACGGCCGGTTGTAGTAGGGGTTCACCAGGAGCAGCCCGTCGCATCCCGCGCGCGCCGCCTCCTGGGACAGGTGGATCGAGTGGGCCGTGTCGTAGGTGCCGGTGCCCGCGATCACCCTGGCCCGATCGCCCACGGCCTCCTTGACGGTGTGGAACAGCCGGATCTTCTCCGCGTCGGAGAGCGTGGGCGACTCGCCGGTGGTGCCGGCGACCACCAGCCCGTCGTTGCCGGCCTCGATCAGCCGGCGGGCCAGCTGCGCGGCCCTGGCATAGTCCACCGCGCCGCTGGCGTCGAAGGGCGTGACCATGGCGGTGACGACGTGTCCAAACGGCCCCATCCTGGGTCCCTCCTCGACGTGGTCTCGGGCGCCTACCGCGTGCTCACCCCCGCGCGCGGGCGCAGGGAGCCTGCGGCCACCAGCGCTTCGGCGATCTGCACCGCGTTGGTGGCCGACCCCTTCCGCAAGTTGTCGGCGCAGACGACGAGCCGGAGGCCATGCGGGTCGACGCGGTCGGGCCGGACGAGCCCGACGTAGACCGCATCCCGCCCTGCGGCCAGCAGCGGGGTGGGGAATCGGCCGGCGGCAGGATCGTCGACGACCTCCACCCCGGGGAACGCGGCCAGCACCGCACGGGCAGCCTCCGGGGACAGCGGGCGTCCCAGTGTCACGTGCACGACCAGGGTGTGGCCCACCAGAACCGGCACGCGCAGCGTGGTGACGGTCAACGGCACCGCAACACCCAGCATCTTGTGGGTTTCGGCAACGATCTTGGCCTCTTCCTCGGTGTCGCCGTCGGGCTGCCACCTCCACTGCGGACGGACGTTGAACGCCAGCGGCGCGTCGTCGGCAGCGGTCGCGATGCGCGCCAGGTCCCCGTCTGCGAGCGCGTCGGGGATCTCCAGCAGGCGCTGCGTCTGCGCCAACAGGGTCCGGACGTTCTCGATGCCACCGCCGGAGACCGACTGGTAGGTGGCCACGTGGACGCGCCGCAGCCCCGCGGCGACGTCCAGGGGCTTCAGCGCCATCACGAGCGCCACGGCGCAGCAGTTGGGGTTGGCGATGACGCCGGCGTGCGACCGCAGGGCATCGCCGTTCACCTCGGGCACGACCAGCG
The DNA here is from genome assembly GCA_031459855.1 of Armatimonadota bacterium. Classification (NCBI taxonomy): domain Bacteria; kingdom Bacillati; phylum Candidatus Sysuimicrobiota; class Candidatus Sysuimicrobiia; order Candidatus Sysuimicrobiales; family Candidatus Humicultoraceae; genus Candidatus Fervidifonticultor; species Candidatus Fervidifonticultor primus. The sequence goes on from JAVKHP010000001.1 coordinate 2,674,124, forward strand.
GGACCCGCGGGTCGAGCCGCCAGGTCGAGGAGTTGTCGATCGCCACCCCCCCGCGCGCCGCCACCTCCCAGGCGTAGCGGCGGCTGGCGTCGTCGCCGCCTGCGAACAGCACCAGGTCGTGCTCCAGGACGTCGTCGCCGGTCACCTCGACGGGCACCTGTGCCTCCCCGAACGGCACGGTGGATCCGGCCGACCGGGCGGTGGCGAACAACCGCAGGTGCTGCATGGGGAAACGCCGCTCGGCCAGCACCCTGACCATCGTGCGCCCGACCATCCCGGTCGCCCCCACCACTGCCACACGCAGGCCTCCGGTCACCGTCTCTCCACCCCCGTCCTGTCGCCCCTCCTGTTGGCTGTGCCTCCGCGCAAGACCTCGCGGGAGGGCGCGAGGCTTTGCCCACTACCCTAGCGCAAATCCAGCAGGTGCTCCAGCCCGTACACCAACCCCTCGAGGGCCCTGACCCGTCGGATGGCCAGGAGCAGTCCGGGCATGAACGACTCCTCGCTCAGCGAGTCGTGGCGCAACGTCAACACCTGCCCCGGCCCGCCGAAGAGCACCTCCTGGTGGGCGTTCAGCCCGGGGAGCCGCACGCTGTGCACCCGCACGCCGTCGGCCACACCGCCCCGGGCACCGCGCACCAGCTCCTCCTCCGCCACCGCCGGTGCCGGCGCCGCCGTTCGCACCTCGGCGATGAGCCGCGCCGTCTTCAGCGCCGTGCCCGACGGCGCATCGCGTTTGCGATCGTGGTGGAGCTCGACGATCTCCACGTGCGGGAAGAACCGGCTGGCGATCCGCGCGAACTCCATCAGGAGCACCGCGCCCAGGGCGAAGTTCGGCGCGACGACCGCGCCCGTCTTGCGCGCAGCGGCCAGTGCCCCCAGCGCCTCGAGCTCCGCAGCGCCGACCCCGGTGCTGCCCACCACGGGCCGGACGCCCCGCGCGAGCGCCTCACGGGCGTGGACCGCGGCGGGCGCCCCGGGCGCGAACACGACGAGCACCTCGGGCGCTGCGGCCCACACGGCGTCGAGGTCGGCCACGATGGGGACGCCCGCGGTCCCCGCGCCGGCCACCTCACCCGCATCGCGCCCCACCGCCTGCTGTCGGCCGAGAGCAGCCACCAGCTGTAGATCGGGCTCGCGCAGAATGGCTCGAACGCTGGCCCGCCCCATCCGTCCTGCCGCGCCGCTGACGGCGACCCGCACCGGTCCGTCGCCCACGCTCCTCAATCCTCCCGGTGGGACATTCGACGCGCCCGGGCGTTTCTCCTCAGGGGCCATGTCTGGGTGTCGACCACGGGTACCGCCGGGGATGCGAACCCGTCGTGGCCGCGCGTGATGCTGGGACGCTGCGATCCACGGCACGGCCGCGGCGGCACCGTAGCGTCCCGCGCCATGCGGCCGTCCCGTACGACGAGGCGAGCTGCAGGCTTGGGGGCGTGTCAGCCGGCTGCGGTGGCCACCGGGGCCGGTGCCGTCTTCGGCAGCAGGCCCAGGCACCGCGAGAACGTGCTCTCCAGACGCGCGCCGAGCCCGTCGTGCGTCGCCAGCGGGCCGATGGCGGCCATCGCCATCTGGTCCGCCGTGAAGATGTCGCGGGCCAGGCGCCGGATCGCCTCGGGGGTGACGGCATCGATCTTCTGGATCAGCTCGTCCATGGTGAACTGCCGCCCGTGGTAGAGCTCGGACCGCGCCAGCTTGCTCATCCGGCTGCCGGTGCTCTCCAGGTTCAGCAGCACGTTGCCCTTGAGGGACTCCTTGGCGCGCGCCACCTCGTCGTCGCGCAGGGTATCGGCCAGCCTGGCGATCTCCTCCAGGATCAGCTGCACCACCGCCGGTCCGGCCTCCGGGCTCATGGCAGCGTAGACGACGAACAGCCCGCCCTCGCGGTACGCCGGCGCGTACGAGGCGATGGTGTAGACCAGCCCGCGCTTCTCCCGGATCTCGTAGAACAGCCGGCTGGACATCCCGCTGCCCAGGACGTTGTCGAGCACCTCCAGGGCGTACAGCTCGTCGTCGGCCTGTGCCCGCCCCCGGGTGGCCAGGCACAGATGCACCTGCTCCACGTCCTTGGCGCGCAGGCTGATGGTCGGTTCCAGGGTGGGAATCCAGGTGGGCTGCGGCGCCGTGCGCCCGTCCCACCCGCCGAGGAACCGCTCCAGGAGCGCCACCACCGCGTCGTGGCGGACATCGCCGGCCACGCTGATCACCGTGTTGTCGGGCCGGTACCGCTCCTCCATGTACCGAAGGAAGTCCGCACGCCCCAGGCGCTGCACCGTGTGCCGCGTCCCGATCACGGGCCGGCCCAACGGGTGCCCGTTCCAGATCGTCTGGACGATCAGGTCCTGGACGAGATCGTCGGGGGAGTCCTCGTAGGTCTTGATCTCCTCGATGATGACCTGCCGCTCCCGCTCGATCGCGTCCGGGTCCAACGCCGAGTTCAGCAACATGTCGGCCATCAACTCGACCACTTCGGGCAGGTGGGTGGACAGCACCTTGACGTAGAAGCAGGTGTGCTCCCGGTCCGTGAAGGCGTTCATCTGCCCGCCCAGGGCGTCCACGGCCTGGGCGAGCTCGAGCGCCGTGCGCCGCCCGGTGCCCTTGAACAGCAGGTGCTCCAGGAAGTGGGAGATCCCGTGCACCCGCGCGTCCTCGTAGCGGGACCCCGTGGCGACCCAGATGCCCAGGGAGGCGGTCCGAACCGCGGGCATCGTCTCGGTGAGCACCCGAATCCCGTTGGAGAGTACCGACTTCGCCACCAGCTCCATGGCCGCTGCCTCCGTCAGGTACCGTGGGCGGCGCCAGGGCGCCGCTGTGCCTACGTGTCGGCCCGGCGGTGCGCGCGCGACCCACCGCGGCGCGCCGGGCGTCCCTCACGGCGCCCGCCGCCCGGCCGGGCGCGGGCGCCGGCCTCCGCGGGCTGCGGCTCCTCCTCCGCAACCTCAGGCGGCCCGCCGGGCATGCCGCGCCGGGTCAGGTTGATCCGCCCCAGGCTGTCGATCTCCTTGACCCGGACCTCCATCTCGTCGCCCACCTTCACGACGTCCTCCAGCCGCGTGCCGCGCTCGGCCAGCTCCGAGATGTGCACGAGGCCCTCCTTGCCGGGGAGCACCTCCACGAACGCGCCGAAGTTCATCAGCCGCGTGATGCGGCCCCGGTAGGTCTCGCCCACCTGCACCTCGCGCACGATCCCCTCGATCATCTGCATGGCCCGGCGCGCGCCGTCTTCGTTGACCGCGGCGATGGTCACGCGGCCATCCTGTTCGATGTCGATCTTGGTGCCCGTCTCGGCGGTGATCTTGTTGATCACCTTGCCGCCCGGCCCGATAACGTCCCGGATCTTGTCGGGGTTGATCTGGAGGGTGAAGATGCGCGGCGCGTGCGCCGAGAGCTGGGCCCGCGGCGCCGGCAGGACGCGCTCCATCAGGTCCAGGATGGTCATCCGGGCCTCCCGCGCCTGCCGCAGGGCGTCCGCCAGGATCTGGCGGGAGAGCCCGTGGATCTTGATGTCCATCTGCAGGGCGGTGACGCCGCGCCGGGTCCCGGCGACCTTGAAGTCCATGTCGCCCATGGCGTCCTCCATGCCCAGGATGTCGGTGAGGACCTCGTACCGCCCGTCGGGGCCGGTGACGAGCCCCATGGCGATCCCGGCCACGGGCGCACGCAGCGGCACGCCCGCGTCCATCAGCGACAACGTGGACCCGCACACCGACGCCATGGACGTGCTCCCGTTGGACTCGAGCACCTCGGAGACCACGCGGATGGTGTAGGGGAACACGTCCTCCGGCGGGATCATCGGCTCCAGGGCGCGCTCCGCCAGAGCCCCGTGGCCGATCTCCCGGCGACCCGGACTGCGCAGGGGCCGCACCTCGCCCACGGAGAACGGCGGGAACCAGTAGTGGTGCATGAACCGCTTGGCCTCGAGGATTCCGATGTCGTCCAGGCGCTGTTCGTCCTCGCCGGTCCCCAGGGTCGTGATGGACAACACCTGCGTCTGCCCCCGCTGGAACAGCGCCGAGCCGTGGGTCCGCGGCAGCAGGCCCACGGCGATCGAGATGGGGCGGATCTCGTCGGGGCGGCGGCCATCCGGCCGGACGCGCTCCTCGAGGATGCGCCGCCGCACTTCCTCCTTCGTCAGCGCGGTGACGATCTCGCCGATCTGCCCCACATGGTCGGGAAACTCGTCGGCCAGCCTGCTCCTGACGTCAACCTCCACGGCCCGCAGGGCGTCCTCCCGGGCCAGCTTCTCAGGCTGCGCCAGCGCGGCGCGCACCAGCGGCAGGGCAGCGTCCCGTACGGCGGCTTCCACCTCCGCGGGCGGGACGGCGGCGAAGATCGCCGCCCGACGCGGCTTCCCGGCCCGCGCGGCCAGGTCCCGCTGCGCGGCGATGATCTTCCGGATCTCGCCGTGGGCCAGCTCGAACGCATCGAGCAGCCGCTCTTCGGGCACCTCGTCGGCGCCGGCCTCCACCATGAGGATCGCGTCCTCGGTTCCGGCCACCACGAGATCCAGGGCGCTCTGCTCCTCGATCTGCCGCAGCGTGGGGTTGATCACCAGCCGGCCGTCGATGAGCCCCACGCGCACGGCGCCCACCGGCCCGTCCCACGGGATGCCCGAGAGCAGGAGCGCAGCCGAGGCGCCGTTGACGGCGGCCACCCCCGGGTCGTGCTCCTGGTCGGTGGACAGCACCGTGGCGATGACCTGCACGTCGTTGCGCATGCCCTTGGGGAACAGGGGGCGCAACGGCCGGTCCATCAGGCGGGCCGTCAGGATAGCGCGTTCCCCCGGCCGGCCCTCGCGCTTGAAGAACCCACCCGGGATCTTCCCGGCGGCGTACATCCGCTCCTCGAAGTCGCAGGTCAGCGGGAAGAAGTCGATCCCTTCCCGTGCCTGCTCCGCCATGGTGGCGGCGACGAGCACCACGGTCTCGCCGTGGGTGACGGTGACGGCGCCGCCGGCCTGCCGGGCGAGCACCCCGGTCTCGAACACCAGGCGCTCCCCGCCGACCTCGACCTCGGCGCGCTGTGCGTGCATTGCCTGCTCCATCATCGACCTGTCAGTCCTTCCCTATCCTCGATCGTTGTGCCCGAGCCATCGCGGCGGCGCGGCGCCGCGCCCGCATGGCGTCTAGCGCCGGAGCCCCAGGTCCTCCACCACCCGCCGGTAAGCCTCCAGGTCCGTGCGCTCCAGGTACGCCAGCAGTCGTCGCCGCTGCCCGACCATCTTCAGCAGGCCGCGGCGAGAGTGGAAGTCCTTGGGATGCGCCTTGAGGTGCTCCGCAAGCTGCGTGATGCGTTCCGTGAGCAGCGCGATCTGCACTTCCGGCGACCCGGTGTCGTCCGCATGCCGCGCGTACTTGCCGACGATCCTCTTCTTGGCCTCTCCTGTCAGCATGGCCCTCCTCCACGCCGGCGCTCCGGCACTGATGATGCCGCCCGCGGCCGAGGGGTCGTTGGAGGCACGACGTCCCCAGCTGGGGCCATCGCTCATCGTAGCACCCCCAGGGGACCGTAGTAAACCTGGCGTGGCAATTCTATTCAATAGAAGTCCATTATTATGGATTTTAGTATAAAGCTAAACTTGATGAATATTGACTGTGTTGGTGCTCGACAGAATTGCCCTGGCGCGTTCAACATCCAGGTCGATCTGACGGCGAAGCGCCTCCACGTCGGGGAAGTGCATCTCTGCGCGGAGACGTTCCACGAAGGCGACCTCCAGGTCATGGCCGTACAGGTCGCGCTCTACGTCGAGGAGGTGGGCCTCGACGCCCTCCGTACCGCCACCGAACGTCGGCCGCACGCCGACGTTCACCGCGGCCATCACGGTCTCCTCGCCGACGGTGGCGTAGGCGGCGTACACGCCCCGGGCCGGGACGACCTTCTCCCGCGGCACGTCGAGGTTTGCCGTCGGGACCCCGAGCCGTCGGCCGCGGCCCTCGCCCGCCACGACCACCCCGCGTACGCTATACCACCGGCCCAGCCATCGGGCCGCCCCGCGCACGTCGCCTGCCCGCAGCAGCGTCCGTATCCCCGAACTGCTGATCGGGACGCCGTCCTGCTCGACCAGCGGCACGATGGTCACCGCCACCCCGTGCGCCGCGCCCCACGCCCGCAGGAACTCCGCCGTGCCCTCCCGATGGCGACCGAAAGTATGGGTCGTGGACGTGACGAGATGGCGCGGCCCAACGTGGCGACGCAAGCGCTCCAGCCACGCGCTGGCATCCAGGCTGCGCAGCTCCTCGTCGAACCGAACCACCAGCGCGACGTCCACGCCCGCGCGGGCGAACAGCCGCAGGCGTTCCTCGAGCGTCGTCAGCAGGAACGGCTCCCGTGGACCTGCCAGCACGACCAACGGATGCGGGTCGAACGTCGTGGCCACGGCCACGCCGCCGTCCGCTGCAGCAGCGGTTCGCAGCGCCGCGAGCACGGCCTGGTGGCCCCGGTGCACGCCGTCGAAGGTCCCCAGGGCCAGGGCGACCGGTCGGTCCGACGGCTCGAACGCTTCCAGACCGTAGACGACCTTCACGCGCCCGGCGTCCCCCGTAGCACCCGAAACGGCCGCAGGCGACCCGCCTCGATCCTGCCCAGGGCCACCAGCCCCCGGGCGTCGCGCAGGCGGATGGGGCGGCCGGGCGGCAGCCGTGTCCACCCCGGCACATGCACCAGGAGCAGCGGCCGGCCCTGGAGCACCTGCTGCCGCTGCGCGGGCGTGAGATCCACCGCGGGCAGGTCGCCCAGCGCCTCGTCGGCGGAGACGAGCAGCGGGTGCAGGCTGCCGGCCGCCACGGCCTCCGCGATCTCCTCCAGCGTCAGGCTTCCATCGATCGCGAAGCGTCCCGATCGGGTACGCAGCACGAACGACGCGTGGGCAGGCACGCCCACGTGCTGCCCCAGGTCCCGCGCCAGCGCTCGGATGTACGTCCCCTTGGAACACTCGATCTGGACCAGGGCCCGGGCTCGCGGTCCCGGGGTGAACGCCAGGAGGCGGCACTCGGTGATCTCGACCTGTCGGGGCGCCACCTCCACGTGCTCCCCGCGCCGGGCGTGCTCGTACAGCCGGCGCCCGCCCCGGTGGATAGCGGAGACCAGCGGCGGCGTCTGCGCGATCACGCCGACGAACGCCCCGAGCGCGGCCTCGACGGCCTCCCGGTCCAGCCGGGAGGCGTCCGCCTCGGCGACGACGGTCCCATAGGCGTCGCCCGAGTCCGTCGCCAGCCCGAACGTGAACTCGGCCCGGTAGCCCTTGTCCCGTTCGGTGAGGAGGTCGGCGATGCGCGTGGCCCGCCCCAGACAGAGGACCAGGACCCCGCAGGCGCCGGGGTCGAGCGTGCCGGTGTGGCCGATCCGCCGCTGGCCGGTCAACCGGCGGAGGGCATCCACCACGTCATGGGAGGTCATGCCCGGCGGCTTCAGGACGTTGAGGACGCCGTGGTAGAGCTCGATCGGCGGCCTAGCCCGCATCGGGGCATGCCTCCGCGAGTTCGGCCGCCACCGCCGCGAGCACCTGGTGCCGTGCCGCCTCCAGCGGGAGGGAGAGCTGCGCGCCGGCGGCTGCGGCATGCCCGCCTCCGCCCATCCGCGCAGCGACGCGATCGGCGCGCACGCCGTCACGCGCACGGAAGGACACGTGCACCCTCCCCTCGCGCTCCTCCAGCACGACGGCCAGGCGGACGCCGGCGATGGTGCGCAGGGCAGCCGCAATGCCGGTTGCCTCGTCGGCGCCAAGGCCGGCCGCTGCGCGCATGGCCGCCGTCACCACCGTGGTCGCCACGGCCCCGCCACAGTGCAGCTCGCAGGCCGCCAGCGCGGCACCCAGGAGGCGGACGGCGCCCACCGGCTGCTCCTCGTAGACCCGCCGCACGATCTGCCCGAGGTCGGCCCCTCGGTCGATGAGGTCCGCGGCCAGCCGCAGCACTCGCGGGGTGGTGTTCGCGTACCGGAACACGCCCGTGTCGGTGGCCACTGCTGTGAGGAGCGCCTGCGCCATGCCCGCGTCGAGCGATACCCCCAGGCAGCCGATGAGGTCCGCCACCTGCTCTCCCACGGCCGCAGCCGACGGGTCCCAGTCGAGCAGATGGGCGTACCTGTCGACGTCGGCGTGGTGGTCGATGGCGACGATCGTGGCCGCCCGGGTCACCGCCCCGGCCAGCCCGCCGGCGCGCTGGAGCGAACCGCACTCGAGGGTCACCGCCACGTCGGGGCGCCAGTCCTCGGGCACCATGGTCACGACGCGTTCCGCACCGGGCAGGAAGCGCAGGGCCGCAGGCACGGGATCCGGGCAGGCCACCACCACCTCGCGGTCCGGGGCGTGCAGCGCGTGTGCCAGCGCCAGGGCCGCCCCCAGGCAGTCACCGTCGGGCCCCTCGTGGCAGACCAGCAGTGTGCGTTTGCTACGGGCGAGAACCCGAGCGATCGTCGCCCGGAGGGTCACGGGGCGTCTCCTCCGCCAGTTCCCGCAGCAGCGCGCTGATACGCGCCCCGCGCTCGATGGACGGATCCAGCCGGAAGGCGATCTCCGGGACCAGGCGGATGCCCAGCCGCGGCCCCAGCAGCGACCGGACGTGCCCGGTGGCGTGCTCGAGGCCTTCCATGGTGCGTCGCTTGGCGTCGTCGTCGCCCAGGACGCTGACGAAGATCCGTGCATGCCGCAGATCCGGGCTCACCTCCACGTCGGTCACCGAGACGAACCCGATGCGGGGATCGTTGAGGGTCCGGATGATCTCGCTGACCTCGCTGCGAATGACCTCGGCCAGCCGTGTCGCACGCGCATGGGTCATGGGTGGGCGCGCCCCCTATCGGATCTCGACCTGGTAGTCCACGAGCACCACCTCGCCCTGGTGTTCCACGAACCGGTGGACCTCCGCCAGGATCTGGTGGGCGTGCCGGGAGGAGGTGCTCACGCAGGCGAACGCCACCACGGCCCGCGTCCAGGCGTCGTGGTGATCCACCTCGGCAGCCGAGACCCGGAACCGGTGCTGGGCGCGTTCCACCAGGCTCTTGACGAGCCGGCGCTTGTCCTTCAGGCCCCTGGCGCCGGGCAGGCTCAGCTCGGCACGGGCCACGCCAACGACGATCGCCACGCCTCCTCGCCCGCCGACCCGGACCAGACCCCGCGCCGCCCCGGCGCCTCCGGCGGCCCGGGGGGTGAGGCCGCCCGGTCTGCCGTCCCTACGCGGGGACCTGCTGGACCTCGAAGGCCTCGATGAGGTCGCCTTCCTTGATGTCGTTGAACCGCTCGAGTCCGACGCCGCACTCGAACCCCTCGGTCACCTCGCGCACGTCGTCCTTGAAGCGTCGCAGCGAGGCGATCCGCCCCTGGTAGACCACGGCACCGTCCCGGATCAGGCGCGCCTGCGCGCCGCGTACCAGCCGGCCTGTCGTCACGTAGGAGCCAGCCACGGTCCCCACGCGGGAGATCACGAACACCTTGCGCACCTCGGCCTGCCCCAGGGTCACCTCCTGCTCGCGAGGTGCCAGCAGGCCGCGCTGCAGCTGCGCCAGATCGTCGAGCACTTCGTAGATCAGCCGGTGGAGCCGGAGGTCGACCCTGGCCTCCTCCGCCATCCGGCGCACCTGCGCTTCGGGCCGGACGTTGAACCCCACGACCACCGCCTTGCTGGCCGCAGCCAGCATGACATCCGACTCGGTGACGTTGCCGACGCCGGCGTGGAGCACCGTCAGCGCCACCTCCGGGGTCGAGAGCCGGCCCACCGCTGCGGTCAGCGCTTCCACCGAGCCATGGGTGTCGGCCTTGATGATCAGCCGGAGTTCCTTGGGGCCACCGGCGGCCTCCTCGGCCGCCACAGTCGGACGCGCGGCCTGCTCGGCGGCACGCCGGCGTTCCCGCCGCTCTTCGGCGATGGCCTTGGCCATCCGCTCGTCCCGCACCACTTCCAGCAGGTCGCCCGCTGTCGGCACCTCGTCGAGCCCCACGACCTCCACCGGAACCGATGGCGTGGCGGCATCCACGCGCTGGCCCCGGGCGTCCACCATAGCCCGCACGCGGCCGGCGATCTCGTTGACCACCACGGCGTCGCCCACGCGCAGCGTCCCCTCTTGGACGATGACGGTCGCCACCGGGCCGCGGCCCCGGTCCAGCCTGGCCTCGATCACGGTCCCCCGGGCCGGACGGTCGACCTCGGCCCGCAGGTCCTGGAGCTCGGCGACCAACAGAATCATCTCCAAGAGCTGGTCGATCCCGGTGCGCTGGCGCGCCGAAACCGGCACCATGATCACGTCGCCGCCCCACTCTTCGGGGACGAGACCCAGCTCGGCCAGCTGCTGCTTCACCCGGTCCGGGTTGGCCTGGGGCAGATCGATCTTGTTGATGGCGACGATGATGGGCACGCCCGCGGCCCGGGCATGGTTGAGCGCCTCGACCGTCTGGGGCATGACCCCGTCGTCGGCCGCCACCACCAGCACCACGATGTCGGTCACCTGCGCGCCCCGGGCGCGCAGCGCCGTGAACGCCTCGTGCCCCGGCGTGTCGATGAACACGATCCGCCGCCCGTCCGCAGTCTCGACGATGGACGCGCCGATGTGCTGGGTGATGCCGCCGAACTCACCCTCGGCGACCCGGGTACGGCGGATGGCGTCCAACAGCGACGTCTTGCCGTGGTCCACGTGGCCCATCACCGTGACGACCGGCGGACGGGGCGGCGCCGTCTCCCCCGCCGTGACCGCCAGCCGCTGGATCCTGGGCGCGGACGGTTCGACCGGGGCCGCGGCGGGCCGACGCACCGTGGTGCCGAACGACTCGGCCACCTTGTGAGCAAGCTCGAGCGGCACCTGCTGGTTGACGCCGGCCAGCACGCCGTGGTCCAGCAGGCGTCGCACGACCTCGCCCGTCTGGACCTGCAGCCGGGCCGCCAGCTCTGCCACCGTGACCGGGCCGCTCAGCTCGATCTCGGCAGCCGCCACCGGCGGCGCCTCGACCTGGGTCTCTTCTGGCCGCAGCGGACGGCGCCGACGCGGCGGACGCCTCAGATAGGGCCGCGGCGGCTCCGGGCGCGTCGCCGGCCGGGGCTCTGCCGCCGGCTTGCGCCGCTCCGGCGCGCGCGGCGGTGCCGGCCTGGCCTCGGGCACCACCGGCGGCAGCACGGTGACGTCCAGCAGTTCGCGGGCAGGCGCCTCGCGCGTGGCGTCGCGACGGGGCGGCTTCACGGGCTGGATACGCATGCCCTCGGGTGGCCCTTCGGGCCGCGGCTTGTCCCGCCGTGGCTCCGTCGTCGGCGCCGTGGGAGCCGCCGGCGCCGCGGCTGGTGCAGGGGCAGCGGCGGGAGGCGCGGGAGGCGCCGCAGCCTGCGGCGGCGCCGCTGCCGGCGCGGGAGACGGCGGCGCGCCCACCGGTGCCTGTGCTGCCGGGCGGACGACGACCCGGGGTGGTGCCTCGGTGGCCGGACGCAGGTCCGCGACGGGCGCGGGCTCGGGAGGCGCGGCTGGCGCGGTGATCTTGCGAACACCCAGGATGCGCTCGCCGGTGGGCGTGCGGGCGTCGATCTTCGGCTCGGGCGCCGGCGGCGGGGGGGCCACAGGGGTGGGGACGGCCTTCTTCCCCTTCGGCCGTGTGGCGGCCACGTGGAGGCGCACCCGCTCCTCCTGTGCGACGGTCAGGCTGCTGCTGTGGCTCTTGACCGCGATCTTCAGGAGCGCCAGGATCTCCATCATCTCCTTGGTCGCAAGCCCCAGCTCTTTGGCCAGCTCGTACACCCGCATCGCTGCCTCCTACTGCGCGCCCGGCGTCCGCGCCCGTTGCGCCTGCGCCACTGCGACTCGCAGCGCCGCCGTCACGTCCTCGGGAATGGGCACCTCGAGGGCACGCTGCAAACGCCCGTCGCGCACCGCAGACTCGGCACAGGCCTCCGACGGGCAGACGTACGCGCCGCGGCCCGCGACCTTCCCGGTGGCGTCCACCCGCACCTCACCGGTCGGCGTGCGCACCACGCGGAGCAACTCGCGCTTGGGCCGGACTTGCCGGCAGGTCACGCACTGGCGCTGGGGCACATGGCGCACTCTGGGCATCGACACCCTCGTCTAGCTGGCCTGCTCCTCGCGTCCGCTGCCCGTGGCCGCCGCCTCCGCCTGCGCGGCCTGTGCCGGGGGCGCCGCCATCTCGTCCTCGGGCAGATCGATGAAGATCTTCTGCGCCTCGATCTCCTTGATCTGCGACTCGCTCTTGATGTCGATCCGCCATCCCGTGAGCTTGGCCGCCAGGCGGGCGTTCTGCCCCTCGCGCCCGATCGCCAGCGACAGCTGGTGGTCGGGCACGACCACCAGGGCCGTCTTGGTCGGCTCCTGGATCTCCACCCGCACGACCTTGGCCGGGCTCAGCGCCGCGGCCACGAACTGTGCGGCGTCCGGGCTCCAGGCCACGATGTCGATCTTCTCGCCCCGCAGTTCGTCCACGATGGCCTGGACCCGAGACCCCTTGGGTCCCACGCACGCGCCCACCGCGTCCACGTTCCGATCGCGGGAAGCCACGGCGATCTTGCTCCGGGTACCGGCTTCCCGCGCAATGGCCTTGAGCTCGACGATGCCCTCGTAGACTTCGGGGACCTCCAGCTCGAACAGGCGCTTGAGCAGCCCGGGGTGGGTTCGCGACACCACGATCTGCGGCCCGCGGGTGCCCTGGCGTACCTCCACCACGTAGGCCTTGACCCGCTCGCCCTGCCGGTAGGACTCCCGCGGGATCTGCTCCGGGGGCGGCAGGACCGCCTCGATGCGCCCCAGGTCCAGGTAGACGTTCTTCCGCTCGATGCGCTGGACGATGCCGGTGACGATGTCCCCTTCGCGATCGCGAAACTCCTTGTACACGAGCTCGCGCTCCGCCTCCCGCAGACGCTGCACCACCACCTGCTTGGCGGTCTGCGCCGCGATGCGGCCGAAGTCCTTGGGCGTCACCTCCACCTCGACCATGTCGCCCACCTGGGCACTGGGATCCCACTCCCGCACCTGGGCCAGGGCGATCTGGGTCGTCGGGTCCTCCACGTGCTCCACCACGGTGCGCACCTGGTAGGCCCGCATCTCGCCGGTGGCGCGGTCCATCTCGATCCGCATGTTCTGGGCGGTCGACCCAAAGTTCTTCTTGTAGGCCGACAGCAGTGCCGCCTCGATCGCCTCGATGATGACATCCTTGCTGATGCCTCGTTCTTCCTCGAGTTGCTCGAGGGCCCGCAGCAGCTCGACGTTCATGACCCCGCACGTCCTCCCCGCTCGAAGTCCTCCCGCAGGTCCTCCATCTCCACCACCAGCCGCGCCGCCACCACGGCTGCCAGGGGCAGCCGCACGCGCCCGACGTCGGCGTCCAGGACCACGTCACTCCCTTCCAGGCCCACCAGATGCCCGCGCCACCGCCGGCGCCCCCCGATGGGCTCCCGGGTCGTCACGTCGACCTTGCGCCCGGCGAACCGGGTGAAGTCGGCCTCGCTGCGCAGCGGCCGATCCAGCCCCGGCGACGCCACCTCCAGCGTGTAGGCGTGCGGGATGGGATCGTGCAGGTCGAGCGCGCGGCTCAGTTCCTCGGAGACGCGCGCGCAGTCCTCCACCGAGACCGCCGTGGCCCCCTCGACGAAGACGCGCACCACGGTCCGGCGCCCCTCGCCGAGCACGTCCACGCCGACCAGGGTGAGGCCGTGCCGGGCGGCCACTGCAGCCGCCAGCGCCTCCACCTGGGCCGTCCACGCCGGCCCCCGCGTCGTCATCCCCGGCATCGCCTCGTCCCCCACAAAAAACGAGCGGGCTCACACACCCACTCGCACGCACCACACGCCGGCGGCTCGCACACGCCGGCCCCTTGATGCTACCGAAGCGATGGTACCACAGGGACCCCCGCGGGGCAAGCGGTCGCGCTCGGGCCCGCATCGGGCTCGGGCCCGCACACGCGGCGCAAGAGCCAACCACCGGGCGCTCACCCGTATCGCGCGCCCGGGGTGCGACCCGGGCGAGACCGGCTGCATGGCCGACGTGCCGGCTACGGGTACAGCCGGTTGAGCAGCCGGGGAAACGGCACGGCCTCGCGCACGTGGTCCAGCCGGCACAGCCAGGCGACCGTCCGCTCGATGCCGATGCCGAAGCCCGAATGCGGGACGGAGCCGTAGCGGCGCAGGTCGAGGTACCACCGGTACGTCTCCTCGGGCAACCCGTGCTCGGCCAGCCGCTGCCGCAGGAGCGCCAGGTCGTGAATGCGCTGCCCGCCACCGATGATCTCCCCGTACCCTTCCGGCGCCAGCAGATCGGCGCCCAGCACCACCTCGGGCCGCGCAGGGTCGGGCTGCATGTAGAACGCCTTGCACTGCACGGGGAAGCGGTGCACGAATACCGGTCGGTCGAACGCCTGGCTGATGACGGTCTCCTCGTCGCCCCCGAGGTCCTCGCCCCAGGCCACCGGCTTGCCGTGGGCCGCCAGCAGGGCCAGCGCCTCGTCGTAGGAGATCCGCGGGAACGGCGGCACCACGCGCTCCAGCGGCGCCGGATCGCGTTCCAGCACCCCCAGCTCGCGGCGGCACCGCTCGAGCACCCGCGCGACGACGAACGCCACGAACTCCTCGGCCAGCGCCAGGTACTCGTCGAACTCCATGAACGCCGCTTCCGGCTCCAGCATCCAGAACTCGACCAGATGGCGGCGGGTCTTGCTCTTCTCGGCCCGGAACGTCGGGCCGAAGCAGTAGACGCGGCCGAACGCCATGGCCGCCGCCTCGTTGTAGAGCTGGCCCGACTGCGTGAGGTACGCTGTGCCCAGGTCGAAGTACTGCGTGGCAAACAGGGTGGTGGTGCCCTCGACCGCCGCGGGCGTGAGGATCGGGGCGTCCACCCGGAGAAACCCATGGTCGTCCAGGTAGTCGGTCATGGCCCGGATCACCGTGGCGCGCACCCGCTGGATGGCGTGCTGGCGGCGGCTGCGCAGCCAGAGGTGCCGGTGGTCCATGAGGAACTCGATGCCGTGCGCCTTGGGCGTGATCGGGTAGTCCTCGGCTTCGTGCACCACGTGCAGGTCGGTGGCGGCCAGCTCCACACCGCCCGGCGCGCGGCGGTCGGCGCGCACGCGCCCGGTGACGACGAGACTGCTCTCCAGCGGCAGCCGGTCGGCGGCGGCGAACACCGCGTCGGGGACGTCCTGTTTGCTCATCACGACCTGGACGATGCCCGTCCCGTCGCGGACCAGCAGGAAGTGGATCTTGCCGCTGCTGCGCCGGTTGGCCAGCCACCCGCGCACCGTCACCTCGTGGTCCAGGTGGCGCGGCAGGGCCTCCACGACGACCGCGGGCGCCCGGGTCACCACGGACCGCCTCCAGGAACCGGCGGCTTATCCGCGAGACGTCGCACGGACGAGACCGCCCCGCGCCCCGACCAGCCCGAGGAGGCCTGTACCGTGAGCGGTGTGCGCACCCGGTCGTCCTCTCCTGGTGCGATGGCCCGCGCGGTGCTCGTCATCTTCGACCTCGACAACACCCTGGTGGACTCCCGCATCGACTTCACCGGGCTCCGCCGGGCCCTGCTGGCCTTGTGGGAGACCGTCGGGCCGCTGCCGGCGCCGGCGGAGCAGCTGGCGCGTCTGGCGATCCCGGACCTCGTCGCGCGGCTTGCCGCGGCTGCGCCCGCGCTGGCCGAGGCGGCCTGGGCGCTCGTGGCCCGCTTTGAGGCGGAGGGGTTGCACGATGCCCGTCCGGCACCCGGTGCCGCCCGGGTGCTCGCCACCCTGGCGCGCCGCGGCGTCCGGCTCGCCGTGCTGACCAACAACAGCCGCGCTGCCGCCCTCGCGGCCCTGGCAGCCGGGGACCTCATGCAGTACGTCACGGTGCTGGTAGGCCGCGAGGACACCCCCGCCCTCAAGCCGGACCCGGCCGGGGTCCGCCAGATCGTGGCGCGCCTGGGACCGGCCACCGCGTACCTGGTGGGCGATTCGTGGATCGATGCCGCCGCCGCTGCGGCCGCCGGCGTTCGGTTCGTGGGCGTCGGGCCGCGCCGGGCGGACGTCGAGGCGCGCGGCTTTCGCCCGTGGGCGTGGGTATCCCGCCTGGAGGACCTGCTCACCGTGGATCTCTCCGCCTGACCGGGTCCGGCGGCGCCGTACGCCGTCGCCGGGGCTACCAGAGGTGGGCGAACTTGCGCGCGAAGCGGTGCTCCAGCTCGTCCCGGTTCAGGTGGTAGACCGGACAGTCGCGCAGCATGCAGACGTGCAGCGCGGTGTTGCAGTAGGCGTCGGCCACCTCCCAGCACCGCCGGTTGACGTAGTACGCGGCGCAGACCCCCTTGCGCGCCAAGAGCGCCTCGCCCCCCATCCCGGGCGGCGCGCCCGCTGGCTCCGGCGTGGAGGCCTCGGGCGCCGGCTCCCGGACCAGGCGCAGGATCGGCCGCGCGTCGCCCGCCGGCGACTCGCCGGGCCCACGGCGCGCAGCGCCCGCAGGCGCCGGCCGCTCCTCCAGCACCGGCGGGGCCGGCGGCGCGGCCAGTGCCTCCAGTTCCCGCGAGGCCGTTTCGATCAGGTGCCTAACGCCGCGCCGGAGCTCCTCGCGCCCGCTGGGCATGGGCGATCACCTCGTGAGCCAGGCTCATGTACTCCTTGGCGCCCCGCGACTCCGGATTGGTCAGGAACAGCGGTACGCCGCTCATCGACGACTCCACCAGCTTGATGTTGAAGTGGATCGTTGTGTGGAACACCTGATTCGGGAAGTACTCGTGGATTCCCTGGAGGATCTCCTTGCTGATCGTCGTGCGGGCGTCGTACATCGTGGGGAGCACGCCGACGATCTCCACCTGGTGCCCGAGCTCGTCGCGCACCATCTTCAGGGTGCGCAGCAGCTGGCGCATCCCCAGCAGCGCGTAGTAGTGGGTCTGGATCGGGATGATGATCCCGTCACACGCCACCAGGGCGTTGAGGGTCAGCAACCCCAGCGACGGCGGCGTGTCGATCAGGATGAAGGCGTAGCGCTCCCGCAGCGGCTGCAGCCGCCGGCGCAGGGCCTGTTCGCGCCCGATCCGGGACACGAGCTCCATCTCGGCTGCCGCCAGGTCGATGGAGGAGGGCGCCACCTCGAGGCCCGCCACCGACGTTGGGCGGATCACGGCGGCCAGCGGCAGCCCGTCGTCGGTACCCATGTCCACGATGACATGGTAGACGGTGCGGTCCAGGGTGGCCGGGTCGATCCCGAGGCTGACGGTGGCGTTCGCCTGCGGGTCCAGGTCGATCAGCAGCGTGGGGTAGCCTGCTGCCGCCAGCGAGGCGCTGAGGTTGACGGCCGTGGTGGTCTTGCCGCACCCGCCCTTCTGGTTGACCAGCCCGATGACCTGCGCCTCGGCACTCACCCGGGTCGCTCCCCGCACGCCGTCGTCACGGCGTGGTGTTTGCACCGCTGTTCGACCCCGCGCGAACCTTCTCCTCCGTAGGCCCGGGCCCGCGGCAGGACTGCCCACGGGTGGGGCAAAAGTACACGGTGAGGGGCGGGAGGCGGCAGGAGGTGGAGCGCATGCGGATCACGGTCAGTGTCATCAAGGCCGATGTGGGTGCCATCGGCGGTCACACGGTACCCAGTGCGGAGCTGCTGGCCATTGCGCGGAGGGGCGTGGAGCAGGCCAGGGGCACGTTGCTCATCGACGGGTACGTCTGCCACTGCGGCGACGACCTGGGGCTGATCATGACCCACACCCGCGGGCCGAGCGACCCCGAGATCCACCGGCTGGCCTGGGACATCTTCATGGAGGCCACCGAGAAGGCGAAGGCCCAGGGCCTCTACGGCGCCGGGCAGGACATGCTCAAGGATGCGTTCTCCGGGAACGTGCGGGGCCTGGGCCCCGGCAGCGCGGAGATGGAGTTCGAGGAGCGTCCCAACGAAGCGTTCATGGTGTTGCTGGCCGACAAGTGCGGGCCGGGGGCGCTCAACCTGCCCCTGTACCTGGCGTTCGCCGACCCCATGTACTCGCCCGGTCTCATGCTCTCGGAAGGCCTCCACGACGGGTTCACCTTCCACATCATGGACATGGACCACACGGAGGGCGACCGCATCATCGTGCTGGATGCGCCCGAGCGCCTCTACGACATCGCGACGCTGCTGCGCGACACCAACCGGTACGCCATCGAGTCCATCTGGTCGCGCAAGTACCCCACCGAGCAGGCGGCGGCGGTGGGGACGACGCGGCTGCGCAACATCGCGGGCCGGTACGTGGGCAAGGACGACCCGCCGGCCGTGGTGCGGGTCCAGAAGATCTTCCCGGCCACCGAAGAGTTCGGCCCGCCGTTCGCCGTAGGGGCGTTCGTGGGCGGTGACACCCGCGGCAGCCACAACCTGCCGCTGATGCCGGTGCCGATGAACACGCCGGCGTCCACGTTCTTCTGTGTGCCAATGGTGTGCGCGCTGGGCTTCTCGGTCCACGAGGGCCGGCTGACTGGGCCCGCCGACCTGTTCGCGGACCCCGTGTGGCACCACGTGCGGGCCCAGATCACCGCCAAGGCCATGGAGATGCGCCGGCAGGGGTTCTTCGAGCCAGCGACGCTGCCCTACTCGGAGCTGGAGTACGGCGGCATCGTGGCACGGCTGCGCCGCCTGGATCGGGAGTTCCGGATTCGCGACGGTCAACCGGCAGCGCCGGCGGGTGTCCGGGCCGACGCCGGCGACCCCGACTGACGCGGCCGACGCCACACGGGGGCAGGCGCGAGCAGCGCCCTGCCCCCGCGTCCGTTGTCGGCATCGCGGTGCGCCCCCGCCGAGGTCGCGGTGGAGGGCGACGTCCTGGACGTCGTCCTCCGGGAGGGCAGCCTCAGTGGTGCGCCTCGGGCGGGTGCTCCTGCTGCGCGGCCAGACGGTCGACCCACCGGATCAGCCCGGGCCAGACCACGGGGAGCATGCCGCCCACCGCGACCATGAACGCCAGGAACCACAGGGTGAAGCCGAGGTAGTCACGCTCCGTCACGGTCGCCTCCGGATGCACCGCCCTGGGATATCCGGCCGGCGGCTTCGGCGTCGGCGCTGGCGCCTCCTGCCGGGAACTGCGCCCGCACCAGCGCCCGGGCCTCCTCGGCGGTCGCGATGCGCCCCTCCGCGCGGGCGTCTTCCACTGCCTCGAGGATCCTGGCGAACTGCGGACCGGGTCGGTACCCCATGGCGATGAGATCGTGGCCGGTGAGCAGCCGCGGCCGGGACGCCTCGGCGCGCACCTCCCGCAGCATGGCCATCACGCGGTCGTAGACCGCCAGGTCGCCATGGCTCGCCAGGCAGTCGGCACGGTAGAGTTCGAGCAGGTCGTCGATGTCCTCGCGGCGTAGGAACCGGCGGGCCCGGCCCGGCCGCATCTTCGGCACGTCCTCCACCCGCTGGTGGTCGCGGACGAGGGCGACGACGGCGCGCAGTTCCGCCGCCGACAGGCGCAGACGACGGCAGACCTGTTCGGCGATTCCCGCGCCCGCTTCCGCATGCCCGTGGAAGCGAATGCGGTCGCTCACGGTCATGGTCACCGGTTTGCCCACGTCGTGCAGCAGGGTGGCCAGCGCCAGCACCGGCGTCGGCGCCCGCAGCGCCTGCAGCGCCAGACAGGTGTGGGTGAAGACGTCGCCCTCGGGGTGAAACGCCGGCGGCTGCGGGACGCCCACGGTGGCCTCGACCTCGGGCAGCACCACGGCCAGCAGGCCGACCTCGTGCAGCAGGCGCAGCCCGCTGGCCCGTGCCGGCGCCGTCAGCAGCCGCACCAGCTCGTCGCGGATGCGCTCGGCGCTGACCCCGGCGATCGCCGGTGCCAGGGTGCGGATCGCCGCGAGCGTGGCGGGCTCGATGGCGAACTCCAGCTCCGCGGCCAGGCGGACGGCCCGTAGCAGCCGCAGGTGGTCCTCCGCAAACCGCGCGGCGGGCTCGCCGACCGTGCGCACCAGGCGGGCGGCCAGATCCGCCCGCCCCCCCACGAAGTCGAGGACGGCGCCGGTACGGGGATCGTACAGCAGGGCGTTGACGGTGAAGTCACGCCGCTGCACGTCGTCGCGCACGTCGGCGTACTCCACCCACGACGGCCGCCGTCCGTCGTGGTAGGGTCCTTCGCGGCGAAACGTCGCCACCTGAAAGACGCGCTCGCCCGCCACGACGCCCACGACGCCAAAGGCCGCCCCCAGGGGGACCGTTCTGGGGAACAGGTGGGTCACCGCCTCGGGCGGGGCCGCGGTGACGATATCCAGATCGTGGGGCGTCCGGCCCAGGAGCACGTCGCGCACCACGCCGCCGACGAGATACGTCTCCCAACCAGCGGCCCACAGGCGCAACGCCACGTCGAGCCCGGGACGCAGCGCCGGCGGCAACTGCGCCCGCAGCGCCGCAGGCGCGATCGTCTCCGGGAGCGCGCCGGACGGCCTCAGCTGGTCGGCGTCACGCGTCGGGCTGCTCCTCGGCGCGAGCCCCGTGGGTACGCTCCTCCAGCAGCTCGCGGCCGCGTTCCACGACTTCCCGCAGGCGCGCCGTGCTCTCCTCGACCTTGGCCCGACCGCGCTGGGTCAGCTCGTCGGCGGTCGTCCGCACCCGGCGGACGACGTGGTCGGCGCGCTCCCGCGCGCGGTCGCGCAACTCCTCGGCCGACTCGAGCAGCCGGGTCCGCGTCTCCTCGCCGGACCGCGGCGCGAGCAGCAGCGCGAACGCGGCTCCCATGAGCCCGCCCAGGATGAACCCTGCGACGAAGTCAGTGCGGCTGCTCATGATCCATCTCCTCCTCATCGTGCAGCGCTACTTCTATGATACCGCCGCCGAGCACCCGCACCCCGTCGTAGAAGACCGCGACCTGCCCGGGGGCCACCGCCCGCTGCGGCGTCGCAAATCGCACGTCCACCCGCCCGTCCTCCCGCACGTGCAGCGTCGCCGGCACCTCGGCCGCGGCATGGCGCACGCGGACCGTGACCGCTGCGGGCGGCGGTGGGGGCACGATCCAGTTGACCGTCCCCACACGTATGCCCGCCGCTGCCAGCGCGTTACCCGGGCCCACGACGAGCCGGTTGGCAGGCGCGTCCACGGCCAGCACGTAGAGGGGCTCCCCGGTCGCCACGCCCACGCCCCGGCGCTGGCCGACCGTGTACCGGCCGATGCCGCGGTGCATCCCGACCTGCCGGCCGGTCCGATCCACGATGGGACCCGGGCGTCCCGCTTCAGGCCGCCGGGCGGCCACCAGCTCGCCGTAGTGCCCTGCGGGCACGAAGCAGATCTCCTGACTGTCGGGCTTGTCGGCGACCGGCAGCCCGAGCTGGCGCGCCAGCGCCCGGACCTGGGGCTTGGTGTAGTCGCCCACGGGAAACCGCACGCGGGCAAGCTGCGCTTGCGTGAGGCCGTAGAGCACATACGACTGGTCCTTGGCGGGATCGACCGCCCGCAGCAACAGGTAACGTCCGGTGTCCGGGTCCACCGCCACCCGCGCGTAGTGGCCGGTGGCCAGGGCCTCGCACCCCAGCGCCACGACCCTGTCGAGCAGGACGCGAAACTTGATCTCCTGGTTGCAGGCGACGCACGGGTTGGGGGTGCGACCCCGCGCGTACTCGTCGCAGAAGTAGTCGACGACCGCACGCTCGAACGCCTGCCGCAGGTCGAGCACGTAGTGCCGAATGCCAAGGACCCTGGCCGCCGCCCGGGCGTCCTCCACCGCCGTGACCCCGCAGCACGTCCGGCTGCCGGCGTCCGGCGCGCCCACCCATGCTGGCCAGAGGTCCATCGTCAGGCCGACGACCTCGTACCCGGCCTGGACCAGGAGCGCGGCGGCGACGGCGCTGTCCACGCCCCCGCTCATCGCCACGGCGATGCGCGTCATCGTGTCCTCCCGTGCGTCGACGTCTTCCCGATGGTCGCCGCCACCTGGCAGGGTGTCAACGCCCACCGTCCGCGGCGTCGTCCGCCCGTCCCGCCGCTGGCCCTTCCTCGCCCCACCACTGCGCCAGCCGCCGTCGGATCTCGGCTTCGAACCCATGGGGCGTGGGCTCGTAGTACCGGCGTCCCTGTAGGGCGGCGGGCCGGTAGGCCTGTCGCACGAACCCGTCCGGGGAGTCGTGCGGGTACCGGTAGTCGCGTCCGTAGCCCAGCCGCGCGGCCGCCAGCGGATGACTCGTGTCCCGGAGGTGCACGGGCACGGGGTCGGCGCGGTGCTCCTCGACATCCGCCGCCGCCGCGCCCACGGCGCGCACCACCGCATTGCTCTTGGGCGCGGTGGCGATGTAGACCGCCGCTTCGGCCATGGGCAAGCGGGCCTCGGGCAGGCCGACGTACTCGACGGCGTGCGCGGCGGCCACCGCCACCACCAGTGCCATCGGGTCGGCCAGGCCCACGTCCTCGGCGGCGTGCACGATCATCCGGCGGGCGATGACGCGGGGGTCTTCGCCCGCCGCCAGCATCCGGGCCAGCCAGTACACGGCGGCGTCGGGATCCGAGCCCCGGAGGCTCTTGATGAACGCCGAGAGCGTGTCGTAGTGCGCGTCCCCCGCGCGGTCGTACACCAGGACCGGGCCCCGGGCCGCGTCGAGCGCCGCCGGCAGCGTCACGCGGCGGCGGCCGTCGACCACCGGGGCGGCGGCCGCCGCCAGCTCCAGCGCGTTCAGCGCCACCCGCGCATCACCGTTGCTCGTCCGGACCAGGTGCGCCAGGGCCTCCGGCTCGACCTCGACGCCCAGCGGTGCCAGACCGCGCTCGTCGGTCAGCGCCCGCTCGAGGATGGTCCGGATCTCGTCGTCGGACAGCGGTTCGAGGCGCGCGACCTGCGACCGCGACACCAGGGTGGCGGTAACGTCGTGGAACGGGTTCTCGGTGGTGGCACCGATCAGGATGAGGGTCCCGTCCTCGACGTGCGGGAGCAGGACGTCCTGCTGGGCCTTGTTGAAGCGGTGGATCTCGTCGATGACGACCAGCGTCCGCTGCTGGTGAAACGCCAGGCGGTCTCGAGCCTCGCTGATGACGCGCCGGAGGTCGGCCACACCGGCGGTCACCGCGTTCACCTGCTCCACGTGCGCCCGGCTGGCGGATGCGATGAGCAGCGCGAGCGACGTCTTGCCGACCCCGGGCGGTCCCCACAGGATCAGGCTGCGGAGCTGCCCGGTCTCGATGGCCACGCGCAATGCCCGCCCCGGGCCCACCAGGTGCGTCTGGCCTACGAACTCGTCCAGCGAGCGCGGCCGCATGCGTGCGGCCAGGGGCGGCTGCGGCTGACCAGGGCGATGCGCGGCGAACACCGTCATGCCAGATCCATCCTACCACGGACACCAGGAATACAGCGGGCGGCCGGACGGCCGCCCGCTGTCGCTGTTCTCCGCCGTGCCGTACGGGACGAAGCTCCCGAACCCTGCCCTCGCAGGTGGGTGCCTCCCGACCGCCTGGGCTTCAACCGGCATCACCAATGCCGCGGGCGCCACCAACGGCCGGAGTCCGGCTCCCTGTCGTTCGGTGTTGGATCGGAGCTTATCCGACCCGCCTCGCACACGGCAGAGAACCCTGCCACGGGTATCGTAGCACGGAGGCCGCGCTCTCGCAACGACCGCGGCTGTGCAGCCATGCAGCGGCGGTGGCACCCGGGCGGCGATCGCCGGCCGGGTGGATGGAAACCCGCGCGCCCGCGTCGTGCGGTCGTCGTCTCGGCCGGGCCGCCGGTGCCCGCCCGGCGGGAGCGCCCATGGCCCGAACGCAGCCGGTCAGCCGCCGTCTACCACCCGCAGGTGGAGCTCCTCCAGCAGCGCGGCGTCGACCGGGCTGGGCGCGCCCGTCAGCAGGTCCACAGCGCTTGCGGTCTTGGGGAAGGCGATCACCTCCCTGATGCTGGACTCACCGGCCAGCACCATGACGAACCGGTCCAGCCCGAACGCGATCCCGCCGTGGGGCGGCGCCCCGTACTGGAGGGCGTCCAGCAGGAACCCGAACCGGGCCCGCGCCTGCTCCGCGGAGATCCCGAGCAGGGCGAAGAGCTGCTCCTGGAGCGCCCGCTCATGGATGCGGATGCTCCCGCCCGCGATCTCGAACCCGTTGAGCACCAGGTCGTGGGCCTTGGCCCGGGCACGCTCCGGCGCGCTCTCCAAAAGCGGCCGATCCTCGTCCAGGGGCGCCGTGAAGGGATGGTGGACCGCGACGTAGCGGCGTTCCTCGGGGCTGTACTCAAGGAGCGGAAACTCGACGATCCAGACGAACCGGAAGTCCGTGGGAGCCGGCCTCCAACCGCCGCGTTCGGCCGCCAGCAGGCGCAGTTTGCCCAGCGCCGCGGCGACGGCCGGCTCCGGGCCCGCAGCCAGGACCACGAGGTCCCCGTCCCCTGCACCCAGGCGCGCCCGGAGCGCGTCGAGTTCGCCAGGGGTCAACTGGCGCGCCAGCGGGCCTCTGGGTCCTGCAGGGCCCAGGGCGATCGTCGCCAGCCCGCTCAGGCCGGCGGCGGTGGCCACCTGCGCCCAGGCCTCCGCCTCGCGCCGCCCCAGCCCCGCAAGCCCCGGTGCTCGCAGGCCCCGCAGCACGCCCCCGGCGGCGACCGCCGCTCGGAACCGCTCCACGCTGCCGGCGGCTGCCAGATCGGTCAGCTCGGTGATCTCCAGCGCCACGCGCAGATCGGGCTTGTCGGTCCCGTAGCGGCGGATCGCGTCGGCGTAGGACAGGCGTGGGAAGGGCCGCGGCACCCGAACGCCGGTCGCGTCCTCGACGACCGCCGCCACCATCTCCTCGGTGACGGTCAGCACGTCGTCCTGGGAGACGAAGCTCATCTCGAGGTCGATCTGGGTGAACTCGGGCTGCCGGTCGGCCCGCAGGTCCTCGTCGCGGAAACACCGGACGATCTGGAAGTAACGGTCGACGCCCGCGACCATCAGCAGCTGCTTGAACAGTTGCGGCGACTGTGGCAGGGCGTAGAAACAGCCCCGGTGCAGCCTGCTGGGCACGAGGAAGTCCCGTGCGCCCTCGGGCGTGCTGCGGATCAGCATCGGCGTCTCGACCTCCAAAAACCCGAGGCGGTCCAGCACCCGCCGCGTGGCCAGGGCCACCCGATGGCGCAGCACGAGGTTCCGGTACATGCGCGGCCGGCGCAGGTCCAGGAACCGGTAGCGCAGCCGCAGCGCCTCGTCCACGGCCCCGTCCTCGCCGGGCGCGAACGGCGGGACGAGCGAGGGTGCCAGGATCTGCAGCCGCCGGGCACGCACCTCCACCTCGCCCGTGGCCAGTCGGGGATTCTCGGTGCCCGCGGGACGACGCACGACAGCGCCCTCGACGCCGACGACGTACTCGGCGCGCACGGCGTCGGCGACGGCGCCCGCCTCGGGCGCGGCCTGCGGGTCCACCACGACCTGCACGATCCCCTCCCGATCCCGCAGGTCCAGAAAGACCAGCCCGCCCAGATCGCGGCGCCGGTGCACCCATCCGGCCAGCCGCACCTGCTGCCCGGCATGGGCCGGCCGGAGCTCGCCGCACATGTGCGACCGCAGCGCTGTCCTCACCGCGTGACCTCCTCGTCGAGCCGGGCGTGCAGCAACGCTGGCAGCGCGTCGCGCGCCACGGTCTCCTGCTGTCCTGTGGCCATGGTGCGCACCGTTACGGTCCCGGCGGCCAGCTCGGCGTCGCCCAGGATCACGGCGACGCGGGCGCCCAGGCGGTGGGCGTGGCGCATCTGGGCCCGGACGTCGCGCCCCAGGAGGTCGACCTCGACCCGCCGCCCTGCCGCCCGGAGCTCGTCGGCCAGCCGGAGCCCCGCCGGCCGCGCCGTCTCCCCGATCGTGACCACCATGATCTCGACGCCAGGAGCCGGCGCCGGGAGGAGCTCCTCCTGCTCCAGGACCAGCAGCAGCCGATCGAGGCCCAGGCCGAAGCCCACGCCGGGCGTGGGCGTCCCGCCGAGCTGCTCGGCCAGCCCGTCGTAGCGGCCGCCCCCGAACACCGCGTTCTGCGCTCCCAACCGCCCCGAGTACACCTCGAAGGCGGTACGGGTGTAGTAGTCCATGCCCCGGACGATGAACCGGTCGAGCACGTAGGGAATGCCCAGGGTCTCCAGGTAGGTGCGGACCGCCGCGAAGTGCGCGGCGCACGGCGCGCAGAGCAGGTCGAAGATGGCCGGTGCGCCGGCGGCGACCCGCCGACACCGGTCCTGCTTGCACTCCAACAGCCGCAACGGCTGGTGGGCGAAACGCCGCTGACAGTCTGCGCACAGCGCGTCCAGGTGCGGCCGGAAGTACGCCCGCAGCGCCTCCAGGTAGCGTGGCCGGCAGGCGGCATCGCCCACGCTGTTGAGCCGTACCTCCACGTGCGCCAGCCCCAGCGCCTGCAGGAACCGCACGGGCAGGGTGAGGACCTCGGCGTCCGCCGCGGGGTCGGGGCTGCCGATGATCTCGGCACCGAACTGCGTGTGCTGGCGGTAGCGTCCCTTCTGCGGCCGGTCGTACCGGAACATGCTGGCCACGTAGTACAGCTTCAGCGGCTGCGGCCACTGCCGCAGGCCATGCTCGAGGACGGCGCGCACGACGGCCGCGGTGCCTTCGGGCCGCAGGCTGAGCGACCGCCCGCTGCGGTCGGCGAAGGTGTACATCTCCTTCTCGACGATATCGGTGGCCTCGCCCACGGTGCGCTGGAAGACTTCGGTGTGTTCTACCACCGGCGTGCGGATCTCCCGGAACCCGTAGCGGGCGGCGAACTCGTGCACGCGCGCCTCCAGGACCTGCCACCGCTCGACCTCGCCCGGCAGGACGTCCCGCATGCCACGCGGCGCCTGCATCTCCGCCACGGTGCTGCCTCCCCTCGTCTCGCGTCCAAACACGAGCGCGCTCCCGCCCCACAGGGGCGAGAGCGCGCGGCTCCCGCGGTGCCACCCTGCTTGCCAGCCCGGGCCCGTCCGGGCCCGGGCTGGCCCCTCGCTCGCGATCACGGGCGAACCCGGACGCGCACCCGGTCAGGCGGCGTCGGCTCCGGAGCCGTCGTTCGATCCCGGGAGACCTGGAGGCGCTTCCAGCCCGCGGCACGGGCGCCTCCTCTCTGCAGGGCGCCGGGACCTACTCCGCTCCCTCGTCGCCGGTGCGACGAAACCGGCTCCTATTGTAGCAGTGCGGGCCCGCTGCCGGTCAACGGCATCAGCGGCTCCCGCGCGCGGTTGTCCACCGAGTTTGACTGTTCCGGACGGCTGGGTCTTGACTCAGGCCACTAGGCGCCGCTCTGGTGCGCGGATGATGGCACGATCAACCCTCTGCGCGCCGCCTCCCGGACGGCCTCGGCTCGCGTCCGCGCCCCCAATTTCGACAGCACGGCCGAGACGTGGTGCTCGACGGTCTTGGGCGACAGGTGGAGCCGGTCAGCGATTTTGGCGTAGGGCAGCCCCTCGGCCAGCAGGTCCAGGACTTCCGCTTCGCGCGCGGTCAGCCCGGCGGGGTGTGCGCGTGTCGTGGGCCGCGGCCCGCGTGGAATGCTGCCTGCACCTATCTCCCGCAGCCTGCGCGCCGTCACCGCCGCCATCGGTCGCGCGCCCAACCGCTCGTACGTCAGGAGTGCCTGCCGCAGGGCATCCTCGTCGTCCCCCTCCGCCAGCGCCCGCGCCGTCTCGTACGGGCATCCCAGGCGCTCCCACTCGGCCGCGGCCTCGCGCCAGCGCCCGGCGATCTGCAGCGCGAACGGGGCCGCGAGCCACTCGGGGGCCTCGAATCGGTCGCCGGCCCGCCAGCGCCAGTATGCGAGCTCGCCGGTGAACCACGGGTGCGCGCGGCTCATGGCCAGGTCGTAGGCGGCGCGCGCCTCCTCTGCGGCCCTGCCTAAATCCCCTGCCAGCCACGCCGCTTCGGCCCGGGCCGCCCGCGCCGGCGCAACCCGCTGCAGCGTCCCGGTCCGGGAGGCCAGCGCCAGGGCTTCATCCAGCGCGTCGCGGGCAGCATCGCCACGGCGCGCGTGGAGCCGGCCGAGCGCCACCAGCGCCATGATCCGGCTCGTCGTCGCGGTGCCCGGCCGGGTCAGCACCGCCGCGGCCTCCGCCGCCGCAGGCTCCCACCGCCCGCGGTAGAGATCGACCAGCGACTTCCACGCCATCATGTACGAGCGCGAGGTGTCGAGGTCGCGCTCCGCGCAGTACGCGATCCCCGCCGTGAGGTAGTGGTCCGCGTTGCGGACGTCGTAGACCTCGCCCAGCGCACTGCCCAGGTTCCAGTACGCCCACGCGACCAGGTGGTCGAAGCCACGGTCCCGCGCAAGGGTGAGACTGCGTTCGAGGAATGCCCGCCCCTCCTCCAGACGTCCCAGCAGGATCACCGCCGCGCCGAGAAAGTTGTAGGCCATCGCCAGCGACTCCACGTCGTCGAACTGCTGCGCCAGCTCGACCGCCCGCTCGCTGAACGCGATCGCTTCGGGATTCCGGCGGTCCATCATGAGGAGCATCGCCCGCGTTCGGTAGGCGGCGGCGAGGTGCGCCGACGGCGGCCCCGCCTCGAGGATCTCGAGGGCCACCAGGCTCGCCTGCTCCGCCTCGGCGTTGCGTCCGTCCCGCACGTAGGTCCGCGCCAGCCGGAGCAGAGCCACGGCCTCTCGACCGCAGTCGCCCTCTTCGCGCCAGATGCGGACCGCCTCGGTGTCGGCGGCGATCGACTCCGAGAGCCGTTCCGTGATCCAGCACTGTTCCGCATAGGCTTCGAGAAGCTCAGCATGACGCTGCGGCGAGAGCGCCGCCGAAAACCGTAGGGCGCGCTCGAACTGCGCGGCGGCCTCCCGGTGCGCACCGAGCGACGCAGCACGGCGCCCGGCCTCCGGTGCGAACGCCAGGACCGCGTCCGCGTCGCCCGCGGCCTCCGCGTGGTGTGCCAGCCTGACCGGGTCCTGGGCCGCCAGCGACGACGCTCGCAGCGCCGCCAGCACCGCGCGGTGCAGGGTCAGTGCCCGCTGCGGGGAGAGCGCCGTCAAGAATGCGTCTCGCGCCAGCTCGTGCCGGAAGGTCAGCGACCCCTCCTCGGAGCGCAGCATCCCCCGCGACAGGCACTCGTCTACGGCCTCGGGAGGGTGATGCCCGATCGCCTCGAGCAGCCACGGTTCGATCCGGGGTCCTGCCACCGCGCACACGTCCAGCACCGCGCGGGCATCCGGCGACAGCCGCGCCGCGCGCGCGAGCACCGCGTCTCGAACCGTCACAGGAATCTCCGTGCCGCCGCTGTCCAGGATTTCCGTCAGGAAGAACGGGTTGCCCCCAGTACGCCGGTGGAGGGCCGCCGCGTCCAGCCCGCTGCCTTCCGCCAGCACCCGCACCGCCGCTTCCGTCAGCGGCGGCAGCGTCATCCGGTGCACGCCTTCGGCGGTCGCGAGGTCGCCCAAAAGGATTCGCAGGGGGTGGTCGGGGCCCACCTCGTCGTCACGGTACGTGGCGATGGCCAGCGCGCGGGTGCTGGCGATGCGCCGGCCGGCGAAGCGGACGAAGTCGAGCGTGGCCTCGTCCGCCCAGTGCAGGTCCTCCAGTACCAGAAGCGCGGGCTTCGGGCGGGCGCTCAACCCGTCGAGCAGCAGCCGGAATGTCTGCACCCGACGCTCTCCGGTCTCCAGCAGCTGCGCCGCACCCCCGTCGAGGGCCTGGGCGATCTCGAGGACGGGGCCCAGCGCACTGGGGGTGGACAGCGGCTCGCACCGGCCCCACGCGATCCGCGCCCTCTCCCGCATGATGTCGCAGAACAGGCGGGCCAGCGAGGTCTTCCCCACTCCGGCCTCGCCGCCGACGAACACCAGCGCGCCCCGGCCGCGCTGCGCCTCGTCCAGCCGCGCCGTGAGCCCCTGCAGGTAGGTGCCGCGTTCGAGCAGCCTGGCCATTGACTCACCCTACGCCCGGCGCGTGACTTCTGTAGTGCGGCGGGAGGCTCCTCCACCCTACAGGGACGTGGGGCCCCCCGAGCCGTCCGCAAGATGGGGATCCCATCCTCCCAAGATAGGGGATCTCCCCGATGAGCCGGTGCCGCGGCCCGTGCCATCATCCACTCGACCGGCCGGGACACTGCCAGGAGGTGAGCCAATGCCCCGATACCTCGTCGAGAGAACCTTCGGTGACGGCCTCCGGATCCCGGTGACCGAAGAAGGCACCGCGGCCTGCCTGCACGTGGTGGACCGCAACGCCGACCTCGGCGTCACCTGGATCCACTCCTACGTCACCGACGACAAGAGCAAGACTTTCTGCATCTATGACGGCCCCCATCCGGAGGCGATCCGCCGCGCCGCCGAGCGCAACGGGCTGCCGGTGGACCGCATCACGCGGGTGACCGTCCTCGACCCCTACTTCTATCGATAGGAGGAGAGCCATGCGTACCGTTGCCCTGACCTTGCTGGTCCTTGCCCTCGCCCTCCCCGCCTGGGGACTCGGGCCGCACGTCACAGCCCTGCCGGCCGCCGCACCCGCGGCAGTGCCTGCGGACGTCGGGTCCAAGGTTGCGGCCGCGCGAGCGGCCACGGCCAGGTACGCCACCGACCTGGAACGCGCCAAGGCCGACGGTTACGAGATCATCACGCCCATGATCCCGAACATGGGTTATCACTTCTTGAATCCCAAGATCGAGGGGTTTGACGTGACGAAGCCGCCGATCCTGGTCTACGTACGGGGCGGCGACGCCTGGCAGCTCGTCGCGGTGGAGTGGGTGTGGACGACGAGGCCCGCCACCCCGCCCATCCAGGGAGCACGCTACGGCTCATTCGGCGCGGCCTGCCACTATAAGGACGGCTCGTTCGTCATGGCGAATGTCCAGGCGAAGTGCGGCCACGCCAACGCCAAGACTGGCGCCGCGTTCAACTTCTGGCATCCCCCGCTCGTCACACTGCACTTTTGGATCTGGTATCCCAACCCGGACGGCCTGTTCGCGGAGTTCAACCCGCTGCTAACCCCGTTCAATAAGGATTGATGCGAACGATGGGGAGGGCCAAATGGCCCTCCCCATCGTCCCGCCATGCGTCGCCTCGCGCTTGCGATGCAAGAGCAGAGGCACGCTCCCGGGCGACCGGGGGCGCAGCGGTAGAGGCAGAGTTGCTCAAGTCGCGTGCGGGCCTGCGGGCACGGGCAGACACCGGCGCTCAGGCGCTGCTCGATGTAGGGCTTGCAGGGGTCGAGCCTAGTGGGTGGAACCGCGACCAGGCGCCCTTGCGCGGGCCGCAGCGCTCGCCTATCCTAGGGACCGTGCACGCGCTCATCCTTGCCGGCGGCCGCGGGGAGCGCCTGCGGCCGTTCACCGAAGACCGTCCCAAGCCCATGGTGGAGATCATGGGCGTCCCGATCCTCGCCTACCAGCTGCACTGGCTGCAGACCCAGGGGGTCGACGAGGTGGTCATCGCCTGCGGCTACCGGCACGAGGTGATCACCGACTACTTCGGCGACGGCGCCAAGTGGGGCATGCGCATCCACTACGCGGTCGAAGACGAGCCGCTGGGTCGCGGCGGCGCCATCAAGCACGCCTACCGCCAGCTGCCCGGCGCCCCCGACCTCGTGGTCGCCACCAACGGCGACGTGATCACCAACCTGCCGCTGCTGCCCGTGGTGGAGCACCACCGGGCGCAAGGCGTCCTGGCCACCGTGGTCCTGACCCCCTACGTGAGCACCTACGGCCTCGTCGAGGTCGACGAGCGCAACCGCGTCGTGGCGTTTCACGAAAAGCCGACCCTGCCCTACTGGGTGAACGCCGGCATCTACGTGCTCTCCCGGCAGGCCATCGAGCAGTTCCCGGACGCCGGCGACCACGAGACCACGACGTTCCCTGCGCTGGCGGCAGCCGGCCAGCTCGGCGCATACAAGTCCACGGCTTACTGGCGGGCCGTCGACACCGTGAAGGACCTCTCGGAGGTCCGGAAGGAGCTCGAGCGCCGCCTCCTCACCGCGTTCCTGGCGTAGGGCGGGCCCACGCGGGACCGGGCGAACCTGCCGCGGACGGCGTAGCCTCACCGCGCGCGGGACCGCCGAGCGTCGAGGGCCTGCCTGGGGGCGTTCGTCTCGCATCCTCACCGTGTGCGCGGGACCGCCGGCTGTTCCTCGCCGACCTCCAGCAACAGGGTCACCGGCCCGTCGTTGGCGATCTCCACCAGCATGCGGGCGCCGAACCGGCCGGTAGCGACCCGCAGGCCGCGCGCCCGCAGGCCCGCGGCCACGCGCTCGCACAGGGGCGCGGCGCGCGCCGACGGGGCCGCTCGCGTGAACGACGGCCGGCGCCCGCGACTGGTATCGCCGTAGAGGGTGAATTGCGGCACCAGCAGCACCTCGCCCCCAACCTCGAGCAGCGAGCGGTTGAGCTTGCCGGCCTCGTCGTCGAACAGCCGCAGGTGCGCCAGCTTGTCGGCCATGGCGTCGGCGTCGGCCACCGTATCCCCCTCGCCCACACCGAGGAGGACCACGACACCGCGGCCGATGCTCCCGACGACCTCGTCGCCGACCCGCACCGCACCGCGGGCGACCCGCTGGACCACCGCGCGCACGGCTACCTCGCGTACCGGCGGCACGCCAGAGGACGGACGGGGCACCACGGACAGCCCATCGCTCCCGACAGGGCTACGCCGGTGCGCCCGCGGCCAGCACGTCGGCGAGGGCTGCCACCACCTGCGCGTTGTCCTCGGGCGTGTTGTAGAAGTACGGCGAGAGACGCACGATGCCCGGCCGGGCGTCCACGATGATACCGCGCGCCCGCAGCGCGGCCACCACGCCGGGCGGATCCGGCACCGGCACCGTCACGATGCCGGCGTGCCCGTCCAGGTGGGCCGGCACCCGCGGGGCGAGCCCAACCGTCCGCAGCCGGTCCACCAGGTCGGCCACGAGCTCCAGCTGGCGGTGCCGCAGGCGCGCCGTCCCCACCTCGAGCACGATCTCCAGCCCCGCGTCGGCGGCGTACGCCGCGGCCACCGCCGGCGTGCCGCCCTCGAAGCGCCGCGCGTCCGCCGCGGGCTCGAAGCGGTCGGTGCGGAACGCGAACTGGTCGCGGTGGGCGAACCATCCCACCGCCGACGGGTGGAGGCGCTCATGCAGCTCGCGGCGCACGTAGAGGAACGCGAACCCCGGGCCCCCGAGCAGCCACTTCAGCCCGCCGGTCACCAGGAAGTCCACCCCCAGCGCGCGCACGTCGGTGGGGAGCTGACCCGTGGCCTGGTAGGCGTCGATCAGGCACAGGGCACCGTGCCGGTGCGCCAGGTCGGCCAGCGCGGCCACGTCCTGCACGTAGCCGCTGGTGTAGTACACCTGCGAGGCGACGACCAGCGCCGTGCGGGCGTCCACGGCGGCAGCGTATGCGTCGACGGGCGTCGTGGGCGCCTCCGGGTCGCCCACCACGACCGGCTCCACGCCGGCCGGCTGTCTGGCCAGCCACTGGTAGACGGCGGTGGGGAAGTCCAGCCGGCTGGTCACGACACGGGGCCGCCGTGGGTCCCAGACCGCGCTGGCCACCGCCGTCAGCGCCGCGGTGATCGAGGGGAAGAGCGCGATCTCTTCGGGTGCTGCGCCGACGACGCGCGCGCACTTTGCGCGCAGGGCGCTCAAGCGCTCCCACCAGGGCCCGTACCAGGCCGCGGCGCCGTGCTCGTGCCAGAGCGCGAGGAACTGGCGCACCGCAGCCTCCACCCGCACGGACAGCGCGCCCAGCGAGCAGGTGTTGAAGTACAGTGCGCGCTCGAAGATCGGAAACTCCTGGCGCCAGCGCCGCCAGGCCGGCGCGCCGTCGTCCGTCGCGGGTGGCCGTGCTGCGCTCACCACCGCGGCCACCCACCGCACGCGTTGGTGTACCTGCTCGGCACGGCGCGGTCTGCTACGCCTGTCGCGCGGGCTCCAGCGCCCGCAGACGGCGGCGTACCTCCTCGAGGGTCTCGCGGCGCTTGGGGTAGGCGAACCGCACGTACCGCCGGCCCGCGGCGGGCTCGTGGTAGAAGCTGCTGCCCGGCACGACCCCGACCCCGCAGCGCTCGACCAGCATGCGGGCGAAGGCGACGTCGTCGAGGCTCCCGAACCGGCTGGTGTCGGCCATGATGTAGTAGGCGCCGCGGGGAGCCAGACACCGGAACCCGGCGTCGGTCAGGATCGCCAGCAGCAGGTCGCGCTTCTCCTGGTAGCTGGCGGCCAGCTGGGTGTAGTACTCCCGCGGGAACCGCAACGCGACGGCGCCAGCCTCCTGGAGCGCCGCGGCCGCGCCCACCGTCAGGAAGTCGTGCGCCTTCCGGATGCCGTCGGCGATGGCGGGGTCCCCGGCGATGGCCCAGCCCACCCGCCAGCCGGTGACGCTGTAGGTCTTGGACATGCTGTTGATGGTGACGGTGCGCTCGAACATGCCGGGCAGCGCCGCCAGGCTGACGTGCACGGCACCGTCGTAGACGATGTGCTCGTACACCTCGTCGGTGATGGCCAGGGCGTCCCACTGCTGGCACAGCGCCGCGATCTGCTCCAGCTCGCCCCGACTGAACACCTTGCCCGTGGGGTTGTGGGGGGTGTTCACGATGATCGCCCGTGTGCGCGGGCCAAACGCGGCTTGCAGATCGTCAGGGTCGAACGGCACGCCGGGGGCATCGAGGTCGAGGCGGACGTAGCGCAGGGTCGCCCCCGACAGCAGCGCGTCGGGCCCGTAGTTCTCGTAGAAGGGCTCGAACACCACCACCTCGTCGCCCGGGTCCAGTACGGCCAGCAGCGTGGCCATCATGGCCTCGGTGGCGCCGCAGGTCACCGTGATGTGCCGGTCGGGATCCACCGCCAGCCCGTTGTACCACGCGACCTTCTCGGCCAGCGCTGCCCGGAAGCGCGGCGACCCCCAGGTGACGGCGTACTGGTTCCACCCGTCGCGCAGCGCCTGGACGGCCGCCTCCACCAGCTCGGCCGGCGCGTCGAAGTCGGGGAACCCTTGGGCCAGGTTGATGCCCTGGTGCTGCTCCGTGATGCGGGTCATCTCCCGGATGACCGACTCCGTGAACAGGTTCACCCGTGCCGCTGTCGTCCGCCTCACCCTCGACCTCCTTGCACGCTTCCG
The DNA here is from genome assembly GCA_031459855.1 of Armatimonadota bacterium. Lineage (NCBI taxonomy): Bacteria > Bacillati > Candidatus Sysuimicrobiota > Candidatus Sysuimicrobiia > Candidatus Sysuimicrobiales > Candidatus Humicultoraceae > Candidatus Fervidifonticultor > Candidatus Fervidifonticultor primus. Next base: position 2,708,994 of record JAVKHP010000001.1, read on the forward strand.
GGGAATGGCCGGCCGCTCAGGTGGGCACCACCCGGGCGACGCTGAAGACCTCGGGCACCTTCTCGATCTTCTGCATCACCCCATGGAGCTGGCCGACGTTGCGAATGTCCAGCACGATGTTGGTCACCGCCACCTTGTCCTTGCGAATGCGGGCGTTCACCGAGACCACGTTGGTCTTGGTCTCCGCGATGGCGGCCAGGATGTCCTTGAGCAGCCCCACCCGGTCGAACGCCTCCACCTCCACCTCCACCTGGTAGGGGCCCTCGTGGGTGCGCTCCCACTCCACCTCCATGACGCGCTCGGGGTGCGCGCGCAGGAAGGCGATGTTGGGACAGTCGCTCCGGTGGATCGTCACGCCTCGCCCCCGGGTGACGTAGCCGACGATCCGGTCCCCGGGCAGCGGCGTGCAGCAGCGGGCGAAGTGCATCAGGACGTTGTCGACCCCGCGCACGCGCACGCCGCGCGACGCCTGGGCCGGCGGCGCGGCCGAGGGTACGGGCGCCGCGGGGGCCTCCGCGGCCGGCGCCTCGCCCCGCAGCGCAGCGACCACCTGCAGCAGCGAGACGTCGCCGTTGCCGATGGCGGCCAGCAGCTCCTCCTCGGACCGCAGCCGGAACTGCTCGGCGACCTCGCGCAGGCGCTCGGCCTTCATGGCCGCGGCCACGGCGCCGGTGCGGCGCAGCTCGCGCTCCAGCAGCTCCCGGCCCCGGGCCACGTTCTCCTGGTGGCGCTCGCGCTTGAACCACTGCTTGATCTTCGAGCGGGCGTTGCTGGTGACCACGAACGTCAGCCAGTCGCGGCTCGGCCCCGGGCTCGACTTGTTGGTCACGATCTCCACGATGTCGCCGGTGTGGAGCTTGTGCGACAGGGGCACCAGCCGCCCGTTCACCCGGGCGCCCACGGTGTGGTGGCCGACGTCGGTGTGGATGCGGTAGGCGAAGTCGACCGGTGTGGCACCCGCCGGGAGGTCGATGACGTCGCCCTTGGGGGTGAACACGAACACCTCGTTCTGGAACAGGTCCAGCCGCACCGACTCCACGAACTCCCGGGCGTCGGCGAGGTCCTGCTGCCACTCCAGCAGCTGCCGCAGCCACGCCAGCTTGCGCTCGACCTCGCGTTCGGCGGCCGAGCCCTGCTTGTACTTCCAGTGGGCCGCGATCCCGTACTCCGCCTCGTGGTGCATCTGGTGGGTGCGGATCTGGATCTCCAGCGGCTCGCCCTCGTAGAGCACGGCGGTGTGCAGCGACTGGTAGCCGCTGGTCTTGGGGGTGGCGATGTAGTCGTCGAACTCGCCGGGAATGGGCTTCCACAGCGAGTGCACCACGCCCAGCGCCGCGTAGCAGTCCTTCACGTCGTCCACCAGGACGCGGATGCCCAGCCGGTCGTAGATCCGGGCGATGCTCTGGCCAGCGTACTTGGGCCGCTGCAACTTCTTCCAGATGCTGTAGAGGTGCTTGGGGCGCCCGGTGATGTGCCGGCGGTCGACCTTGATGCCCGCCTTCTGCAGCTCGCGATGCAGCACGGCGCACACCCGGTCCACCAGCGCCTGGCGGGCCTCTTCGGCCTGCGCCAGCTCCCGGGCGAGCTCGGCGTAGGTCTCGGGGTGCAGCTCGCGGAACGCCAGGTCCTCCAGCTCCTTCTGGAGGCTCCCGATCCCCAGGCGTTCGGCCAGCGGGGCGTAGATGTCCAGGGTCTCCTGGGCCGTGCGCTTGCGCTTCCACTCGGGCAGGGGCGCGATCGTCCGCATGTTGTGGAGCCGGTCGGCGAGCTTGATGAGCACGATGCGGACGTCGTTGGCCATGGCCAGGAACATCTTGCGCAGGCTCTCGGCCTGGCGTTCTTCGCGGCTCTGCCACTCGATCTTGCCCAGCTTGGTCACCCCGTCGACCAGGCCGGCGATCTCGGCGCCAAATCGCTCCCGCAGCTCGGCCGCCTCCACGCCGGTGTCCTCCAGGACGTCGTGGAGCAGGGCCGCCGCCACGGTCGTGGGGTCGAGGTGCAGGTCCGCCAGGATCGTGGCCACGGCCACGCAGTGCGAGATGTAGGGATCCCCCGATGCCCGCATCTGGCCCTCGTGGGCCTGGGCAGCGGCCAGGTACGCGTCACGCACCACGTCCAGGTCGGCCTTGGGGAACCGCTGGCGCAGCGTCGCCACCAGGCTCTGCACCTCGGGTGGCAGCGCCTGGAAGCTGCGGGGTTGTCGGAACAGGTCCAGCCACTTCACCGGCGTCACCCGCGCCGGGCCGCATGTCGCCCGACGCCGCGACAATATCGTAGCAAATTCGCGGTGGACGACCGGCTCCCTGCGCCCTGCGCCCCGCCTACCCGGCGGCCAGGTCGGCCAGCAGCGTGGCGGCGGGCCCGCCTGCCCAGGCGCGCAGGGCGGCCAGGGCCGCTCGCGCGCGCTCACCCTCGACGTACCGCAAAGATCGATGCAGCGGCACGCGCCCGGCCACGTCGGCCAGCGTGTAGCGCACCGTCCCCAGATCCTCGCGGGTGAGCACGCCGGCCTCGGTCAGGATCGCCAGCGCGGCCTCGAGCTGGAGCGGACTGCAGCCACTCCCCTCCAGCACGGGCGACTGGTCCGGTGCGCCCGCGACAGTCCCTCCGGCCGCGCGGATGGCGCGGTAGCAGCGTACGAGCACGTCCCGCGGGGGAAACGTCTCCGCCAGCGCACCCTCGGCCGCCGCCAGGTGGTCGGGGCCGTACGCCAGGATCACCGTCGCGCGCCGCCCGTCCGCCCCGGCCAGGGCCAGCTCCTCGACGGCCAGCAGGGGATCGGGACGGAGGCCCAGCGCGACGACGCGGCGCACATCGGGGCAGATCGCGGGCGCGGTCGCGTGCGTCCCCAGCACCAGGCAGTCGAGCCGGCCGGCCCCGAACAGGTCCTCGAGCACCCGGCGCAGGGTCGCGGGCAGCCCGGCGTGGTAGTACGCGATACGGTCGTCCCGTCCGTCCTGGCGCATCCCTGCGGCGACCGTCACGCTGGTGGCGGGGTCGGCGACGATCACGACGGTCTTCCCGTCCTTGCCGTTCGCCCTCGGGCCTGCCCAGACGTCGGCCCCGCCGCCACGGCGGTCGACCAGCCTCAGGGTCTCGCGTGCTCCGCCGCCGACCGCCACCATCGACAGACCGCGGGCCGCACACCGACGCACCAGAGCGTCCGGCAGCGGGCCCACCACGAGTCGCACGACCTCGCCGGCACGGTCCAGCAGGCGCTCGAGATCCTCTGCCGCCAGCGCGTCGGCCACGACGATGGCCGCAGCCACGGCGTCGGGGTGACGTTCCACCCACGGCAGCGATGCGATGAGCACGTCGAGCCGGTCCCCGGCCAGCGCTTCGGCCACCCGGCCGGCGACGGTCGGCGAGGCCGCGCCGTGGATGGCGGCCGCGCGCACGCCAAGAGCTCGCAACCACGGCGCGGCGAGCTCCCACCACGCGTCGGCCACCGCTGCGCGCGGCACGGCCAGCACCGTGGGGCGTCGTCCGCGTGCCAGCACCGCAAGGGCAGCGATGATCGCGGAGGACACCAGCCCGCGTCCGGGGCCCAGGGGCACCACCAGGCGCTCGCCACGGCGCAGACGCCCCCACGCGTCACGCTGCGCACAGGTGGGCGCACGGCCGCGCAGCAGACCGGCCACGAGCGCGTCCGGGACGTCGGTCTCCTCCGGCCAGTGCACCCGGCTGATGGTGTCGTCTGCCTCCGGATCGGCCACCCCGGTGCGCTCGACCAGGATGTTGAGGCCCCAGGACCGCGCACCGCCGCCGGTCACCGCGGTGGCCGTGGCGACGTACCGTGCGCCGGCGTCCATGGCAGGGGCGAGGTGCGCGGCGAGGCGCGCCCGCAGAAACCCCAGGTGCGTGCCATCCAGCCGGCAGACCGCGATGGCATACGGGTCGCGCGGGTTGGACGGCTCGCGTACCAGACGCAGCCGCTCCCCGGGCTGCACCCTGGGCACCACGGCCTGTCGTCCGGCGTAGGTCACCCCCACGACCTTGGTGTGGAATGCGCCGGCGTGCTCCAGCGGGCGTCGGCCGCTCTCGAGCGCATCGAGGTAGTCGGACGCCCGGGCGAACAACCGCTCGAGCACCTGGCGCGTATCGGTCGCCACCGCGTCCAGGTCGACCCCCGGTGTGACCATGTCCACGGCGACCAGCCGGAGCGCAGGGGCATCGCCCCAGGTGTCCAGCGCGAGGGTGTACGCAAGGTCCACCGAGGCCTGGGTGAAGGCCAGGAGTTCGGCCTTCTCGCCTTCCCGGAAGGCGATCACTTCTGCCGTACGGTGGCCGTCGCCGACCACCAGGCGCAAGTGCGTCCCGTCGCCGACGAGGCGTGTCGCCACCGCCCGCAGCCCGCGGGTAGCGAACACCGGCTCGGGGTTGCCCGGGCCGTGAGGGGCCAGGAGGCCCAGGGCGTCGACGAGGTCCTGGGAGAGAGCCTCCAAACCCACCTCCGCGTCGATCGCCACGATCGGGCGCAGGTCGTCGGCCGTGACCCTGGCTGCCACGGCGTCCTCGAACGCGCGGGCGAAGGCGTCGACGGCATCGGCGGCGATGGACAGGCCGGCGGCCATGGCGTGGCCCCCGTAGGCCAGCAGGTGGCTGTCCGCCGCGCGCAGCGCCTCGACCAGATGAACCGCGGGGACGCTGCGCGCCGAGCCCCGGCCGCTGCTACCCTCCAGGGCGATCAGCACCACCGGGCGGTACAGGCGCTCTGCCAGCTGGGAGGCCACGATCCCGACCACGCCCGGATGCCATCCTTCCTGCGCCAGGACCACCGCCAGGCGCACCCCCAGCCCATCCCGCTGCACGCGCTCGAGCGCCTCGGCGAACACGGCGTCACACAGCTGGCGCCGCTGCCCGTTCAACCGATCGAGGGTCTGCGCCAGCGCGCGTGCCTCCTGCGGGTCCTCGGTGAGTAGCAGGCGCACGGCGTCCCGGGCGTCGGCCAGCCGACCGGCGGCGTTGAGCCGCGGCGCCAGGCCATGCGAGACGTCCCGCACCACAAACGGCGACCGCAGCCCGGCGACGTCGGCGAGCGCGGCCAGGCCCGGCAACGTTCGGCGGGCGAGGTGCGCCAGTCCGACGGCGACCAGCACGCGGTTGTCGTCGAGCAACGTCACCGCATCGGCGATCGTGCCCACGGCGGCCAGCGCGACCAGGTCCGCGGGCACCATATGGCCCCGGCGGGCGAACAGCGCGCGGGCGAGCTGGAGGGCCAGTCCCGCAGCGCAGTAGTCCCCTGGGCGGGGCGACTGCCGTTTGGGGTTGACGAGGGCGGCAACGGCGGGGAGCTGCTCCGGGGGCTCGTGGTGGTCCAGGATCACGACGTCCACCCCATGCGCACGGGCCACGTCGGCAGCGGCATGGGCCGTGGTCCCGCAATCCACGGCGAGCAGCAGCCCGGCCCCGCGCGTTGCCAGCGTCGCGACCGCCTCCGGGTGGAGCCCGTACCCGTCGCGGCGTCGGTCGGGCACGTAGAAGTCGACGTTGCCACCCAGCGTCCGCAGTGCGCGCACGAGGATGGCCGTGGCCGTGACACCGTCGGCGTCGTAGTCGCCGTAGACCACGATGGGCCGGCGCGCTTCCAGCGCGCCGGCCACGCAGGCCACCGCCCGGGCCATGTCCGCCAGCTGCAAGGGATCCTGAAGCCGGTCCAGGTGGGGAGCGAGGAACGCCTGGGCGGCCTGCGGGTCGCGCAGCCCGCGGTTGACCAGCACCCGCGCCACCAGCGGATGCACGCCCAGGGCTGTGGTCAGGGTGGCTGCCGCCGGATCTGCCGGCGCAATCCGCCACCGGGTCCCCTGCCCCTGCGTGTGCGTCACCTCGCCACCATCACTGCAGGTCTGAGGCGACGTCGCCCCGCCTCCGTCCTCGTCCGGCGCGTCAGGCGGGACCTGGAACACCACAGCGGGCCGGGGACGCGCTGCACGTCGGTTCCCGCCCATCGCGCGCTGGCACCAAGACGTCGACGACTTCGTGCGTGGGAACGCCGATGGGAACGATGTGCACCTCGGTTCCCGCCCATCGCGCCGGCACCGGCGGCCGGCGGCGCCTTCAGGCGCCGGGTTCCGGCCGGTCGCCCGGCACGCCCCGCGCCGCTTCCAGTTCGCGCACCCGGGCTTGCAGCTCGCGGACGCGCGCGCGCAGGTGCTGCTGGCCCAGCAGGCTGCTGACGAAGACCAAGAGGCCGCCGATCACGGCGCCGCCGACGACGGCCAGGGCCACCGTGGTCTGCACCTGCCAGACGAGGAACCGGAGCACGACCGGGTCGGGGTTGTACAGGGCGAACACGGTCACCCCGACCAGCAACAGCAGCGCGAACAGCGTGAACGCCGACACGTCGCCCTCCTCACCTGCTGCCGGTCGCACGGCACGTCACAGACGCCACCCCTGGCAGGTACCGGGTCAGCGCCGGCGACTCCGCCGGCGTCCCGGTGCGGACGGCGCGGCCGCACTGACCGCAGCCTCCGGTGCGGGACCCTGCGCGGCCAGCGCCGCACGCCCGCGCCCGGCCCGCCGTTCGGCCCAGAGGTGCCAGTCGACGAGCAGCGCGCTGGCGTTGAACACGGACGAGTACGCCCCGGTGAGAATCCCCACGATCAGCCCAAACGCGAAGTCCCGGGTGGTGGAGCCCCCGAAGAGGTAGAGCGCCCCAAGCGCCAGCAGGGTCGTCAGCACCGTGTTGATGGAGCGCACCAGCGCTTCCAGCAGGCTGCGGTTGACCAAACGGTCGAAGGGCTCGCGCGTCCGCAGGGCCAGGTTCTCCCGGATCCGGTCGAAGACCACGATCGTGTCGTTGATCGAGTAGCCGACCACCGTGAGGAGCACGGCCACGAAGCTGCTGTTGACCTCCTTGCGGGTCAGGGCGAAGACCCCCACGACGACCAGCAGGTCGTGCAGCAGGGCGGCGTCGGCCGTGAGCGCGTAGCGCACGGACCGGAACCGATAGGAGATGTACAGCACCTGCAGGGCCAGGCCCAGGACGACCGCCACGATGGCCACGTTGCGCAGCTCTCTGCCGATCTTCGGCGAGACCTGCTCGTGCTGCAGCACCGTGACGCGGCCAAACTGCGCGCGTAGTGCCGCCAGCATCCCCTCACGGGCCTCCGCCGCCATCGGCCGGGTGCGGATGAACAGCAGGCCGTCGCGCTCCTCCTGGCCGCCGCGCTGGATGATGCTCTGCCCCACCGCGTAGCGGTCCACCACAGCACGCACTTGGTCGAGGGTGAAGGGCCGTTCGACCCGCAGCTGGAAGAAGTCGCCGCCGGTGAAGTCGACCCCCCAGTTGAGGGCACCGCGGCCCTGGGCCGCGTGCCAGACCAGGGCCACCACCCCGGGCACGATGACCAGCAGCGACAGCAGGTAGCCCCATCGGCGGCGGCCGATGATGTCCCACAGGCGAGGCGCGTCGGTCATCGTCGCGCCCCTCCCGCCATGCGCTCCAGCGCGCCGCCCAGGCCCAGGGCGTCGAGGCCGTCGGCGAGCGCCCGGGTGACCACGATGGCCGTGAACATGCTGACGACGACGCCGACGCTGAGCGTGACGGCGAACCCGCGGATGGGCCCGCTACCCAGCAGGAAGAGCACCAGCGCCGCCAGCAACGTGGTGACGTTCGAGTCCAGGATGGTGGTCATGGCGCGCCGCCATCCGGCCGTCATCGCCGCCCGCACGCCCTTCCCGCCCCGCAGCTCCTCTTTCATCTTCTCGAAGATGATCACGTTGGCGTCGTCCGCCATGCCCACCGACAGCACGATGCCGGCCACGCCCGGGAGCGTCAGCGTAGCGCCCAGACCGGTCAGGACCGCGACGAGGAACACCAGGTAGGCCGCCAGCGCCAGGACGGCGAGCACGCCGGCGGCCCCGTAGTAGAGGGCCATGAACCCCGCCACGGCCACGGAGGCGATGCCAGCGGCTTTCAGGCTGGCCTGAATCGAGTCACGGCCCAGCTGGGGGCCCACGGTGCGGTTCTCCACCACCTCGACGGGGATGGGGAGCGCACCGCCCCGCAGCAGCACGGCCAGGTCCCGGGCCTCCTCGATGGACCGAAACCCGCCGCTGATGACCCCCCGCCCGCCGGTGATGCGGTCGCGGATCACCGGCGACGAGATCACCTCGTTGTCGAGCACGATGGTGAGGTAGCGGCCGATGTTCTTGCCGGTGAACTCCTCGAAGATCCGGCTGCCGCGGCCGTGGAACTCGAACTGCACGATGGGCTCGGCGGTGGTCTGGTCGAACGCGGCACGGGCATCCCGCAGGTCCGCGCCGGTGAGCACCACCTTCTTCTCCAGCGCCAGCGGCGCCGGCGGGGCCTGCCCGGCCGGCGCGGGCAGGGTGACGGTCTTGCCATCAGCGCTCCACCGCGCGCCCTCGGGCAGCTGCTGGGTCCCGGTGTCGACGAACTCCAGCAGCGCGGTCGTGCCGATGAGCCGGATGGCCCGGTCGGGATCCTCGATGCCGGGCAGCTCGACGATGATCCGCGTCGCGCCCTGGCGCTGGATGGTCGGCTCCACGACCCCCAGCTGGTCGATGCGCCGCTCGATCACCCGCATGGCGGCGTCCACCGCTTCGGGTGTGGCCTTCGTGGTGGGCGAGTCGCGGCCTTCGAGCACCAGCAGGCTGCCACCCTGGAGATCGAGGCCGAGGTTCATGCGCAGGGCGGCGCCCTGCCACGCCGGACGCCATCCGTGGAGACGAACCGGCTGGAAGGCGATCTGCACGGCGACCAGCACCAGGACGAGGATCAGGAGTAGCCGAAGACCGACGCGCGATCCCACCGGGCAATCCCCTTTCGATCACGGGCGCAGCGCGCGAGGGCGCAAAAAAAGAGGGCCACGGCCCGGCTCATTATAGGCGTCTGAGGAATGCAGTGTCAAACCACGGGCCCACCGGCCCACCGACGCCGCATGCGGGCAGGGGGATGGCCGTAGCGCCCACGAACACTGCGTCCGTGAGCCTGTGGCCCGCTGGCGCCGAGGCGACGCCGCGTCCCCTCCGTGTGGACGGCTGCGAGGTCTTCGTGGGCACCTGTTCGTGGGCCGACCGGGGCCTTCTGGCCAGCGACTTCTATCCGCGCGGCGCCCGCACCGACCCGCAGGCGCGCCTGCAGCACTACGCATCCGTCTTCCCCACCGTCGAAGTGGACGCGTCGTACCACGCGCTCCAGCCCGCCGAGCGCGCGCGCCAGTGGCTGGCGTGGACGCCACCGTCGTTTCGGTTCAACGTGAAGGCCTTCGCCTGGCTGACCGGACACGAGAGCGACCCGCGGCGGCTGCCGCCGGGCATCGCGGCGCTGCTCCCGGCTGCGCTGCGGGAGGGCGGGCCGGTGGCGGGCACGCACGTGCCCGAGGAGGCGCTCGCGGCCGCCTGGGACGCCTTCGCGGCCTTCGTCGACGTCTTCGCGCGCGCAGGCCGGCTCGGCTACGTCCTGTTCCAGTTTCCCAAGGGCCGGGGCTTCTCGCCCGACCTGCTGGCCTCGCTTGAGGCCTGGATGCCGTACCTGCGCGCCTGGCCGGTGGCCGTCGAGATCCGCCACCGGGACTGGCTGTTCCGCCGCCACCGCGAGACCTTCCTGGGCTACCTGCGCGCGCGCGGCTTCGCCTACGTCGTCCCCGACCTGGTCCAGGCGCAGTACCTCCCTCCGCCGGAGCTCGTCGTCACCGCCGACTGGTCCGTGGTGCGGTTTCACGGCCGCAACCCTGCGCTGCTGGAGCGGCGGGCGCCTACCGAGCGGGCCTACGACTACCTGTACTCGCCAGACGAGCTCTGCGCCTGGGCCCGCGACGCCCGCACGCTCGCGGGCCAGGTGCGGACACTGTACTTGATGTTCAACAACCACGCGCGGGGTCACGCAGCGCGCAACGCCCGCCAGATGGTCGACCTGTTGGCCGGCGGCTTCGACGATCCCGCAGGCGCAGCGCGGGCACAGTGACGCGTCCGAGACGGCCACGCCCGAGATGCCGGTGTGCTGGTGCCGGAAGGCTGCAACCGGCGCGCTCAGCGCGGGACCACCCGGAACCGCAGGTACCACTCGCGGACGTCGGGCGCGCGATACTGGTACTCGCTGACGAGGACGAGCTGCGCCCGCGCGCCGCCCAGCAGACCCGCCAGCACCCGCGGGTCGGGGACGCCGGCGATCTGCGCGGTGACGGTCACGAACAGCTCGTCGACCAGGCCGGCGTCGGCCAGCCGACGGTTGAACGCGGGGCCGCCCTCCGCCAGCAGGCGGCGCCATCCGCGCGCCGCGAGCAGCCCCAGGGCAGCAGCGAGATCGACCTCGCCGCCGGGACCGACCGGCGTGACGAGCACCTCCGCACCGGCTGCTTCCAGCTGGCGCCGGTCGGCTGCGCGCGCGAGTTCGGTGGTCAGGACCACGGGCCGCACCTCGCCGTGGGTGAAGAACCGCTTGGCCAGCACCTCCGGGGCGAACTCCGCCCGCCGCGTAACGACGACGGCTGCGGGGTTCGCCGGGCGGCCGCTGGCGCGGCGGGCGGCCTGCAGCACCGGATGGGTGACCGCCACCACGTCGTTGCGACGCAGGGTGCCTGCGCCGCTGAGTACCGCATCGGCCCAGCCCCGCAGGGTGTGGAACAGGTAGTGATCGACCGCGGAGCCGAGCGTCCACGCCCTGCCGTCGACCGCCACGGCGCCGTCGAGGGTCTGCACCATGTTGACGATCACCGCCGGCCGGTCGGCCGGGACGCGTACGTCCAGGTCGCGGTAGACCTCGGCCAGCGGCTCGGTCGCCGGAAAGGGTCGGGAGGCGTGGTACACCAGGTGGAGCACGTCGGGCAGAGCGTCCGGCCCGTCGTGGCGGCGCGGTGCGTCAGAACTCAATGACCGCACCGGCGTGCACGAGCCGCCGCTGTACCTCGCGCACCAGGTCGGGCTCTGCAGCCAGCTGGTGCGGGGTCACCCCGTGCTCGACCGCCACCGCCGCCGCCACGCCCACGGCCTGCCCCATGGCCATGGTGGTGGGCACGACCCGGGCGGAGCCCGCCGCCTGGTAGGTGGCCGAGAACGCCCGGCTGGCGACGAACAGCCCGTCCACGCCGGCGGTGACCAGCGCCCGCAACGGGATGGTGTACATCCGCCGTACGGGCTTGAACGGGTAGCGCTCGCCTTTCCGGTACTGGTGCAGGTCGATCGGGTACGAGCCGACCGCCACGCGATCCCAGAACACCCGGCTCGCGGCGATGTCGTCGGCGGTGAGCGTGTAGAGACCGGCCAGGTGACGGGTCTCGCGGACGTAGAGCTCCGGCGCGAGTTCCACCAGCCGCGCACGCTCGAATCCCGGCACGTGCGCTCGCAGGTACGCCAGCAGCCGCGGGATCTCGGCGCGCGCGCGCTCGTACCCCTCGCGCACCGAGGCGGGATCGGTCCCGTCGACGTCGTGCACCTGCAGGGCGTTGATCCAGATGGTCCCGTCGGGCAGCCGTCCCAGGTTGAGGTCATGGGCCGAGGTCCGCTCGTCGGCCGCCTGGTAGTTGAACATCAGGTCACGGAACCCCCACGCGTAGCCGCCCAGCGCGCCGCTGGGCTGGCGGCCGCGCCGGTGCGACCAGGCGTAGTGGACGGCCGCGCGCCAGTCGACGCCGGCCACGCGGAACAGGAGCGTGGCGGGCATCGCCCGGCGGTCCAGACCCGAGGTCTCCCGCCCGTAGGTGAACCGCACACCGGCCGCCGCCGCGAGGTCGCCGTCGTCGGTGGCGTCGATCACCACCGCTGCCCTGGCCGGCCGGACCTCGCCGTCGGGGAACCGCAGGAGGGCGCCCTTGACCCGCGCGCCGTCGCGCAGCGGTCGGACGACCTCGGTCTGGAGGAGGAGCTGGATCCCCGGCTCGGCCTCGACGAGCTCGCGCAGGACCCGGCGCGCGTGCCGTGGGTCGAACGTGACCCCCCCGAGCCGCCCGTAGACCTCGAGGAAGATGCCGCGGACGAGGTGCTCGCCGTTGGGCTTGCGGCTGAGGTCCACCATGTTGAGCATCGCGCCCGTCCACACGGTGCCCAGGTAGGGCCGGCGCTCGACCAGCAGCACCGTGCGCCCCTGGCGGGCCGCCGCCACCGCGGCGGCCACCCCCGCCGGGCTGCCGCCGACCACGAGGACGTCGGCAGCGAGCACCGGGGGCCGCAGGTCCCGCCGCAACATCTGGGGACGCGCCAGGACCAGCACCACGCCGCCCAGGCAGGCGAGCAGGGCGGCCAGCGCCCGGGCCCGCACGGCCGCGCGCCTAGTCCGCGGGCTGCCGCGCTGCCGGTGCTGCTAGCGGGACGGGGTCGCCGGGCGGCTTGAAGCGCTCGATGGGATTGCGGCAGTCGCGGCAGTAGTAGACTGCCCGGCACAGCGTGGGGCCAAACGCGTTCTCCAGGACGGTGTTCGTCGAGCCGCAGTAGGGGCAGGCCGCGGGCTCGGCCAGGGTCCGGTGCGGGACGCTGAGCCCGTGAGCCGACAGCCGCGCGCGCGCCGCGGGCGTCAGGCGGTCCAGGGTCCAGGGCACGTCGTACCGGAACTCGACGTCGGCGCCGCGCACCCCCGGCAGCTCCAAGACCCGGGCGCGCACCCGCGCGCGGATCACCTCGAGCGCCGGACAGCCCATGAACGTGGGCACCAGGAGCACCCGCACCCTGTCGTCGCAGACCTCGACCGTCTCCACGAGGCCCAGGTCCGTGATGGCCACGGGCAGTTCCGGGTCCTCGATGGTCCCCAACGCCCGCCAGACCTCGTCACGGGTCACTGCCATGGATACTCACCAGCGCGCGGTGGGATCGGTACGCCACACCGACGTCATCTCCTCCAGGAGCGCCTGCAGCGCGGCCGTGTGGTGGCCGCGCCGGCCGCCGGTGGCCGCGGCCACCGATGGGGGACGCAGGCCCAGCGTCTCCAGACGCGGTCGCACGGCGGCCTCGAACCGGCCGCGCTGTGCCACCGGCCCGGCGGGCAGCAGCCCGTCGCCGACCAGGCGCGCGTGATCGTCGGTCTCCTCGAACAGCCCGAGGGCGTCGGGCCAGATGGCGTCCAGCGCCGCCTGGAGCCGGGCGGTCGCCTCGTCGCCGGCGCGGGCCAGGCGCACCAGCCACGCATCGCTGAACAGGAGGTGGTACTTCTCCTCGCGCTGCAGCGCTCTGGCCAGCGCCGCGAACGGGCCCAGGGGCGCGTCGGCCAGGTCGGCCAGCCGGACGGCATCGGCGTGATCGTACAACCATGCGCGCACGATGGTGAAACCCCAGTCGCCGTTGGGGTGCTCGACCAGCACCGCGTTGCCAAACGCTGGCGCGTCCCGCCCGAAGGCGAGCCCGTCGGGTGTCGCCCCGGTCGCCGCCGCGACCTGCTCGTAGAGCACGCGGGCGTGCCCGAGCTCCTCCTGGGCGATCGACGACAGCGCGACGTCGGACTCGATGTCCGGCGCGAACCCCGTCCACTCCGCGTGGCGGTGGCCCAGGATCAGCTCGTCGTCGGCCCAGGCCCGCAGCACACCGCACAGCGCGGCCTGGACGGCGTCGTCCCGCAGGGCGACGGGCGCATCGGCCGCCGTCCACAGCCCGGTCATCGCCGGCGGTAGACCCGTTGCTGCTCCCGGTACGAGCCGCCGAACCGGTAGCTCTTGTCGGTGGCGGGCGCGAAGAGGTCGGCGTCCTCGTAGCGGGTCGCCGTGATGTCGGTGTAGCGCACGACCCAGAGGTTCACGCACGGGTCGCGCCGGGCGAACTGTTCCTTGGCCAGCACCAGCGCCATCTCCGGATCGGGCGCGTGCACATCACCCACGTGCACGTGGGGCTCGGCCTTGGAGTCCTGCCGGAAGACGGCGAAGACGGACGCGGCCTCGGGGACCACGTCGCCCAGGTTCACGGCCGCGGCCCGCTGCCGGGAGTCCACCGCCTGGTCGCCTCGCGTCGTGCCGCGCCGCGGCCTGCGGATCCGCGGCGTCTGGAGCAGGCCGCCCTCCCCCGGCGCCCTACGCGGCCGCCGCCCATCGCCCCAGCGCCTCGCGCACCCACTGGTGCTGCGCGTGGTAGCGGTTGCGCAGCTCCAACCGGGCCCGCGTCCTGGGGCCCTCGCCACGCAGGATGCGCCGGAACTCGTCCCAGTCGGGCTCGGTGTAGACGTACTGGCCCGTGGCCTCGTCCCACCGCAGGCCCGGATCCGGAACCCGCAGCCCGTACTCCTGGATGAGCGGCACGAACTGGCGCAAGAACTGCTGGCGCAGCTCGTCGTTGGTCTTGACCTTGATGCGCCAGCGCATCATCTGCTCGAGGTGGGGCGACGCCTGGTCGCGGGGGCCGAAGAAGTGCATCAACGGCGTCCACCAGCGGTCCAGCGCGTCCTGCAGCATCGCCCGCTGCGCCGGCGTGCCCTCGGCCAGCGCCTTGAACCCGTCGATCCCCAGCCGGATGTGGAAGTCTTCTTCGTAGCAGATCCGGCGCAGCACCCGGGCGTAGGGGGCGTACGAGCAGGCGCGCAGCGCCCCCTGGGTCTGCATCGCCGCGCCGTCGACGAACACCTGGATGACCACCACGTCGGCCCACGTCTCGGCGGGGTAGTGGAAGACGTTGTGGAACTTGGCCCGGCCCGCCAGCAGGTCGTCGATCATGGCCGCACGGGGCCGGCCCAGGTCCTCGGCGACGCGGTAGAGCAGCTGGGCGTGCCCGATCTCGTCCTGCACCTTGGCGATCAGCGCCATCTTGCGCGCCAGCGTCGGTGCCCGGGGAATCCACTCGCGCTCGGGCAGCGCGCCCATCAGCTCGGAGTTGGCGTGCATCTGGATCAGCCGGAGGCACTCGGCGCGGTAACGCGCGGGCATCCACTCGCCCGCCTCCACCCGTTCGCCGGCGGCGATCCGCGCCTCGAACGCCGCCAGCTGTTCGGGATCGTCCTCGGGCGCTGCCGGCTGGTGATGCATCATCCGGTCACTCCCCGCCCCACGATCGTGTCCCATTGTACGCACCCGGCGCGTGCGCTTCAACACCCTCGGTCAGGGTGTTTCGGATCGAGCTGCACCTGGGCACGCGACGTGGTCACCAGCGCAGCCTGCAGCCGATCGTAGGTCTCCGTCAGGTGCTGGGGTAGCACCTTGGTCGCCGCCAGCACCGGCATGAAGTTCGTGTCACCCACCCATCGGGGGACCACGTGCACGTGCAGGTGGTCCTCCACCCCTGCCCCCGCCGCCCGCCCCAGGTTCAGGCCGATGTTGAACCCCTGGGGGGCCAGCGCGGCCTCGAGCGCGCGCACCGCCAGCGCGGTGACGGTCACCAGCGCGCCGGCCTCGTCGCCGGTCAGCGCGTCCAGCCGGGCGGCGTGGCGGTAGGGGACGACCATCACGTGTCCGCTGTTGTACGGAAACTGGTTGAGCATGATGAACGCGTGGGCCGCGCGGTGGACGATGAGCCGGCCCCGGTCGTCGCCGGCGGCGAGCGCGTCGCAGAAGATGCAGCCGTCGGGCTTGGGCGCCATGACGTAGACGCCGCGCCACGGGGCCCACAGCACGTTCATGGCCCGCCCCGGTCCAGGCGCGCCAGCGCCTGCGCGGCCGCGGCCTGCTCCGCTTCCTTCTTGCTGCGGCCGCGCCCCTCGCCCAGGAGCTTGCCGCCCGCCTCCACCACCGCCACGAAGACGCGGGCATGGTTGGGGCCTTCTTCCTGCGTGATGCGGTAGCGCGGCATCTGCCCCCGCCGCTGCAGGCGCTCCTGGAGCTGGCTCTTGAAGTCCTGGCCGGCGCGCTGCATCTCCTCGGCCAGGTCGGCGATCCACCGGGACACCACCGCGTGCGCCACGCCGTAGCCGGAGTCCATGTAGATGGCGCCGATCACCGCCTCCACCGCGTCGGCCAGCAGTGCCGGCCGCTGGCGACCGCCGCCCTTCTCCTCCCCCTTCCCGAGCAGGATGTACCGCGCCAGCCCCAGCCGGCGCGCGATGGAGGCCAGGGCCGCCTCGTTGACCAGGCGCGCCCGCTGCTTGGCGAGCCCGCCCTCGTCCACGTCGGGATACCGGCGGTAGAGGTCGTCGCTGACCACCAGGCTCAGCACCGCGTCGCCCAGGAACTCCAGCCGCTCGTAGCTCTTCAGCGGGGCGCCGCGCTCGTGACTGAACGACCCGTGGCGCAGCGCCAGGTCCAGCAGCGAGCGGTCGCGAAAGCGCACGCCCAGGCGCTCCTCCAGCTGCGCCAGCTGCGCCAGCCGCTCCTGCGAGAGCACCTCGCCGACGGCGCCGGTCTCGTCCGGCGGGCTCGGGCCGCGCAGGGGTCTCACCATACGGCCCGGAGCACCAGGGTGGCGTTGTGGCCCCCGAAGCCAAAGGCGTTGGACATGACGGTGCGGAGCCGCGCCGGGCGCGCGGTGTTGGGGACGTAGTCCAGGTCGCACTCGGGGTCGGCCACCCGGTAGTTGATGGTCGGGGGGATCACCTGATGGCGCAGCGCCAGACAACAGGCGATCGCCTCGACGCCGCCGGCGGCGCCCAGCAGGTGGCCGGTCATCGACTTGGTGGAGCTGACGGCGAGCCGGCGGGCGTGGGGCCCGAAGGCGCGCTTGATGGCCAGCGTCTCCAGGCGGTCGTTGTAGGACGTGCCGGTCCCGTGGGCGTTGATGTAGTCCACCGCCTCGGGGGGGAGCCCGGCATCGCGCAACGCCGCCGCCATGGCACGGGACGCGCCGTCGCCCTCGGGGTCGGGCTGGGTGATGTGGTGGGCGTCGGTGCTGGTGCCGTACCCGACGAGTTCGGCGTAGATGGGCGCGCCACGCCGCTCGGCCACCTCCAGGGCCTCCAGGAGCACCACCCCGGCGCCCTCGCCCATGACGAACCCGTCCCGGGTGGCGTCGAACGGCCGTGATGCGCCCGCCGGGTCGTCGTTGCGGGTCGTCATCGCCTTCATCGCCGCAAACCCCGCCAGCGACAGCGGCGTGATGGCGGCCTCCGACCCGCCGGCCAGCATCGCGTCGGCCTCGCCGTACTGGATGAGGCGCGCCGCATCACCGATGGCGTTCCCGCCCGTGGCGCACGCGGTCACCACGCCCTGGCTGGGCCCCTTGGCCCCGATTAGGATGGCGGTCACGCCGCTGGCCATGTTCCCGATGACCATGGGCACGAAGAACGGCGAGACGCGGTCGGGGCCGCGCTCGATGAGGGTACGGTGCTGGGCCTCCCAGGTGATGACCCCGCCCATGCCCGAGCCGATGACGACGCCCACCCGCGTGGCGTTGGCGGCCGTGATGGTAAACCCCGCGTCCTCCAGCGCCAAGCGGGCGGCCGCGTAGGCGAACTGCACGAACCGGTCGTTGCGCCGTGCTTCCTTACGGTCCATGAACGCCGTGGGGTCGAAGTCCGGCACCTCCGCGGCGATCTGCGTGGCGAACCCCGAGGGGTCGAACGCCGTGATGCGCCGGACGCCGGACCGTCCGGCCACCAGCCCGGCCCAGAAGGCCTGATGGCCGATGCCCAGGGGGGTGACGACCCCCAGCCCGGTCACGACGACCCGCCGCCGCGTGGGTGCCACCGCATCGCCACCTACTGGGCCTGGTCCTTCATGTGGGCCTCGATGAACTTCACTGCGTCCCCGACCGTCACGATCTTCTCGGCCTGTTCGTCGGGGATTTCGATCTCGAACTCCTCCTCGAGCGCCATCACCAGCTCCACCACGTCCAGCGAGTCGGCGCCCAGGTCCTCGACGAAGGACGACTCCCGGGTGATCGTCTCCTCCTCCACGCCGAGCTGGTGCGCCACCCGCGCGCGCACACGTTCGAACACCGACGCCATCGTCCACATCACCTCCGCACCGGCCGGGCTGGACGCGCCCGGCCCGGGTCAATGCATGATCATACCACCGTCGACGTTCAAGACCTGCCCCGTGATGTACGCCGCCGCGTCGGAGGCCAGGAACACCACGGCCGCCGCCACCTCCTCCGGCGTCCCTGCCCGGCCCAGGGGGATCTGCTGAAGGTAGCGCGCCCTCACCTCGGGCGGCAGGCGCTCCGTCATGCCGGCTGCGATGTACCCGGGCGCCACGGCGTTCACGGTGATGCCCCGGGAGCCGACCTCGCGCGCCACGGCCCGGGTCAGGCCGATGAGCCCGGCTTTGGCGGCCACGTAGTTGGCCTGCCCGGCGTTGCCCGCCTGGCCGGCCGCCGAGGCGACGTTGATGATACGCCCGCTGCGCTGCCGGAGGAACTCGCGCAACGCCGCCCGGATGCAGTAGAACGCTCCCGAGAGGTTCGTGGCCAGCACCTGCTGCCAGTCCGCGTCCGTCATCCGGAGCACCAGCCCGTCGCGGGTCGTGCCGGCGTTGTTCACCAGGATGTCGAGCCGGCCGAACGTGTCGGTGGCGGCCGCCACCACGGCTGCGGCCTGCTCGGGCGACGTCAGGTCGGCGGCGACGGCGCGCGCGCGGCCACCCAGCGCGGCGATCTCCGCCACCACCGCCTCGGCGGCCTCCTGGCGGTGCGCGTAGTGCACGATCACGGCCGCGCCCTCCCGGGCGAGCGCCACGGCGATCCGGCTGCCGATGCCGCCCGAGGCGCCGGTGACCACGGCCACACGGCCGTCCAGCACCCCCATGGCGCTTACCCGCGCGCGTCGCCCGCGTCGGCGCCCACAGCGTCGGCCAGGACCGCGCGGGCCGCATCCAGGTCGGCGGGGGTCGCCACCGAGAGCACACGCGCCTGCGGGAGCGTCCGGCGGACGAGACCGGCCAGGGTCGTTCCGGGTCCGGCTTCGACGAACGTCGTGGCGCCAAGCCCATGCAGCCGACGCACTGACTGCTCCCAGCGCACCGGGCGCGCGACCTGGGCGATCAGGAGCTGGCGGATGGTCTGCGCGTCCTGCACCGGCTCGCCCGTGACGTTGGCGACGACCGGGATCGCAGCATCCCGCAGCGGCACCGCGGCGAGGACTGGCGCGAGCCGCGCGGCTGCCGCCTCCATGAGCGACGTGTGGAACGGCGCGCTGACCGCCAGGGGCACCGCACGCCGGGCACCCAGGGCCCGCAGACGTGCACAGGCAGCGTCGACGGCCGCCCGGTCGCCCGCAATGACCACCTGGCCGGGCGCGTTGATGTTGGCGACCTCCACCACGCCGGTCACCTCGCGGCAGACGCCGTCCACGGTGTCGACGTCCAGCCCCAGCACCGCCGCCATGGCGGTGGCGCGCCCGGCCACGGCCTCCTGCATGTAGCGTCCGCGGAGCCGCACCACCCGCACGGCATCGGCCAGGTCCAGAGCACCCGCGGCCACCAGCGCCGTGTACTCGCCCAGACTGAGGCCGGCCGCGTACCGCGGGGCGATCCCGTGGGCGATCAGGACCGCCGCAATGGCCCAACTGCAGGCCAGCAACGCCGGCTGGGTGTTCTCGGTCTCGCGCAGCACCTCGTCGGGGCCGTCGCGGCACAGCGCCAGCAGGTCCAGGTCGATGGCAGCGCTGGCCTCGTCGAAGACCCGGCGCGCCTGCGGGAACCGGTCGGCCATGGCGACGCCCATGCCGACGTGCTGCGCGCCCTGGCCGGGAAACACGAACGCGATCACGGCGTCTGCGGCCGACCTCCCCTGGGCCCTGCCGTCCAGCGCATCGCCGCCGCGCCCCACGTCAATCCCCCGCCGAACGCCACGAACGCCACCAGGTCGCCCGGACGCACCCGCCCTTGCTCTACGGCCTCGTAGAGCGCCACCGGGACCGACGCGGCGGAAGTGTTCCCGTACCGGTCCACGTTGATGAAGAACTTCTCCAGCGGCTGGCCGAGGCGGCGGGCCGCCGCCTCGATGATCCGCAGGTTGGCCTGGTGGGGGATGAAGCAGTCCACCTCGTCGACCGTGTACCCCGCCTGGGCCACCACCTGCTCCAGCGCCCGCGGAATGGCCCGCACGGCGAACTTGTACACTTCCCGGCCGTTCATCTTGATGAAGTGCTCCCGCGCCGCCACCGTCTCCGGGCTGGCCGGCCGGCGCGAGCCGCCCGCGGGCAGGGAGATGAGCTGGGCCCCCCCACCGTCGGCGCCCAGGTGAAAGGCGAGAAATCCCTCGCCGGCCGCGCAGGGGCGCAGTACCACCGCGGCGGCCGCGTCGCCGAACAGCACGCACGTAGCGCGGTCGGTCCAGTCCGTGATGCGGGAGAGGGTCTCGGCACCGATCACCAGCACGGTGTCGGCCGTGCCGGCAGCGATGGCGGCGTGCCCCATCGCGACGGCGTACGCCCAGCTGCTGCACGCCGCCGAGACGTCGAAGGCGCCTGCCCGCACCGCCCCCAGCTGGTGTTGCACCAGGCAGGCGGTGGCGGGAAACAGCATGTCGGGCGACGCGGTGCCCACCAGGATGAGATCCACGTCACGGGCGTCCAGCCCCGCGTCCCGCAGCGCGTCCCGGGCGGCCTCGACGGCCAGGTCGGAGGTGGCGACCCCGTCGGGTGCGACGCGCCGCTCGCGAATGCCGGTGCGGGTGACGATCCACTCGTCGCTGGTGTCGACCAGCCGCTCGAGCTCGCGGTTGGTCACCACCCTGGCCGGGATGCTCCGACCCATGCCGGCGATGGTCGCGCCTCGCCGCGTGGCGGTCCGCGTTGCAGCCTGCACCCGCGGAACGGGATGGACCGTGCTCATGGAAGACCTCCTGTGGCGAGGATCCAGATGGGTCGGCGAACGCCGGCGGTCAGGTGCGTCGCGGCCACACCGGGCATGGGATCACAGTCCGCCGCATCCACCGTCCGGATGCGATGCGGATCGGCCACCCGCGAGGAGCATGTCTGACACACGGTCACGCATAAGGGGACCGGGGTCCCCAAAAATCGCGTCACGACTTTTGGGGTGATCTAGGCTTCCTTCCTCTTCTTCTTCGCGCCAGACCGCGCGGAGGGAGCGACGACCTCCCGCCCGGCGTAGGTACCGCACGAGGGGCAGACCCGGTGCGGGAGCACGCGAGCCTTGCACTGCGGGCACGTGACGAGGGTGACGGGCGCAAGCGTCCAGCGGCTCCGCCGGTGTCCGGTCCACGAATGGGGATGTCGTCGTTTCTGCGCCACGTGGTGTCTCCTCCGTCTGGCTGACGCCCGTCGTTCAGGTCGCGGTGCTCGCGTCGTCGCCCAGCAGGGCCCGCAGCGCCGCCAGGGGCTGCAGCTGCGTCGGCGCGGGCTCGTCGGGACACTGGCAGCGGCCGTCGCGCCGATCGGCGCCGCACCGCTCGCAGATGCCCTCGCACGCCTCACGGCAGTGCACGACCATGGGCAGGGCCAGCACCAGCTCCTCGCGGGCCAGCCCCGAGAGGTCCAGCCCGATGCTGCCGCCCGCCGTCACCAGCACCGGGTCGTCCTCGTCCCACGCCAGCTCCTCGTCCACCTCGGCCGCCAGGTGGTACGGAAACGGCCGCGCACACCGGTCGCACCGAAGCTCCACCTGGGTCCGCACCCACCCGGAAACCTTCAGGACCGCGCCCAGGTTGGTTAACGTGAACTCGCCGTCGACCGGATCCGTGAACGGCACCTCGGCGATCTGGCTGGCGAGCGTCTCGTGGTAGCTGACCACGAGGACGGCGCCCCGCTCCGCGCGGAGCCGGTGCAGATCCACGATCATGGTGCCAGGCCCTCCGCCAGGCTGTCCCATTATAGGGAGCGGGTTTTTGCAGTGTCAACGAACCCGCCGGGGCGCGCGCAGCACCTCCTGCCCCCGCCGGATCGTGGCCAGCACGCGCTCCACCTCGGCTTCCAGCCGCTGCAGCACGTCGGCCGCGTACTCGTCGGCACCACGGCGAATGCGCTCGGCTTCGCGCCGGATCTCGTCCAGACTCGCGGCAGCCTCCGGCGACGGACCGCCCTCGGCCGCCGCCCGCGCCCGTGCCTGCGCGTCCAGCACCAGCCGGCGCGCCTCCTCGCGCGCCTGGGCCAGTGCCGCTTCCGCCTCGGCCTGCAGCGCTGCAGCCCGCCGCAGCTCCTGCGGCAGGGCCGCCCGCGCCATCCGCAGCAGGCCGATCACCTCCTGCTCGACGGCCTGGCGCACGTCGGCCGGCAGGCGCCCGAGGTGACGCCGCAGCACCCGTTCGGCGCGCTCCAGCATCTCCAGAGCCGACTCCATGCGCCCCTCCCTTGCTTCCGTCTACGCTCCGTCATCCGCCCTGCGGACCGGTGGCCCGCGATCCCCGCCGGCGCGCCACCTGCGGCGCGCCCACCGGCAGGTCACCGGCCCGGGAACTTGCTCCGCAGCCGGCGGGCGACGTTGGCGGGCACGATGCTCTCCACGTTGCCGCCGAGGCTGGCTACCTCGCGGATCAAGGACGAGGAGACGAACGCGTACTCCGGAGCCGCGATCAGCAGCAGCGTGTCCAGCGACGGTGCCAGCCGGCGGTTCATGGCCGACTGCTTCAGCTCGTAGTCGAAGTCGCCGACAGCGCGCAGCCCCTTGATCAGGCACGTCGCCCCCCGGGCGAGCGCGAACTCGACGGTGAGGCCGCTGTAGGCGGCCACCTCCACCGACGAAAGGTCGGCGAGGCACTCACGCAACATCTCCACCCGCTCGCCGACGGTGAACACGCCGCGGCCCTTCTCGACGTTCTCCGCGACGGCCACGATCACCCGATCGAACAGCCGCGCAGCGCGCCGGATGACGTCGATGTGCCCGTTGTGCACGGGGTCGAAGCTCCCCGGATAGACCGCGATGTGCACCCCCACCCCTCCCCCGGCGCCCCCGCCTCATGCCCGACGGCAGGGCGTCCGCGCCACGCGTCCCGCCGCATCCCGCCCGTCGCGCAGGGCTGTCCCGGATTCCGCCGGTGCCGATCCCACGCGTCCACGGCCAGGGATCGAACCCGACGGCACCCGGGCCCTGACCGACGCCGATTTCCTATTTCGTCGCACACAGGGCTAGGCGTCGCGTGCCCGCAGATACCACAGCGCCGTCTCCCCGTAGCGCGCCTCCCGCTCAAGGTGCCATCCGCCCGCCGCAGGTCGATCGCGCCAGTGCCCCTCGGCGACGACCAGGCCCCCGGGCGCCAGGATGCCGGCGACGCCGATCGCCTCGAGCGTCCGCGGGATCCATTCCTGCCCGTATGGCGGGTCCATCAGGATCACCGCGAAGCGCCGGCCGGCCGCCCCCAGTCGTCGGATGGCGGTCAGGACGTCCTCGGCGACGACCTCGGCCCGGTCGGCGACCCCCGCATCCCGCACGCGTGCGGCCAGTGCCCGCGCCAGGCGCGCATCACGTTCCACAAACACCACGGTCGCCGCGCCCCGGCGCAGCGCCTCGAGCCCCAGTGCCCCGGTCCCGGCGAACAGGTCCAGCACCGCCGCGCCCCGCACGCGCTCGCCCAGCGCGTTGAACAGCGCGTCCCGCACCCGCGCGGCCGTGGGGCGCACCTGCCCGGCGGTGCGGCGGCGCTGGGGCGGACCCCGCCGTGCGCTACGCGCATGCGCGGGCCCGCGGGTCCGCCCCTGATCGCGGGCAGGTCCGGGCCTCATCCGACCGACGCGAGCCCCGCCCGCTCCCGGAGTCGCTGCCGCACGAGCCGGGCCAGTGGGGCCACCGCGGGGTCTGCGAGGTCCGGATCGTGTTCCAGCAGGGCCTCGGCCGCGGCGCTGGCCTCCTCCAGCACCCGGGCGTCGGCGACGAGGTCGGCCACCTGCAGTCCGGTCGCGCCGTGCTGGCGCGTGCCCAGCACCTCGCCGGGACCGCGGATCGCCAGGTCCTCCTGAGCGATGCGAAAGCCGTCGTGCACCGCCGCCATGACCTCCAGACGGCGTCGGCCCTCCTCGGTGGTGGGATCGGCAAGGAGCACGCAGATCCCGCGCTGCCTCCCGCGCCCGACACGCCCGCGCAGCTGGTGCAGCTGGGCCAGCCCGTACCGGTCGGCGTTCTCAATGACCATGATCGTGGCGTTGGGCACGTCGATGCCCACCTCGATCACCGTGGTGGCCACCAGCACGTCGATGGCCCCGGCGCGGAACGCCTCCATGCGCTCGGCACGTATCGCGGCAGGCAGCCGGCCGTGCAGGACCTCCAAACGCAGCCCGGCCAGGGGCCCCTCGCGCAGTTCCTGGGCGAGCCGCACCGCCGAGGCCGCGGCCACCACCTCCGACTCCTCGATGAGCGGGCAGACGACGTAGGCCTGCCGGCCGCCCGCCACCTGCTGCCGGAGCCACGCGTAGACCCGGGCACGGGCCGCCGTCGGGCGCACGTGCGTCGCCACGGGCTGCCGGCCGGGTGGGAGTTCGTCCAGCACCGAGACGTCGAGATCGCCGTAGAGCGTCAGGGTCAGCGTCCGGGGAATCGGCGTCGCCGTCATCACCAGCACGTCGGGCGCCGTGCCCTTGGCGCGCAGCCGCGCGCGCTGCATCACGCCGAACCGGTGCTGCTCGTCGATGACCGCCAGCCCCAGGCGAGCGAATGTCACGCCCTCCTCGAGGAGGGCATGGGTACCGACGGCGACCAGCGGCTCCCCGGCGGCCAGCCGCGCCAGGGCCACCTGTCGGACCGCGGGGTCGGCACCACCGGTGAGCAGCACGACCGGTACGCCCAGCGGGGCCAGCAGCTGGCGCAACGTGAGGTAGTGCTGTTCCGCGAGGATCTCGGTGGGCGCCATCAGCGCGCCCTGCGCGCCACCCTCCACGCAGGCGACCAGCGCGGCGGCGGCCACGGCCGTCTTGCCCGAACCCACGTCGCCCTGGAGCAACCGGTTCATCGGCACGGGCGCGCGCATGTCCCGCAGGATCTCGTCGATCACGCGCCGCTGCGCGGCCGTCAGGGGATAGGGAAGCGAGGCGACGAAGCGCTCCAGCAACGGTCCCGGCGTCGCGTAGGTCGTACTGCGGGGGATGGCCCGCAGCGCCCGCCGCTGCTCCAGCACGGCCAGCCGCAGGACGAGCAGTTCCTCGAACGCCAGGCGGCGGCGAGCGGCTGCGGCGTCGTCGGGATGCTCGGGGAAGTGCACCGCCCACAGCGCGTCGCGCAGGGGCAGCAGGTGGTGCCGTGTCCGCAGGTCTGCGGGCAGCACGTCGGGCAGGGCGTCGGCGCACGCCACCAGCGCGTCGCGCACCAGCACGCGGAGCGTGCGTTGGGGCAGGCCCTCGGTCGTGGGGTAGATCGGCACGAGCCGACCGACGTGCAGCGGATCGCTGTGCGGATCCAGGATCTCGAACTCGGGGGCCACGAACTGCAGGCTGCGACCGGCGCGCTCCACACGCCCGTAGAGACTAACCTGCTGGCCACGGGCCAGCGTCGTCGCCAGGTAGGGCTGGTGGAACCAGATGGCCAGCGCAGCACCGGTGGCGTCCACCACGGTGGCGCGCACGATGGGGATCCCGCGGCGGGTCCGGAGCAGCTGTACCCGTTCGATGCGGGCAACGGCCGCCTGCTCGACGCCCTCCCGCAGGAGCGCCAGCGGCGTGGGATGCCGCCGGTCCTCGTGCCGGCGCGGCAGGTGCAGCACCAGGTCACGGACCGTCCGGATCCCCAGCCGCGCCAGCAGCGCTGCCCGCGCGGGCCCGACGCCGCGCAGGTACTGCACGGCGTCGTCGGGTCCCAGCCGGCGGGGACGGCCGGCGACCGCGGGCGCGTCGAGAGGCACGGTGCGGCGCCTGGACATACGGAACCGACCCGCCGGGATCACGGGTCTGGCCTCTTGTTCGCCACCCTGCCGACCTCTCCTTGCCCGGGGGCCGGGCCCCGGCATGGCGGTCGCGTTCCGCTGGTGCCGCGGGCCTCCCGCTCCCGCAACGTCTGGCGTCGCCCCCGTGTCGCGTGGTACCCCAGCCGGCGGCGACGCACCCGCGCCGGCGGCGCCTGTCCGGTGCGCCCCGTGTTGCCCGCCTGCACGGCCGCATGGTACAATCCGCCGGGTTCCGAGAGGACCTATCGGTGCCAGTCGGACGGAAGGCGGTGTGAGGGCATGGCGCGGCGGTGCGCGATCTGCGGGAAAGGACCGGCGGCTGGGTACAGCCTCAGCCACTCGCACGTGCGCTCGCACCGGCGCTTCCTGCCCAACCTGCAGCGCGTGCGGGTGGTCATCGGGACGACGACGCGCCGGGCGAGCGTCTGCACGGCGTGCCTGAAGGCCGGCCGCGTGCGGCGCGCCGTCTAGGCGCCGTCGTGGGTGGCCACGGCGTCAAACACCGCCGCGACCTCTGCGGTCCCCAGCACGTACCGCTCGCCGCAAAAGCGGCACTGCACCTCGATGCGCCCCTCCTCACGCAGCAGGCGGTCCGCTTCCGCGCGCCCCAGCGCCACGAGCACGTCTTCGACCTTGCGGGGGCTACAGCGACACGCGAACCGCACGGGGCGTTCCTCGCGCACGGCCAGCGGCAGCTCGCCCAGCGCCATGCGCAGCATGTCGTCGGGCGTGGCGCCGTCGCGCACCATGTGGGTCACCGCCGGCAGCGCCCGGGCCCGCTCCTCCAGGTACGCCGGCATCCACGCTGGGGCCCCGGGCATGACCTGGAGCATCAACCCGCCGGACGCGAGCACGCGTTCGTCCGGGCTGACCAACACGCCCACCGCCACCACCGACGGAACCTGCTCGCTGCGCACCAGGTAGGCGGCGAGGTCTTCTCCGATCTCGCCGGAGACAAGGGGCACGCTGCCCTGGTACGGATCGCGCAGCCCGAGGTCCCTGGTCACGTGGAAGATGCCCCGGCGGCCGACCGCGCCGCCCACGTCCAGCTTCCGCGCGGGCGTGGGTGGCAGGTGCGTGTGCGGATGGGTCACGTATCCCCGTAGGGCGCCGTCGGCCGTACTCTCCGACACCACCGGGCCCAGCGGCCCGTCGCCCAGCACCCGGATCATCACCGTCTGCCGGCCCTTCAGGGTGGCCCCCAGCATCGCGGCCGCCACCAGCGCCCGTCCCAGCGCGGCAGTGGCGGTCGGCAGGGTGCCGTGGCGCCGCCGCGCCTCCTCGGTGCTCTGCGTGGCCACCACGGCGCAGGCGAGCACTGTGCCATCGGCGGCCGTCCCGCGGACCAGCGTATCGTCCATCGCCCTCAGGCTCCTTCGACTGGTCTCGCCTCTAGGAAACGTCGAGGACGGCCTGAACCTGCCCGTGCATCGGATTGGCCGGCCCGTGCCCACGGCCCAGCGGTAGCGCCGCCCGAATCGCCGCCGTGACGAACGTCTTGGCCCTGCGGACCGCCTCCTCGACCTCCCGGCCCTTGGCGAGCTCGGCAGCGATCGCCGACGCGAAGACGCACCCCGTGCCGTGCGTGTGCGGCGTGGCGATCCGTTCCGCGCGCAGGTGGACCAGGCGCCTGCCGTCGTAGAACACGTCGACGGGCGCTTCGGCCAGGTGTCCGCCTTTCACCACCACGGCCCGCGGCCCCAGCGCGTGCAGGCGGCGGGCCGCGTCCTCCATCTCGCGCACGGTGCGGATCTCCTGGCCCGTCAGGGCCCGCGCCTCGTGCAGGTTGGGCGTGACGACCAGGGCCAGCGGCAGCAGCAGCGTCCGCAGCGCCTCCACCGCGTCGGGCCGCAGCAACGGCGCTCCCGACTTGGCGATCATCACCGGATCGACGACGAGCACCTCCAGCCGATGGGCCCGCAGGCGGTCGGCCACCGCCTCGATGATGCCGGCACTGGCGAGCATGCCCGTCTTGACCGCATCGACGCCGATGTCGGTCACGACCGTGTCGATCTGCTGCGCCACGAACGCCGGCGCTATCTCCACGACGCCGAAGACGCCCGTGGTGTTCTGGGCCGTCAGGGCCGTGATGGCGGTCATGCCGAAGACCCCCAGGGCCGAGAAGGTCTTCAGGTCGGCCTGGATGCCCGCGCCGCCGCCCGAGTCGCTGCCGGCGATGGTCAGAGCTCGCGGAATGGTCGTCATCGCGCCTCCCGTCGCACGAAGTGGTCCCACCCTCCCGCCAGCGGGCGCTCCGCGCCGTCCGGCGTGCGCACCATGACGCCGTCGGCCGCCGGGCGGACGACACCGACGGCCGTCAGGGCCGTCCCGGTGGCCGCCAGGGCGTCGACGAGCACCGCGAGGTCGGCAGGAGCCGCGGCGAGCAGCAACTCGTAGTCCTCGCCGCCGTACAGCGCCAGAGCGAGCGGGTCTTCCCCCAGGCGGGCGGCCGCGTCGCGCACGGCCCGGCTCACCGGCACCTGGGCCGCATCGATCAGGGCGCCCACTGCGCTCTCTTCCGCCAGGCGGTGCAGGTCGCTGCCCAGGCCGTCGCTCAGGTCCAGGGCGGCCCGCACCCGCCCGGTGGCCGCCAGCGCCTGCCCCTCGTGCACGCGCGGGGTCGGCGTGCAGTAGGCCTCGACGAGCGGACCATCGGTCACCCCCGTACGCAGGAGCCGCAGGCCCGCCGCCGCCCGGCCCAGGTCGCCGGTCACCAGCAGCAGGTCGCCCGGACGCGCCCCCGACCGCCGCAGCGCCCGCGCTGGCTCGACGTCGCCCAGCACCGTCACGTCGATGACGAGCGGCCCCGGGGTGCTGCTGATGTTGCCGCCGACGACCACGAGCCCCCAGCGGTCTGCCTCCGCCAGCAGGCCGTCGTACATGCGCTCGAGCCAGGCCACCTCCAGCGCCGCCGGCAGCAGCAGCGAGACCAGGGCGTACGCCGGGCGGCCGCCCATGGCCGCGATGTCGCTCACGTTCACCGCCAGGGCGCGCCGGCCGACCTGTTCCGGGGTCATCAGGTCCCGGAGGAAGTGCACGCCGTCCACCTGGGCATCGACCGTCGCGAGCACGGCCCGGTCGCCCGGCGCTGGGAGCAGCGCGGCGTCGTCACCCAGGTACGCCGACCCGAGCTGGCGCCGTAGCCGCGCCAGCAGCGGGAACTCGCCCAGGTCACCGACGCGTTCGGGCGGCATCGACCTGAGCGCGCAGGGCGCGGGCGGCGGCTGCGATGTCGGGCTGCGCTACCACGGCGGAGACCACCGCGACCCCTACGGCTCCGGTGCGTATGACCGCCGCGGCGTTCTCGACCGTGATCCCACCGATGCCGACCACGGGGATGCGCACCGCCCGGACGATGCGTGCCAACCCCTCCAGGCCGATCGCCTCCCCCGCGTCGGCCTTGGTGCCGGTGGGGAACACCGCGCCCACCCCGAGGTAGTCGGCACCCTCGGCCTCGGCGCGCCGGGCGGCCTCTACGGTTCCCGCAGACGCCCCCACGATCTTGCCCGGCCCGAGCAGCCGCCGGGCTGCCGCGACCGGCAGGTCGTCCTCGCCCACGTGCACGCCGTCGGCACCACAGGCCACCGCGACGTCGGCGCGGTCGTTGACGATGAACACCACGCCGCGCGCGCGGCA
The DNA here is from genome assembly GCA_031459855.1 of Armatimonadota bacterium. Classification (NCBI taxonomy): domain Bacteria; kingdom Bacillati; phylum Candidatus Sysuimicrobiota; class Candidatus Sysuimicrobiia; order Candidatus Sysuimicrobiales; family Candidatus Humicultoraceae; genus Candidatus Fervidifonticultor; species Candidatus Fervidifonticultor primus. The sequence goes on from JAVKHP010000001.1 coordinate 2,738,193, forward strand.
CAGCGCCGCCAGGCGCTCGCCGACCTCCACCAGCACCCGGGCCGTCGCGGTCTTGTCACGCAGCTGGATGACCGTGGCGCCGCCGGCGATCGCCGCCTCGGCCTGGACCTCGTGGCTGCGGCCGGACAGCTCCCGGTCGGTGATCACGTACAGGCGAAGGTCCACGGGGCCCCGTCGGCCTCCTCGCTACTGGGCGCGCACCAGTTCCTCGAGATCGACGCCCAGCAGCCGCGCCACCTCGCGGACGGGCGCGAAGAACTCGTCCAGCGTGCGCAGCTTCAAGCCGTGCGCGGTCCGCAGGATCTCCACGTCGGCGAAGCCGTGGATGCGGTACAGGCTGTCCAGCGTCTCGCGCCCCGGGGCGGTCTGGGCGATGCGCAGCAACGCCAGGGCCGTACGGGCCTTGACCTCCTCGGGCAGGTCGCGGCGGAACGACACGGTGTCGGCGGGAATGGGGTCGGTGTAGGCCAGCACCCGCACGCGCTCCTTCACGTCCGGGTACAGGCGGATCACCCGGTCGCGGGCGTCGTTGCCGAACTCGTCGCCGAACGTCGCGCCGGCGTCGACCGAGCCCGTGTAGACGGCCAGCACCACCTTGTCGTGGCCGCCCGCGAACACCACCTGGCTGAAGTGCCGCGTCGGATCGATACCGTGGCGCTTCAGCAGCGCCGCGGGGAAAAGGTATCCCGACGCCGACGCCGGGTCGACGAACGCGAACCGCCGCCCGCGCAGGTCGGCCACCGTGCGAATGGGCAGTCCCGCCCGGTAGAGGATCTGGGACCGGTAGTAGGGCACGCCGAACCGCACGCTGACCAGACGCACGTCGGCGCCGCAGCGCTGGCGGGCCAGCACGTAGGCGAAGGGGTGCAGGAACGCCACGTCGACGCGGCCCGCGCACATCGCCTCGATGGTGGCCGCGTAGCTGGTGGGCACCTCGGCTCGCACCGTATAGCCTGTGGCCACTTCCAGCATGCGCGCCAGCGTGCTGCCGGTGGCCAGCACGCGCTGGGCGTCGCTGGAAGGCGTGAACGCCAGCGTCAGGGCCGGGGACGGCGCCGCGTGTCCGGCGGGGATGCCCGCCGCCACCAGGGCCGCCGCCGCGCACAGCACCGCCAGGCGCAGTCGCCGTGCTCCACGTGGTATCAAGGACGTGAACCTCCTCGCGCGTGGTCGATCGGCCGACGCGCACCGCGACGCCGTCTGACAACACGACAGCCGCCCCGTCCACGACGACTGGCGGCTGCGTCGGCCTGCACTCCCCACGCCAGCATTACCTGGATCGGGTCCAACGGGTCGGCGAATATCCCGACCGTCGTGGCCGGGCGGTTCGCCCTCTCAGCCCGCCTGGTTTCGAGCTCCCCCACGCTGTAGAGTTGTCAAAATCATGATACCCTGCGGATGCGTGCGACGCAAGCCGCCGAATCACACCGGAACCCGGTTGTTCCGGATTACGCGGGCAGCGGGGAGAGCCAATACGTCTGGGCGGCGACCAGGAGCTCGGCCGGATCGGGCCGGAGGGCTTTGCGCTCCGGTGATGCGTAGTAGGCCGCGTCGGCCTCCTCGAACGAGCCGGGACCGCGGTACGAGAGGATCCAGACGAACCGGTGCTGGTCGGGGATGGTCCACGCGCCCTCGATGACGAACCCGTACCGTTCCCGAAGCGGCCGGACTCCCGCCCTCCACCGTGCGACGAACTCGCCGAGTGCGCCCTCGGCGACGGTGTAGATGCGGAGTTGCGCCGACCGCTCGCTCATCGAGCCGTGCTGCACGCTGCACAGATTGCCCGCGAATCTGCAGGCGCCATCGCCCATACCCGCCGGTCACTGCCTGCGGCCGCAGCAGCCACACAGAGTGGCCGCGCCTCCACAGGCCCCATCGAGAACCCTGGCGCCCGTTGGCCCTCGACGCCCTGTACGCGGCCCTCCCGGGCGAGTCCTGCTGCTGAGGACGCGTGACGGGGCTACGTGGAAGCCGTAGACGCCTGGCACAGCGGTGTCGACCGCGGCACGCCGCCCTGCAGTTGGTGGTGGTGCTGCTTAGCCCTCCAGCACGCGCCACAACTCGTCCCGCTCAAGGGGCGCCAGTGCACTGGTCTGCCCCGCCCGCACGACCTCCCGGGGCCCCGCGGTGAGCTGACCGATGACGGCCGCCGGAATCCCTGCGTCGGCCAGCGCGGCCAGCAGCGGCCGGGGATCGGCAGTCGCCATGAGCATGGCGCCGCTCCCGATCAGCCCCAGCGGGTCGATGCCCAGGACTCCACACACCGCGCGGGTCTCCTGCGCCACCGGCACGGCGTCGGCGTCCAGGCGGACACCGCATCCGGACGCTTCGGCGAGCTCCCAGGTCCCCGTGAGGACGCCGCCCTCGGTGACGTCGTGCATCGCCGAAACGCCGGCCCGGGCGCCGATACGGCCCTCGGGCACGACGCTGATCCGGTCGATGAACCCGCGCGCCCGCGCCAGGGTCGCCTCGTCCACCTGCGCGCGCAGCTGCGCGCCCAGGTCTTCTGCGAGGATCGCCGTGCCCTCGATCCCCGCGCCTTTGGTGAGGACCAACCAGTCGCCCGGCCGCCCGCCCCCAGACGACACGAACCCGTCGCGTGGCGCCCGGCCGATGGCCGCCGTGACCACCAGTGGTCGGTCGATGCCCGCCGTGACTTCCGTGTGCCCGCCCACGATCTCGACGCCCACGCTGCGGGCGGCCTGCCCGGCGTCGTGCATCAGGCGGTCCAGGTCGTCCTCGCTCGCTGCCTGCGGCAGCAGGAGCGTCAGCAGCACAGCCACGGGCTCGGCACCCGTCGCCGCCACGTCGTTGCACGCCACGTGGACCGCCAGCCGCCCCAGGTGCGCGGAGGCGCCCGTGATCGGATCGCAGGTGACCACGCAGGCCGCGGGACCGAAGTCCAGGACCGCGCAGTCCTCGCCGACGGCGGCGTGGACGAGCACGTCCGGCCGGCGTCCCAGGTGCGGGAACACGCACTGGCGCAGCGCCAGCGGCGAGAGCTTACCGACCCGCATGCGCGTCACCTGGCCGCTACCGGGTCGGGCGCTCCAGGGCAGCGTGCCCGTCCCGGGCGCATGCCGCAAGGCCTGGCCCGGGAGTGCGGTGCGGGGGGCCGGCCGACGCCAGGGCGGGCGAGAGGAACCTGCGCCGCGACACCGAAGCCCACCTCGGCGGATGAGCGAGACGGCGTACATCCTGATCCGGCTCGACCGCAGCACCCCCGCCGAAGTGGCCAGACGGGTCCGGCGCGTGCCGGGCGTGACCGAGGCCGCGGTGACCATGGGCGAGGTGGACGTGCTGGCGATCGCCCGCGGCGACACCACCAAGGGCCTGGCAGAGATCAGCCACCAGATCCAGGCCATCGAGGGCGTGAAGAGCGTCTCGGTCTGCGTCGTCGTCCGCCCGTAGCCAGACGCGGACGGGTCGTCGGGCGATCCGTGGCGCCACCGGCGTGGTCGTGGCGCGTCGGCGCGTGCCAGCGCCACCGCGACCTTCGGGGCACCGCACGTGGGCTTCGTGGTTCGACCCCTCGACACGCACGAGTCCTACTACCATCGCGCTCTTCGGAACGGCCGCGCGGTCTTCGCGCTCGCGTGCAGGGGATACGAGCACCGGCTGCCGCGCACCGCCGTGGGCCTAGACGGGCACGCGGGGGGTGATACCGACCATCGCGCGGAGCAGGCGGTGGCTGACCTCCAGCGCCCGCAGGCCGTCCTCGCCCGTGACCCGCGGGCGCTCCTCGCCCCGGACGCAGGCCACGAAGTGCGCCAGCTCGGCGCGCAGGGGCTCCTCGCCGTCCAGCGCCAGGCGCTGCTGCTCCCCGGAGAAGTGCCGAATGCTCAAGGTCTCGCGCAGGAAGTCCAGGTGCACCGCGCGGTCGGCGGTGGTGATCTCCATCTCCACGGCCTTCACCGCCGAGACGCGGCTGGCGGTGAGCGTGATCCGGCAGCCGCTGGCCGTCACCAGGTGGGCGACGGCCAGGTCCTCGTGGCTGTTGTGGACGCACACGCCGACACCCGTCACGTCGACCACGCGGCCGGGCGCCAGCGCCAGCACGATGTCGATGTCGTGGATCATCAGGTCCAGCACCACGCCCACGTCCATGACACGATGGGGATCGTAGGGCCGCACCCGTCGCGCCTGGATGAGCAGCGGCTCCCGCGCCAGCGCGGGCAGACGCTGGACGGCCGGCTTGAAGCGCTCCACGTGCCCGACCAGCATGACGACGCCCCGGCGCGCGGCCAGGTCGACCAGCTGCCTGGCCTCGTCGAGGGTCGCCGTCATGGGCTTCTCCACCAGCACGTGCACGCCGGCTTCGAGGAAGTCCCGGGTAATGGCGTAGTGCAGGCCCGTGGGCACCGCGACGCTCACGGCGTCCACCTGGCCGAGCAACGCCAGGTGATCGGTGTACCCTGCTGTGCCATGGCGCACCGCGGCAGCTTGCGCCTCCCGCGCGTCGCGGTCGACGACGCCCACCAGGCGGACGCCGGGCAGCGAGGCGAACACCCGGGCGTGGTGCCGTCCCCACTGCCCCAGCCCCACCACGCCCACGCGCACGGGCGTCGGGGCGCTCATCCCGCGCCCCCCGCAAACGCCCGCACGGCGGCCACGATGGTGCCCAGGTCGTCTGCGGACAGGCCGGGATGGACGGGCAGCGACAGGACCTCCTGGGTCAGCCGGTGGGCATGCGGGAACGTGCCGCCGAATCCCCGCCGGCGGTAGGCGGGCGTGTCGGGGATGAGCCGGGGATAGTAGACCCGCGTCTCCACGCCGGCCGCGGCCAGGTGGTGCGCCAGCGCGTCACGCACCCCGGGCACCTGCACCGTGTACTGGTGGTAGACGTGATGAAAGCCGGCGGGCTCGACGGGCACCCGCAGCCAGCTCAGGTCGGCGAGCCCGTCGTGCAGGCGCCGCGCGTTGGCCCGCCGCACGGCGTTGCGCGCCTCGAGGTGGCGCAACTGCACGAGCCCGATCGCCGCCGCCATCTCGGTCATGCGGAAGTTGTACCCGACCACCTCGTAGGTGTACTCCTGCTCGCCCCTCGGGTCGACCAGGAGGCGGGCCCGCCGGGCCACGTCCGCGTCGCGCACCAGCAGCATGCCGCCCTCACCGGTCGTCATGTTCTTCGTGGGGTAGAAGCTGAAGATCGCGGCGTCCCCGAACGTGCCGACGCGGCGCCCGCCCACGGCCGCGCCGTGGGCCTGGGCGCAGTCCTCCACCAGGAACGCCCCGTAGCGCGCCGCGAGGTCGGCGAACGCCGGCGCGTCGGCCGGGAGCCCGTAGAGGTGCACGATCAGGATGGCCCGGATGCGGCCGCGGCGCAGCAGGGGCTCGACGGCATTGGGATCGAGGTTGCCCGTGGCAGGATCCACGTCGGCGAACACGGGCTCGGCCCCCACGTGGAGCACCGCGTGGCTGGTCGCGCCAAACGACAACGGCGTCGTCACCACCCGGTCGCCCGGCCCGACACCGAGCGCCGCCAGCGCGACGTGCAGCGCCGCGCTGCCCGACGACGTCGCGACGGCGTAGGGCGCGCCCACGTACCGGGCAAACGCCTCCTCGAAGGCGGCCACACGCCGGCCCGCCACCAGTAGCCCCGACCGCAGCACCTCCAGGACCTGCTGCGCCTCGTCCTCACCGATCTGCGGTCGAGCGATGGGGATCGCCGCCGCGGCCCGCGCGGTCATGGTCTGCTCCTCGCCGGGGTCGATGGCGATACGCCCATCTCCTGTACTAGTGTCCGGGCGCACCGCACCGCGTTCTCCTCCCCGACGTCCCCGGAGCCTCGCCCCACCGGGCGCCACTCCGGGCGCGGCGCGTGGGTCCTACGCGCGGCCGGACTCGGCGGCGGCCTTCAATGCCGCCAGCATGCTCTCGCAGTTCTTGCGCATGAGGACCCGGACGAGCCCCGCGAGCAACGCGCCGGCCAGGGGGATCTCGATCTCGTAGTCCACCACCAGACGGGTCCGCGTGCCCTCCGGCGTGGCCTCGAACGTCCACGTGCCGGCGTAGTGCGCAAAGTCACCCGACCGCTGGCGGAACGTGCAGACGCCACGCGCGTCGTCCCACTCGTCCTCCTCGATCCACCGGATCTTGCGCCCCTGGACGCGGCCCACCCACTGGGTCACGGTGGCGCCCGGCCGGCGCTCGAGCACCGTGACGCTCTCGAGGTCGGGCATGAACTCGGGAAACCGTTCGACGTCCTGGGCCAGGGCGTAGACGCGGTCACGCGGGGCCCGGATCAGGACCGACGCCTCAACACGGGCCACACGAGCCCTCCGGTGCGCACATCGTTCTTGACTATACCGACGCCCTCAGGGGGTGTCAACGCACGCGCACGCCGGGTGCATACTCGTCGGGTGCATACTCCTCGGGTTCGTAGTCGTCGGGTGCGTACTCCTCGGATCCGCACCCGTCGGGTCGGCCTGCTTCGCCTCCGGCGCCGGCATGCCCGCTCCCGTGCCCAGGCGACGGCCGACCACGAGAAAGCCGGTGTGCGCCACCATGCGGTGCACCGGCCGGACCGCCGCCCCGTCCACGTGCCAGGGCCGGACGAGGGTCTCCTGCGCCTCGACGCGCACGAAGCCCCCGGCCCGCAGAGCTTCCACCGTCTGCTGGACCTGCACGGTGCTGGGGACGTATGCAAGGAAGATGCCCCCCGGCGGCAGCGCGTCGCGGGCAGCTGCGACGACCCGCCACGGCTCGGGCAGATCCAGCAGCACCCGATCCACGGGCGCGTCGGGAATTCCCGTGGTGACGTCGTGGAGGCGCAGGGCGACCTGCGGCGCGTCGCCGAGGAACCGGCGGATGTTGCGCTCGGCCGTGCGCAGGAACTCAGGGCGCACCTCGTAGGAGAACACCCGCCCCGTGGGCCCCACGGCCCGCGCCAGCGTCATGGTCAACGCGCCCGAGCCGGTGCCGGCTTCGGCCACGCGCACGCCGGGGTACACGTCGGCCAGGAGCAGGATGAGCCCCAGGTCCTTCGGGTAGATGACCTGCGCGCCCCGCGGCATGGCCAAAATGTACTCGGCCAGGGTGGGACGCAGGGCCAGCAGCCGTTCCCCGCGCGAGGTGTGCACGACGCTGGCGTCCGGCTGCCCCAGGAGGTCGTCATGGCGCACCACGCCGCCGCGCAGGTCGTAGACGCCGCCGGGCTCCAGCCACACCAGGTAGACGCGCTGCTTGCGGTCGACCAGCAGCACGGGCTCGCCGGCGCCCAACGGTCCGGTCCGGCTCAGACCGTCACCCCGCGCGGCCTGACGTTCTCCTGCACCCAGCGCACGATCTCGGCCAGGGAAGTGCCCGGGAGGAAGACCTTGCGGATCCCGGCGGCCTCCAGCCCGGGGATGTCGTCCTCGGGGATGATGCCGCCGCCGAACACCACGATGTCGTCGGCGCCGGCCTCGCGCAGCAGCTGGACAACCCGCGGGAAGAGCACGTTGTGGGCGCCGGAGAGGATCGACAGGCCCACGGCGTCCACGTCCTCCTGGATCGCCGCGCTGGCGATCATCTCCGGCGTCTGGTGCAGCCCGGTGTAGATCACCTCGACGCCCGCGTCCCGCAGCGCCCGCGCGACCACCTTGATGCCGCGGTCGTGCCCGTCGAGCCCGGGTTTGGCCAGCAGGATGCGCAACGGCCGTGCCATCACCGAGTCATGATACGCACGGGTGCCGGCGGGGTCAAACGGGCGCCCTCGGGCCTGCGGCGACCCCGGGGATCCCTCAGATGACGACCGGCTCGCGGTACTCGCCGTAGACCTCGCGCAGCACGCCGCAGATCTCCCCGAGCGTCGCGTAGGCGCGCACGCACTCGAGGATGTGCTCCATGGTGTTGTCGTTCCCCGCGGCCGCCCGGCGGAGCGCCTCCAGCCGCCGCGCCACCTGGGTGTTGTCGCGCTCGGCGCGCACACGCCGGGTCCGCTCGATCTGCCGGCGTTCCACCTCCGGGGGAATGCGCAGGATGGGGATGGGACGCTCCTCGGGCACGACGAACTCGTTGACCCCGACGATGATCCGTTCCTTGCGCTCCACCTGCTGCTGGAAGCGGAACGCCGCGTCGGCGATCTCCCGCTGCGGGTAGCCGGCCTCCACCGCCGCCACCATCCCGCCCATGGCGTCGATGCGCTCGATGTACGCCCAGGCGGCCTCTTCCAGCTGGTTGGTGAGCGCCTCGACGAAGTAGGCCCCGCCCAGGGGATCGACCGTGCTGGCCACGCCGGTCTCGTAGGCGATGATCTGCTGGGTGCGCAGCGCCACCATCACCGCCTCCTCGGTGGGCAGCGCGTACGTCTCGTCCATGGAGTTGGTGTGCAGCGACTGGGTCCCGCCCAACACCGCGGCCAGGGCCTGCAGCGCCACCCGCGCCACGTTGTTGAGGGGCTGCTGGGCCGTGAGCGAGACGCCGGCGGTCTGGGCGTGGGTGCGCAACCACCACGACCGCGGGTTTTGGGCCCCGAAGCGCTCCCGCATGATCCTGGCCCACATGCGCCGCGCCGCACGGAACTTGGCGATCTCCTCGAAGAAGTCGCTGTGGACGTCGAAGAAGAAGGACAGCCGCGGCGCGAAGGCGTCGACGTCCAGCCCCGCGGCCAGGCCCAGCTTCACGTACTCAATGCCGTCGGCCAGCGTGAAGGCCAGCTCCTGCACGGCCGTGGCGCCGGCCTCGCGGATGTGGTAGCCGGAGACGCTCACCACGTTCCACTGGGGCAGGTGCCGCGTGCCGAAGACCAGCATGTCCGCCACCAGGCGCAGGGCCGGCCGGGGCGGGACGATCCACTCCTTCTGGGCGATGTACTCCTTGAGGATGTCGGTCTGGGTGGTGCCCCGCAGGCGGTCGGGCGGCACACCCTGACGCTCGGCCACGGCGACGTACATGGCGAGCAGCACGTTGGCCGGCGCGTTGATGGTCATGGAGGTGCTGACCCGGTCGAGCGGGATGCCCTGGAACAGGATCTCCATGTCGGCCAGCGAGTCGACGGCCACGCCCTCGCGGCCCACCTCGCCCTGGGCCCGCGGATGGTCGGAGTCGTACCCCATCAGCGTGGGCATGTCGAAGGCCACCGACAGCCCGGTCTGCCCCTGGGCCAGCAGGTAGTGGAAGCGCCGGTTGGTGTCCTCGGCGGTGCCGAACCCGGCGAACTGGCGCATCGTCCACAGCTTCCCGCGGTACATGGTGGCGTGGATGCCGCGGGTGAACGGATACGCTCCCGGACGGCCCAGGTCGACCTCCGGCGACCACCCCGCCAGGTCCTCGGGACCGTAGACCTCCTTCACCGGAATGCCCGACAGCGTCTCGTAGCGCATCAGCGCTCGCCTCCGGGGCCTGCCGCGCTGCCCTCCGCGCGCAGGCTGGCGGCCAGGAGCTCGGCCACGTCGCGCGGCTGCCACCGCGCCTCGCGCGCCGCCCGGCCATCCTCCAGCATCAGCATACAAAACGGGCAGGCGGTTGCCACCACGTCCGCCCCGGTGGCCGTGGCGTGGTCGCTGCGCACGTGGTTGACGCGCTGGCCCACGCGGTCCTCGGTCCAGTACAACCCGCCGCCCGCCCCGCAGCAGAAGCCGCGCTCGCGGCACGCCGCCATCTCCACCACGTGCGCCCCGGGCAGGGCCCGCAGCACGCGGCGCGGCGCGTCGTACTCGCCGTTGTGCCGGCCCAGGTAGCAGGGATCGTGGAAGGTGATGCGCCCCGCAGGCGCCGTCTGCGGCCGCAGCCGTCCCGCGGCCACCAGCCGGTCCAGGAGCTGGGTGTGGTGCCAGACCTCGAACTGCCCGCCGACCTGGGGGTACTCGTGGCGCAGGGTGTTGTAGCAGTGGGGACAGACGGTGACGATCTTCTCGACGCCGTGGCGGCGCAGGGTGGCGATGTTCTGCTGGGCCAGGGTCTGGAACAGGTACTCGTTGCCCATCCGCCGCGCGGGATCGCCGGTGCACTGCTCGGCATCGCCCAGGATGGCCACGTCCAGCCCCGCCTGCGCCAGCAGGGCTACCAGCGCCCGCAGGGTCCCGTGGTTGCGCTCGTTGAGGGCCGAGGCGCACCCCACCCACAAGAGCCAGTCGGCCCGCTCCCCGTCGGCCAGGATGCGGATGCCGGTCCCCGCCGCCCAGACGGTCCGGGTGACGGCGGCGCCACGGAAGGGATGCGCGCGAGCCTCCAGGCTGCGCAGCGCATCGGCCATCGGCTCGGGCACGCGGGCCTGCTCCATCACCAGGTGGCGGCGCATGCCGACGATCTTGTCGATGTGGTCGTTGGTGGCCGGGCACTCCTCGACGCAGGCGCCGCAGGTGAGGCACTGCCAGAGGAACGCCTCGGAGAACACCTCGCCGACCAGTGCGGGCGGCGATCCCTGGCCGGTGGCGGCTGCTGCGACGCGGTGCAGCTGGCGGCGCAGGTCGGTGTGGAGGCGGCGCGGGTCGAGCTCCTTCCCGGTGCTGTGGGCCGGGCAGACCTCCACGCAGCGGCCGCACTCCATGCAGGCGAAGGCGTCCAGGTGGTCCTTCCAGGTCAGGTGCTCGACGGCCGAGACCCCCAGCACCTCCGCGCGCTCGACGTCCACGGGCTCCAGGGCACCGCGCGGGCGCGCCTTGCGCAGCAGGACGTTCGGCACCAGCGTAATCAGGTGGAGGTGCTTGCCCTCGGGAATCCAGGTCAGGAAGACCAGGATCAGCGCCAGGTGCCCCCACCACGCGACCTCGAACACGCCGCGGACGACGCCCGGGCCGGCGCGCTGGAGGCCCTCGGCCAGCCGCGCCGAGAGCACCGCGCCGGTTGCCCACGCGGGCTGCTCGAGGGCGATCTGCCCGGCGCGGGAGGCCAGCAGGGTGACCATGATGCCGCTGATGAAGCCCAGGATCAGGTAGGCGCCCTTCTGGTCCTGTCCGGCGAGCCGCGCGGGGCGCACCACCACCCGCCAGTACAGGGCCAGCCCCACGCCGAGCAGCACCAGCACGATGAACAGGTCCTGCAGAAACGCCAGCCACGGCGACGCGCCGATCCCGGGCAGGGTCCACCCGGGACGCACCGACTCGCCCAGCGCCTGGACGATGGTGGTCAGCAGCACCAGGAAGCCCCAGAAGATGAACAGGTGCAGCACGCCCGCCAGTGGCCGGCGCAGCACCCTGCGATGGAGCAGCACGTGCACCACGAGGTCGCGCAGCCGCACCGACAGCGGCGCGAGCGGCACCGGGCCCCGGCCGAGCCGGATCAGCCGGTAGATGCGCCACAGCTTGCGCGCGAACACGGCCCCGGCGGCCAGCGTCAGGGGCCCGACGAGGACCGCGCGCCACCACCAGGGCATCGCGCTACTGTCCCTTCAGGGCCTTGACCTTGGCGATGAGCGGGGGGAGGACCTCGCGGTAGTCGCCCACGATGCCCAGGTGCGCCACGCCGAAGATCGGCGCCTCGGGATCCTTGTTGATGGCCACGATCGTGCGGGCGCCCGCCATGCCGGCGACGTGCTGGGTCGCACCGGAAATGCCCACGGCGAGGTAGAGCAGGGGCCGCACCGTCTTCCCGGTCTGCCCGATCTGCCAGGAGATGGGTACCCACCCGGCGTCGGCCGGCGGCCGCGACGAGCCCACGGCACCGCCCAGCACCTGCGCCAGTTCGGCCAGGAGCTTGAACCCTTCGGGGCCGCCGATGCCCCGGCCACCGCTCACGACGATCTGCGCGTCTTCCAGGCCGACCTCGGCCTGCTCGCGCACAATCTCGCGGACCCGTGTCGGGAGGGCGTCGTCGGCCAGCTGCACCGGCAGGTCGCGCACCACGCCGGCCGTGGGCGCGGGCGCGGGCGCATCCAGGGCCCGAGGCTTCACGGTGACCACCGCGGGCGTGCGCCGCACGGCCAGGGTGGCCACCGCCCGCCCGCCGTAGACCTGGCGGTGCACGACCACGGTGCCGTCGGCCACCTCGAGCCCCGTCGCCTCCGTGGCGAGCGCGGCACCCAGACGGTACGCGAGCCGGGGCCCGATCTCGCGGCCGACGGTGTCGGCGGCCACCAGCACGACCGCGGGCGACGCCGCGCGAACGCACGCCTCGGCGGCAGCCAGGTAGGCGTCGGACTGGCCCGTCGCCAGCAGCGGATGCACCACGCGGTGCACCACGCCCACGCCGTGCTGGTGGAGGGCCTCCACCGCGCCATCGGCGGCCTCGGCCGCCAGCAACGCCGCGTCGATGCCGCCGCCGACGGCAGGCGCGATGGTCCGTGCACCGGCCACCAGCTCCAGGCTCGACCGGCTCAGCGCGCCGTCGGCAACGGTGGCGATCACCAGGACGTTGGCCATGCGTCCCTCCCTCAGAGCAACCCTCAGAGCAACTTGAGGTCGCGCAGGCGCAGCGCCAGGGCCTCGGCCTGCTGCGCGGGCTCCCCCTCGAGGAACTCGCAGCGGGTCGTCCGCTCCGGCACCCGCACGTCGAGCACGTCGACGCCGGCGTCGCCCACCGCGACGCCCAGGGCATCCACCGGCCAGGTCTGCACGGGCTTGCGCTTGGCCCCCACGATGTCCTTCACCTTGGGCAGGCGCGGTCGGTTCGCTTCGTCGCTCGTGACCGAGAGCACGGCGGGCAGGCGGGCCTCGACCACGTGATATCCCTCGTCGGCCTGTCGGTGCGCCACGACGCGCCCGTCCTCGACCGTCACGCGGGCGACGAAGGTCACGCAGGCGGCGCCGAGCTCCTCGGCCAGGAGCGGTGGCACCGCGCGCTCCACCCAGTCCGCCGACTCGCAGCCGGTGAGCACGAGGTCGACGGCACCGAGCCGCCGGATCGCTGCGGCGAGCACTGGTGTCTTGGCAGCGCCCAGCAGGTCGGGCCCGCGCGGGTCGTCCACCACCACGGCGTCGTCGGCACCCATGGCCAGCGCCAGGCGGATCTGGTCGCCCACGGTCGCCTGGGGCGCGAGCGCCAGCGCCGTCACCCGGGCGCCCGTGCGGTCCTTGACCTGCAGGGCGACCTCCAGGGCGTTCTCGTCGTAGGTCGACAGGACCAGGGGCCGCCCCTCGCGGACCTGGCGCCGGGTCTGGGGATCGATGGCGAAGTCCCGGAGCGGGAGCTCCGGGTCGACGACCTGTTTGAGGCACACCACGATGTGCATAGGTCCTCCGCCAGGACGTCAGGCCAGCAGGTGGCGTGCGATCACCACCCGCTGGATCTCCGACGTGCCCTCGTAGATCTCGGTGATCTTGGCGTCGCGAAAGTAGCGCTCCACGGGGTAGTCCTCCACGTACCCGTAGCCCCCGAAGAGCTGCACGGCCCGATGCGCGCACCACATGGCGACCTCCGAGGCGAACAGCTTGGCCATGGCGGCCTCACGGGCGGCCGGCTGGCCTGCGGTGCGCAGCGCCGCCGCGCGCAGCGTCAGCAGGCGCGCGGCCTCCAGGCGCGTGGCCATGTCGGCCAGGGCGAACCGTACCGCCTGGAACTCGGCGATGGGCCGGCCGAACTGCTGGCGCTGCTGCGCGTGGGCCGCGGCCTCCTCCAGGCAGGCGCGCGCGATCCCCAGCGCCTGGGCCGCGATGCCGATGCGCCCGCCTTCCAGCGTCCACAGCGCGATCCTCCCGCCTTGCCCGCGCTCGCCCAGCAGGGCGTCGGCCGGCACCCGGCAGTCCTCGAAGATCAGCTCGGCGGTGGACGAGCAGCGGATCCCCAGTTTCTTCTCGACCTTGCCGACGCGCACACCCGGGGTGGACTTCTCGACGATGAACGCCGAGATCCCGCGCGCGCCCGGAACGGGCTCGGTGCGGGCGTAGACCAGGCAGACGTCGGCTTCCACCCCGTTGGTCACGAAGAGCTTCGTGCCGTCCAGCACCCACGTCCCGCCGTCCAGCCGCGCGGTCGTGCGCAGCGACATCGCATCGGATCCGGCCCCGGGCTCGGTCAGGCAGTAGCACCCCAGCCGCCGTCCGGTGGCCAGGTCCGGGAGGTAGCGGCGGCGCTGCTCCTCCGTGCCCCAGCGCAGGATCGGTTCACAGACCAGCGACGTGTTGACGGTCAGGATCGTCTGGAACCCGGCGCACGCGCGGGCCAGCTCCTCGTGGGCCAGCACGTACGCGATGTGATCCAGCCCCGGCCCGCCGTAGGCCTCGGGGACGGTGAGGCCCAGCAGCCCCAACTCGGCTGCGCGCGCCACCACCTCGGCGGGGTAGCGCGCCTCGCGATCGAGGGCCGCCGCGATCGGGAGGAGTTCGCGCGCGGCGAACTCGCGGACCGTGGCTTGCAGCAGGCGATGCTCGTCGGTGAGCGTGATCGACATGCGCTGGCTCCCGCGGGTAGTTCTCCGGGCGCCCTGGTGCCCTCCTGCAGGCAGGAGCCAGCGCGCCCGACCGCGGAAGCACCCGGTGTGGTGCCCATCCTCTTGCTAGCTGCCACGACCGCCGCGGCGCTGGCTGCCGTGGCGTATCGCCGGGTCACGCGCACCAGAGCGCGCCTGCTGGCCTATCTGCGGGAGACCGCGCCCGAGGTGGTCGTGACCCGCCTCACCCCGCTGGGGTTCGTCGCCGAGATCTTGGGCGTGCCCATGGAGGTTGACCTGGCCAGCCTGCTGCGACGTCGCCCGCGCGTGCCGGAGGCCGCGTGGTTCGCTCAGATCCTGGCCGGGATGCGCAGCCGGCTCCCGGTCCCCGCGCCTCCCCCACTCCCGCTCGTCCAGGACCGCATCATGCCCCTGCTGCGCTCCCAGGCGGACGTGAACGTGTTCGCCCACTACCCGCCCCCGCTGCGCCTGGTTGTCCGGCCGCTGGTGGACGGCGTGGTGATCACCTACGTCATCGGGAGCACCGACAGGTACACCGCGATCACCCGCGGCGCGCTGGAGGCCTGGGGGCTGTCCGTCGAGGCCCTCCACGCGCTCGCGATCGAGAACCTCCGCCGCCACACGCACCACGTCCTGGCCGAGATCGGCGGGCCCCGGACGCGCTACGAGCACCTGGATCGGTACGATGCCACCCGGGTGCTGGCGCCCGACCTGGTGGTGCCAGCCGACGTGCACGACCCTGTGGTGGCTTTCCCGGAGGAAACCGTGCTGCTGGTCACCCCCGCCGCCCAGGCATCCGCGCTGGCGGCGGAGGCGGCGGCACGCTACGCCAGCGCGGCGCGGCCGCTCTCGCCCCGCCCCTATCGGCTCACCGCCGCCGGCCTCGTTCCCGTCGGCGCGGTCTGCGACGATCCTTCCCGGGCCATGCCCGACGGCGCGCCGCCCTGAGTCGCGCGCGGCGCGCCGCGCACCGGTCGTTCCACCGTCCCGGGGCGGGCGCCGCCTCCAGGCCCCGCTCGCTCACCGCGTGTCGTACTCGTAGAATCCCCGCCCTGTCTTCCGCCCCCACCACCCGGCGGTGACCATCTGCTTGAGCAGCACCGGCGGCGCCCAGCGCGGGTCCTTGGTTTCCTGGTACATGGCCTCGGCGATGTAGTACGTGGTGTCGAGGCCGACGAAGTCCAGCAGCGTGAGCGGGCCCATGGGATGGTTGAGGCCGAGCGTCACCGCGGCGTCGATGTCCTCGCGGGTGGCGATCCCTGCCTCGTAGACCCGCACGGCGTCCAGCAGGAAGGGCACCAGCAGCCGGTTGACGATGAAGCCGGGCGCGTCCTTGGCGTGCACGACCCGCTTGCCCAGCGCCGCCGCCATGGCCTCGACCGCCGCGATCGTCGCATCGGACGTGCGCAGGCCCCGCACGATCTCCACCAGCGGCATCACCGGGACCGGGTTGAAGAAGTGCATGCCGGCCACACGGTCGGGGCGGTCCGTCGCCGCCGCCAGCTCGGTGATCGACAGCGACGAGGTGTTGCTGGTCAGGATGACCTCGGGACGCGTCAACCGGTCGAGGGCCCGCAGCACCGCCTTTTTCTCGTCCATCTTCTCGACGACGGCCTCCACCACGAAATCGACGTCGGCGAGGTCCTCCAGGGCCGTGGTGCCGCTGATGCGGCGCCGGGCGGCCTGGCGGTCGGCCTCGGACAGCTTCCCGCGCTCGACGGCACGTCGCATCGAGGCGTCGATCCGCTCCAGCCCACGCGCCAGCAGCTCCTCGGAGACCTCGCGCACCACCACCTCGTAGCCGGCCCGGGCCGCCACCTCGGCGATCCCCGACCCCATGAGCCCGCATCCCACCACGCCCACACGCCGGATCATCCCGTCCCTCCTGTGCTCTTCTGTTCTCTTGGGCGGTCAGCAGCCGTCGCGCCGTTCCGCGGGCCGCCCGCGGCCCCGGCGGAGCCACGGCATCGCCGCTAGGCCCGGTCGCGCCGACTCTCGTGCCCTTCCTGGGCGCCAGACGATGGCCGCGTCAGACACCAGGTGCGCCGACGACGCCCAGCACCAGCGGCTGCGGTGCGGGCGGGGCGTCGGCCAGCGTGTACGCAGCCGCCACCTCGCGCACGGCGCGCGCTGCCGCCTCGTCGGTGCGGGCGTGCACGACCGCCAGGGACGCGCCAGCCGTTGCGGGCTCGCCCACGACGCGCGTCAGCACCACGCCCACCGCCGGGTCGACCGCATCTTCCTTGCGCGCGCGGCCCGCGCCCAGGCGCATCGCTGCCAGCCCCACGGCCTCGGCGTCGATGGCCGCCACCCAGCCCGCGCGCGGCGCCGGGACAGGCACCTGCACCGGCGCCTGCGGCAGCCGGTCCGGATCGTGCACGGCGGCCGCATCGCCGCCCTGCGCGGCGACCATGGCGGCGAACCGCTCCAGCCCCGCGCCGCCGGCCAGGTGCTCCTGCAGCACGCGCCGGCCCTCCTCCGGCGTCGCCACCGCACCGCCCAGCACCAGCATCCAGCCGCCCAGCACGAGGCAGAGCTCGAGCAGGTCGGCGGGGCCGCGGCCGGCCAGCGTGGCGATCGCCTCCCGCACCTCGGGCGCGTTTCCCACCGCGCGGCCCAGCGGTGCGTCCATGGCGCTCAGCACCGCCACCGTGCGCCGCTGCATCCGCGCGCCGATCTCCACCATCGCCTCGGCCAGCGCCCGCGCCTGCGCCTCGGTCTTCATGAACGCGCCGCGCCCGCACTTGACGTCCAGCACGATCGCCCGCGCCCCGCCGGCGATCTTCTTGGACATGATGCTGGCGGCGATCAGCGGCAGGCTGTCGACCGTGGCCGTGACGTCGCGCAGCGCGTAGAGCTTCTGGTCAGCCGGGGTGAGCTGGGGGCTCTGCCCGGCGATCACACACCCCACGCGCTCGGTCTGGGCCACGATCTCGGCGTCCGAGAGCGTGGTGCGCAGCCCGGGGATCGCCTCCAGCTTGTCGAGCGTGCCGCCGGTGTGCCCGAGCCCGCGCCCCGACAGCTTGGCGACCGGCACACCCGCGGACGCCACCAGGGGCACCAGTACCAGCGACGTCTTGTCCCCGACCCCGCCGCTGCTGTGTTTGTCCACGGCGCGCGCGGCCAGAGGGCCCAGGTCCAGGACGGTCCCCGAGCGCACCATCGCCAGGGTGAGCGCCGCCGTCTCCTCGGCCGTCATGCCGCGGAAGTAGACCGCCATGAGGAAGGCGGCCATCTGGTAGTCGGGGATCTCGCCCCGGGTGAACCCGTCCACCAGGAACGCGATCTCCTCCGGCCCGAGCGCCCCACCGTCGCGCTTGCGGCGGATCAGGTCGTAGGCGCGCATCGCGCACGTCCTCCGGATCGTCTACCCAGGGCAGCAGCGTCCCGTGCAGCTGTCGTCCGCACCGTTCCGGCCATCGGCTCAGCCCGGCAGCCGCCGCAGGAACCCACGCACGAGCGCCGCGCACCGGGGCACGGCCCGCGCCACCACCGCCAGCACGTCCTCGTGCGCGGGTCCTGTCGGCGCCGTCCCGGCGGCCACGTTGGCGATGACGCTGAGCCCGACCACGCGCATGCCGGCGTGGCGTGCTGCGATCACCTCGGGCACGGTGGACATGCCGACGGCGTCGGCGCCCCAGCCGCGCATCATCCGCACCTCGGCCGGGGTCTCGTAGGATGGCCCGAGCACGGCCAGGTAGATACCGTCGCGAAGCGCGATGCCGGCTTCGGCGGCGGCGGCGCGCATGGCGGCGAGCAGCGCCGGGTCGTAGGCCGCCGCCATGTCGGGGAAGCGCGGACCGAACGCGTCCTCGTTGGGGCCCACCAGCGGGTTCGTGCCCATGGCGTTGATGTGGTCGGTGATCAGCAACAGGTCGCCGGGGGCCAGAGCCGGGTGCAGGCCGCCCGCGGCGTTGGTCACCAGCAGCGTGTGCGCCCCAAGCGCGCGCAGCGCCCGCACCGGGAAGACGACCTCGGCCATCGCCACGCCCTCGTAGGCGTGGACGCGCCCCTGCAACACCGCCACGGTCCGGCCCTCAAGCCTTCCCACCACCAGTCGGCCGGCGTGCCCCGGCGCGCGCGGGGGCACGAAGTGCGGGATCTGGTCGTAGGGCAGGACCGCCTCGGCCTCCACCAGGTCGGCGAGTGCGCCCAGCCCCGAGCCCAGCACGATGGCCACCTCCGGCCGCTGGCGGATGCGCTGGCCGATGACTGCGGCCGCCTCCCGCGCCCTTGCAGCCCAGCTCACCTCCCCACCTCCGCGACACCCTGCGCGGACGCCGCGGCGCACCCGGGTAGGGCCCGCGGGATCACGCCCGCGCCTCCTGCGCGACCAGCAGCGGCCAGAAGGACGTCCCTGCTCCGGTCCACGTGACGCCCAGTGCCGCGGCCACGGTGGCCGCCACGTCGGCGAACGTCGCACGCACGCCCAGACGCCGCCCGGGCGGCAGCCCTGCCCGCCAGACCAGGACCGGCACGCGCTCGCGCGAGTGGTCGGTGCTGGGCGTCGTGGGGTCGTTGCCGTGGTCGCCGGTAATGATGACGAGCCCGTCGTCCGCGCACGCCTGCAGCACCTCCAGCAGCCGGCCGTCCAGGCGCTGCAGGTGGCGCGCCCAGCCCGCGGGGTCGTTGCGGTGGCCGTAGACCTGGTCGAGCTCGATCAGGTTGGTGAACACCAGCCCGTGCCCAAGCGCCCGGACGGCCTCCACCGTCTGCGTCACGCCTTCGTCGTCGTCGCGGGTGTGGACGGCACGCGCCAGACCCCGCCCCGCGAACAGGTCGTCGATCTTGCCCACGCCCACCACGGGCACGCCTGCGGCGGCGAGCGCGTCCAGCACCGTGGGACCCACCGGCGCCAGCGAGAAGTCGCGTCGCCGCGGGGTGCGCACGAAGGCACCCGGTGACCCGACGAACGGCCGTGCGATCACCCGGCTCACGGCGTGCGCGCCCACCAGCACCGCGCGCACCGCGGCGCACCACGCGTAGAGCTGCTCTACGGGCACGACCGCCTCGTGCGCGGCGATCTGGAAGACGCTGTCGGCGGACGTGTACACGATGGGATATCCCGTGCGCAGGTGCTCGGGCCCAAGGCGTGCGATGATCTCGGTGCCCGAGGCGACCTCGTTGCCCAGCACCGGCCGCCCGATGGCCGCTTCCACCGCGGCGATGACCTCCGGGGGAAAACCCTGCGGGTAGGTGGGGAACGGGCGGTCGACGATCAGCCCGGCCAGCTCCCAGTGGCCGGAGGTCGAGTCCTTCCCCGCGGCCTGCTCCACCATGAGCCCCACGGCGGCCTGGTGCGCCTCCACCGGCCGTACGCCGGGAATGGCGTCGACCACGCCCAACCCCAGCCGCTCCAGCACCGGTAGGCGCAACCCGCCCACCGCGCGGGCCGTGTTGGCCAGCGTGTGGCTCCCCTCGTCGCCGTAGGCTGCGGCGTCGGGGGCGCCGCCGCAGCCGAGCCCATCGAGCACCAGCAGGACCACGCGCATGCCCGCGTCCCTGCCCGGATCAGCCAGCCCGCGGCGCCGGCAGGCGCATCCGATCCCGCGGGTGCGCACGCCGGTAGACCTCGCGCAGGTGCCCGCGCGCCAGGTGCGTGTACATCTGCGTGGTGGCCACGCTGGCGTGCCCCAGCAGTTCCTGCACCGCGCGGAGGTCCGCGCCGCCTTCGAGCAGGTGCGTCGCGAACGAGTGGCGCAGCGTGTGCGGGCCCAGCCGCCGGCGCAGCCCGGCCGCCGCCGCGTAGGCCCGCAGCAGCATCCACACGCGCTGTCGCGAGAGGCGGCCCCCGCGGGCATTGAGGAAGAGCGCCGCCGGGGCGCGGCCGCGCGCCAGGCGCGGCCGCGCCCCGCGCAGGTACTGCCGCAGCGCGCGCACCGCCGCGCTGCCGATGGGCACCACGCGCTCCCGCCCGCCCTTGCCCAGGCACCGCACGTACTCCTGGTCGAGGTGCACGTCGGCCACGTCCAGCCCCACGAGCTCGCTCACCCGCAGCCCGGCCGCATACAGCAGCTCGAGCATCGCCCGGTCGCGCACGGCCAGCGGATCCTCGCCCCGCGGCTGGGCCAGCAGGCGTTCGACCTCGTCGACCGTCAGCACGTCGGGCAGCCGCCGCGGTCGGCGCGCCGGTGTCACGTCGAGGGCGGGGTCGTCGGCGATGATGCCCTCACGGAGCAGGAACGCCGTCCACCCCCGCACGGCCGCCAGCCGCCGCGCGACCGTGCTCGGCGCGAGCCCGCGCCGGCGCGCCGCCAGCAGGTACGTGGTCAGCGTGGCCCGCCGCAGGTCCTGCGGACTCCGGGCGCCCTGCTGGGCCGCAAACGCCATGAAGTCGTCCAGGTCGCGCGCGTAGGCCTCGATCGTGCGCCGGCTCAGGCCCCGTTCGGTGAGCCCGTACGCCAGGTAGGCGTCACGCGCCGCGTCCAGCGCTGGAGGGAACGCGGGCCCCCTGCGCGTGGCGCCGGCACGCGACCCGGCGGCTTGCGGCCGTCCCTCCACACCACGGCCCGGCTCGGTCCCTCCGCGCCACGCCGACCCCTCCGATGCGCTGCTGCGCGCTGCCCCCGGTGTCCGGCGTTCCCGTGCGCTCACGGGCCCTCCGTCCTGGCAGCGCCCAGCGCGCGCAGGGCCAGCAGCAGCCCCACCAGCGACTTCCCGTCGCGGATCCCTCCCGACGCGATCAGGGCTGGCACGCGGTCCAGGGGGACCCGTTCGACCTCCAGCCCTTCCTCGCCCGGGTCGGCCGCCAGCACGTGGGGATGGAGGTCTTCTGCCAGGTACACCGTGATGGCTTCGGTCAACACCCCTGGCGACGGGAAGTACGTGGCCAGCGGCGTCAGACGGCCAGCCCGCATGCCGACCTCCTCGGCCAGCTCGCGCTGGGCGCACTGGTCCGGTGATTCGCCGGGCTCGAGCGTGCCCGCGGGGATCTCTAGCAGGAAGGCCTCCACCGCTTTGCGGTACTGGCGCACCATGAGCACATGGCCATCACCCGTCACGGGCACGACGGCCGTGGCGCCAGGGTGCTCCACCACCTCGCGCACGACAACGCGGCCGCTCCCCAGGCGCACGTCGTCGACGCGCACCGCGACCACCCGTCCCCGGAACACCAGACGCGAGGCGACCGTGGGCTCGGCGCTGTCTCCAGCGCCGAGGTCGCTCCTGGCCGCGGGATCGCGGTGCCCTCCGGTGTGGCCGCCGGCCTCGCTGCGCTCCACCTCCTGCCCCCTGCTGCCAGGACCTGCGGGTCCAGACGGCCGCGCTGCGCCCCCGGTCACCGTCGCCCCGGCGCCTCCTCGGCGTAGACCGGCGTGCCGCTGCGGCGCACCAGCTCACGGAACGCCTGCGTGAGGCGACGGGTGATGGGACCCGGGCGGCCGTCGCCGATCGGCCGCCCGTCCACCTCCACGACCGGCGCGATCTCCGCCCCCGTCCCGGTGAGGAAACACTCGTCGGCGGTGTAGACGTCGTGCAGGGTGAAGACGCCCTCGGCCGCGGGCAGGCCGGCCTCCCGGGCCAGGTCCAGCACCGCGTCGCGCGTGATGCCCGCCAGCAGCCCCAGGTGCGCCGCCGGGGTCTGCACCTGCCCGCCGGTGACGATGAACACGTTGTCGGCGCTGCACTCACAGACGTAGCCGTCGGCGGTCAGCATGAGCGCTTCGTCGACCCCCGCGCGGTTCGCCTCCAGGCGCGCCAGGATGTTGTTCAGGTAGTTGAGCGACTTGATCCGGCCGTTGAGCGCATCGGGCGCGGGCCGGCGGACGCTGGCGGTGACCATGCGCAGGCCGCGGGCGTACGCCTCGGCCGGGTACAGGCGGATCGCATCCACGATGATGACCACCGTGGGCTGCGGGCACTTGCGCGGGTCGATCCCCAGGTCGCCCACCCCGCGGCTGACCACCGGGCGGATGTAGGCGTCCCGCAACCCGCTGGCCCGGACCGTCTCGAGCACCGCGGCCCGCAACGCGTCCCGGTCCAGGGGGATCTCCAGCATGATCGCTTTGGCCGAGGCGTACAGGCGGTCGAGGTGCTCTTCCAGACGGAAGATCCGGCCGTCGTAGACGCGGATCCCTTCGAACACGCCGTCGCCGTACAGGAAGCCGTGGTCGAAGACCGACACCACGGCTTGGTCCTTGGACACGATCCGACCGTTGACGTACACCGCTGTGCTCATCTGCTCCCTCCTCAGCCCGTCCGCTCACTCCCGGTCGAAGGCCACGCAAGGACACGGGCCCGCGCGTGGACAGCGACGAGCGATAGCGTCGGCGGCTACACGGCCACCGCGGGCGCGGGTACGCCGTCGCCGCCTCGTGCGGCCCCGTCGGCAGCATCCAGCGCCGCCGTGCGGCCCCGCCGCTACCCGCGCCCCGCCGAGACCGCCGCGCGGTCCAGCGCGGCCCGGACGAACGCCCGGTACAGCGGGTGCGGCCGGGTAGGCCGTGACCGGTACTCGCCGTGGAACTGCGTCCCCACGAACCAGGGGTGCCCCGGCAGCTCCACGATCTCGACCAGGTCCTGGTCGGGATAGATCCCCGTGACCCGCAGGCCGTGGCGCTCCAGGATCGGCCGGTAGGCGTTGTTCACCTCGTAGCGGTGGCGGTGGCGTTCGCCCACCTCGGCGGCCCCGTAGGCCGCCGCGGCCAGCGACCCGGGCACGAGC
The DNA here is from genome assembly GCA_031459855.1 of Armatimonadota bacterium. Classification (NCBI taxonomy): domain Bacteria; kingdom Bacillati; phylum Candidatus Sysuimicrobiota; class Candidatus Sysuimicrobiia; order Candidatus Sysuimicrobiales; family Candidatus Humicultoraceae; genus Candidatus Fervidifonticultor; species Candidatus Fervidifonticultor primus. The sequence goes on from JAVKHP010000001.1 coordinate 2,761,103, forward strand.
CGGCACGGGTACCGCCCCAGGCGCATCGTGCCGCCCTTGTCCACCACCCGGCGCTGTTCTTCCAGCAGCGAGATCACCGGATGGGGCGTGTCGGGGTCCACCTCGGTGGAGTTGGCGCCCTCCAGCCCGCAGACGTGCCGGGCGAACTCCACCACCGCCCACTGCATGCCGTAGCAGATCCCCAGGAACGGCACCCCCTGCTCGCGCACCACGCGGATGGCCCGCACCTTGCCCTCCACGCCGCGGGCGCCGAACCCCGGGCAGACGAGCACCCCGTCGTAGCGGGTCAGCTCGGCCTCCAGCCGGGCCGGCGGCCACTGCTCGATCTCCTCGGAGTCGATCTTGGTGATCTCGACGGCGCACCCGTGGGCGATGCCGCCGTGCCGCAGCGCCTCGACGATGCTGACGTACGAGTCCTCGACCCCCATGTACTTGCCCACCATGGCGATGCGCACCCGCGTCTGGGGATGCCGGATCCGGTGTACCATCTCCCGCCACTCCGCCAGGTCGGGTGGAGGCAGGTGGTCGAGGCCCAGCCGCCGGGTGACGATGCGGCCCAGGCCCTCGTCCTCCAGGATGAGGGGCACCTCGTAGATGCTCTCCGCGTCCAGCGCCTGGATCACCGCCTCGGGCTCCACGTCGCAGAACAGGGCGATCTTCTCGCGCACCGACCGCCCCAACGGCCGCTCGGTGCGGCACACGATCACGTCGGGCTGGATGCCGATGCTGCGCAGCTCCTTGACGCTGTGCTGGGTGGGCTTGGTCTTCAGCTCGCCGGCGCCGCGCAGGTAGGGCACCAGCGACACGTGCACGTACATCACGTGCGCGTCGCCCGCCGCCCGCCGGAACTGGCGGATGGCCTCCAGGAAGGGCAGGCTCTCGATGTCGCCCACCGTGCCGCCCACCTCGACGATGACCACGTCGGCGCCGCTGGTACGGGCCAGGGTGCGGATCTCGTCCTTGATCTCGTTGGTCACGTGGGGGATGATCTGCACCGTCCCGCCCAGGTACTCGCCGCGACGCTCGCGGGCGATCACCGACGCGTAGATCTTGCCGGTGGTGACGTTGTTGGCCCGACCCAGGTTCTCGTCGATGAAGCGCTCGTAGTGGCCCAGGTCCATGTCGGTCTCGGCGCCGTCGTCGGTGACGAACACCTCGCCGTGCTGGTGGGGGTTCATGGTGCCCGCGTCCACGTTCACGTAGGGGTCGAACTTCAACAGCGTGACCTTCAGGCCCCGCGCCTTCAGCAACCGCCCGAGCGAGGCCGACGTGATCCCCTTCCCCAGCCCCGAGGCCACACCGCCGGTCACGAAGATGAACTTGGTCACGGTTCCCTCCCCTCGCACGCGCTCCGCCGGACCCCGCCGGAACTGTTCGCCGCAGCCGGCCCCGCCGCCCTCGTCGACGAACCGCCGGGGCCCCCGCCGCCGGGCCCGCTCCGCCCACGCGCTGCCACGCTCATCGCTCGCCCCACGCCAGCTTGGTGCGCAAAATGCTGTAGAAGCTTGGCGGCCGCAACCGCACCAGCCGCGTGCGCACCGCCGCCCGCCGCACGACGACCCGGTCGCCCGGGGCCAGCGGAAAGCTCTCCTGCCCGTCGACGCTCACCCGCACGTCCTCCGCGCCGGCCACCGGCTCGACCGTCACGGTGGCGTCCCCCGAGACCACCACGGGACGCGCCGTGAGCATGTGCGGGCAGATGGGCGTCACGATCACCACGTCGACCTGCGGGTGCACGATCGGCCCGCCGGCCGACAACGAGTAAGCGGTGGAGCCCGTCGGGGTGGCCACGATCACGCCGTCGGCCGGATAGGTCGCCAGGTGTTCACCGTTCACCCAGGTCGTCACGCGCACGATGCGGGCCACGCCGGTCTTGGTCACGACCACGTCGTTGAGCGCGAGCCGACGCGGCTGCCCACCTCCGCGCCCCACGAGTTCGGCCTCCAGCATCGCCCGCGCATCCAGCACGTAGGCGCCGCCCAGCACGGCCTCGGCCGCCTCGGGCAGATCGGTGAGCTGCGCTTCGGCCAGGAACCCGAAGCCGCCCAGGTTGACGCCGAAGATGGGTACGCGCCCCGCCGCCAGCCGCGCGGCGCTGAGGATCGTGCCGTCGCCGCCCAGCACCACCAGGAGGTCGCCCTCGTCCACCAGCGCGGCGTCCGGCACGCCCAGGTCGGGCCGGCCCACCGCGTGCGCGCCGTCGACGTTGAGCCGCACGCGCGCGCCGCGGCGCTCCAGCGCCTCGACCGTCCGGGCAAGCCGGTCGACGCCGTGGGGCTGGCCGGCCATGCGCGACATGTTGACCAGCAGCCCGATCCGGGTCACCGCCCGGCCTCCCCCGCAGCCGGCGGCGCCACCACCCGCGCGATCTCCTCGTCCAGATCCTCGGCGGCCTGACCCGGGGCGTTGTGCACCAGCAGAAAGAACTCGCGGTTGCCCTTCGGACCCACGAGCGGGGAGGCTACGACCCTCACGGGCGACAGCCCCAGTGCCCGGATGCCAGCCGCCGTGGCGCGCAGCACCTGGGCGTGCACCGTGGGACTGCGCACGACGCCCTTGCGCGCGGCGCGCGGCCCGGCTTCGAACTGCGGCTTCACCAGTACCACCAGCAGGCCACCGGGCCGCACGAGCCGGCTGACCGCCGGCAGCACCTTGAGCACCGAGATGAACGAGACGTCCACGGTGGCCAGGTCGGCCGCCTCGGGGATGTCGTCGGGGCGCAGGCGCGCGGCGTGCCGCCCCTCCAGCACCACGACCCGCGGGTCCTGGCGCAGGCGCCAGTGCAACACCCCACGGCCCACGTCGACGGCGTACACGCGCCGGGCGCCGCGCTGCAGCAGGCAGTCGGTGAACCCGCCCGTAGACGCGCCCACGTCGATCGCCACACGGCCGGCCACGTCGATCCCGAACGCGTCCAGCGCGGCGGCCAGCTTGACCCCGCCGCGGCTCACGAACTGCGCCCCGGCGCGGCGCTCGAGCACCGCCGTGGGCGCGACCAGCGCCCCCGGCTTGTCGATCCGCCGGCCGTCCACGTAGACCTCGCCGGCGCGGATCGCTGCCTCGGCCTGGTGGCGGCTGGCGGCGAGCCCGCGGGCCACCACGAGGACGTCCAGCCGCACCCGCTCGCGTCGCCGCGGGCTGCCCGCCGCAGCGGGCTGCCCGGTCGCCGCCGCAGCCTCGTCCGCTGCGCGTCGGACTGCGGCCACCGCAGCCGGCCCGGTGCCCCTCGCGGTCTGCGCGCATGCCATCACGCCACGGGCTCCAACAAGTCCAACGGGATGCGGGCGAGCCCCTCCACAGTGCGCGGTCGCCGCGGCGGATCGCCCGTCACGCCTCACGCTCCAACAGGACGAGGGCGAGGTCGGTCAGCAGACGCGCCGCCGGCCCCCACCCGGCCAGGGCCGCCACCGCCCGGGCGGTTTCCTCGCGCGCGATCGCACGCGAGCGCTCCACGCCGAACGCCGCCGGGAAGGTGAGCTTCGCCCTCGCCGCATCGGTCCGGGTGTCCTTGCCCAGCCGGGAGGCCTCACCGGCCTCGTCGAGGATGTCGTCGACCACCTGGAACGCCAGCCCCAGGTGCTCGCCGTAGGCGGTCAGGTCCTCCAGCTGGCGCGCGCTGGCGGCAGCCAGCAGCCCCCCGGCGCGTACACATGCCCGGATGAGGGCGGCGGTCTTCCAGCGGTGGATCTCGTAGACCCCACGCTGGCGATCCCCGGGCCAGTCGGCCCACCGGGCCAGCTCGGGACGTCCCTCGCCAAGGAGGTCGAGCACCTGCCCGCCGACCATGCCCTGGGTGCCGATCGCCTCGGCGATCTCCTCGATGACGCGCAGCGCCCGCACCGGCCCCACGCGCTCGGCGTTGCGCGCCAGCAGCTGGAACGCCAGGGCGTGCAGGGCGTCGCCGGCAAGCACCGCCAGCGCTTCCCCGAACGCCACGTGGCAGGTGGGCCGGCCGCGCCGCCAGAGCGAGTCGTCCATGGAGGGCAGGTCGTCGTGGATGAGCGAGTAGGTGTGGATCAACTCGACCGCGCACGCGGTCGGCAGGGCGTCGTCGACGCGTCCCCCCGTCGCTTCACACGCGGCCAGGACCAGCAACGGCCGCAGCCGCTTCCCGCCCGCGAAGACGCTGTAGCGCATGGCGGCGTGCAACGGGGTCGGGAGTGCCGTCTCGGGCGGGAGGGCGGCCGCCAGAGCATCCTCCACCAGACGGCCGCGACTGGCCATGTAGGCCTGCAGGTCGAGCGTCACCCCAGAAGGCGAGGGCTGGTCACCCATCGGCGCCAATGCCAAAGCCGCGCGCGCCCGTCGGCGGCTCCCACCGTGTCTCCACGCCGGTGACGACTGCGCCGGCCGGTCCCCGCTCGACGAGGCGCAGCAACGTCTCGACCGCGGCCTGTGGCCCCTCGGCGACCAGCTCGACCCGCCCATCGGGGAGGTTGCGGACCCACCCCGCGAGGCCCAGCTCGCGGGCGTGACGGACCACGAAGAAGCGGAACCCGACGCCCTGCACCCGGCCGCGCACCCAGACGTGCGCTCGCACCGGCCGGCCCGCAGGCGCCGCGTCCATCACCGCTCTGGCGGCGTGCCCGCGGCCGCCACGCCCGCCCGCACCAGGGCGCCCAGCACGCCGTTGACGAACGGCGCCGAGGCCTCGGTCCCGTAGCGCTTGGCGAGCTCCACGGCCTCGCTGATCGCCACGCCCGGCGGCGTCGCCAGGCTGCGCAGCTCGTACAGCGCCATGCGCAAGATGGTGCGGTCGACGCTGGCCAGCCGATCGATGGTCCAGCCCTCGAGGTAGGGTGCCAGGAGCGCGTCCAGGTCGGCGGTGTGCGCCGCCACCCCGCGGGCCAGCTGCTCGATGAACGGCCAGTCGGCTCCCGGATGCTGGTCGCGGGCGTTGCGCAACGCCTCGTCGATGGGTAGCCGCCCCACGTCGTGCTGGAAGAGCACCTGCAGCGCGACGTCCCGTGCCCTTCGCCGGCGCGCGCGCAGCGGGGGCCGCCTCATGCGCGCCCCACGCGGCCGCCCGCCTGGCCCAGCCGCGCGCCCGCCGTCCGCACGCCGTCCAAGCCCCCGGCGGCGGGCTCGGGACGAGGACCGCGCCGTCGGCCGGCGACCCGGCACGCGATCGGCGACGCGGCAACCCGTCGTCGGTGGCCCTGCACGCCGCTATTGTACCAACGCCCTGCGGCGGCGGGAACCGATGGCGCCACCACCCCCGGTGCGCCGTCGGCGACCTCGCCGCGGCGCGTGCGCGGGGGCATCATCCCACGCGCTCGACGTACTCGCCCGACCGCGTGTCCACCCGGACGACGTCGCCGACCTCGACGAAGAGCGGTACCTGCACCACCGCCCCGGTCTCGAGGGTAGCCGGCTTCGCGCCACCCGTGGCCGTGTCCCCGCGGAACGCCGGCGCGGTCTCGACGACCCGCAGGTCCACGGTGTTGGGCAGCTCCACGGCGATGGGGCGCTGCTCGTAGTAGACGACCGTGACCACCGTGTTGTCCTTGAGGAACTTGATGGCCTCGCCCAGCAGCGCAGCGTCCAGCGTCAGCTGCTCGTACGTCTCGCGATCCATGAAGACGTACTGCTCGTCGTGGTGGTACAGGTACTCGGCGTCGCGCCGCTCCAGGTACGCCTGGGGGACGCGCTCGCCGGCGTTGAACGTGCGCTCGATGATCGCCCCGCTCTTCAGGTTGCGGATCTTGGCCCGCACGTAGGCGCTCCCCCGGCCACGCTTCACGTGCTGCGAGGCGAGCACGGCGTACAGTTCGCCTTCCAGGGCGATCACCACCCCGGGACGGAAGTCGTTGGTCGAAATCACGCTCCCACCTCAACCAGCGCCTTCGGGATTCGCGTCAGCACCTCGACGGCGCCGTCGGCCAGCACCACGAGGTCTTCGATCCGGCAGCCGCCCCATCCCGCCAGGTAGATCCCGGGCTCCACGGTCACCACCGCCCCGGGCGGCAGCACGGCGTCCTCGCGCGGCGACAGCCGCGGCCCCTCGTGCACCGCCAGCCCCACGCCGTGGCCGAGCCCGTGCCCGAACGCCTCGCCGTAGCCGGCCCGTGTGATCCGCTCGCGCGCCACCGCGTCCGCGTCGCGGCCGGTCATCCCGGGGCGCAGGGCCGCCAGCGCCGCCTCCAGGGCGTCGAGCACCAGCGCGTACAGCTCGCGGTGCCGGGCAGTAGCCGGGGCGGTGACCACGGTGCGCGTGCAGTCCGAGTGGTAGCCATCGACCACCGCGCCGAAGTCGACGATCACGAACTCCCCGCGTCCGATGGGCCGGTCGCTGGCCCGCGCGTGCGGCAGCGCGGCGCGCGGACCTGAGGCCACGATGGTCTCGAACGCCACGCCGTCGGCGCCGCCCCGGCGCATGGCGTACTCGAGAGCGGCCGCCACCTCCCGTTCCGTCGTCCCCGCGCGCAGCAACGGCAACGTCTCGAGGAACGCGGCGTCCGCGATGGCGGCGGCCCGCCGGATCGCGGCCACCTCGTCCGCATCCTTCTGCCACCGCAGCCGGTCCAGGCCCTCCAGCGGCACCAGCGCGACGGGGTCCACCAGGGCCGCCAGCCGCCGGAACGCTGCCACGGGCAGGTGCTCACCCTCCACGCCGACGCGCCGCGCTCCCCAGGCGCGCACGAGGGCCGCCGCACCCTCCAGCAGCGTCTGCGGTGCCCGCACGACCTCCCATCCCGGGGCCTGCGCTGCGGCCTGCTCCACGTACCGGAAGTCGACGACCAGACACACCCGGTCCCGGGAGACGAGCCCGAGCCCAGCAGACCCCCGGAACCCGGAGACGTAGGCCAGGGTCTCCCAGCTGGAGACGAGGACCACATCGACGTCGGCGGCATCCAGCCAGGTGCGCAGACGGGTCAGACGATCGGCGACGACCACAGGCACTGCGGACATACAGCCCGTAGGATACTGGAGGCCGTCGCCGCTTTCAACCGCCCGCAGGCCGTCAGCGTGGTACGCGCCTCGAAGGCCAAAGACGCCTGGGGTCCTCAACGACCGCCCGCAGCGCGTTTCCCCAGGTTCGATGTGCGAACCTGCTGCCCGCCGCGCTGGTCAGGTGCCGCGGTCGTGCGCCGACTTACGGGATAGTGGGGGGCATCCTGCGGGACATGCCGGACGAGGTCATGACGGTATGTCTGTACGTACAGAGGGGCGGGTGGTCCCGCCCCTCTCCCCTGACGTCCGGCCGCTGCCGCGCCTACCAGACGGGCATGCGCGGCGCCCAGCCCGGGCGGGCCTTGGCCATCATCTGGGTCAGCACCTCATTGGCCTTGTCGAACTGGCCCATCAGGCGGTAGGCGTCGTGCAGCGCCAGGTAGGCCGGAGCGAACGTCTCGTCGAGCCGGATCGCCTCCTGCAGCGACGCCACGGCCCGTTCGCCGTAGCCCGCCGCATACGAGGCCGCGCCGAGTTGCCACTGGCGGAACGCGTAGACGTAGGCGTAGCCCAACCAGTAGTGCGCCCGCGCGTGCTGTCGGTTGGCGGCGATGGCCTGCTGGTAGGGCTGGATCGCCCGGGCGAACTCGGCCTCCGTGAGGTACAGCCGCGCCGCGTTGAACGGCGGCAGCGCCTGGGCGGCGGCGGTCCCCACCATCACGAGCACCAGCACCCCCGGTAGCAGGCCCCACAGCATGCGCCGCCGCGTGCCGCCACCGGGCGATCGCACCACCTCCGGTGCAGGCCGGTCGCCTCGCGCCATCCGTCGCCTCGTGCGCACCTGCCCCACCTCAGGGCCGCGGCGAGGGCGCCGGCGTGGGTGCCCCGGGCCCGGGCAGGATCTGCGGCGTCACGACGAAGATCACCTCGTTGTCGGTTCGGCTGGTCGTGGACACCCGGAACAACGCGCCCAGGATCGGGATGTCTCCCAGGATCGGCACCTTGACGGTGGTGCGCCGTTCCTCGGAACTGATCAGGCCCGCCAGCACGATGGACTCGCCGCTGCGGACCGTCACCGTGGTCGAGGCCTTGCGGCTGGTCAGGCGCGGGACCTGGTTCTGCAGGATCTCGCGCACCGCCGAGATCTCGGGCTCGACCTTGGTGGTCACCAGCCCGTCACGGTTCACCTTGGGCGTGATGCGCAGGATCACGCCCACCGGCTTGAAGGTGAACGTCACGCGCCCCGTGGCGTCCACCGAGGGGATGGGCAGCTCCTCGCCGAGGTTGACCGACGCCTCGTTGCCGTCCACCACCGCCACCCGCGGCGCCGTCAGCACCCGGGCCTTGCCGTCCCGGACCAGGGCTTCCAGGGCGGCGTTGATGGTGAAGTCGCCGTAGCCGACCCGCACCAGCCCCGGGAACGTGCCCCGCACCTGGATCACGTTGACCGGCGGGTCGCCCGTCAGGCCCCAGCGCAGGCCGAGCTGGTTCAGCGTCTCCATGCTGATGTCGACGACCCGGGTCTCGATCATCACCTGCGGCAGCTGCACGTCGAGCCCGGCCAGGATCTTCCGGACCTCCTCGTGCTGGGCCTGGGTGCCCACCACGACCACAGCGTTGGACCGCGCATCGGAGGTCACGCGGATGCCCGGCACCGCCGCGCGGATCGCGTCGGCCACGTCCTTGGCCACGCCGAAGCCGATGGGGTAGGTGATCGTCTCGGGCGCCTCGGGCGGTGGCGCCAGCCTGTCGGCCGCCATGATGATCAGGTTGCGGCCGATGCGCCGGAAGCCGAGGTTGTTCGCCTCGAGAATGAACCGCAGGGCCTCCTCGCACGACAGGTCGATCAGGCGAACCGTGACCGCGCCGCGCACCGACGCGTCGGTGACGATGTTCACGTTGCAGACCCGCGCGAGCGCGCTGAGCACGTCGGCCAGCTCGGTGTTGCGGAACTCGAGGGTGATGCGGCCCGGCGCGAGTGCTGGCGGGGCCGGCGTCACCTGGGCCACGGGCACCGGGCCGGACGTCGAGGGGCTGCCGGGAGCCTGCGCGATGGGCGCCGGGGCCGCCGGAGCCGCCGCGGGCACGGCGGGCGCGGCGGGCACGCGCACCGCCACGCTCTGGGAGAACTGCGCCACCAGCACGTTGGGCGAGGCGGTCGCCAGCCGGAACGAGAGCGGGGCGGCCAGGTCCACGGCGATACGGGCGACCGGCGGCCGATCCTGGAACTGCCCGACCCGCACCCGCTCGACCGCGCCCCTGTCCACGTCGAGCACCGGAGGGACCGCCGCGTCGACGACCGCGCCCGGCAGGTCGATGACCAGCCGCGGCGGGGACGCCAGCTGCAGGGTCCGGTAGGTGAGCGGGCCGGTGCCGATGACGGCGACCTGCACCATCTCCCCGAAGACCTTCACGGTGACCTGCGTGATGCGCACGGCAGCGGCCTCGGGCCGCGCAGGGCCCGCGGGCACCAGCGCAAGCACCAGCACGAAGGCTACTGCGGCGAAGCTAGTTGTGGCCCAGCGCGGTCGTCGCGGCAACATGCCGTGCCCTCACCTCACCCATCCTCAGCTCGAACCGTTGTCCGTCTTCCTCCAACACCACCAGGCGTTGTTCCGGATCGATCGCGGTGACGCGGATCTTGTCCTTGATGACGTCCCCGGGCGAGACGATGTACGTCTGGCCGCCCACCCGCACGATGGCCACGGACACCGAGTCGTTCACGAGCCCCACGAGTTCCGCGGTGCTGGCCTCCTTGGGTGGCGGCGTGGGCGTCGGCGTCGGCGCTGGCTGGCCCGGGATCTGCTGTCCGGGAAACAGCGGCGGCGGCAGCGGTGCCGGCGGCGGCACCGGCCCAGGAGCCGGCCGCGGCGCTTCCGCCACGACGAGGGGCGCGAACGGATCTGGCCGTCCGGCGCCTGGCAACGCCGCAGGGGTCGGGCTGGGCGTTGGGCTTGGCGCGGGCTGCGGGCTTGCTTCCGGCGCCGGCGCAGCGACCTGTGGAGCTGGGGTGGGGCTGACCGCCGGCGTAACCGCTGAGGGTGGCGGTCCTTGCCGCGGCCACACCACTAGTGCCACGACGACCAGCGCAATTGCCAGCGCGCCGGCCACCAGTGGATGCGTCCGAAGGTATGCGACAGCCTTGCGCATACGGCCCCCTCACGGTTTCGTCCAGTTCCCCGACCCCGCTGGAGCCCCGGCAAGGCCCCGCGATCGCTGACTGTTCAACAGATTGCCCTGAACTCCTGCCGGCTAGACCTGCAGTGGCGCCTCCCATACGGTGCCCGGGAGGGGCCGGTCGCTGTGGTCGCCGCCACAGGAAACAGGGCTCACTCCCGGGGGGACGCACCACCACACGACCGCTCCCCTCGCGCCGGGGCAGGGCGAGGCCGGAAAGGGCAAGGCGAGCGGAGGGCCGCACTACCACGCGACCACTCCCCTGGCAGCACGCGCACCGCCTGTTGTTGCTGCACCCGGTCGTTACGGCCAGTACCACCGCACGACCGCCTCACCCCAGAACAACGCACCCAGCGCCCCCAGCGCCAGGAACGGCCCGAATGGAATGGGGTCTTTGCGCCCGCGGATGCGCAGGGCCAGGAGCGCAATCCCTACGAGGCCCCCGGCCACGAACGCAAGGAACAGCGCCACGGCAGTGGTCGCGGGTGATGCCAGGAACACGCCGATGAGCACCGCCAGCTTGGCGTCCCCCAGGCCCATCCCGCCCCGGCTCGCCGCCACGATGAGGAGGATCAGGGCACCCGCCCCTCCGCCCGCCACCAGCGCCGGCACCAGCCGGTCCAGCGCGACGGCCAGGAGCAGCCCGGCGGCTACGCCGGGATAGGTCAGCCAGTTGAGGATCAGCTGGTGGTCGAGGTCGATGAAGGTGATCACCACCAGGAGGAACACGAACAGCACCCCGCCGGCGACCTCGAGGGCCTCGCGCCATGCAAACGGCGGCGCGCCGCGCGAGCCCGCCGCCACGGTCAGGATCGCCATCACCACTTCGACCACGAGGTAGCGGAGGCTGATCGGCCGGCCGCATGCGCGACACCGTCCGCGCAGCACCACGTAGCTGAGGATGGGGATGTTGTCCCACGGGCGAATCGGCGTACCGCATGTCGGGCAACGCGACCCCGGCGTCACGATCGACTCATCGCGCGGCAGACGATAGATCAGGACGTTGGCAAAACTGCCCAGCACCGCCCCGAGCACCGCGAGCAACGCCACGTAGCCCCCCGACATCACGCAGCCCTCCATCGCGCCCATGTTCGTCCCGCGGCCACGGACGAGCGACGGGCTCGCAGCCCCCGAGGCCTGCGCAGGATGCCCGGCAGCGGCCAGGGGGCGCGACCGGCTGCCCGCAGGGGGCCTTGGACAGAGGAGATTGGGGCACTGGTCAGAATAGCACCGACACGTGACCTCGCGGCAGCCGGAGTGCCGTCGAGATGCGGGAGGCGACGGGCATGAGACAGGGATCCTGGCTGCTCCTCCTGGCCTTCATCCTGGGGATGGCGTGGCCGGTCGTGGCCCAACAGGGTGCCAGCCCGACGGTCCTGATCGTTCCCGGACAGAGTATCGCCGGCGTCGCCCTGGGACGCTCGATCTCCGCGGTCGTGGCGCGGCTCGGGCAACCCGGGGAGGCGCGACCGCTGCGTGAGGGCACCCTCTACGCGTTCCCCCGGTATGGGCTCAACGTCTATGCCACCGATGGCGTCGTCCGTGCGGTGTCGACCACCAACAGCCTGCTGCGCACGGCCGAGGGCATCGCTCCGGGCTCCACGGTCGCTGATGTGCGGCGCGCCTTCGGCGACCAGTTCGCCGACGCCGTGGTGGAGGGCCTGATGGGCATGGCGTTCGATCAGCATGGGATCGCCTTCGGTCTCGACGGCGCGGTCGTCTCGATCATCATCGTCTACCCTCCACGCACCCAGGCGGCGCCGCCGACCGCGGTACCCGCCCAGGCGTCCACGCCCGGCCCGGCACCGGCGCCGGTGCCGGCAGCGTCCGCCCCGGCGGCCACTTCACCCGGGCGGCCCGGCCCGGGGGCGAGTCCCCCGCAGCCGACCACCACCGCGCTCCAGCCAGGATCGCCCCGGCCGGCCGCGGCGCCCACGGCCACGCACATCGACCTGGGCCTGGTGGTCATGCCGCGGGTGGAGAACCTGCGACCGTTCTCCCCGGAGACCCAGTACATGTCGGTGGTCGGGTTCCTGCGGTACGTCGTCTACCAGCAGACCGGAACGTGGCTAACCCACACCGAGGCCACACGCATGCTCCTGGAGCAGCAGCGCATTCGCCTCTGACGCCGCCCCGGCGGCATCGCCAGGGCGCCCATCGCGCATCGACGTCTCACGCGGGGGCCGCCGGCGCATCGCCGGCGGCCCCCGCTGTCGCCTGCACCACCACGTTGCCTCCCAGCAGCCGCGCCTCGTCCCGGGCGCGCCGCGCTGCCCGGTGCAGGTCCCGCCCGGTCCCGCCGTGCGTCGGGTACACGGCCAGCCCGACGGACACGGTCAGCTCCTCTCCCGGCGCATCGGCAGCGGCCTCTCGTCCCGGCGGGGGCAGATCCGCGATACGGCTGCGTACCCGCTCCGCGACGACGAAGGCCGCCTCGGCACCGGTCTCCGGTAACGCCAGGCTGAACTCCGTCTCGTCGGTGCGCGCCTTCACGTCCAGCTCCCGCGTCAGGTCGCGCAAGACCTCGGCGACCGCGCGCAGCACGGCCTGCGCCACATGCGGGCCGTACCGCGCGTGCCGCGCCTCGAACTCGTCCACGTCGAGCACGAGCAGCGCGAAAGGCCGCTGGTAGCGGGCGGCGCGCTTCACTTCCAGGGCCAGGTGCTCTTCGAAGAACCGCGCGGTGAACAGGTCCGTGGCCTCGTCCTGGATCGCCTGATCGATCAGCGCCCGCTGCAGCTCCTCCATCTCCTTCAGGTGCGCCGCCTCGCGCTGATCGGCCAGGTGCTGGTAGTGCGTCACGAACTCCACGATGGTGAAGTCCGTGGCCTGCGTGAGCCGCTCCACCAGTGCGTGCCGATCGGCCTCGTGCTCGGCCAGCTGGCCGCACAGGTCCTGGGCCAGGTCACGAAAGACCACGAACCCTTGGACGATCTCAGAGGCGCCGAACCCCATCGACAGTCGAACCGCGGCCTCCCGGCGGATGAAGTCGCGCAGACCGGCAGGGTCGTCCGAATCGAGGTAGAGCACCAGCTCGGCGAGGTACGCACGGCCCAGCCGCCGCAGTTCCTCCAGCGGACGGTAGACGAACGCCGACGGCCGCAGCCGTGAAAGCGCCGTTGCCCACGCGGCGGCCACCCGTTCCTGCTCGCGCTCGAGCAGACTGGCTAGCCGACGCGGCACCGGGGCGACGCCCCCGGGTTCAGGGTTGAACTGGCGGCTGCTCTCGCGGCAGCACGAACGTGTTGGCCTGGAGCGTCACCCGCAGGCGCGGCAGCTCGGGCGTCGGTGCCAGCGAGATCTGCCGCAGTACGATGAACCGCGGGAAGTTCTCCAGCCGGCCCATGTAGGCGATCAGGTCGCCGTAGGTCCCCTCGAAGCCCAGGTCCAGGCGGAAGAGCTGGTACGGCGGTTGCGCCTGTGGCGGCCGCTGCCCCGCCGGCGCCGCCTGGGTGCCCGCCGGCGGCTGCACGGAATTGGTCGGGGCCTGGGTGGGCCCGGGCCGCAACAGGGTCAGCTTGATCCCGATCTCGCGGGCCACGTCCTGCAGCGCCCGGATCAGGTTGGGGATCTCTCGCTCGGGCGGCAGCCGCATCTCGACGAGGCGGATCTCGTTCACCAGTGCCGCGTACTCGCGCTCCTTGGCCTCGCGCGTGGCGGCCAGGGTCTGCAGCCTCGCGAGCTCCTGCGTCTTGGACGCGAGCTCGCGGTCCAGGCGGGCCAGCTCGTCGGTCTGCGGCACGTAGACCAGCAGGTAGAACCCCGCCGCAATAACGGCGGCGATGACAAGAGCCACGAGCATGCGCTCGCGCGCGCTCAGGCCTCTCACTGGCGCACCCCCTGGGCCGACGCCTGCGGCTTCAGCACGCGGGCGCTCACCTGGAACCGCACGACCTCCCGCGTCCCTACCCTCTCGAGCTGGACCACGGTCAGGTCGACCGCGCGAAACAGCGGCCCCATCCCCAGGTTGTCCATGAGCTGGGCCACCGCGTAGTACGACAGCCCCATGCCCTCGATGGTCAGCGTGCCCTCCTCCGGCACCGACAACGACGTCAGCCAGACGTCCCTCGGGATCAGGAGGCGGACGTCGTTCAGCACCGAGGCCGCGGGGAGCTGCTGCTTGAGCAGGTCCTGCAGCAGCCCTTGCTTCACCTTCAGCGCCGCGATCTGTCGGTCGAGGGCCTCGACCCGCTGGATCGTCGGCCGCAGCGTGGCGATCTCCTCTTCGGTGGCGGCGATGCGCGCACGACGGTCGCGGACCTGTCCGCCGAGCGCCAGTGCCCATATGACGACCACGACCAGCGTGGCCAGCGGCACCACCAGCTCGACCAGCTGGCGAAACGGAAACCGTCGCCGGGGCGCGCGGGGAAGGAGGTTGATGCGGATCACGCGACGTCACCTCCGCGCATCGCCAGGCCCACGGCCACCGCCATCGTGGGGCCCACGGCCTGCAGCCGCTCGGGCGGGAACGCGGCGGGGTTGACCTTCACGTTGACGAACGGCGAGGCGACCGTCGTGGCGATGCCAAGCTCGCTGGCGATGGCCCTGTCCAGGTGCCGCAGGCGTGCCAGCCCGCCCGCCAGCAGGATCTGGTTGATGACGGCGGTACGCGACCGGGTCTGGTAGTAGTCCAGCGACCGGCGGATCTCGGTGATGAGGTCGCCGATGTGGGGCGCGATCACGTCGTGGAGGCGCTCGGCGGTGTGATCGGCCGTGGCGCCCTCCTCGAGCACCTCGCCCTTCTCCTCCAGCAGGGTCCGGGCAGTACTCACGTCCACGTCCATGGCCTCGCGGATGGCTGTCACCAGTGCCATGCCCCCGATGGGGATGTTGCGGGTGAACCGCAGGCGCGCCCCCTCGGTGATGAGGATGTCGGAGGCCTCTGCCCCGAGATCCACCACGGCCACGGTCTGCCCGTCCTGGCCGCCGCCAGGCACCACCGACCGCAGCAGGGCGAACGACTCGACGTCGAGCACCTTGAGCTGTACCCGTGCGGCATCGGCGGTGGCCACGATGTGGTCGACCACCTCTTGGCGTGCGGCGACCACCAGGACGTCGAGCATCTTCCGTCCATCCTCGGTGGCCTCACCCAGCACCTGGTAGTCCATGTAGACTTCGCGGATGTTGTACGGGAGGTACCGCTCGGCCTCGTACCGCACCGCGGCGGTCAGCTCCTGCCGGGTCATCGGCGGGACGCGCACCTCGCGCACCGTCACGGCCTGTCCTCCGACGCCCATCACAGCACGGTCGGTCCTGATGCCGGCGCGGTCCAGGAGCGCGCGGACGTGGCTTCCCAGTTCCTCGGGGGCGATGGGGACACCGTCGCGGATCACACCGGGCGGGCACGGCGCGGTGTCCATCCGGAGCACGCGAAAGCCTGATCGGTAGGTACCCTGCAGTTCCACCACCTTCAGGGTATCGCTCCCCACGTCGATACCCACGTGCCCCTGGGCGCCGGACGAGAAGAGGCCCATCGGCGTCTACCTCACCCCCTCGGGTGGAGTCGTCCGGCAGGAGACCCCGGCAAGCCCGCCTGCCCGTCTTGTATCCCTTCGCAACCCGGAGCACGAACCCCTGCCACCCAGCAGCCCGAGCCGGGGCACCGCACCCCACTGCCAGTCAAAATGCCCAACTAGGGGCCGGATAGACGCACGTAGCCCAGCACCTCGACCGTCACGCGGCGGCGGACGCCCAGGGCCCCGCCGAGCACCACGGTCCCGGCACCCGGATTGCCAAGCGGGCTGAACGTCACGGTGTGCGCCGGAAAGGTCGTGTCCCGGAGGTCTACGCCCGCTGGCAGCCGCCGGCTGGCGCCGGCAGCCCCGGGCTCTGTGAACACCGGCCCTTCCCAGGGGCCAGCACCACAGTGGGGCGACCCACCAGCCACCGTGCCGGCGAACCGCGTGATGGTATAGGCGTCACGCGGGGGGTCGAAGACGATCCGGTAGCACGTCCGCTCGGCGCTGGCGCGGTGGGCCAGCATGCGCAGGTCGGCGGCCAGCACGCGCGTGGCTCCCGCAAGACGGCGCCCCGTGATCACGGCCGTGCCTCCAAGGGCGACCCCGCCCAGCGTCGCGCCAAGGGCCAGGACCACGAGCACCTCGGCGAGCCCGAATCCCCGGAGGCCAGATGCCAAGACGGCCGGCGAGCCCGTCGCGATCACCGTCCCATCAACTCCTCCCAGTGCGGCCTACGGTACAGCGGATCGCCCCCGGCAAACGCGGGATCGCCGTCGGAACTTCCTGTCACGCCGACGGTCCGGCTTCGCGGGAAGTACGGCGGCGCTACCATCCGCAGCCGACGGTCGTACGTGACAGCCCGACCGTAGCCTGTGAGCGGGTCGAACCCGCCAAGGGGCCCCAGGGTCCGCTGCACGACCGCCCCAAAGACCGCGGCAGTCCCCTTGTCGGGGAGGCGATCCCAGCCCTCCACCCGGACCTGTCCCTGGGGGGCCAGGATGACCGCGTCGACGAAGAGATCACGAGGGGTCAGGGGGCCTGCGATGACGACGTCGCCCCGCCGTGTCCACAGCCCCAGCAGGCCTCCCGACGCTTGGCCGCCTGAGACTGCCTGGTAGACGAGGTGGTCGGCGATGGCAATGTCGCCCGACGCAGCAAGGGTCAGGCGGAGCGCAGGATGCACGACCCCGCGGAGCCCGACGTCAGGGTCGTCGAGCAGGCCGTCGCCTCCGGCGTCGTAGGGCGCCGCCAGGGCATCCGACACGTAGACGAGGCCGTTGAACGTACCCGCCGGATAGGCGCGGGGCGGCCGGCCCGGCTCGGTCACCGTGACCGCGCGCGTACGGGGGTCCACGACCACCCTGACCTCGCCGGGCGCGCGACCGTCTGCGACGTCGAGCACGAGGGAGATCACCTGCATGTCGTCTTCGACGGCCAGCTGCATTCGGCGCACGCTGCCTGCCACGTACACGCCGCCGCATCCTGCGCCTGTTGCGCACTGGTCGGCGACGTAGACGCCCGGAGGTACCGGCGTACCGTCGTCGGGCAGGTCGGTGGTGGACGCCCTGATCTCCTGATCGGTGGGGTCGGGACCGTCGGCTGGCGACAACCCCAGCACCGCCCGCGCAGGGTTGGTGGCTCCTGGGAGCGTAGCCGGGTCGGGGACGGCTGTCACGCCCTGGCGGCTGCCACGGACAGTGGCGCCGAACCGGGGTGCGTCGCATCCCGGAACCGTCAGGGTCTCCGCAGCGGTGTCATCGGGAATCTCCAGCGTGCGCGGCCACCCGCAGGCGTAGAAGCGCATGGCCGGCGCCGCCTGCGTCACGGGACCCGAGAACTGCGGCGTTCCGGCGACTCCAAGCGCGCTGTTGGCGTGGACGCGGCCGTCGATGCGGGCCCCGGTGTGCAACCAGGCCGGGCTCTCGCCGAGCACCAGCAGCGCTGCCGATGCCACCGGCACCTCGGCCACCACCACCGGCCAGCCGCCCAGCGCACCGCCCGTGCGCGTGTAGCTTCCCTGCCAGGTGGGCGCGACGTGGGGAAACCACTGCGGGCACCCGTCGGCGCCTTCGCCGCGCAGGCAGACGATACGCCGCGCCCGGCCGGCGCGTCCCACGGCGACGACGGCGTAGTCGAACCACATGACGTACCGCTCCAACGCGCCCTCGGGCACCGCCGCCTGGCACGTCGACGGACGTCCCGACCACCGAACCGCCACGGTCGCGTAGACCTCAGCTGTAGTGGCGCCCGAGACCGCCTCGAGTAGGTGAATCGGCCGGTCGGCGGTGCCGAGGGACAGGTAGGCCGTGCCGCCCACACGTGTCCAGTCGGTGGCCTGCCGGTCAGCGGGCACAGCGAACCGCACGAGGAGATCGACCGGCGTGGGCCCCGACGCACTGCCCGCCCCGCGGCAGATCGCCTCCACCACCGGCAGATCCTCCGCACGCACGCGGTCTGGCAGGTCGACCCGCACCCGGCGGCGCAGTTCGGCCAGGGCCCGGTAGGCGCCGGCCTCCGCCGCCGCGAGCGCCTGCTGCGCGCGCAGGTAGTCGTTGGCCATGGTGGTGTCCGCCATGGTGGCAACGACGAGCGCGGCGAGGACCACCGACACCACAACTGTGGTCACGAGGATCCCGACGAGCGCAGCGCCCCGCGCACCAGACCCCGGCGCGGCAGCATGCCAACTCGTGTCCTCCACGGCGCCACCGTCCTCTGCCCGCCCGCCCCTCACCGCATCCCTCGCAGCGTTGCCGACGTCACCTGCGCCAGCGGCCTTCCGCGGAACGTGACCGCAACGCTGATCCACTGGAGGAGATCACCGTGGGCTCCGGGCGGTGGCCGACAGGCCACGGAGGCGGCCGGGACGATCCATGCCGGCTGAGCATCTGGCGGGTCGAGCCGCACGGCGGCGATCGTCACCGTATAGCCGTAGGCGGCGTACGGGTCGACCACCACGCTGGGGCCCTCGGCCTGCAAACAGTCGAACCCGCGGTGCCTCGCGATCTCCGTCAGCTGCGCCTCTGGACGGGCCCGCACCTCCTCGAGCTTCTGCGTGGCGAGTGCGGTCGCGGTGGTCCGACGTCCCTGGTCAGCCGCCACACGGAGCAGCAGGCCCATCGTGCGAGCGGCTGCCACCGACATCCCGGCGAACACTACCAGGGCTACGAGCACCTCGAGCAGCGTCAGCCCCACCTGCGACCTGCGGTTGGCGGTCATCTGCCTCCCTCCACCAGGGAACATCGATGGCTGATCCCCCAGCGTACAGGGGTGCCGCCAGCAGGGCCACGATCAGCGGCCGGGAGGGTGGCTGGTGATCCAGCGTACAGGGGTGCCTTCAACGCCGCCGACCCGACCGCGAGGGTGGGCGGTTGGTCCCCCAGCGTACCGGGGGGTGGACGCGGCGCAGCCAGGGTCGGGGTGCCGGACACCGACGGTATCCTCACGGCGCGCGGGGGGACAGGGCGTCGAGGCGCAACGGCAGGAGGCCGACTGCCGTCTCCCCACCGCGTGTGGGTGCAGGGTGGTCGTCCCGATGCCGAAGCGCGTCCCGCTCGTCGTCTCCCCACCGCGCGTGGGTGCAGGGCATTGCCGTGAGCGCTGCGGCCGTGCAGCTGCTCCTCTCCCCACCGCGCGCGGGTGCAGGGGCTGGCCCCACGGCACCGCGAAGCACCCAACGCTGTGGTCTGTGCCGTCACCGTGGGGAGCGGCCGGAACCGCAGCCGAGCAAGGGAGCCCGGAGGTCGGCGCCGGCGACGGCCCGGCCCCGCAACAAAATGGCGCACACACGCTATACCTCCCTGCAGTGGTGGAATCTCGCGGCGGCCGGCCTCGCGCTGCGCGCGGTGCTGCTGCCCTCCGGCGGCTATCCGACCGACATCGCGTCGTTCAAAGCGTGGGCGGTCGCCCTGGCCGCAAGCGGGCCAGCGGCCTTCTACGGCTCGGGGTTCGCGGACTACCTCCCTGGGTATCTCTACGTGCTGTGGCTGGTTGGGGAGCTCAATGCGCTCCTGCAGTTCAACGACGTCGCGTGGCTGGTGGCGTTGAAACTGCCTGCTGTGCTGGCCGACCTGGCCACGGCGTGGCTCCTGCTGCACATCGGCGCGCGCGCCAGCCACCCAGCCGGCCTGGGCCTGGCCGCGACCTACCTCTTCAACCCCGGAGTCCTCTTCACGAGCGCAGTGTGGGGGCAGGTCGACAGCGTGGGCGCGTTGCTCATGCTCGCGGGGCTGTGGGCCCTGGCCCGACCCGCACCGGCCCTCGTCGCCAGCACCGCGCTCCTGGGCGTGGCCGCCCTGACCAAACCCCAGGTGGCCCCCGCGTTGCTGCCGGCCACCCTGGCCGTGCTACCGCTGAGCGCGGCCCGTGCGCCGGTGGTGCGCGGGCGCCGGCTGGCCCTGGCCGCCGTCGTGCCGCTGGCGATCGTGGCAGTGCTGGCCTGGCCGTTCGGCCTGACGCTGGCGGACCTGGGAGCGCTGCTCCGGGACGCGGCCCGGGTGTACCCGTACGGCAGCGTCATGGCGTTCAACCTGTGGGGTGCGGTGCAGGGGTTCTGGATCCCCGACACAGCACGCTGGGCCGGGGTGCCGGTCGTCGTGTGGGGGCTCGTGCTCGGTGGCGGGACCGCCGCGGTGGTCGCGGCGCTGGCCTGGCGCGCTGACCCGCAGCGAGCGTTGCTGCCCGCGGCCGCCGTGACCCTGCTGGCGGCGTTTGCGCTGCCCACGCGCGTCCACGAGCGTTACCTGCTGCCGGCCCTGCCGGTGCTCGCCGCCGCAGGGTACAGCGACCGGCGCTTCTGGGCGCTGTACGGTGGCGCCTCGGGCCTGTTCGCGCTCAACGTGCTGTACGCCTACACACGACCCCATCTACAGACACTGCGCCTGCCGGTGTGGCTCGAGCAGACGCTGTTCGCCGCACCGGTGACCCGGGCGCTGGGCGTCGCGGCCGTGCTCGCGCTGTCCTGGGGACTCGCTATCCTCTGGGATCTCTGCCGGCGCTCGCGGGAAACCGCCGCACTCGCCACCACAGACGCCCCAGCTCGTAGAACGCCCTGAGGAGCACACGCGGGCTGCCGCCCGTTTGCCGGCCGTGCCGGCGGGGCCGATGTGAGACCGGCACCTCCACGATCCGCGCGCCGCGCCGGCGCGCCTTCCCCAGCAGCTCAGCGCTGATGAAGGCACCCATCGACTCCAGCGCCAGCGACTGCACCAGGGCCGTACGCATGAGCTTGAAAGCGCAGTCCACGTCCCGGACCTGCACGCCCAGCAGAACGCGCATTAGCCACGTCCACGCCGAGGCAAAGGCACCCCGGTGCCGCGGGTCAGCCCGCCGCACGCGGTATCCCACCACCAGATCGGCGTCGCGCGCCAGGGCGACGAACCGGTCGAGCTCCGCCGGCGCGAACTGCCCGTCGGCGTCCAGCAAGAGGATCCACGGCTTGCGCGCCGCCTCGAAGCCCGTGCGCAGCGCCGCGCCGTACCCGCGGTTGCGGTCGTGGCGCAGCACCCGTACCGGCAGCTCGGCGGCCAGCCGCGCAGCTACGCTTGCGGTGGCGTCGGTGCTACCGTCGTCGACGACGAGGACCTCGAAGTCGGCGGCGGCAGCCGCCACCACCGGCACGAGCTCGCGCACGGTCGCCTCCAGGTTGCCGGCCTCGTTGAACGCCGGCAGGACGACGCTCACGCCCTCTAGATCCACGTGCCGAACCACATGAGGCGCCGGAAGTGCGGCACCGTGATCGGCTGGCCGGTGAGCAGGGGGACGAACGCCGCCAGCCATCCTGCGGCCAGCGCCAGGTACACCAGCACCGGGCCGTCGCCCGCAGCCGCGCGCACACGGCGCAACCCCCGTGCGACCGCGACGACCAGGAACGGCACCGCCAGGAGGAAGTGGTAGAGGAACAGCACGCGCGGGATGAACGCGTACTGCCCCCAGGCGCAGGCGAAGCCCACCAGGACAGCAGCGTCGGGAACGCTCCGCCGAGCGGCCGCGACCGCCGCCGCGAGGAGGGCCGGGAGCCCCGCCCACCACACCACCGGATTCCCGATGGCGAGGACGCCGCGCGCCAGCTCGGGCGCCACCTCGCGGTAGTCGTACCAGATGGGTCGCAGGAGCAACGGCCACGACCACCAGGCCGACTGGTAGGGATGTCCCTGCGTCAGGCCCACATGGAACGCCAGCATCCAGCGCTGCACTGCCAGCACGTCGCCGAGCGTGTGCCCGACCCGCAGGTACGGTACGTAGGTCAGCAGGTAGATGCCGGCCGGCACGAGGCCCAACGCGACGACGAGCGCCCACGCATCGGCGCGGACGGCGGCCAGCACCGCGCGGCCTCGGACGAGGGCGACCAGCACGGCAAGCCCCAGCAGGGGCGGCACGGCGGTCCACTTGGTGGCCATCGCACAGCCTGCGGCGATGCCCGCAGCGTACAACCAGACGCGGCCGCCCGCTCGCGGTGCACGGGCACATGCGCCTGCCCCCCGCGGGGTTGCCGACGCCGCGGCGACCGCGGCGTCGGTGTCGCCCGGGACCATGCCCTCCCGGCCCACCTTTCGTACGCCAGCCTGCAGGTACCGCCAGAACGCCCAGTACGCGGTCACCACGAACAGCGCCAGGAACACGTCGGGCTTGGCGATGCGGCTCTCCACGAACACCAGCCCGTCCAGCGCGGTCAGGAGGGCGCTTGCGGCGGCCACGAACGGATCGGCGTCGACGGCGCGGGCGAACGCGTACACCACCGCCACCAGCAGCACGCCTGCCACCGCGCTCGCCAGCCGCCACCCTGCTGGCCGGTCGCCGGCCAGGCGAATCGACGCGGCGATGATCAACTTCGACAGCGGCGGGTGCGTGCGCTCCTCGGTGACCTCCTGGCCCGCCAGCACCTGCCTGGCTGCCGGCACGTAGTAGACCTCGTCGAAGATCATGCCAGCAGGCTCGCCCAGGCCCCACAGCCTGGCGGCAGCCGCGACGACAGCCGCCGCCACCATCGCCCACACGAGCAGATCCCGGCGCCCCGCGACCGCACGCGGCGGTCCTAACGCCATCGCCTCCACCACGGCAGCCTCCGGCGCAGCCGCTCCAGGTCGCGCCGCGCGGCGGCCAGCGCGGCACCGTCCAACGACGCGCCGCCGTATGCCACCGCCTCCACCATCGCCAGCAGTCGGTCGACCTCCGGCGCCCCGGTCGCCGCAACGGCCCGCGCACGGTACTCGGCCAGCGTCTCGCTCTGCCCGCGCGCCACCCCGTAACGGGCCAGCAGGCTACAGCAGGTCTCGTAGAGCGCCCGCAGCTCGCCCCGGGTCGGCCGTCGCCGTGGACGCAGCGCGGTCTTCCAGACGAGCACGCTGCCCAGCCCTGCGACCGCCGCCACCACCACCCACAGGAGCCCCGGCCCCCCCAGCGCGCCCCACGGGGCCCAGCCCGCGCGCCACGGCCACCGCAGGCCAAGCGCGGCCAGGCGCGCGCCCATCCGGGCGCTCAGGCCCTGCCAGAGCCACCGCGGCACCGCCGCGTCCCCGAGCGCCGCAGTGTCGGGAAAGCCCGGCGTCGGCTCGAACTCCACCCAGCCGATCCTGGGGAAGTACACCTCCACCCACGCGTGTGCGTCGCTGTTGCGCACTTCCAGGAGCCCCGTCACGGGATTGAGCGCCCCCGGCGTGTAGCCCGTCACCAGCCGCGCCGGGATGCCCGCAGCCCGCAGCAACACCACCATGGCGCTGGCAAACTGCTCGCAGTACCCGCGCCGTTCCTCGAACAGGAAGTAGTCTACCGCATCGCCGGGCCGGCGCTGCGGGGGGATCGTCAGATCGTAGACGTAGTGGTGCCAGAGGTACCGGTTGACGGCCATCACACGGTCGTAGCGCGTGGGCGCGCCGTCGGTGAGCCGGCGGGCCAGGGCGTGCACGCGGTCGGGCAGGGGCGGCAGTTGCAGGTAGCGCGCCGTGATGAACGCCGGGACCGTGCCCTCGGCGGCCCGCAGCCGCCCGGGATCGGGGACCATCGCCCGCGACACCACCGAATACACCGCGCCGGGCCGCAGCGGGCCGGGCAGCCGGATGGCGCCGTAGCGATCCAGGTAGACGTGCCCGGCGGGCGTCCACAGGCGCTCGGCCAGGGCGGCCGCGAAGAGCACGTTCGGCTGCTCGGCCTCCAGGAAGAAGGTCTGGATGACCTCCACGGGTCGCGCGCCGTAGCTCAGCACCTCGTCCCCACGGTAGACCAAGCGGGCCGGCGGGAAGCCAATCCGCACTTCGGTCACCTGCGGGTCGCTGGCGCGCCAGCCCCACCCCGTGTAGGTGTCGAAGACCAGGCCGCGCCAGTTGAACGCGTGCGTCGCCCGCACGCGCATGACGAGACGGTCGTCCAGCCGGCCGCGCACCCGCAGGTCGACCGCCGGGCTGAACCCGAAGTAGCCGCGGGCGTTCCACCGCGGCACCTCGGCGCCGTCGTCGCGCGCGTCGGGGTACGCAGGGTTGACGATCCGTCCGCCGTGCGAGGTCAGCCACTGCATGCGGGGCGAGAACGGGAGCGCGGTGAGGTGCATCCCCTCGAACCGGGGCATGACCACGAAGAGCACCCCGGTGGCCGCCACGACCGTCAGCAGCGTCCCCGCGGCCATGGGCCACACCTCGCGCGGCCGTCCCGCCGGCGCATGCACGCCCGCCGCCCCCTCTGTGCCCGTGCGCGTCGTGTCCCACGCGTGCTGCACGAGGGCAGGCACGGCGGCGGCCAGGTAGGCCGCCAGGTAGCCCAGGTAGCGCACGTCCAGCGCGAATACGGCCGCCACCGCCATGAGGATGACCGACGAGAGCAGGCTGAAGAGCAGGTCGCGCCGCGCGGGCACGTCGAACGAGTGCAGCACCTGCAGCCACAGCAGGAAGACCGTGAGCGGGACGGTGGTCTGCAGCGGGTCGACCAGCACGTCCCGCACGAACTCCCGCGCGACCTCCAGGCACAGGAGGGCCAGCCCAACCTTGACCCACCAATTGCGCCGGCCGCGTCGCCAGTACGAGAACAGGTAGCCTGTCGCGATCAACGCCGGGGTCAGCACCCGGAGGTCCGCGAACTCCTCGTGCGCGGTGAGGGCCAGCACGCTGACCAGCACCGCGGCCAGCGTCCACAGGCGCAGCGGCACGGCCGCCTCGGGCGGCGCGTTGCCGACCGTCGCACGCCAGCGACTCATCCGAGCACCGCGCCATCGGCGGCGTAGGTCAGCCGGCCCGTCAGGGGCCATCCCGTGAGCGCGCCGTGCGCGGGCCCGGCCCGGATCGCCGCGTGCGCCGCGTTGGCTGGTGCCACCAGCGTGCACCCCTCAGGCCACCCGGCCACCTCGTCGGTCAGCGCCACCACCACCAGGTGCCGGTCCGTCGCCGCGCGCAGCCGCGCCAGCGCCTGCGCGAGCGGCGGCCCGCTGGGCGCGGTACAGGCGAGCCAGTCCATGGCATCCTCCCACTGCCGCAGCACTACGGGGCCGGTGGTCCACGCCATCAGGACTACGTCCACACGGCGGTCCCGCGCCAGGCGGTACAGCGACGCCGCGGCGCGCACCGCCGGGTCGAGGGCCACCGCCGGCTGGCGAGCGTCGAGGTCGAGCACGATGGCCAGTCCGGGTGCCTCGGGCTGCTCGAACTCGCGGACCACCAGCGCGCCACGCCGCGCCGATGAGGGCCAGTGCACGCGGGTGAGGGCGTCGCCCGGCCGGTAGTCGCGCACACCGTAGAGGTCCTCGGGATGACGTGTGCGGCGCGTCGCAACCGCCGCCTCGAAGACCGGGGCGAGTCGCCGGACCGCGGCGGGGGCGACCGGGCGCAGCGCCGGCCACACGAGCACGTCGGCCGCCTCGCCGAGCCGCCGCCGCGCCAGGAACACGCCCAACGCGCCCCGCGAGCGGACCTCGACAGGCCCAACCCGGTGCCAGCCACGGCGGGTCGGCACTGGAGCCAGCACCACCGTCTCCGGGCGCCCTGGAAGCACGGCGGGCACAACCGCGGCCACCCGGCCGCCGGGCCAGCCGTCCTCCACGACGAGCAGCCGCGCCAGCCGGCGGGCCTCCACCGAGAGGGTCACCGACAGCGGCGTACCCTCCACACCCCGGGCCGGCACCTGCCGGCGCACCCGCACGCGACGCGGGGTGGCGAGCGCGCTCGCCGTGCCCACCACGATCACGCCGAGCACGGCCGCGTCCAGCACGAACAGCAGCCCCGACATGACGTTGGTGGCCAGCAGGAAGATCGCGGCGGCGATCGCCAGCAGCACGAGCCCCTCCCGCGTTGGCATGCGATCGCCCTCACTGCCAGTCGGTGCGCAGGGCGCGCACGCCCCGCTCACGCGTCGACACGGGGGGCCTCGAAGACCGGCACCGGCGTGTCGCGGAGGATCCGCGCCACCACCTCGTCGGCGGTGGTGCCTGCCCCGTCGACGCCGTCCGGCAGGCCTTGCGACCGCACCAGCAGGCGGTGCGCCAGGACCGGCAGCGCCAGGGCCTTGACGTCGTCGGGCGTCACGTACGTGGCGCCGCGCAACAGCGCGCGCGCCTGGGCCGCCCGCAGCAGGGCCAGGCTCGCGCGGGGACTGGCGCCCAGGGCGACCGCTGCGTGCTCACGGGTGGCGGTGGCCAGCCGCAGGACGTACTCGTGGATCGCCGGGCTCACGTAGACGGCCGCCGCCGCCTCGCGCAGGCGCACCACGTCGGCCGGCGTCAGCACCGGCGCGACGTCCTCGATCGGATGGCGCGCAGCGTGCCCGGCCAGCATGGCCCGCTCGGCCTCCCGTGGCGGGTAGCCCAACGACGTGGCGAGCATGAAGCGGTCGAGCTGCCCCTCCGGCAGCGGGTAGGTCCCGTGGTGCTCGGCGGGGTTCAGGGTGGCGATCAGGAAGAACGGGTCGGGCAGCCGGCGCGCCTGCCCGTCGACCGTCACCTGCCCTTCGTCCATGGGCTCGAGGAACGCCGCCTGGGTGCGCGGGCTCGTGCGGTTCAGCTCGTCGACGAGCACGACGTGGGCGAAGATGGGCCCGGGGACGAAGCGCAGCTCGTACGTGCGCGGATCGATGACGGTCGTGCCGAGGATATCGGACGGCAGCAGGTCCGGCGTGCACTGAATGCGCGCGAAGTCACCGCCGATCGACCGGGCCAGGGCGCGCGCCAGCATCGTCTTGCCAACGCCGGGCACGTCGCGCAGCAGCACGTGGCCACGGGCCAGCACCCCCACCAGGACCAGGTCGACGACCTCGTCCTTGCCCAGGATGACACGGCCGATGCTGGCGCGCAGACGGTCGAGGTCGGCGCGGATGCGGGCGTCGGTCATAAGTTCCCTTGGGGTATCTGCCCATCGGGGCGCCGGCTCGGACACGGGGGTATCGTACCACAGCTCTTGGCCGGCTCTTCGCAGCCTTCCGCTCGGCTGTTCGTTCTCCGCCGTGCTCCGCGCGCGGCCTTCTGGCGGATCCCCCGTCTGACCCTAGCCTGGCTCGCCCGCCGTCCGCCGCGGCGCCGGCGGTTGCGACATCTGTGCCTGCCGCCCCGACCCGCGACCGGTACCCTACCCGCCGGTTGTGGTGACCCGGCACTTGCTACGTCCGCGCCTGCCGCCAGGTCCACACGTTGTGCATCAAGTAGTTGAGCCCGCCGCCGACACCCACGGCGATCAGGTTGGCGACCATGGGCACCAGTCCCAGGTGGGTCAGCGCCGCCAGCAGGCCCAGGTAGACCGCGTTCCCGGCCCACGTCGCCACGTAGTACTTGCCCAGGCGCTGCAGGAAGATGCTCCACGCCCCGGCGGGCCGGTCAGCCCAGGTGAACGTGCTGTTCAGCAGGTAGTTGGTGCCCGTCGACACCGCGCCTGCCACCAGCCCAGCGGCGAAGTAGTGCACCCCCAGGGGATGGGTGAGCAGCCAGAACACGGCGACGTTGACGCCCACCCCGCTCGCGCCCACCAGCAGGAACTTCCACAGGCGCCCCTCGCCGGGGCTCGTGGCC
This sequence comes from Armatimonadota bacterium, assembly GCA_031459855.1. NCBI lineage: Bacteria > Bacillati > Candidatus Sysuimicrobiota > Candidatus Sysuimicrobiia > Candidatus Sysuimicrobiales > Candidatus Humicultoraceae > Candidatus Fervidifonticultor > Candidatus Fervidifonticultor primus. Next base: position 2,788,604 of record JAVKHP010000001.1, read on the forward strand.
AGCAGCAGGGCCACGTGTCGCAAGTAGTCGGCCCCCTGGCGCAAAGTCGCCTTCGTCCGCCCGGCCGTGCGCGGCCCAAACGTGTAGGGCACCTCGACCACCCGGCGGTAGCGCCCGCGCACTAGGATCTCCAACAGAATCTTGAAGCCCACGGGCCGGAGGGCCACGCCGTCCACCACCGTCCGGCGCACCAGGAAGAACCCCGACAGCGGGTCGGTGCTCCGGCGCGCGGCGTGGAGCAGCACCCGCGCCAGCAAGCGCGTCAGCAGCGACACGATCCGGCGCGGCCTGCTCAACCCCGGCATGCCCGCGCCCGGCAGGTAACGGGAGGCCACCACCAGGTCGGCGTGCTCGGCGTGCAGGCGCCGCAGCATCACGGGCAGGAGGTCGGGCGGGTGCTGCAGGTCGGCATCGAGCACGGCGATGGTCTCGCCGCGACTGCGCGCGATCCCCTCGACGACCGCGCTGGCCAGGCCCGAGGCCCCGTGCCGATGGTAGACCTTCACGCGCTCGTCGTCCTGGGCCGCATCGGCCAGGACGGCATCGGTGCCGTCGATGCTGTCATCGACGAAGACCAACTCGTAGTCGAGACCGTCCAGCGCGGCCCGGACGGCGCCCAGCAGGCGTGGAATTGCGTCGCGCTCGTTGCGCGTGGGGATGACGACGGAGAGCGTCGGCAGCATGGGTCTGCGGGCACCCACCTCCGGCGACAGGCTAACACCTCACCGCCCAGGCGACAATCCCGCGCAGACCCGCCGCGTGGGCCCACCAGGGCGCAGGCAACACCCGGCGGGCACCATGCCAGCCTCACCTCCGCGCTGCCCACCTCCCGACGCGGCGCCCCGCTGCCCACGCGCTACGCACCCTCTCCGGTCGGCTGCACGAGGGGCCCCTTGGTCGCGGGCCCCCAGGACTGACAACCACGTCGAGTTGGGCATAACCCGTGCGGGCAATGCTCGTCGACCCGGGGTCCCCCAGACAACCACAGGGCGCATGGGCCGCGTACCGCGGCTACCCGGGCTCGCAACCTGAACACCGACGCGCGTGGAGGGCAGCGCATGGACATCACCGATCTGTTGATCCTCACCAAGCAGGCCGGGGCCTCCGACCTCCACCTGACGGTGGGCATCCCACCCAAGATGCGGCTCAACGGCGAGCTGGTGACGGTGCCGGACGCACCGGTGCTGACCAAGGAGGACCTCCACGAGATGGTCTACGAGGTGCTCACCGACAGTCAGAAGAGCCGCCTGGAGGAGCACTGGGACCTCGACTTCTCGGTCGAACTGCAGAACCTCGGTCGGTTCCGGGTCAACGCCTTCCGGCACCGGCTGGGCGAGGGGATCGTCTTCCGGGTTATCCCCTCCAAGATCAAGTCGCTCGACGAGCTCGGGCTGCCTCCCATCCTGGGTGAGCTCGCTCTGCAGGACCGTGGCCTGATCCTGGTCACCGGGCCTACGGGCTCGGGGAAGTCCACCACGCTGGCGTCGATGGTGGACCTCATCAACGACCGGCGCACGTGCCACGTCATCACCATCGAAGATCCCATCGAGTTCGTCCACCAGCACCGCAAGAGCATCGTGAACCAGCGTGAGGTGGGCATGAACGCCAAGTCCTTCGCCCAGGCGCTGCGCGCCGCGTTGCGTGAAGACCCTGACGTGATCCTGGTGGGCGAGCTGCGCGACCTCGAGACGATCTCCATGGCGCTCACCGCTGCGGAGACCGGCCACCTGGTCATGGCCACGCTGCACACCTCCAGCGCCAGCAAGACCATCAACCGCGTGATCGATGTCTTCCCGAGCACACAGCAGGAGCAGATCCGCGTGCAGCTCGCAGAAAGCCTGCTGGCCGTCGTGGCCCAGACCCTGTTGCCCACCGCCGACGGCAAGGGCCGCGTGGCGGCCGTCGAGGTGCTCGTCGCCACGCCCGCCGTGCGCAACATGATCCGCGAGAACAAGGTGCACCAGATCCCCTCGGCCATTCAGACCGGGAGCAAGGACGGCATGCAGAGCCTCGACCAGTCCCTGCGGAACCTCCTCAAGGCCCGCAAGATCACGCTCGACGTGGCCCAACGCTGGGCCGTGGACAAGTCCGCGTTCGCCGAGGGCCTGGCCGCCGCTGGAGCAGGGAGGCTGTGATCACCATGAGTCCGGTGACCGACGAGCGGACCGCTGCCATGCGGATCGTCGACCTGCTGCAGCCCATGGAGGCTCTGGACGCCACCGACCTGTACGTGAAGGCCGGAACGCCGCCCATGTACCGCATCGACGGCCGGGTCACGTCCAACGGCCTGCCGGTCCTGAGCCGCGACGACACCGAGCGCCTCGCCCTCGAGATGCTCGATGCGACGCAGCAGGCCCAGTTCCGCGCCGAGAACGCCGTCGACCTGGCCTACAGCCTGCCGGGCGTCGGCCGGTTTCGGGTGAACGTCTACCGACAGCGCGGCTCGGTCGCGTTCGTGGCGCGCCGCGTGCGCCTCACGATTCCGTCGTTCGAGGAGCTCCGGCTGCCCGATGTCCTGAAGGACCTCAGCTTGCGCACCCGCGGCCTCGTGCTGGTGACCGGACACGCCGGCACCGGCAAGTCGACCACGCTGGCCGCGATGGTCGACTACCGGAACGCCCACAAGGACGGGCACATCGTCACCGTCGAGGATCCCATCGAGTTCCTCCACCCCGACAAGAAGAGCATCGTCAGCCAGCGCGAGGTCGGCACCGACACCCCCAGCTTCCCCCAGGCCCTGCGCGCGGCGCTGCGGCAGACCCCCGACGTCTTGCTGATCGGGGAGATGCGCGACCAGGAGTCGGCCGAGGCGGCTCTGTACTTCGCTGAGACCGGCCACCTCGTGCTCAGCACCCTGCACTCGGTGAACGCCCCGCAGGCCATCGAGCGCATGCTGGCGTTCTTCCCGACCGACCACAGCCAGGAAGTGCTGCACCGCCTCTCGCTCACCCTCGAGGCCATCATCTCCCAGCGCCTGGTCCCGCGGGCCGACGGCCGCGGGCGGGTCGTGGCCATCGAGGTCATGCTGGCCACACCCCGGATCCGCGACCTCGTCAAGAAGGGCGAGATCGGCTCGATCAAGCAGGCCATCCAGATGGGCACCCAGGAGGGCATGCAGACCTTCGACCAGGCCCTCTACCGCCTGCACAAAGACGGGCTGATCAGCTACGAGGACGCCCTGCGGGCGGCGGACTCGCCCAACGACCTCAAGTTGAAGATCAAGGGGCTGGCCTGACCAGGGGGCGGCGGAGAACGGCTCCACTGCCAGCGGCCGCACGCTGAGGTTCACCGGGCCAGCCTCCCAGCCGGCAGATGCCCGGCGCCCGGCTGATATACCCCCAGAGGCCAGCAGTTGCCTGGCGCCCGCGTGGCATGCCCCCACAGGCTCACCGAGCGCCAACGCGGCGCCGGCTGTGGTAGAATCAGGCGGTGTCCGCGGAGGCGACCAGGTGTCCGACGCGCGTGTGGACAGGCTGGAAGAAGCGTTGCGGCTGTTGGCCGCGGCCCAGGCGCAGACCCAGGAGGAGTTGCGCGCGCTGGCCAGCGCCCAGCGGCGGACCGAAGAGCACCTCACCGCCCTCACCGAGCGGGTAAACCGCCTTGCGTTCCACGCCGACCAGCTGGCCGCAAGGGTCGACCAGCTTGCGGAGCAAGTTCAGCACCTGACCGCCAGGCTCCACCAGCTCACCGCGGGGATCGACCAGCTGGCCGCAAGGGTCGACCAGCTCGCCGAGCAGGTCCAGCACCTCACCGCCCGCCTCGACCAACTGATCGCCCGCGTCGACCAGCTCGCCGTTCGCTTCGACGAACTCACCGCCCGCGTCGATCAACTCACCGCCCGGGTCGACCAGCTGACCGAGCAGGTGCGCCGCCTCACCGTCGTCGTCGGCACCCTGCGCGGCGAGAGCCTCGAACGCCGCTACCGCGAGCGGGCACCCGCGTACTTCGACGACCTGCTCCGCGGCCTCCACACCCTCACCTGGGAGGAGCTGGCCGCCCTGCTGGACGAGGCGCAGACCCGTGGCCTCATCAGCCGCGACCAGCGCCGCTACCTGCTCGACGCCGACCTGGTGGCGCGCGGACGCCGGTGGGACGACGACAGTGCCGCCTACCTCGTCGCCGAGGTCTCTGCGGTCATCGACTCCGAGGACGTCCGCCGGGCGGTGGACCGCGCGGGGCTGCTGGCCCGTGCGACCAACACCCCCACGCTGGCGGCCGTTGCCGGGGAGACTATCACCGCGAGCGCCGAGGAGGCCGCCAGGGCGCTACGCGTCTGGCAGGTCCTTGACGGCCGCGCGACGCCGCCAGAGTCGCCGCCCGCGTAGCTAACTCACGCGGGGGTCGCTACCCTGCCCTGGCCGCGACCTGCGCCTCGCCCCGTAGCACCGCCGGCACCGTCTTCGCCAGGATGATCACGTCCAACCACAGCGACCAGTTGTTCACGTACCACCGGTCGAGGTGCACGCGCTGCCGGTAGTCCAGCGCGTTCTTGCCGCTCACCTGCCACAGGCCCGTCAGCCCCGGGGGCACGTCGAGCATGCCGTCGCCGGGCAGCAGCGGGAGTTCCCGCGGCAGGTAGGGACGCGGGCCCACCAGGCTCATCTCGCCGCGCAGCACGTTGAGCACCTGGGGCAGCTCGTCCAGTCCCCAGCGGCGCAGCCACCGGCCCACCGGCGTCACGCGCGGGTCGTGCCCGCGCAGCTTCCAGTAGCGCTCCCACTCCTCGGCCGCCCCTGGATTGTCGCGCAGGAAGGCGGCCAGGCGCGCGTCGGCGTCGACGTACATCGTCCGCAGCTTGTAGCAGGGGAACAGGCGCCGTCCCCGGCCGACCCGCGGCTCCACGTGGAAGGCCGGCCCCGGCGAGGTCAGCCGCACCGCGACGGCTGCCGCCGCGAGCACCGGGAGCGCCACGGCCGCCAGCGCCGCACCCGCCAGTAGGTCGAAGGCGCGCTTGGTGACCACGTTCCACGGCCGCAGCAGGTTGTTGGGCACGCGCAGCAAGAGGGCGCGGTCCTCGAACAGGCCCACGACCTCCACGCCCAGCACCGGCATCTCGCTCACATCGGGGGCCACCAGCACGTTCTCGGCCACTGGGCGCAACCGCTCCACGAGGGCCAGGAACTCCGCGCGGCCCAGGTGGGCGGCACCGACGATCACGTCGCGGGCACCCAGCGCCCGCGCCCGCTCGGGCGCCAGGGCCGGGTCGTCGACCACGCCTGCCACGTCGTAGCCCAGCGTCGGTGCCCGTGCCAGCGCCTCGGCCAGCCGCGCGGCCTGCGGGCCGTCGCCGACCACCAGCACCCGCTGCCGCCAGGGACCCAGGCGCACCAGCGCGGCCTTGACGACCCGCCGCGCGGCCGGCAGCGCCACCAGCAGCACCGCCCAGGCCATCACCACCACCGGCCGCGAGACGTCGTCGCCCACCTTCGCCAGCGCCAGCAGGGCGAAGGTCGCCACCGCCGCCACCGTGACCCCGGAGACGCAGCGGCGCGCCTCTTCCCAGAACGGGTCGCGGCGCGTGTACAGTCCGGCGTACCACAGCGCGCCCAGGTAGACGGCTGGCAGCCACCACAGGCTCAGGTAGTGCGCCAGCGGGTAGGTCGGACGGGCGAACGCCGGCGACAGCCACGGCAGGACGGCTCCGCGCACCCCGACCGCCACCGCCAGCGCGGCCACCAGGGTCAGCAGGTCGCCCGCGACGAGCGCCGCCCGCGCCAGCACGCCCGCGGTCACCGTCGGCAGACGGGGCACCGCGCCCGCTGGCAGAGGGCGCACCGCGTCAGCCGGCAGCCGGTGCTGCCCTACCCCTTCGACGTCCGCACGCGCAGGCGCCACCATTCTCTAAGAACTATGCCCAGGAAGGCCACGTCGTCGACCAGGTAGCGCCGCCACAGGCGCCGGGGCTCGTGAATCAGACGCCAGAACCACTCCAGGCCCGCGCGCTGCATCCAGACCGGGGCGCGGGGTTTGACCCCGGCGGCGTAGTCGATGGCCGCCCCGCAGCAGACGGCGACGGTACAGGCCAGGCGGTCCCAGTGGCGGTAGACCCAGAGTTCTTGCTTGGGGGAACCGAGGCCGACGAACAACACGTCTGGTCTGGCCTGCGCCACCGCTGCGACAGCCGTCTCCGCCGCGTCGCCTTCGGGTGTAAACTCCGGTGGCGGGCTATGCGTACCGACAATACGCAAGCCCGGAAATCGGATTCCAAGATTGACCGCTGCACGTTCTACTGTATGCCTACCGCCGCCGAGCAGGAAGACTGAATGCCCTCGCTCAGCAGCCAGAGCACACAGCGCGGGTAGCAGATCAGAGCCGGCGAGGCGTTCCGGCAGCGAACGTCCCATCAGTCGAGAGGCCCAAACGAGAGGCATCCCGTCAGCGAGACTCAGCAACGCGCTCTCATAAACGGCCCGGAGGTGGGACGTCCGCCGCGCCCGAACCACGTGATCGATGTTCGGCGTTACAACATACCCGCGACTGCCATGTTGCAGGGCGGTGGCAACGACAGCCACGGCGGCTGACATAGTAAGCCGGTCGAAAGGAACCTCCGCAAGGCGGACGCGGCTAGACGTCACCACACAGCGCCCTTTCATTGAAGCTCTGATACACATTGAACCACAAGCCGATCGGTGACCGCAGCAGCAAAGCTACCGGTGGTTTTCCTGTCCCATGGCATGTCGGCCGGTCCGGCTTCCAAAGCGAAGCGCCAGTCGTTTCATGAAGGCAGGTTTCGCTGCAAACACGTATGTGAAGCCTCTTGCCTCCGCTACGGCGTGAATCTCCCGCGGCGGCCCCGCGGCAAGCCATCCGCCAACCTCTATGGTCGAAAGCCGAAATCCCGAAGCAACAAGGTCTTCTAGAAGCACGGTGCCACCAGCAAGCCACCGCGGCACATCCTCCATGACCAGACATTGGGCTTGAGACAGAGTAGCGCGGCCCCCTCTCCAGATATCGTGCTCGCTTCCTTCCGCATCGATCTTCGCAAAGTCGATCCGGCCAAGACTGAGGTCATCCAAACGCGCCACCCTCACGGTTTCTTGTACAAGCACGGCCTCGCCCGCGCTCGGAACCAGCTCGCCTGCCGTCATCTCGTCGAGGGAACCGCTGCCTCCGTAAGTCCCCAAGCCGCTCTCGACGCGAGCTAACTGCCTCATACCACTATCCGCACCAAGCGCCACGCGGTACGCTCGCGCGATGCCACCATAGCCATTGCACTGAATGTTGTATTCAAGAAACGAGTGTAGGTGCGTCTGTGGTTCGAAAGCATACACCTTTCCTTCTGCGCCGACCAGGCGACACAACAGCAGTGTGAAGTACCCGAAGTTCGCTCCAATGTCGACGACTCGCATTCCACGGCGAACGCATCGCAGCACAACCTTCGTAACGTCGGGCTCCCACAGCCCGTCGGCTACAAGCACCGGCGCAGTCGCCCGGTCGCGACCGTCAAGGAGCATCAACTCCCCCGAACGCCAATCTGGTGAGTACCGCCCCTTCGCCCAAGTATGCGCTCGAAAACATCATGCGCCTGCTCACGGCTCGTGCCCACGAGCCGACGCGTTGTCGAAGGTTGCTTGGCCCGTGTCTGATGATCCAGAATTTCATCCGGCCACCACCCGGGTCGTAAAGAACTCGGATACGCAGGAACGGTACACGTCAAGGACCTCCCGGGCGGCCGTCTCCCAGCTAAACCTCGTAGCACGTTGAAATCCACGTTGCACGAGCTCTGCCGCCAGCTTGGAATTCGCTACAATGCGCTCAATGCCCCATGCAATAGACTCGACATCCAGAGGGTCGACAAGTAACGCGGCGTCCCCGGCAACCTCGGGCAGGGAGGACCGGTTACTAGTGACCACCGGCGTTCCGCACGCCATCGCTTCAAGAACAGGCAGACCGAACCCCTCGTGCAGCGAGGGAAACACCAAGGCCTTAGCGCCTGTAAGCAGAGCCGGAAGGTGCTCGTCGGGAACAAAGCCCAGATACCGAATTCGGTTCTCCAGCCGGTTATCGCGTATCGCCTGCACGAACGACCGGTACAACCAACCCAAGCGCCCAGCAACCGCCAAAAGGGGGAACGAGGGATCACGTCTCGCCAGCATCGCGTAGGCATCGAGCAACCGACTGAGGTTCTTCCGCGGCTGCACAGTTGCCAGACACAGCACGTAATCGCGCGGCAGACGGTACTGCTTGCGCAGCTCGTCCACGATGCCGGGCTCGGCCGGACGAAACTCTGTCCCCACGCCAGGATACACCACACTGAGTTTCTCTCGAAGGGTTTTGTCCCACTCGGCGATTTCGCTCGCCGCCGACCTGGAAACCGTGACAAGGCGCTCCGCTTTGTGCAGCAACGGACGCGCCAAAGCCCGAAAAAAGATCGCATGCCGTCTAGTAAATGTGTCCGGGTAGAGAATGGGTGAGATATCGTGGACGGTTGCGACTATCCGAACCTTGCCGAGCGGAGCCAAGGGCACGTCGAGAAAGTCCATGCAATGCAACACGTTGAGCTCCAATCCCCTAGATCTCCGCGCCACACACAGGGTCGATCGCACAACTCGCGCTGGGATGCCCGCCCTCGGGAGTTTCCAGTAGGCGGTTCCCAGGCTAACGACCGGCGAGTGTTCTGCCAGCATTCGCGTGATCCACTCTGCCGGCCCCCTGCCGGGAAACAGAACGTACCTGACTCCCGGCTGCTCGCTGTTGAGGGCAACGAGCGACTTTGTCAACTCGACGGCGTATCGCCCGATGCCGCCACTGGCCAACGTCGCGTGCCAGAGATCCAACCCGACGCGCATCACTGCACCCGGCCGCTGGACCACACTGACTTGAAGACCCAGGGCACTACCGCCTGCGAGGGTTTCCAAACAACTGCCAAGTACGCTAGCGCCGCAAGTACCCTGGCCACACCCGCCCCCGCAATCCCAAACCGCGGTACGAAAACGATGCAGCCGAGTGCAATTGCGGATAGAGCCGCGCCCATAGCCCACAGCATGTTTCCAATCTTCTCTCCGAGTTCCAAGCCCTTGTGGGCGTACATCGCAAAGTGCCACAGCACGAAGGCCACCAAAAGCCACGGGACGACGCTCAGGCCGGTCAGGTAATCGTGGGGAATAACCGCACGAATGATTTTCTCGGCAAACCCCAATCCCAAAATCAAGTATGCTGCAGCCCACGCGCCAAAGACTGTCATGATGCGGCCAAGCGCGACTCCCGCTTCAGTCCTGCCGCAAGTTGCGAAAATGCGCACCAGGTACGGGAAGGACAACATCAGAAAAGGACCGAAGGCAAGCGTGCTTGTCCTCTCGATCAGCGCGAAAATCGCCCCGTACGAACCAACCGCGTCGTCCCCCGCGAGCAGTCGCAGAATGCCTCGCTCAATCGCTCCCATGAGACCCAGTCCCGTAAACCACCCCGCGAGCGGCAGTCCAACCCTGACTGCCCGGCGCGCCGTCGCAGGATCTGTTGGCTTACCCGCCGTCATGACGACGTGTTCGGGTCCTAGCAGGGATCTGTTTGCCACCCAGATGAGAGCAGCGAGTACCGTAGTTTCCGCCCACAGTCGGCCAAACATCCCAAATCGCAACAACCATACCATGAAGACACTCAGCACCATCCCCAACGCGGCTTGAACGAGCTCGTACACTGCATACCGACCCGCTTCACCTCTTGCCTGGTACATCGTTCTCAGCGTTTGGTAAGTGGGGCGAACCAGCACCACGCATGCGGCAGGCAACAGGTACGGCATGAATGCGGACGGTAACCATCCGACACGCACGACGAGAAAGCCAGTAATGACGAGAATCGCGGCGGCAAACGCGCTGCTCCGCATCACCAACCGCCGAAGGGTTGACACAGCAACGAGGAAATCGGTGGGACGTTCGATTTCAGGCACCACGCGCAACACCGCGTATTCGCCCCAGCCGGCCAACGCGGTGATAATCGTTCCGATAACGGCGGTCACAAACACAAACCGGCCGTAATCGTCAACGCCTACAAGCCTCGTGAAGACCGCGACGGCTATCAGTGAGATGGCCATCGGCGCCGCTGAGGCCAAAGAATAACTTGCCACCTGAGCACCATACTTCTGCAGAGGGACGAGGAGCCTAATTCTATCCCATGGATGATAACCCATCACGTGACGGCCTAGTTCTCGCAAGCCCGCGGCCCCGAAGGCCACAGTCTGCAGAGTCGATAGCCTTGTGGGACTGCCTGCTGGGTACCCATCCACGCCAGGCGATCGCGACCTTCTACATGGTAATGAATTCGCCGCTGAACCCCGACGAGGTTGTCGGAGGGGAAGAGCACCTCCGCGGCCAGGTCCGGCGCACCCCACAGCAAGCGGGACGCTAGCCGTCCGTCACGCAACCGGTCGGTCGCAACGAACGTGGGACCTAGCACGACGCGCTTGGGGACAATCCCGGGTGCCCCACTCAGGGCTCACTCTCCTAAGTCACCAACCGCTCCTAAGTCACCGACCGCATCCCACACACCAGCCTGTCGTCCGCCACGCGGAACCGCCACGAGCCCCGGCAGTCCACCTCGCGACTCGCTGGGCATCGTAGGCATTCCCTGACCAGAAGAATGTCCCGCTCGCTGCAGCGGGCTGGCGCAGGCACCCGGAATCTCACCCGAAAACCCAACCCAACGGAATCCGCAGTCCGGGAAGCACGTCTTCCCCTTCCAGCGTGTCGCCTTCCCGCAGCAACCGGGCGGACCCGTCCGCGCGATAGACTGTTGCAGTAGCAGCCTGCGGGGTGACCACCCACACCAGGCGGGCACCGCCCTCTAGCCAGTCGCGCACTCGCTGCTGCACATCGATGGGGCTGTCGGAGGGGGAGAGCACCTCGACGGCGAGGTCCGGCGCACCCTGCACGAAGCCGGCTGGTAGCCGTCCGTCAGGCAACCTCTCGGCGGCAATGAAGGCGATGTCCGGAGCGCGGACCCGTTCGGGATCATAGGGCAAGGCGAGGATGAAGCCCACCTCGCCGACAACGACCTCGCCGCTGCCGCGCTCCTCCATGTACTCCGCGAGGCGGCGATGCAGGCGGCCGACGACCTTGCCGTGCACCCCGCCGACCGGAGGCATTTCGACCACCTCACCGTCAACGAGTTCCAGGCGACCATCGGTCTCACCGCGTCGCCACAGGTCTTCGGCCGTGCTCCGGGGCTTGATGCTCATCTCCCTGCTCCGCGTCGCCAGGCTATCACCTGCAATGGCAACCCACAAGGTTCAGGGTCGCCAGTTTCCGCCCCCCAATCCCGGGTGGCCGGCCCCGGCCCGCGTGGTCGGCCCACGACCCGGCGAGGGGCAGGCTCCCAATTCCGGGCAACCCGCCTCACGGCCGCCCCTCGTATGTCACCAACCGAATCCCATGCACCAGCCGGTCGTCCGCCACGTGGAACCGCCACGACGCCCCGGCAGTCCACCTCGCGACTTGCTCGGCATCATAGGCACTCCCCGACCAGGGGACGTAGGTCCACCGCTCCACCTGCCGCTCGCTCAACCGCGTCGCCAGGACCCGCAGGTCCTCGGCATTGCGCACCAGCATCAGCTGCTTCTCGAAGTACACCGGCCCCGCCCCCAGCACCAGCCACTCGAGTCCAGTCACCACCACCTCCGCTGGCGCGGTCCGCAGGGCCTCGTTGACGCGGGCGTTGCGCGCCAGCGAGGCGTCGACGTGCTCGACCCCGGCCGCCTGCACCAGCACGCTGGCCCCGAGCACCAGCCCGGCTGCCAGGCGCAGGGACGGCCAGAGGGCCGGCGCAGCCTGCCGCGCGCGGTCCACCGCCGCCACAGCCAGCCAGACCAGGGCGGGTACCACCGGCAACAGGTAGCGCGGCCCCCACTGCAACCCCCCGTGGGTCCCGGTGACGATCACGGCACCGGTGAACAGCACGACCACCGTCCATAGATACCATTCCCACGTCTGCCTCCGGCCACCCACCAGCCCGAGCACCACCACGGGCGCGGTAACCAGCAGGCCCGAGAGCGCGGTGCGGCCCGAGGCCACGAGGATCGCCGTGATGGCCACGACCGCCCCGCCGACAAGCACCGGCAGGTGCACCCGCTGACGCACGCCCAGGACCAGGAGTACCGTCCCGACCAGCAGCACCGCGGCGATCCCCAGCCCCACCGCGACGGCCCGCGGGTTGAACGCATAGAAGTCGGGCGAGATCAGCTGGTAGTACGCGTTGCCCAGCTTGTTGGCCAGCCAGCCGGCGGCTTGCCCTCCGCCGGCGGCCTCGGCAAAGCCCTGCAGGCGTCCGGTTACGAGGTCCTGCCCTTTCCAGCCAAGCGGGCTGCCAAACAGCCGTGTGTTCACCACGGCGGCCGGGAGGGCGCCGACCATCACTCCTGCGCCCAGCGCGGCCGCTCCCCCAATTCTCTCCTTGCCGCCCCAGGCGAGCCAGGCCGCGAGCAGCGCAGCCACCAGCAGGTACATCTCGTTGCGAAACCACAGCCCGATGCCAAGGAGAACTCCCGCCAGACCCAGGCGCGCGGGGGCGCGCGCGGAGGGCCGCCAGAGCACCGTCGCCGTCAGCGCCAGCGCGCCCGTGGCCAGCGCCGCGACGAGGCTGTGGTCCCAGAAGACCACACTGTAGATGAACAGCGGCGTGCCCAGGCCGACTGCGACCACGCCGGGGGCGCTCAGCGCGGGCGCCACACGGTCGAGGAACCGTGCTGTGACCAGCAGAGCTGCGATGCCCGCCGCCACCGGAACCACCAGCAACCCGGCATAGCCTCCTACGTTGTAGAGCACACCCGCAAGCGCGGGGAAGTACGGAGAGTACGACAGGTAGTGCTGTCCGGCCCGCATGAAGTGAAACCACGGGCCTGCGGGGAAGAACCGCCCCTCGGGATCGAAGGCGGCGGCCGGATAGGGCACCGCCACGTCGTTGAACGCCGCGCGCCGCATGGCCTCCGCTTGCACAAAGCGCACCGCCGCATCGGGTGACCAGAACTCCCGATGGCGCAGCAACACAACCGCCGTCGCGATGCACGCGATGGCGCACACGGCGACAGCGCGCCCTGTCGGGTAGCCATGGCGTGTGGGCTTCTTGGGATGCCACGCGCCTCGCGTCACGGCGAACGGTCCTGGGGCCCTGCAGGATATCCGACGTACACAATCGTACGTGCAATGTCGACCGTGCCGTCATGGGCCACGCGAAACCGCCACGGGTGCGTCGCTGTCCAGCGCTCCACCACTGCGGCATCAAATCGTCGGCCCGCGTGCAGGACGTGGACCCGGCGAACGTGGAACCAGGGGCCGGCAGGGAAGAACCGTCCTTCCGGGTCGATGTCCCTCGCAGGGTACAACACGCTGGCAGTTTGAAATCCTTGTCGGAGCAGGTTCTGGAGTTGCACGAACCGCATCACAGAATCGTCAGACCACCAGCCGGTCGTCTGGTGGAACACGAGTGCCAGGCACGCGAACACGACCGCGGCCCCCGCGATCACACGGCGGAGGGCGTGCGCAACCCGGACAGTGCTTCGCGCCACATCGCTGTGCGCTGTGTCTCCAAGGGCCGCTTTGGTGCACAGTCGGGCAAGCGGCGCTCCGTAGTCGCTCAAGTCGCTCACGGCCGTCCGGCCCTGGGCCGATAGACCTTCGACTCCCACAGGAACACGTACACCCACCGGAAATCCCTGCCCTCGCGTTCGACGAAGTACGGGCGGACGAGTTCCTGGAATCGCAGCCGTGCCTCCACGCCCAACGGAATCGTCGCCACGATCCACATGCGCGGGTGTTGCGCTGCCAACGCGTGCAGTTCCTGCTGTTTGGCGAGCCACTCCGCGCGAGGCGTCGTGCCTTTGGGCAGCAACTCCCGGGGGTTCAACTGCGCTCTGACCTGCGGACCGGAAAAGTAGTAATCGAACGGTAGATAGGCAAATGCCGGAATGTACATGATGAGGTCGTCTGGCCGAGCGCGTTCCGCCACGTATGCGGCCGCCCCGCGCCAGTCGTAGGGCGACGGCCCGTAGTAGATGGTACCGAGGGCAGGCAGGCTGTAGACGACGACCACGAGTCCCGCACCTGCGGCCAACGCGGTCCGCCGCAGCTCGGGCGCACCGCGGCCAATGCCCCATATTCCGCCGGCGAGCAAGATCGCGTACGGTGGGATCACAAAGGAGAAATACCGATCGTAGAAGACGTTCATCTTGATCGAGACGAGCCCTGCAACGGCCACCGGCAGCGCCAGGTAGGAGACGAGGAACGCCCTGGCCCGCGGCGGAACGCTGAAGATCCCCAGCACCAGCAGCAGCAGGAAAGGCAGCACGACGGCGAGTTTCCCCAGGAGGGGCAGGAGGCTCCGCTGGTGATAGCTGCCCATCCCCAACAACTCGCCCCCAAAAGACAGCAGCCCCACGAGGTCGGCGAGTGCGGAGAGGCCAAACGGCGGCCTGACGATCGGCCAGGCGCGCTGGTGGTGCAGCTGCACCCAGAGCACGGGTACGAAGGGCAGGTAGGCGACGGCGACGGCCGCTCCAGCCGCTAGCCACGGCCGCAGGGCATGTCGAGCGTAGGCTGCCACGTACACTGCATGGGCCAGCAGCACGAGGAACGCGAAATGGTGGGTGTAGACGGCCGCGGCGACCGCGCCAGCGTAGCCGACCCAGTATCTGCGCTGGCCGCTATCCAGCGCCAGCCACAACGCGTACGTGGCGCCCAGGGCGAAGACCGCCAGGAACGGATACATCCGGGCGTCGCGCGAGGCCATCAGCTGGAAGGGCGAGATGGCCACCAGCGCGGCGGCGGTGAGCGCGCACCGTTCGTCGACGAGGCGACGCGCGAGCAGATACGTGAGTCCGACGAGCACCACCCCCATGAGCGCTGAGGGCAGGCGAAGGGCCAGTTCCGACGTGCCGAAGAGCTTGATCCACAGTCCCAGCACGGCGTAGTAGAGCGGGGGATGCATGTCCTCCGTGCGCAGGCGGCGCAGTAGTTCGGGCAAGTGCTGCTGGGCCAGAAAGAGACTGTACGCTTCGTCGAACCAAATGCTGGTGCGCCAGAGGTCCCACACGCGCAAGGCTACCGCCCCCAGCAGCACCAGCGAGACCGCGAGCCGGCCAGACACCACCCGGCGCTCTTGCGTGGCACCGCTGGACGGCGACTCAGACCAAGGAAGTCTCATCCCACCCAACACTCGCAGTCAGGTAGACCGTATCCACCACGGCGTCCAGCGTTGCGCAGCGCGCTGCGCGGGCCGCGGGGCCCGGTGAGATCGCTGAAAGAGCTGGGGAGCGGCCCCGCAGGGCCGCTCCCCCTGTACCCTCGAGCCAGCAGATGCCCTCCGCCTAGAAGTTGCAGCCTTGCTGGGAATCTCCGTTCCCGAACAAGATGAGGGAGCAAGTATTATTCTCGACAGGCGTGCCGGTGGATCCAGTAAGAGTCCACGTAACCGTCTGAGTACCGTCACCGGCCCCCGTCGGCGTATTCCAACTGGCCCCCGACGGCATGACGAAGCCGAGCGACGTCAGGGACGTGTTGAAACGATCGTACTCCTGATAGTACGCCCACGACAGCGTCTTCAGCTCCTGCAGCAGGTTCTGCGCCTCCGCCTTGTACGCCCGCTTCCGGGCGCCCAGGTACCGGGGCACCGCCAGCGCCAGCAGAATCCCCAGAATGGCCAGCACGACGACCAGCTCGATAAGGGTGAACCCTCCCTGGCCGGCGCGCCGCTTGCGCTTCAGGAAGAAGTTATACAAGATACCCAACCTCCTTCGTACGATAATTACGACTCCAGCAGTCACACGTGCCTGCGTACCGTCCCGGCCTCATCACCTCCCTGCGCCCGCGAATCGCACCACCCGGTTCACTGCCCAACTGCCGCACGCCCTAGACCTGACGCCCGAGGCCGGCGCGCCAGGTCCCGACCCTACCGGACCCCTCCGCCCGTCGCCAGGTTGAAGATCGGTAGGTACAGCGAGATCACCATCGCCCCGACCACCACGCCCATGAAGATGATCAAGATGGGCTCCAGCAGCGAGGTCAGGCTCTGGACGGTGGCCTCGACCTCGACGTCGTAGAAGTCGGCCACTTTCTGCAGCATCTGCTCCAGGGCGCCGGTCTCCTCGCCCACCCGGGTCATCTGCACGACCATGGGCGGGAAGATCCCCGAGAACTGCAGGGGGATGGCGATGGACTGGCCCTCCCGGATGCTGGACCGCACGGCGTCGACGGCCTCGCCGATCACCACGTTGTCGATGGCCTTGGCCACGACCTCCAGCGACTGCATGATGGGCACGCCGCTGGCGATGAGCGTACCCAGGGTGCGGGTGAACCGGGCGATGACGATCTTGCGGTTCAGCTCGCCCAGCACCGGGGCCCGCAGCTTCAGGCGGTCGTAGCGGGCGCGGCCCGCGGGGGTCTTCAGGTAGCGGCGCAGCACCCAGACGACCGCCCCCAGCCCGCCGAGGAACACGTACCAGAACCGCCGGAGCACGTAGCTGACGCCCATGGCGATCTGGGTGGGCAGGGGCAGGTCGCCCGAGCCGCCCAGCTCGCGGAAGAGCGTCTCGAACTGGGGGAGGATCACAATGGTCATGAAGAAGAGGCCGCCCAGGGCGGCCACGGTCAGCAACGCGGGGTAGACCATGGCCGAGCGGATCTTGCTGCGCAGGGCCTGCTCCTTCTCGAGGTAGGCGGCCAAGCGTTCGAGGACCTCGTCGAGCACGCCGCCGGTCTCCCCGGCCTTCACCATGTTGACGTAGAGCGAGCTGAACGCCTGGGGGTGGCGGCCCAGGGCGTCCGACAGCGGGCGCCCGGCCTCCACGTCCTGGCGCACCTGGGTGATGATCTGCCGCAGGCGTTTGTTGGAAGTCTGCTGCTCGAGGATGGACAGGGTGCGGACCAGCGAGAGGCCCGCGTTCACCATGGTGGCGAACTGACGCGAGAAGACGGCCAGATCCTTGAGCCCGATGCCGAACAGGCTCTGCAGCGACTCCAGCAGGTCGCGCCGCTCGACGGTGCGCTCGAGGCTCGTGATGAAGAAGCCCATGTCGCGCAGGCGGTCGATGACCACCGCGTCGTTGTCGGCCTCGATGACCCCGGTGATCAGGCGCCCGGTACTGTCCTTGGCGCTGTAGCGGAAGACCGCCATGCCCCTACCTCCGCGTGGGCCGGGCGATGGGCTCGACCTCGCCGCCGGCCTCGCGAATCATCTTGCGCAGCTCCTCGGGGTGGATCGCCCGGGCCAGCGCGTCCTCGAGCGAGATCATCTTGTTCAGGTACAGGTCGCGCAGCGACTGGTCCATGGTCTGCATGCCGTACTGCGAGCCGGTCTGGATCGCCGTCTCGATCTGGTGGGTCTTGGCCTCCCGGATGAGGTTGCGGATCGCCGGCGTGGCGATCATGACCTCGACGGCGGGCACGCGCCCGATCTCCTCGAGGCTGGGCCAGGTCTGGGCGACGGCGCTGCCCAGTCGGGAGCGCAGCGTCGGCCGCCCCTCGCCGTCGCCGTCGGCGCGGCCACGGTAGCGCAGGTTGGGCAGCAGCTGCTGGCTGATGACGGCCTCGAGGACCATCGAGAGCTGGATGCGGATCTGCTGCTGCTGGTAGGGCGGGAAGACGTCGATGATGCGGTCGATGGACTGCGCCGCGTTGGCGGTGTGCAGGGTGGCGAACACCAGGTGCCCGGTCTCGGCGATGGTGAGGGCGGCGCTGATGGTCTCCAGGTCGCGCATCTCGCCGATCAACACCACGTTGGGGTCTTCCCGCAGGACCGCCCGCAGGGCATTGGGGAACGACTGGGTGTCGAAGCCCAGCTCGCGCTGGTTGACGATGCTCTTCTTGTGCTGGTGGAGGTACTCGATGGGGTCCTCGACGGTGACGATGTGCGCCGAGCGCTCGTTGTTGATGAAGTTGATCATGGAGGCCAGGGTCGTGGACTTCCCGTGCCCAGTGGGCCCGGTCACCAGCACGAGCCCGCGGGGCTTGCGGCACAGCTCCTTGAGGATCGGCGGCAGGTTCAGGGCCTCGATGGTGGGGATGACCATGGGGATGACCCGGATGGCGATGCCCACGGCTCCCCGCTGCCGGTAGATGTTCACGCGGAACCGGCCCAGTCCCGGCACGCCGTAGGACAGGTCCAGCTCCCAGAACTTCTCGAACTTCTGCTTCTGGAAGGTGTTGAGCATGCTGTAGCCGAGCTGGAACGTGTCCTCGGGCGTGAGGACCTCGTACTGCTCCATGGGCACCAGGCGCCCCCAGACCCGCATCGTGGGCTTGATGCCCGAGGTGAGGTGCAGGTCGGAGGCCTGGGCCGCCACGACCTCGCGCAGCAGATCGTCGATGTGCATACTCGCCTCCCTCGACCGTCCCGGGGTCGCTACTCGACGAACACGACCCGGAGCATCTCTTCCAGGGACGTGGCGCCCGCCAGGACTTTGGCCACCCCGTCCTGCTGGAGCGTGCGCATGCCGTTGGCCACCGCCTGCCGCTTGAGGACGTCGGCCGGGGCCTGCTTGACCACCAGCGCCCGCAGCGCGTCGTCCATCACCATGATCTCGAACAGCCCCACCCGGCCCCGGTAGCCCAGGTGGTTGCACAGCTCGCAGCCGCGGGCGGTGTAGATCACAGGCGGCGGGGCTCCCGGGGCGGCCAGCCCGTAGCGCGCCACGACTTCCGGTGGTGGGGTCCGGGGCTCGCGGCAGTGCGGACACAGCACGCGCACCAGGCGCTGCGCCACTACCCCGATCACCGACGACGCCGCCAGGAAGGGCTCGATGCCCATGTCCACCAGCCGCACGACGGCCCCGGGCGCGTCGTTGGTGTGCAGCGTCGAGAGCACCAGGTGGCCGGTGAGCGCGGCGTGGATGGCGATGCGCGCGGTCTCCTCGTCGCGGATCTCGCCCACCATGATGATGTCGGGGTCCTGCCGCAGGAACGCCCGCAGGCCCGTGGCAAAGGTGAGGCCGGCCTTGGGGTTGATCTGCACCTGGCTGATGCCGCTGAGCTGGTACTCTACCGGGTCCTCGATGGTGATGATGTTGACCTCGGGCCTGTTCAGGCGGTTCAGCGCCGCGTAGAGGGTCGTGGTCTTGCCGCTGCCGGTCGGCCCCGTGACGAGGATGATGCCGTAGGGCTTGGCGATCAGGTTCTCGAAGCGCGGCAGGTCCTCGGGCAGCAGCCCGAGCTTGTCGATGCTCACCAGGGCCGCCCGCTTGTCGAGGATGCGCATGACCACCTTCTCGCCGAACACCGTGGGGATCGTCGAGACGCGCAGGTCGATCTCGCGGTTGTCGACGCGCAGCTCGATGCGCCCGTCCTGGGGGACCCGGCGCTCGGCGATGTTCATCGCCGCCATGATCTTGATCCGGCTCACCGTGGCCGCCTGCACGTGCTTGGGTGCGGTCATGACGTTGTAGAGCGTGCCATCGATGCGGTAGCGGATGCGCAGGTGGTTCTCCTGGGGCTCGACGTGGATGTCGCTGGCACCCTGCCGTACCGCCTGTACGAGCATCAGGTTCACCAGGCGCACGATGGGCGCGTCGTCGACGATCTCCCGCAGCCGGTCGACCCCGGGCTCCTCCTCGCCCACGTCGGCCGGACGGATCTCCTGGATCACCTGGTCGATCGAGGTGCCCAGCGCCGGGTACTGGTTGACGGCGTAGTCGAAGCCCTCCTGGGTGACGACCGCCGGGATGACCTCGCGGTTCACCCGCCGCCGGATGTCGTCGAGGGCCAGGACGTCCAGGGGATCGACCATACCCAGAACCAGCGTGTCGCCCTGCAGGCGCACGGGCACCACCTGGTAGAGCCGAATGAGCTCCTCCGGCAGCAGCGTGAGCACGTCCTCGGGAATCGCGGTGGCCTTGAGGTTCACGTACTCGAGCCCGAGCTGGCTCGCCATGGCCCGGGCGATGGCTTCCGGGGTGGCCATCCCCTGGGCGACCAGCACCCGCCCCAGGCGCTCGCCGGTGCGCTGCTGGATCTGCAGTGCCTGCTCCAGCTGCGCCGGGGTGAGCAAGCCGGCTTCGACCAGCAGCTCGCCGAGCTTGACGCGGCGGCGCGCGGTGATGCTCCTAGAGGGTTTCATGGCGCTCCATCATCATCACGACGTGGGCCTTGTTGACCAGCACGACCTCGGTCTCGTAGAGCAACCGGCCGTCCAGCGAGAAGAGCCGGGCGGACGTGATGGGCAGGAAGTCCTTGGCCGCATTGAGCCGGTCGGACAGGCGCGCCGTCGAGGGGAGGTGCAGGTCGCCCTCGATGCGGTGGAAGGGGGTGAACACCACCACCTGCTCGCGATCGAGCTGCACCTTCATCGGCTGCTCCCCCGACGTTCGGCGCCCGCCTCGACGGGCCCGACGGGCGCCACCGCCCTACCGGCCGCGGGTCCCCCGCCCTGCTCGACCAGCCGCTGGATCCCCTTCAGACTAATGCCCCGATCCACCAGAGCCTTGACCCAGCGGATGCGCTCCACGTCCTCCTCGCTGTAGAGCCGGTGGCCCCCGGGGGTGCGCGCCGGGGAGAGCAGGTTGTACTGGTCCTCCCACGCGCGGATCCGGCGCGGGTTGACACCCGTCAGGTGCGCCACCGTGCGGATCGGGTAGATGGGGACGTGCCTGTCGACGATCATCGGGGCCTCCCTCCACTGCCGCCCGTGCGCTGCGCGGCGGCGGGTTCGCGGGGCGGGCCGTAGCCCAGGTCGCGCAGGTACGTGTAGATCTCCTGCAGCTTCGCGAACCCGTGGTAGTCGGGACGGTACTCGTCCTCGAGCTTGTAGTCCAGCTCGATGAACTTGTTGAGCGTCACGAAGAACGCGAACTGCACCGTGTTCGACTCGGCCTCGGGGGCGTCGCGGTTCTTGTCGACGAACAGGTTCACGATGTCGACCCGCGGCATCAACCCCGGGTCGAACCCCTCGGCTTTGGCCCGGGCCTCGATGAGCTGGTGCAGGTCGGCCGTGGCCTTCCAGTCCTTGGCCAGCACCATGGCCACGTCGAGGTCGTACTCCAGGTCGCCGCTGCCCATGGCATGGTGCATCGTCGGCCGGTTGAACGGGTTGAAGACGTCGGTGTCCTCGGCGGGGCGTTCGTCTAACTTGCACCCGTCCTTGTCCAGCGGCGAGATGGCGAACACCGGGCAGTTCAGCTCCAGGCTGAGCTCGGCCAGCTCGGTGGAGATGCGGTCGGTGCGGGCCTTCCAGTCCTCCAGGTGCTCGGTGAGGGGGATCTTCTGCAGGTAGTCGAAGAACAGCACCACCTCGTTGGTCTGGAACTCCTGCATCAGGTTGTGGGCGTGAGCGCGGATGCGGTCGAGGGTGTCCTTCCGCCCCGCCTCGACCAGGTGCAGGTAGGGCGCGTACCGCGCCACGGCGGCTTTGGCCAGCTGCACCCGCGGGCCCACCGGCCCCAGGGCGTCGGCGCCCGCCAGGATCGAGGCAGGGTTGATGCCGACCTCCTTGGCGATGAGCCGCGCGGCCAGCACGCGCCGCGTCTGCTCCCACGAGTAGTAGAGGACCGGGATCTTGTGGTTGGCCGCCACGTGGCAGGCGAGCTCCAGGGCCAGGTTGGTCTTGCCCCGTCGGGGCGCGCCGGCCAGCCCGTAGTAGAAGCCACGCCGCAGCCCCGAGAGCAGGGCGTTCAACCGGTCGAACGGGCTCACCGAGTAGCCCAGCTGCCCGTTGTGCTCCGGGCGGGGCCCGGTCTCGTGCAACAGCGGCGCAAACGCCTCGGCGATCGGCTGCACCTGCCGCCGGACGCGGCGGCGCTGGATCTCCAGCAGCCGGTGGATCGCCTCGGCGGTCACCTGCATGATGTCGGCCTGCTGGCCGTCAGGACGAAAGAGGTGGGCGCCCAGCAGCTCGTGGACCTGCACCAGCAGGTGGCGGCTCTCACGGGCCTTGAGCACCTCGATCTGCGCCACAACCTCGCCGGCCGTGGCGGGCGCCGCCTGGAGCACCGTGGCCACGTAGCGCTCCATCTCGGCGGTCAGCAGCCCGCGGTCGACCAGGCGGGCCCGCAGCCCGGACTCGTCCACCACCGCCGAGGGCACCGCGTGCAGCTCCAGCAATGCCTTCGCTACGCGCCGCGCCAGCGGCGAGGTCAGCAGGTCGGGGTGGAACCCCTCGGTGACCGCCAGGGCGATCACGTGCCGGTCGCGCAAGAAAGCGCTCAGCAGGCGCACCTCGGACTCATAGAGGTCCACGTGTCGGTCTACCTCCCGTTCACCCGGCCGGCCCGGCCACTTCGCGTACCCGGGTCGCGGCCACACATGGCCGCTCTCCTTCGCCACGCGACGCGGAACTTCCCGCAATCCTCCATGCACGTGCGGCTACCGTGGGAACTTCCCTGCCAGATTGCGCCCCCAAACTTCGGGCCGGCCAGACGAGGATATGCCCAGAAGGACAGGGTGCTAGTCGCCGCGCATCTGGCCGGCAACGAGGGCTTTGGTAGGACGCGCACGTCTTCGAAGCGGCCGCAGTTGGGCATATCCTTTCGAGATGACCCCTCCCGATCGGTCGAGCGGCGAAGCCGCCCTGCGCACGCTGAAGGAAGCGGTGGGGTTGCCCCGCGACAGCTCGACCCTTGAGCGGGCCTTCCTCTACGCCGACGCGCGTCAGGCCGCGCGGCTGGGGCGCTGGGCGGAGGCCCGCGACCTGCTGACGCGGCTGCTCGACCTGGATCCCGACGAGCCCTGGATCTACTGGGACCTGGCGGCGGCCCACAAGGGGCTCAACGCACGCCACGAGGCGGCGCAGGCGTACCTGACGGCGGCCGACAAGCACCTCGCCCGGGGCGAGACCGACCAGGTGCTGCTGGCCTACCAGCAGGCTGCTGCCGTGGCGCCCAACGACCCGCAGATCCAGGCGAAGCTCGGCGAGCCAGCAGCCGCAGCGCCCACCGCGGAGCCCCTGCCCGCGGGGGGCGCGCCTGGCGATGGTGCGGCCGCGCCACCTTCGTCCGAGACCGGGGTACCCGCTGCGCCCACCGTGCCCGAGACGTCCCGGCACGGCGCGGCGCGCGGTGAGCGCGCGCCGCGCCGTGGCCGCCAGCGGGAGACCCTGGGGCAGGCGCTGGTCCACCTCGGCGTCATCACACGCGACCAGCTGGCCGAGGCGCTGGAGATCCAGGCGCGGACCGGCGAGCGGTTGGCCCAGATCCTGCGCGACATGGGTGTGGCCACCGACGCCGACATCGCCCGCGGCCTGGCCCACCAGTGGGGCTACCCCTACGTCGTGCTGGGCGACAGGCCCCTGGAGGCCGCGGTGGTGAAGTTGATCCCGCACGCCCTGGCGGCCCGCCACAAGTGCATCGCGGTGGAGCGGCGCGGCAACCGGCTGGTGGTCGCCCTGGCCGACCCGCTGAACGTCATCGCCATCGACGACATCCGCCTCATCACCGGGATGGAGGTCGACCCGGCCGTCGCCACCGAGGAGGACATCGCGCAGGCCCTGGCCCGCAGCTACCAGATCACCGACACGCTGATCGAACGGGCCCTGCGCGAGTCGGTGCCCGACTACCAGGTGGAGACCGGCGAGGACGACCCGTCGGTGGAGCAGCTCCGCAGCCTGGTCGAGGAGGCGCCGGTCGTCAAGCTGGTGAACCTCGTCATCGACGAGGCGGTCAAGCAAGGCGCCAGCGACATCCACATCGAGCCCCACCGCGAGGGCATCTGGGTGCGGTTCCGCGTCGACGGGGTCCTGCGCGACGTCATGAACCCGCCCAAGAACCTCAAGGCGGCGCTGGTCTCGCGTGTGAAGATCATGGCCGACATGGACATCTCCGAACGCCGGCGCCCCCAGGACGGCCGCATCCACCTGGTCACCGACGGGCGCAGCATCGACCTGCGGGTCTCGACGCTGCCCACGATGTTCGGCGAGAAGGTCGTGATGCGCATCCTCGATCAGTCGCAGGCCATGATCGGGCTGAGCCGGCTGGGCTTCCACAGCGACACCCTGCGGCAGTGGGAGAGCGCCATCAGCAAGCCCCACGGCATGATCCTGGTCACCGGGCCGACCGGGAGCGGGAAGACCACCACGCTCTACGCCACCCTGAGCAAGCTCAACACGCCCGACAAGAACATCGTGACCGTGGAAGATCCCGTCGAGTACCAGCTGTCCCGCATCAACCAGGTGCAGGTGAACCCCAAGGCCGGGTTGACCTTCGCCAACGGCCTGCGCAGCATTCTCCGGCAGGACCCCGACATCGTCATGGTCGGCGAGATCCGCGACCGCGAGACCGCCGAGATCGGAGTCCAGGCCGCCCTCACCGGGCACCTGGTGCTCTCGACCCTGCACACCAACGACGCCGCGGGGGCGATCACCCGGCTGATCGACATGGGGGTGGAACCCTTCCTGATCAGCTCGTCGGTGATCGCGGTGCTGGCCCAGCGGCTGGCGCGCGCCATCTGCCCCCGCTGCAAAGTGGGCTACGCCCCCCCGCCCGACGCCCTGGGGCGCCTGGGCGCCGAGCGGATCGACACCGAGGTCGTTTTCTACCGTGGCCAGGGGTGCGACTACTGTCGGGGCACCGGCTACCGGGGCCGGATCGGCATCTTCGAGCTGCTGACGGTCACCGATTCCATCCGTGAGCTCGTCGTCAGGCGCGCACCCTCCACCGAGATCAAGGCCCAGGCGATCCGCGAGGGCATGCGCACCCTGCGCGACGACGGTCTGGAGAAGGTGCTGGCCGGCGTCTCCACCATCGACGAGATCCTGCGGGTCGTCTACGTCCAGGACTGATCGCAAGACTGATCGCCCTGCGGCACGCCCGGTGCGCTGACGGCATCGAGGTTCCCGGCGGCGGGAGCGTGCGGGACCGGGCGCCCCGCGGCATGCCCGACGCCTGCGCGGGCGTCCGCCCGGTCGACGGCGCGCGCAGGACGACGGGCGGTGCGGCTAGACCAGCGCGGCGGCCAGCTGGCTGTTGCGCCGCATCTCGAGCCGGATGCGTCCCAGGTTCGCCTGCTTGCCGCCCACGACGACCAGCATCGCGTCGGGGCCAGCCGGCCCGATGGCCACGGGGCCCTCGTCGAACTCCAGGAGCAGGTTCCGGATGGTGCCGCGGACCATCTCACGGCCCATGGAGTCGGCGGCGGCGATGTTGCTGGCCACGATGGCACCCACAGCCTCCAGGTCCACGCTCTCCTCGCTGGTCACGCCTTCGACCACGAACCCGTCCCGGCTGACCACGAGCGCCGCCAGCACCCCGTCGACCTTGGCCAGGTCGGCCAGCACGTCCTTGAGCTGCGACATTCCCATACCCTCCTTCGCAAACCTCCGGCAGACTGCGCTCCGGGGCGAGGTCAGTGCGTCGTGCGCTAGATCACCTCCGACGAGGCCATGCCCATCACACCCCGCAACTTGGCCAGCGCCGAGGCCAGCACGCGCGAGACGTGCTTCTGCGAGATGCCGATGCGCTTCGCGGCCTCGGTCTGGGTCAGGTCCGTGAAGAACAGGTAGTAGAGCACCTTCTTCTGCAGGCTGTTCAGCGACTCCATCGCCTCCAGCAGCAGGACGCGGTCCTCGATGGGGAGCTGGAAGCTGACGTGGGTGCGATGACGGATGCGCTCCCGGTCGACGCGCAGCTCGCCGCTCTCCTCGTCGGCCTCCAGCGCGATGGTCCGCAGCGCCTCCCGGGTCCGCAGCACCTCCAGCAGGCCCTCCTCCTCGATGTTCAGCTCGGCGGCCAGCTCGTCGAGGCTGGGGAACCGACCTTCCTCGCTGATGTAGCGTCCGATGGTGTCCTCGATGCGGGCGTTGACCTTCTGCAGCCACCGCGGCTTGCGGATCGTGTCACGCTGGTCGCGCAGGTAGTGGCGGATCTCGCCGCGGATCAGGTAGCTGGCGTACGTGGTGAACTTGGCCCCGCGGGTGGGATCGAAGGCCGCGATGGCGTTCAACAGCCCGAGGTAGCCGACCTGCACGATGTCCTCCGTGGGCACCCCGGAGAAGACGAACTCGGCGGCGATGCGCCGGACCAGCGGGGTGCAGGCCAGCACGACCCGCTCCCGGATGGCCGGGTCGCGGGTCCGTGCGTACTCCTGCATGAGCGCTTCCTCATCGTCGTGGGTGCGCTGCGCCTGGTGTCCGGCGCCCGTGCGGTTCGCGCGGTGTGGCCGCGCTTCGGGTGTCGCATTCTCTCCGCTGCGCCCGCGCATCGTGCGGCCTCCCCGTGGCCTCTGGCCTCGTGCGGCACCCGTCCCCGAAAAACAGCAGACCCTCTTGGGACTGCCCAAGAGGATCTACGGTGCATCCCTTCGGCAGCCCGGCCAACCCTCTAGGTCCCGTAGCTTTGCGCCCCCACCTTGCGGTGGGTTTGCCTTGTTCGGGGATCGGTATGCACTTGTGGCGGACGGTCGCTGCACGCAGTACAGTCCGCCCAGAACATTGCCGCAAGCTCTCGGTAAAGAACTTTGCCCAGAACTCCGGACGGCTAGACATGAGAGCGCAGCCTGCGGCGTCCGTCAGCGCCGCGGCGCGCCCGCCGGTGGCCGCGCCCGGACGACGTAGCGGAACGCGAGCCGGCGCGCCACGAGCACGTCGAGCACGGCGGCGAGCTGCGTGCCGGGCAGCCCGCTGGCCGCGGCGACCTCGGCCAGGGTGCGCCCGCCGTCCAGGTATGGCAGCACCGCGAGCGGGTCGATCCCGGCTGCGGCGACGATCTCGGCGCGCACGTCATCGGGCAGTGTGGCGTCGATACCGCGGGCGCGCAGGAAGCGCGCGTCCGGCGAGAAGCGACCGAACGTGGCCTCGCCGGGCGGCGCAGCGGGCGGCGGTGCCTCGGGCGCCACGGCGTCCGCAGACGGCGCGGCGGCGGCCGGCAGCACAGCGTCGTGCCCTGGCGCCGGTGGGTCCACGCTGGCGTGGCTTGGGACCTCCACGCCGGTCGCGCCGTCGGCCGGGGCGCCCGCGGGTACCGGGACCGGCGCGGCCTCTGGCGCGGGCGACGCGGCGGGCGTCTCCTGCCCCGGCGGGGGCGCCGGGGCACGCATGCGGCCCGCCAGGTGCACGATCCATCCTGCTGCGCGGTTGATCACAGCGTCCTCCGATGCGTCGGGGGCGGCGGGGTCGAAGGCGGTCACCGCGCCCTCGGCGATCACCAGGGCAGCGGGGTGCGCTCCGAGCACGAAGAGCACCGCGCTGCTCCCGTCGGCTTGCAGGCGCCGCACGAACCGCTCGAGGCGCACGAAATCGGTGTGCAGCGCGCCGCCGGCGAACTCCAGCTCCATGCACTGCGCCACCACGTCTTCGGGCAACGGTAGATGCGCCCGCGCCGCGCCCGGCGGCACGCTGGCCGCCGCCGAGCCGCCGGGCACGAGCTGCCAGCCCGCCGGCCCGAAGACGGCGCCGATGCCTGCTGCTGGAGTTTCGAATACCACCGCCAGGCCGCCCGGCCAGGTGTAGTGCGTGATACCCGCGCGACCGGTCACCGCCCCTCACCGGCGCCGCTGGTCTGCCGCAACGCGTGTTCCGCCGCCGCGATCTGGGCATCGACGAAGCCCCGTCCCACCACGGCGACGATCGACGCGCAGGCGGTCTCGACGATGCGCCGCCACGTCGCCTCGGGGAGCGGCGGCGCCACGACCCGGCCGTCTTCGACGCGGCCGCCGTGCGGTGCCAGCGCCCGCTCGAGCGAGGCCAAGAACCGGCTGGCGAGCTTGCGACCCCGCAGACGCGCCAGCCGCTCGACGAAGAGACTCAGGATCTCGGGCCAGGGATGGGGAGGAGGTTCCATCGTGACCGTCGTGCCGGCGGGGACCGCACGGTTGCCACCCTGCGGCGGCATCCCCCCAGGTGCCGTACCCGTGCGCGCTGCCGCGGCCACGCGCTGCGCGGCGTCGGGCGTCTCCTCGGCCGCACGGTCGCCGGTCGCCGCCGGCCCGGCTGGCAGCGGCGGCAGGCCGACGACCACCGACAGCGTCCCGCCGCGCGACGCCACCTGGCGCAGGAGATCGCGTCCCGCCGCAGCCGGCAGCACGGCTTCGGTCCCCGTCGCCTCGAAGAACCACGACTCCTGCGGCGCGCCGTCGTGGATCCACAGCACGGCGTCCGTCTCCGGGTCGGCGATCGAGACGCCACCTTCGAAGCCGCGGGCCACCAGGTGCGCGATGAGCGCGTCGAGATCGACGGCGTCGGCGGGCACGCCGGCGATCAGAGCCGGGCCCGTGCGCGCGGTCTCCAGCGCGGTGCGACGATTCACGGCCTGCCTTCCTGCGGGGGTGCGGTACGCGGACGCCGCACGATGCGGCGCGGGCTTCCACCCTAGCGCGAACCTAGCGCGAAGGCCCTCCGGCCACAAGCCGAAGGGCCCACCTGGCTCCTCTTCGGCAACCCGGCCGGCCGCACGGCACCCCGCGCGCCCCCGTCGGCTTTGCGCCCCCACCTCGCGATGGGTTTGCCCGTTCGGAGGTGACACGTACCGGCCCTCGCCGGCACGCGGATGTCCACTTCCCTGTGTACCCCGCGGCGGCTTCGCCTAGACCTCCGCCGACCTTCCACCAGGGCGTCGGCGAAGCTCGCCCCGGCGCGTCAGAGGGCGAGCAAGCGCCGGTAGAGGCTCGCGACGTTGAAGACGTACCAGCGGGTCTCGTCGTAGGGCGGAATGCCCTGGTAACGCTCGACCGCGCCGCGCCCCGCGTTGTACGCGGCAAGCGCCAGGTGCAGATTCTCCCACCCGAAGCGGTCGAGGTTGCCGCGCAGGTAGCGAATCGTCCCGTACAGGTTCTGCACGGGATCATCGGGGTCGACGCCGAGCGCCCGCGCCGTCTCGGGCATGAGCTGGCCCAGCCCGATGGCGCCGGCACGGGACCGCGCCCGCACCTGAAACCCCGACTCCACCGCCACCAGCGCCACCACCAGCCGCGGGTCGATGTTGAACACCCGGCTGTAGCCCAGCAGCGCCTCGCCGATGCGGCGCGCCTCCTCCAGCCCCAGACGGGGGTTGTAGTGGCGCGCGAACGCCTGGTACGTCGCGGCCTCGGTCACCCATCGGACGACGGGGCCGCGCATCGCTGCCTGCGGCAGCGGGCTGATGGCACGCAGGGCCTGCCGGGCCATGTCGTGGACCGCCGGGCTGGCGGGCAGCAGCAGTACCCGGCGGAACGCGATCTGGGCGACCTGGGGCCGACCGGCCTGCAGCTGCGCGTAGCCGAGCCACAGCAGCGCCGCTGCATCGCGCGGCTGCCGTCGCGTCACGTAGTCGAACGCCTGGACTGCCCCCTGCATGTCGCCCCGATGGTACCGGATCGCGCCAAGCCACAACCACCCGTGCGGGTCCGCGGGCCGCGCCCGCAGTGCGCGGGTCACCGCACCCTCGGCGGCATCCAGACGGCCCGCGCGAAACAGGCGCGCGCCCTCCTGCAGCGCAGCAACGTGCGCTGTCGGCGCGGGTCGTCCGGCGACGGGGTCGAGGCCGGCGGCACGCGCCGGGGTCACCAGCCCGACGAGGACGACCAGCGCGAGGACCCCCGCGCCCGGTGTCCCGCGGAGCGTCATGCCAGCTGCTCCGTGATCTCGGCCTTGCGCCGGCGGATCTGCAACCGTGCGCGCGCGACGTTGCCGCCCGCGTCCAGCACCGTGGCGAGGTAGTGCTGCTGCCCCATGGCCACCACGAGCACCGACAGGCTGTCGGTGGTGAGCGTGATGAAGTCGAGTTCGCCGCCGTCCAGCTTGCGGATGCAGTAGGCCCCCACCTTCACCAGCGCCGCCAGGTCCGCGCTGACCCGCGTCAGGTCGGCGGCGCCGCCCTTGGTCACCGCCTCGACGACGTCGCCGTCCATGCTGAGCACTGCGGCTGCTCGCGTATCGTCGCCGACCAGCTCCTGCAGGATCCCGCGCAGCCTCGTGCCCATGGTCCGACGTAAAAATTTACTATTCGCCGCCCTGTTCGCCGCCACCTGCGTGCTTCCTGCTCCGGAGAGGAGTCGTGCGTCCCTGGCACGTAGTACGCGGCAGGAGACCTCGATGGCGGCTGCCGTCCTCGAACGCGTTCAGATCCACCGCCGGGAACTGGCGGCCCGCTGGGCGCAGCGGATCGCGGCCACGCCGGGCCTCGCTGCCTGGTGGCACGATCCTGAACGGCTCCAACGGCTGACCCTGGCAGGCATCGACGCGCTCTGCCAGGCGCTGATCGCCACCCGCCCCCAGCCGTTCGCCGAGTTCGCCGCCCGTCTGAGCCAGGAAGCCTTCGCCTTCGGGGTGCCGCTGCACGACGTCGTTCGGGTCGTGCTGGAGGTCAGGCCGGTGGTGCTGGCGTTCCTCGCCGAGGCACCCGCCGCGCCCGGCCCCGACCTGGAGATCCACCGGCAGCTGGACCAGGTCACGGCCGCAGCCGTGCTCGAGGGCATCCGGGGCCACGAACGGCAGCGCGACCGCCGGGCAGTGACCGTCCAGCGCCAGCTGGAAGAGCTGCGTGCGCGGCTGCGGCAGCAGGTGGTCATCGATCCGGCCACCGGCCTGTTCAACAGCACCTACTTCGGCATCATGCTGCGCCGTGAGGTCCGGCGCTGCCGGCGGTTCGACCGCGAGTTCACTGCGGCCCTGCTGGCCCTGGACCAGGAAGACGAGATCCGGGACGCGTGGGGCGACGAGGGCCTGCGGCTGGTCGTCGTGCAGGTCGCGGAGACGTTGCGCCGCGTCACCCGGCAGGTGGACGTTCGCGCGGCCCTGGGCCCCGCCCGTTTCGGGTTGATCCTGCCGGAGACCTCCCTCGAGGGCGGCCTGATCGTGGCCGAACGCGTGCGCATGGCGGTCGAACAGCATCCGTTCACCGTGCCCCAAGAACCGCTGCCGGTGACGCACACGGTGAGCATCGGGCTGGCCGCGTTTCCCCAGGACGCGGACGACGACCAGAGCCTGCTCCAGCGCCTGGAGGAGGCACTGGCGGTCGCCCGCGCCAGCCGCAACGCCACCGTGGCCGCGGCATCGGCACGGCACCTCCCCCTCTAGCGCTCGCGCCAGAGGCGCAGCTGCACCTCGAACGGCGGCTTGACCTGTAGCACGCGCAGGAACACCTCGACGAGGAACGGATCCAGCGCGCTCCCGGCCATCGCCCGCAGCTCGGCCATGGCCTCGTTGACCGTGCGCCCACGCCGGTAGGGGCGGTCGGAGATCAGCGCGTCGAAGGTGTCGGCGATGCGGATGATCCGCGCCCCCAGCGGGATGGCCTCGCCCGCGAGCCCCTCGGGGTACCCGCTGCCGTCGTAGGCCTCCTGGTGGTAGCGCACGTAGTCCACCAGCGCCCGGAACGGTGCGAACTCCTGCAGGATCCCTGCCCCGCGCTCCGCGTGCAGGTTCATGATGACGCGCTCCTCGTCGGTGAGCGGGCCGCGCTTGCGCAGGATGTGTTCGGGCGTGCCGATCTTGCCGATGTCGTGCAGGAGGCTCGCCCAGCGGATGCGCTCGACCTCCTCCGGCGGCAGGCCCACCTCCTCGGCGATGGCCACCGCGCTGCTGGCCACCCGCTGGGAGTGGCCCCGGGTATACGGGTCTTTGGCCTCCAGGGCCGCCGCCAGCACGTTGACGGCACTCATGGTGAACTCGTGCGCCTGGACCTGCATCTGGGCGTCGCGCAGCCCCAGCGCGGCGGCAGCGAGCACCGTCTCAGTAGCCTCCACCTCGGGCTCGCTGAACAGCCGTACCTCGCGCCGCGCCAGGAGCACCGCCCCGAAGGTCTGGCCGCCGCTGCGCAAGGGAAACAGCACGGCCGACCCCATCCGGCCGCGTCCGAACACGGCCGCCCACTGCGGGTCGGTCGCTGCGTCCACCGCGGTACGCGGCAGACCGGACTGCAGGACCTCTTCCAGCACGGCCGTGCGCGGCAGGACCTCCCCACGTCGCCACGCCTCCTGCGGGTCCACGGTGGCTGTGACCACGGCGCGCTGCTCTACGTCGAGCACGATCACCACGCCGACGTCGGCGCCGGCCAGCCGCACGAGCCGTTCGAGCACGCGCCGCGCCCGGTCCGCGAGCGCCAGGCCCGCCATCGCGTCCACCACCGCCTGCAGTTCGGCTGCCACACGCGCGCGCCGCGCGAGCTCCTCGGCCCCGCGCAGGGCGGCCGTCATGGCATCGGCACGACGCTGCTCGAGGACCCCGACGAGCAGTCCGAGCAAGGCCAGGAGCGCTGTCCGGGACAGCGCCTCGAGGGTCGGCGCCTGGCGAAGGCCAACGGCGAGAGCGTACCCCAGCGCCGCCACCCACCCGCCAATGACGCCGGCCAGCAGCCCGCGCCCGGCCGTGCCCCAGATGAGCACGGGCACATAGAACACGTAGAAGAGGCTGCCCGTTCCGCCCGTCACGTACACCAACAGGGTGACGATCAAGAGTTCCAGGGCCGTGCCAGCGTAGGCCGCGACCCGGTGGGTCCCGCGCGATGTCTCCTCCCGCACGCTCAGGATCCCGGCGGGTACCAGCAGCAGCACCAGGGGGATGGCCACCAGAGGCACCGGACGGTCTGGAGGCGCGCCGACCACGAGCATCGCGACGCCGAAGAGTGCCACAAGCCCTCGAAGGTAGAGGGCCCACCAGTCGAAGCCACCGCGAGGCAGGACCGTTCGCATCGACACGCGCGCCGGCCCCCGACCGGGCCGCGGGCGCAGAGAGGTTATGCCCGGTGGTCGTGATGGTCAGACGTCTAGACCCACGAGTTCGACGTGGCCAATAGCTTGTGCCCTGCGGTCGTGCGGGTCAGACACGGCAAGCCCCGCGGTCGGGGTCAGCCCTCGGAGGCGGGACTGAGCAGGCCCCGCGCGGCCAGCGCCGCCAGCACCCGCCGCTCGAGCGCGCGCACGAGGCGCACGCGCCACGGCTCGCGCGGGCTGAGCGGTGCCACCAGGATCGTGGGCACCCCAAGGCGGTTGCCCGCCAGCACGTCGGTGAAGAGCTGGTCGCCCACCATGGCCGTGCGCGCCGGCGCGGTGCCCATGATGGCCAGGGCGCGGCGCAGCTTGGCGGCGCTGGGCTTGAACCGCCCTGCGGCCACGGGCAGGCCCAGCAGACGGGCAGCGCGCCGGACGCGGCCCGAGAGGCTGTTGGACACCAGGCAGGCGGCGATCCCCGCCTGCCGCAACGTCGCCAGCCAGGCCACCACGTCGGGCGGAGGTGCGTCTGCGCCCCACGGGACCAGGGTGTTGTCGAGATCGAGCATCACCGCGTCGATGCCCCACGCCCGTAGCAGGGCCGGTGACAGGGCTGCGACACCCGAGACGCGGTGCCGGGGCGCCAGCAGGCGCCACAGCCGGCTCACGGGCGGTAGCGGCGCACCGCGTCCAGGTGCTCGGCGAACGTGCGGCTGAAGTGGTGGCGGCCATCGGGCCGCCGCACGTAGTACAGGTAGGGCACGGCGGCAGGATGGGCGGCGGCCTCCAGCGCGGCCACGCCCGGGCTGGCGATGGGGCCGGGCGGCAGGCCGGCCCGCCGGTAGGTGTTGTACGGCGAGTCCACGGCGAGGTCGGCCGCGGTCACCACCGGCTTGTGGTACCCGAGCGCGTAGAGCACCGTGGCGTCGATCTCCAACCTCATCCCCCGCGCCAGGCGGTTGTAGATCACGCCGGCGATCACCGGCCGTTCGTCGGGTACCTGGGCCTCGCGTTCGACCATCGAGGCGACCGTCACGAGGTCGTGCAGGCCAAGACCGCGCGCCGCAGCAGCCGCGCGCAGCGATTCGCCGACTGCGGCCTCGAAGCGGTCGAGCATCGTCCCGATCACGGCTTCCTCGCGCAGCCCGCGCGGCAGATAGTAGGTGTCGGGGAAGAGGTAGCCCTCCAGGCTGTCGGAGGGCAGCGCGTCCAGCCACGGCCGCCCCAAGGTGCGGCCCTGCCGCAACGCCAGGTCGAGGAAGCGGTCGCGGTCGACCAGCCCCATCCCGGCCAGCAGGTCGGCGATCTGGCGGACCGTGTACCCTTCCGGGACCGTCACCCGATGGAGACGCACGGCCCCGCGGGCGATGCGGCCGGCGATCTCCCACGCGCTCTGTGACGGGTGGAAGACGTACTCGCCGGGCTGCAGCGTCCCCAGGCGCCGCTGCAGCGCCGCGGCCGCCACCAGCGACACCGGCGCCCGCACCAGGCCGGCGTCGCGCAGCTGCCGGCCGATCGCCCAGGCCGAGGCGCCCGACGGGATGACAACGACGCGGGCTTCCCCGCCGCCGACCGGCCCCAGCACCCACCAGCCGGCGCCGACCGCCACCAGCGCCGCAGCGGCAGCACTACCCGCCACGGCCATCCACAGCCGCCGCGCCCGGGGTGGTGTGCCCTGGTGTGCCGCCACCGCAGGCCGGAGGCCCTAAGCGTCCTCCGGGTCCTCGTCGTCCTCGTCGGGCTCGCCGTTCGTCGCGAACCCCTCGGTCTCGTCGAGGAGATCGAGGTCGTCGTCGTCCTCGTCGTCGAGGGTCACGTCGTTGTAGCGCTCCTCGAGTTCGGCCATGACGCGGCTCAGCTCCTCGTCGTCCTCGATCGGCACCAGGTGGTCCTCGCCCTCGATGCGGAACACGACTGCCGCCGGGTCGTCGTCCTGTTCCTCGGGCTGCAACACCGCGTAGCGAACCCCGCCCACGTCGACGACGTCCACCAGGGTAAACCGGTGCTCCAGCCCGTGCTCGTCCTGGAGCGTAATCACGTCACCGTCTTCGACCACGCCGCACCTCCCGCCCCCGCCGGCTGCCACGTCGCCTGCGTTCCGCGCCGAGCATAGCACCTTGCCCGACCGCCGACCAGTCGCCGCGCGCCGGCGGCGCCGACGTTGGCGGTGCGCCAGCCTCGATCGGCCGGAGCCGCCCGCGGTCGAGGTACGTCTGCAGGACGAGCGCCGCCGCTATGGCGTCGACGCGGCCGCGGATGGCCCGCGCGCCGCCCTCGCGCATGGCACGCTGGGCCGCCGCCGTCGAGAGGCGTTCGTCCACCTCGTGCACCGGCACGTCCAGGGCCGCGCGCAGGCGCTGCGCGAACGCCGCCGCCGCACGCGCCTGCGCGCCCGCTTCGCCCCGCAGGGTCAGCGGACGGCCCACGACGACCTCGGTCACGCCCCAGGCGGCCACGATGGCCCGCAACCGCGCCAGGTCGCGAGCCCACCCCGCGCGCACCAAGACGGCGTGAGGCATGGCGATGGTCCCGGTCGGATCGCTGATGGCGAGCCCGAGCCGGCGCGTGCCGGGGTCGATGGCGAGCACGCGCACCGGCCTAGCTGCCGCCCAGCAGCCGCCGCACTTCGGCGGGCACGGCGGCCAGTGCGGCGTCGAGGGCCGCGGGATCGCGACCGCCGCCCTGGGCCAGGTCCGCGCGGCCACCGCCCGTGCCGCCCACGCGCGCGGCCACCGCGCGCAGCAGCGCATCGGCCCGCAGGCCGCGCGCGTGCAGGTCGGGCGTGACCATCGCCACCAGGTGCACGCGATCGCCCACCGCGCTCCCGACGACGACCACGCCCTGGCCGACCTGCGCCCGCAGGCGGTCGCCGGCCGCGCGCAGCGTGTCGTGGGTCGCCCCGTCGAAGCGGGCGGTGGCGACCCGCACGCCGTCCACGTCGGTCGTGGCCGCGGCGAGGTCCGGGCCCGCGGGAGGACCCTGCGCCTGCGTCTCGCGCAGCCGCTGCAGCGTCCGCACCTCGTGCTGCAGGCGGCGCACACGCTCGGGCACCTCGGCCGGCGGCACCCGCAGCTGCGCGGCCAGCTCGGCCAGCGTGCGCTCCGCAGCGCGGGCGCGGTCGTAGGCCGCGAGCCCCGTCAGCGCCTCGATGCGGCGCACGCCCGCGGCCACGCCCACCTCGGCGGTGATGAGGAACAGCCCGACGGCGGCGGTCGAGCGCAGGTGCGTGCCGCCGCACAGCTCCCGGCTGTAGTCGGCCACGGTCACCACGCGCACGCGCTCGCCGTACTTCTCGCCGAAGAGCGCCATGGCGCCCAGGCGCAGCGCCTGCTCCAGGGGCATCACCGTCGCGCGCACGCGCCGGCCCTCCAGCACCACGGCGTTGACCCGGCGCTCGATGGCCTCCCGCTGCTCGGCCGACAGGGGCTGCAGGTGCGTGAAGTCGAAGCGCAGCCGGTCGGGCGCCACCAGCGAGCCGGCCTGCCGCGCGTGCTCGCCCAGCACCTCCTGCAGCGCCCGGTGGAGCAGGTGGGTGGCCGTGTGGCTGCGCATGATGGCTGCACGGCGCGCGACGTCGATGGCGGCCCGTACCCGCTGCCCGGTGCGCAGCCGGCCCTCCTCGACGCGCCCGTAGTGCCCGACCACCCCGGGCGTCAGGCGCCGCGTGTCCGTGACCGTCACCCGCACGCCGCGCGCGGTCAGCTCCCCGGTGTCGCCCACCTGGCCGCCCGCCTCGGCGTAGAACGGCGTGCGGTCCAGGACCACGATCACCTCGTCGCCCGCCCGGGCCGCGTCGACGGGGACGCCGTCGCGGAGCAGGGCCACCACCCGGGCGGTGGCGCGGGCGCGGGTGTAGCCGACGAATACGGTGTCGGCGACGCCGCGTTCGCGCAGCGCCTCGATCGCGCTCCCCTCCACGCGGGTCACCGCCTCGGCGGTCTCGGCCCGGCTGCGCCGGCGCTGCTCCTCGAGGGCCGCGCGGAACCCGGCCTCGTCCACGCCCAGGCCGGCCTCCGCGGCCACGTCGCGCGTCATCTCCAGCGGGAACCCGTAGGTGTCGTAGAGCCGAAAGACGTCGGCGCCCGCGAGCTCCCGGGCCCCCCGTGCCCGGGCCTGGGCGATCACCTCGCCCAGGCGCTCGAGACCGGCGGCCAGCGTCTGCGAGAACCGCTGTTCTTCGGCCTCCAGGACCTCGGTGATGAACGCCTGCTGGCGCACCAGCTCCGGAAACTCCTCGCCCATCAGGTCGACGACCGCCGCCGCCACCTGCCCCAGGAAGGGCCCGTCGAACCCGGCCCGGCGCCCAAAGCGCATGGCGCGCCGGAGGATCATGCGCAGCACGTAGGCCCGGCCCTCGTTGCCCGGCAGCACGCCGTCGGCGATCAGGAACGTGGCCGCGCGGGTGTGGTCGGCGATCACCCGGTAGGGCACGATGGCTGCGGCGCGCTGCGCCGCCGAATGCCCCAGCAGCCGCTGGATGCGGTCGAGGATGGGCGCGAACAGGTCGGTGTCGTAGTTCGTGGGCGCCTGCTGGATCACCGCGGCGATCCGCTCGAGCCCCATGCCGGTGTCGACCCCCGGCCGGGGCAGGGGCGTGCGCGTGCCGTCGGCGGCCTGGTCGTACTGCATGAACACCAGGTTCCAGATCTCCAGCCAGCGCCCGCACCCGTTGTCCAGGGCGACACTGCAGTCGGGCCGTCCGCACGTGCACGCGGCGGGTCCCCAGTCGTAGTGCAGCTCGGACGTCGGCCCGCAAGGGCCGACATCGCCCATCGACCAGAAGTTGGTGGCCTCGCCCATGCGCAGCAGGCGCGCCGCCGGAATGCCCAGGGCGCGCCAGGCGGCCTCGGCCTCCTGGTCGCCCTCTAATACCGTCACCACCAGGCGGTCCTGCGGAATCGCCAGCTCGCGGGTGACGAACTCCCAGGCCCAGGCGATCGCCTCGGGCTTGAAGTAGTCGCCGAAGCTGAAGTTCCCCAGCATGAAGAACAGGGTGTGGTGCCGCGGACTGGGCCCGACGGCCTCCAGGTCGTTGTGCTTGCCCGAGACCCGCAGGCATCGCTGCAGCGTCGCCGCGCGGGTGTACGAGCGGCGCTCGCGGCCCAGGAACACGTCCTTGAACTGCACCATGCCCGCGTTGGTGAACAGCAGCGTGGGGTCGTCCGCGGGCACGAGTGACGAGCCCGGCACGATCACGTGCCCCCGCGCCGCGAAGAACTCCAGGAAGCGCCGCGCCAGGGCCAGGCCGCCGACCGGCTGGGTCAGGGGCGATGCGGTCACGCCGACGTCGATGGGAGCGTCACCTCGCTCAGCAGGGCCCGGGCCTCGTCCAGCGCCTCGCCGAAGGCAGCCACCACCCGGTCGGTCTGCGCGTCGGTGGCGACCAACGGCGGCGCGAACCGGATCACCTCGGGCCGGTTGAGGGCGTGGAACCCGAGCACCTGGCGCTGGAACAGGCCGGCCATCACCAGGAACGCCACGTCGGCCTCTCGGAACTCCACGCCCACCAGGCACCCGCGCCCCCGCACCCCGGCGATCAGGTCCGGAGCCGTGGCCGCCAGGCGCCGCAGGCCGGCCAGCAAGCGGTCGCCGATGGCCGTCGCCCGCGCCAGCAGCCCTTCCTCCTGGATCACGCGGATCGTGGCCACCGCGGCCGCCCAGCCCAGGCGGTTGCCGAAGGTGGTGGTGTGCATGTACGGGTGCTTGATCAACGGCTCCCAGAGGTGCGGCCGGGCGATCATGGCCCCCACCGGCGCCACGCCGCCGCCCAGCCCCTTGGCCGCGGTGAGGATGTCGGGGACCACCCCCTCCCGCTCGCACGCCCACATGGTGCCCGTGCGCCCCATGCCGGTCTGCACCTCGTCGACGATCAGCAGCGCACCGGTGCGGTCGCACAGCGCGCGCACGGCCTGCAGGTAGCCGTCGGGCGGCAGGATCACGCCGTTCTCGCCCTGGATCGGCTCCAGGATCACGGCAGCGGTCGCGGGGCCGACGGCGCGTTCCAGGGCGTCGACGTCGCCGTAGGGCACGTGGGTCACCCCGGGCAGCAGGGGCGCGAAGGGCGTCCTGTACAGGTCGCGGCCCGACACCGACAGCGCGCCGAAGGTCTTGCCGTGGAACGCCCCCACCATCGCCACGATCTCCGACCGGCCGGTGGCCGCCCGCGCCAGCTTGAGGGCGGCCTCGTTGGCCTCGGCGCCGCTGTTGCAGAGGAACGCGTACTGCAGGTCGCCGGGCGTCACCTCGGCCAGCAGCGCCGCCAGCTCGGCCATGGGCTCGTTGGGCATGATGCGCACCGACAGCGGCATGCGCTCGAGCTCCCGACGGGCCGCGGCCACCACCTTTGGATGCCGGTGCCCGACGATGAAGACCGCCGGCCCGCACGCGAAGTCGATGAACTCCCGGCCGTACGCGTCGCGGATGATGGCTCCTTCGGCCTCGACCTCCAGGGTCTCGGCGCCGAGGAACTGGAAGCCCCGCGCCCAGGCGGGGTTAAGGTGCTGGGCGTACCGCTGGAGCACCGCCAGCACCCGCGCCTCGATGGGATCGGTCATGTCGGCTCCGTGCCTCCCGCCACGCGCGACGCTTCCAGCTCGGCGAGGGCGGCACGCGCGCGCCGGACGATCTCGCGCGTCTCCTTGTACTTGATCCGCCGCAGGGCCTCGTCCACCGGCACCCACTCCGCCGCCACGAACCCTTCCTCGCGCTGGGGCCGCACGTCCTCCCCGCCCAGGAACTCCAGCAGGTAGTAGCGCACCGTCTTGTCGTAGAACGCGTGCTCGGTGCGCCAGTAGAACGAGTAGCGCTCCTGCCCGAGGTCGCAACACACCCGCAGGTTGCCCAGCCCGGTCTCCTCGCGCACCTCGCGCAGGGCCACGGCCTCGGGGGTCTCCCCGCTTTCGATGGTGCCCTTGGGCAGCATCCACCTGCCGCTCTCGTGCCGGAGCAACAGCACCTCTGGCCCCTGCGGCGTCCGGCGGAAGACAACGCCCCCGGCGCTGCGCGCCCGCTTCACCGACCTGCGCTTGTGCACGGCGGTCACGCGCTGTCCCGTCCTGGCAAGAAGAATGAGGCCCGGGCGGTGACCCGGGCTCTCGCGTCGGTCCCGCGCGCCGCGGTCACCCGCGGCCAGCCACAGGTCTCATCCGCGCAGCAGCTCGCGGACGATGCGCTCGACGGTGCGCCCCTCGGCGCGCCCGGCCACGCGGCGCATCAACGGCCCCATGACGCGGCCCACGTCGCGCTCGCTGCTGGCCCCCACCTCGGCGATCACCTCCTGGGCCAGCCGGCGCACCTCGGCCTCGTCGAGGCCGGGCGGCAGGTAGCCCAGCAGGATCGCCAATTCCAGCTGCTCCCGCTGCACCAGGTCAGGACGCCCGCCCCGCTCGAACCCTTCGATCGCCTCGCGCCGCCGCTTGACCTCGCGCTGCAGGACCTCGACGATCTCGGCCTCGGTCAGCGGCCGCCGGCGGTCGATCTCGGCGTTCTGCAGCGCCGCCCGCGCCAGCCGGATCGTCGAGGTCCGGATGGCGTCCCGCGCCCGCAGCGCCTCCTTGAGATCCGCCTCCAGCCGCTCCCGCAGGCCCACGCCCATGCGCCCTCAGGCCGGGCCGGTCGCCGCCTACTTGCGACGGCGCTTCGCCGCGCGCGCCAGCTTGCGGCGGCGCCGCTGCCCCGGCGTCTCGTAGTGCTCGTGCCGCTTGACCTCGGTGAGAATTCCGGACCGCTTGACCTGCCGCTTGAACCGCTTGAGCGCCGCGTCCAGCGTCTCGTCCTTGCCCACGCGCACTTCGGCCATCGTTCCCCACCCTCTCTCGCGTCCGGACCGGGTCCGGATCGCCGGGATGCGGCCGGCCTTCCGTCCCTGACGCCCATACAACAGCCGGCAGGCCCCCGACGCTGGTGCCGGAAGACCCGCCGCCATCGACCTCCGCGCGGTTGGCGCGCAGGCGCCTATCCCGTGCCGGGCCGCGCGATACATAAATTATACACCCCACGAAAAAAGGGTGTCAAAACACGGGGCCCGTCAGCCTATCGGTGCTGGCACGGGGAACCCAGTCCGGGTCCGGTCGCTCCAGGCGCGCGACGCGCTCGCGCAGCCCTGCCACGCGCTGTCACAGGGGCCCCCGTGCGGGTCCGGTTCCGGGGCATGGCGTGCGTGGCCGGGTGGTGCGCCCTGCGATAGACTGAAAGCAAGGAGGGAGTCTCATGGCAGCAGATGTCGTGATCGTCGGCGCTGCGCGCACCCCGATCGGGCGGTTCATGGGCGGCCTGAGCACGGTGGCCGCGCCGCGGTTGGGTGCCGTGGCCATCGCCGAGGCCGTCCGCCGCGCGGGCGTCTCGCCCGCGGCGGTCAGCGAGGTCATCATGGGCAACGTGCTGAGCGCCGGCCTGGGGCAGGCACCGGCACGGCAGGCCGCCCTCGCCGCCGGGCTGCCCGAGACGGTCCCGGCCACCACGGTCAACAAGATGTGCGGCTCGGGGCTGAAGGCGGTGATGCTCGGCGCGCAGGCCATCGCTGCCGGCGACGCCGAGGTCGTGGTGGCCGGCGGCATGGAGAACATGAGCGCCGCGCCCTTCCTGGCCGAGCGCGCTCGCACGGGGTACCGGCTGGGCGACGGTACGCTGGTCGACGTGATCCTGCGCGACGGCCTCGTCGACGCCTACCACAAGATCCACATGGGCAACTGCGCCGAACTCCTGGCCCGCACCCACAGGATCTCGCGCGAAGACCAGGACGCCTACGCCGCGGAGAGCTACCGCCGGGCGCTGGCGGCCATGGCCTCGGGCGCCGCCGGCGCCGAGATCGTGCCGGTGCCCGTCGACGGCGCCGCCCCGGTGGCCGAGGACGAGGAGCCGCGGCGCGTGCAGTTCGAGAAGATTCCGCAGCTCAAGCCGGCCTTCGAGTCCGGCGGGACCGTCACGGCGGCGAACGCCAGCAGCATCAGCGACGGAGCCGCGGCGGTCGTGCTGGCGTCGGGCGAGGCCGCCCGACGGCTGGGGCTGCGGCCCCTGGCGCGCGTGGTGGGCCAGGCCGGCGCCGCCATGGCGCCCGAGTGGTTCACCATCGCGCCGGCGCATGCCATCCGCGCGCTGCTGCGCAAGGTGGACTGGAGCCTCGAGGCGGTCGACCTGTTCGAGATCAACGAGGCGTTCGCCGCGGTGGTGCTCGGGGTGACGCGAGAGCTGGGCCTCGACCTGCAGCGCGTGAACGTGCGGGGCGGCGCCGTGGCCCTGGGCCACCCCATCGGTGCCAGCGGCGCGCGCATCCTCACCACGTTGCTGTACGCCATGGAGGAGCGGGGCGCGCGCCGCGGCGTCGCGGCGGTGTGCCTGGCCGGCGGCGAAGCGGTCGCCCTGGCGGTGGAGCGGCCGGACTAGTTGACGCCAGTGTGGGGCACTGCATAGAATGAAAGCCCCGTCTCCGACGGGCGCTGCCGCACGGCCCGGTCGACTGAAGCGATGGAACGAGACCGGCGCCCAAGCGCGGCAGGCGTTCCGCGAGCGGGTGGGCGGCGCGGTCGCGACGGCCAGCGGTGCCCGGACGTGCTCCGGGTCAGCTGGCGGCGGCCGCGCTCGCGTGTCTGCGCGGTGCTCGCCCGCGCCCGGACGTCTGCGCGCGCTGCGCTACTGTTGGGGTGTCGACGCGGGCCGGGCGTAGCGGAACGGCTCGAGCCCCGGGCGGGCGGGCAGGCGCAGGCGCTGGTGGGCCTGCACGCCGACGCGCAGCCCCACCGCGCGCAGTCCCTCGGCGAACCCGCCGCGAATCGCCAGGGCCGCCTGCAGCGCGGCCGGATCGCCGATGGCCTCGATCACGTACGGCGCCGTCGTGCTCTTGCCATCCACCGTGATCGTCCGGTCGAGCTGGCGGATGGCGCTC
This sequence comes from Armatimonadota bacterium, assembly GCA_031459855.1. NCBI lineage: Bacteria > Bacillati > Candidatus Sysuimicrobiota > Candidatus Sysuimicrobiia > Candidatus Sysuimicrobiales > Candidatus Humicultoraceae > Candidatus Fervidifonticultor > Candidatus Fervidifonticultor primus. Next base: position 2,831,006 of record JAVKHP010000001.1, read on the forward strand.
CAGGCGAGGACCCGTACGCCGTTGATCGCCATCGCCTCCGCCCCGGCCGACCACAGTTCGTTGGCGAGCGCCGACAGGTCCTGGGCTTCGACCACCGCCGGGAGCACCCCCGGACCGTCCGGTGCCCCGGAGGCCAGGACCACCCGAATGCCCGGCCCTTCCACCGGCACGAGCCCAAGGATCAGACGGTACCGGGCGATCTCCTCCTGCATCGCCTGGGTGAGTTCGCGTCCCTCCACCAGGGCTGCCTGGTAGGCCTGGGCGCGGCGACGCAGGTCGTCCAGCTCGGCCTCGAGGAGACGGCGGGCCTCCTCCTGCTGGCGCACCAGCACCGCCAGCTCCTGGACGCGCCACGTCGGGAGCTGGACCTCCTGGCGGAGCGGCTGGCGGCTCCGCACATGCGCGGCCACCAGAAAGCTGATGACCAGCAGGAAGATGGCCAGCCCGACCGGCCAGCGCGAACGGGAGGATCCCATGGGCAACGTCAGTATAGCACTGGCATCGGTCACCCAGGGCGCCCGGTCTCGCTGCGCGCCCGCAGCGGGGCATCGCCCCCAGCCGGGCATTATCCGCAGCGAGGCATCCCGCCAGCCGGGCATTGCCCGCAGCGGGGCATCGCCCCCAGCGGGGCGTCGAGGGCGTCTGCGGGCGTCGTTATCGGCCCCACGAACGCCGCCCCGATTCCTCGTGGGGTCGGTTCACCCTGCCCACGCCCCGCTGAGCTGATACTGCACCAGCGCTCGACTGAGAGAGCGCGAGAAAATGAGCGAAATCGGGAGATCTTTGCCAAGAAATTCGCCTTTCGGCTTCCCCAATGGCGCCCATTGGCCGTCAGGGGCTTGATCTGGCGTGCCGGGATTTCCACAATAGAGGCAGATTAGCACTCGACGGTCGAGAGTGCTATCACAATCCCCACAGGAGGAGGGAACCGATGCCTGCCAAGCTGTTGCTCTACGACGAGCACGCGCGCCGCGCGCTCGAGCGTGGAGTCGAGCGCGTGGCCAGTGCGGTCCGCGTGACCCTGGGCCCCAAGGGGCGCAACGTCGTGCTGGAGAAGAAATGGGGTTCTCCCACCATCACCAAGGACGGCGTCACCGTCGCCAAGGAGATCGAGCTGGAAGACCCCTACGAGAACATGGGCGCGCAGCTCGTGAAGGAGGTCGCCAGCAAGACCAACGACGCGGCCGGCGACGGCACTACCACGGCCACGGTGCTGGCGTGGGCCATGGTCCGCGAAGGGCTCAAGAACGTGGCGGCGGGCGCCAACCCCATGGTGCTCAAGCGCGGCATCGATCGCGCCGTGGAGGCCGTGGTGGAGGCGCTGAAGAAGCAGAGCATCCCCGTCGAGCGGCGCGAGGACATCGCCCACGTGGCGGGCATCGCCGCCAACGACCCCGAGATCGGCAACATCATCGCCGATGCCATGGACAAGGTCGGCAAGGACGGCGTCATCACCATCGAGGAGGGGAAGGGCATCGAGACGACCGTCGAGGTCGTCGAGGGCATGCAGTTCGACCGCGGCTACATCTCGCCCTACTTCATCACCGACCCCGACAAGATGGAGGCCGTCCTGGAGGAGCCCTACATCCTGCTCACCGAGAAGAAGATCTCGGCGGCCCGGGACATCGTGCCGCTGATGGAGAAGGTCATCCGCACCGGCAAGCCGCTGGTGGTCATCGCCGAGGACGTCGAGGGCGAGGCCCTGGCCACCCTGGTGGTCAACAAACTGCGCGGGGTGCTGCACAGCGTTGCGGTCAAGGCGCCCGGCTACGGCGACCGGCGCAAGGCCATGCTGCAGGACATGGCCATCCTCACCGGCGGCAAGGTCATCTCCGACGACATCGGCGTGAAGCTGGAGAGCGTCGACCTGGACTTCCTCGGGCGGGCTGACAAGTTCAAGGCCGTCAAGGAAGAATCCACCATCATCGGCGGCAAGGGGAAGAAGGCCGACATCGACGGCCGCATCGCCCAGATCAAGAAGGAGATCCAGGAGACCACCAGCGACTACGACCGCGAGAAGCTCCAGGAGCGGCTGGCGAAGCTCGCCGGCGGCGTGGCCGAGATCAAGGTCGGCGCGGCGACCGAGACCGAGATGAAGGAGAAGAAGCACCGCTTCGAGGACGCCCTCAACGCCACCAAGGCGGCCGTCGAGGAGGGCATCGTGCCCGGGGGCGGGGTGGCCCTCATCAACGCCATCCCGGCGCTGGATGCCGTGAAGGCCGAGGGCGACGAGGCCATCGGCGTGAGCATCGTGCGGCGGGCCCTCGAGGAGCCGGCCCGCCAGATCGCCCACAACGCGGGCGCCGAGGGCTCGCTCATTGTCGAGCGCATCAAGAAGGAGCGGCCGGGCGTCGGCTTCAACGCCCTGACCGGCGAGTTCACCGACATGGTCAAGGCCGGCATCGTGGACCCCACCAAGGTCACGCGGCTCGCCCTGCAGAACGCGGCCAGCGTGGCCGGCCTGCTGCTGACCACGGAGGCGCTGGTGGTCGAGAAGCGCGAGAAGAAGAAGGCGGCGACCCCCACGCCCGGTGCCGGGGGCATGCCGGAGGAGGAGTTCTAGGCGCTGGCCCACGCGCCCCGGCGTATCGGGCGACGACGCTGGCGGCCGGCGGCGAGCACCCTCGCCGCCGGCCGCGCCGTTTCCCGGGTTCCGGCGGCTCCCTGACGGCACGAGCGACGGCCGGGGCTGCACGCGGCGGACGGCCGGTCCTTATCGGGCCCCCGGAGTGTGGTCCCCGGAGCATGGGCATGGATGGGCGCCGGCGTCGGCTCCAGCACCTCGCCGCGTCGACGGGCCCGGCGTGTCCCCTACTGGGCACGGGGCACGATGATACGTTCCCGCGCCCGGGTCGCCAGTGTGGGCGTCTGCGCCGGACGCGCGAGACACCGCATCAGGGTATAATCGAGCGAGCAGCGGGGCCGGTGGCCCGGCAGCGGTCAACGGAGGGCCTGTATGTTGCGCATCGGGCTCGCCCAGATCAACACCACCGTCGGCGACATCGACGGCAACACCCGCCGGATCTGCGAGACCCTGGCGCGCGCGCGCGCCCTGGGGGTCGACCTGGTGGCCTTCCCCGAACTGGCCGTCACCGGCTATCCCCCCGAGGACCTGCTCCTGCGGCCCGACTTCGTGCGGGCCAACCGCGCCGCGCTCGAGCGCATCGCGCCCTGCACGCAGGGCCTGGTGGCCGTCGTGGGCTTCGTGGACGGCGCCCAGCGGCTGTTCAACGCCGCCGCGGTGTTCGCCGACGGCCGGCAGGTAGGCACCTACTACAAGCACCGGCTCCCCAACTACGGCGTCTTCGACGAGAAGCGCTACTTCCACCCGGGCGGCGACTGCCCGGTCTTCGCCCTGCCCGACGCGCCGGTCGGCGTGACCATCTGCGAGGACATCTGGCTGCCCGGAGGCCCGCCCCAGGCGGTGGCGCGGGGCGGCGCCCTGGTGGTCGTCAACATCAACGCGTCGCCCTACCACGCCGGGAAGTGGCGGGAGCGTGAGCAGATGCTGCGCACGCGCGCCCAGGACTACTGCGCCGCGATCGCCTACGTCAACCTGGTCGGCGGGCAGGACGAGCTGGTCTTCGACGGCGCCAGCGTGGTCCTGGACCACACCGGGACGGTCCGGGCCCGGGCAGCGCAGTTCGAGGAGGACCTCCTGGTCTGCGACCTCGACCTCGGAGCCGTCCGGCGGGCACGTCAGCAGCAGGCCCTCCACCGCGCCGGCGAGCCCGAGGAGACCGTGTTGCCGACGCCGGTGGTGCCCCTCGACCTGCGCGCCCCTGCGGCGCGGCCCGCGCTGCCGGCGCACCTGGTGGAGCCGCTGTCGCCCACCGAGGAGGTCTACACGGCCCTGGTGCTGGGGTTGCGGGACTACGTGCGCAAGAACGGCTTCACCGACGTGGTCGTGGGGCTCTCGGGCGGCATCGACTCGGCGCTGGTGGCCACCATCGCCGCCGATGCGCTGGGCCCGGCGCGCGTGCACGCAGCCTTCATGCCCTCCCCCTACACCTCGCAGGAGAGCCGGGTGCTGGCCGCACAGGTCGCCGCGAACCTCGGCGTGCACGTGCTCGAGATCGGGATCGGCGAGGTCTTCGGCGCGTTCCTGCGGGCGCTGGCCCCGGCGTTTGCCGGCCGGCCCGCCGACGTCGCCGAGGAGAACATCCAGGCCCGCATCCGCGGGACGCTGCTCATGGCCCTGTCCAACAAGTTCGGCTGGTTGGTGCTGGCCACCGGGAACAAGAGCGAGTACTCGTGCGGGTACGCCACGCTGTACGGCGACATGGCCGGGGGGTTCGCCCTCATCAAGGACGTGCCCAAGACCCTGGTCTACGAGCTGGCGCGGTGGCGCAACGGGCGAGGTGCGGTGATCCCGCAGGGTATCCTCGAGCGGGCGCCCACCGCGGAACTCCGCCCCGGCCAGCGGGACACCGACAGCCTGCCGCCCTACGAGGTCCTCGACCCGATCCTGCGCCTCTACGTCGAAGAGGACACGCCGCCCGAGGAGATCGTGGCGCGGGGGTTCGACGCCGCGACCGTGGCGCACGTCGTGCGCCTGGTCGACCGCAGCGAGTACAAGCGTCGCCAGGCACCGCCCGGCGTGAAGATCACGCCCAAGGCTTTCGGCCGCGACCGGCGGCTACCGATCACCAACGCCTACCGCCCGGCGGCGGATGCGGCTGTCCCGCGCACCGCCCCGGCCGCGTCGGCGCCGCCGTCCCAGACCGGGCCAAGCTGACGAGGACGCCAAACGCTCCTGCGCGCGGGCAGTAGTCCGCAGTTCCGCGTCGGCGGCGGCCACGACTGCATGCCGACAGGAAACCCCGGGCAGGAATGCGAACTACAGTCCAGTCCGTCGGTTGGGACGCGGGGCTGGCCTACGGCTCTGGCCCACGAGAAGCGTGCGACTACGGGAGATACGTTCACCCGCGACGTCCTGAGGTCCCCGCAGCCGTCACCCCCCATCACGGTGGAGCCACGCGCCGGCTCCGGCGCAAGGAGATGAGGCCGATGCGTAACCCTGGGGGAGCATGGGCTGTCCTCGTAGTACTCCTGCTGGTCCTGGCTGGCGCCAACAGCGGGACGTCCGCGCCGCCGCCGGTGCCGGTGCCAGCGGGCGCCGGCACCTACGTCCCCGACGAGCTGTTGATCAAGTTCAGGCCCAGCGTCAGCGTGAACGCCGAGGTGTTCGCACGGTCGTTTGGCGTGCGCGCGGTGGGCCGTATCGCCGGTCTCGACGTCCACCTGCTCAAGGTCCCGCCGCAGCGGCTGGAGGCGCTGCTCCAGGTGCTGGCGCGCCATCCCGCCGTCGAACACGTGGAACGCAACGGCATCGCGACCGCCCTCGCCGAGCCGAACGATCCGTACTACAAGACCACCTGTTACGATTCGTCGCGCAACGGGTGCGTCACCCAGTGGGGGTTGGCGAGAATCCAGGCCCCGCTGGCGTGGGACATCACGAAGGGTTGGAGTACCGTGAAGATCGCGGTCGTCGACACCGGAATCGATACCGCCCACCCCGACCTGCCTCCGATCGTCGCCCAAGTCGACTACGTCAACGACGACAGCGACGCCGAGGACGACAACGGGCACGGCACCCACGTGGCGGGGATCATCGGCGCCCTCACCAACAACGCCACGGGCGTGGCGGGCATGAACTGGGCCACCACCGGCGGCTCCGGCGATCCTGGCGTCAGCCTGCTGGCGGCGAAGGTGCTCAACGCCAGCGGCGTAGGCACCTACTTCGCCGTCATGAACGGGATCATGTGGGCGGTGCAGCAGGGGGCGCACGTGATCAACCTCAGCCTCGGGGGCAGCTCGCCGTCGCTCTTCCTCGAGTCGGCCATCGCCAACGCGTGGACGGCGGGCTCCGTGCTCGCCTGCGCCGCAGGCAACAGCGGCACGAACGCGAAGATGTATCCGGCCGCCTACCCCCAGTGCATCGCGGTGGCCGCGACCGACCAGGACGACCGCAAGGCCGCGTTCTCCAACTGGGGCAAGGATTGGGTCGATCTGGCCGCCCCCGGTGTTGCCATCCTGTCGACGATGCCGAATGCGCCCGTCTACCTTACGACACAGTACAACTACAAGCAGGACTACGACGCCCTGAGCGGCACCTCGATGGCCACGCCGTTCGTGGCGGGGCTCGCGGGCCTCCGGTGGACCCGGTGGGTGGCGACGGGCTGCGAGAGGAACAGCTGCATCCGCGACAGGATCGAGCGGACCGCCGACAGGATCCGGGGCACGGGCCGCTACTGGGCCCACGGACGGATCAACGCGTACCGGGCGGTCCAGTGACGCACCAGGCGGTCCATTGACGCACCGGCCGTCCAGCGACACCGCGCTAGGCCGGCCGCCAGACGAACACGTTGGGCTGCTCGGTCGGCTCGATCGTGCCCTCGGAAGCGGTCACCTCGAAGGTCAGGGGCTCGCCCTCGGGATCGCGCGCCAGGATCGTGATGCGCGCCGTCTGACCTGGCAGGAGCATGGGTGGATCGATGATCACCTGATCGATGACCGGCGGCTCGTTGACGTAGCCGGTGGCGTCCATCACGGTGACGTTGCCGACTTGATCGCGAACCGCAATGCGCAAGTGCACGGGCTTTGCCATCTTCCGGCCTCCTGTTCGTTGGATCCACCCCTGCGGGGAAGAGGGGAAACTCACTGGATATATACCACGGACCACGCGCCGGTAGTCATCCAGGAGCCTGTCGAAGCCTTGGCACTGGCAGGTTCACCCGCGGCGATCCCTGGCGGAACCGTCAAGGCAAACTACCGAAGGGACGAGCAGCGCGGGGCCAGCCCGATGGCTGAAACCCGCGTCCTGATTAGAGTCTAGTCTGGGGTGGCCGAGGGGATTCGAACCCCCGACCTCCTGGGCCACAGCCAGGCGCTCTCACCAGGCTGAGCTACGGCCACCGCGCCGGGGGTCATTCTAGCACAGGCACCCGCGCTTCGCCACACACGCCGACGTGCGGAACGTGCGGACGCGTGGCACCGTCGGGCCACGGGCGACCGGGCGTGGACGTGGTGCCTGAGCGCGCAGGCCGTTGGGTACATCCTTCTCGGGTCCGACGCGGCAGCCCGGGGCGCGAGGCGTCGCGTCCGGAGAGGAACGCGCGTCCGGGGAAGACGCGTGCCTGCGGGGGCCGGAGCCCGTGGCACGCGCGGGAGGTGTGCACGGTGACGGTCTCGCCGGAACTCCGGCAGCGCATCTACGAGGAGGAGCGCCTCCGCCTCGAGGCGCGCGCGCGCCTCGAAGAAGAGCTCCGGCTGCGCCGGCAGGGCGTCGCATTGGGTATGCGCCTGCTGCTGGTGGTGGCGTTCTTCGCTGCTGGCTACGCGGTCTCGGACTACGTGCTCAGCAGGCCGCAGCCGGTGCCCGAAGCGGCGCCGGTCAGCGCCGTGCGCCCCACCATCGATCCAGCGGTGCTCGACGCCGTCCGGGCGGCGCTGGTCCCGGAGCAGCCTGCCGAGGTGTGCGTGCGCGCGGTGGGGACGGCGCAGCCGCAGGTGCGCGCGACGATCGAGCTCGCGGCCGACACCACCACAACCCGCGCCCGGCGGCTGGCCCTGGCGAAGGCCGAGGCCGTGGGCGCCGTGCTGCGCCGCCACGGCCTCGCGCTCCCGGCGTACGTCGAAGTCGTCGCGCCGGGGCGCTGGTACGGCATGGCGGTCTACGATCGCGACACGCTGCGCATCACGTGGGACCCGTGCCCCGGCCGCTGTACGGCGGAAGGCACCCGCCACGTCCGACGCTGTACCCCGTAGCCGTGTGCGCGAGGCGCGCCAGGCGTGCGGCGCACGCGCCGGGCCGGCGGCGCGGCGCCGCACCCCGGCGGGCCTCTACGGTCCTTGCCGGTTCGCAGTCCCGACCGTCTCCATCTCTTTGCGCGTGCCCGCGTCGCCGGCCGGCTCGCTGACGAACTCGACGACATCACCAACTTGGGTCTCGCTGCTGTGCACCACGCCCGCCGGCAGCTCCAGGGCCGAGTGGGCGCGGGGCACCGGCCAGACGATCTGGCCCGGGCGCACACCCCGCACCACCCGGACCACCCGGCGGTCTGCGTCCAGGAACACGACGTCGATCGGGTGACGCATCCCGAACGTCTGCACGGAGTTGCACGGCACCAGCCAGACACCGTCGCCAAACCGCAGGTCGCGGTGCGCCAGTAGGCCGAGCAGGCGCGCACGAAAGGAGTTGGCGACCTGCACGTTCACCCCCAGGTACGTACCCCGCGTCCGGTTGATCACGTACATCCCGGGCCTCCCCCGTGGGACCCCTACGGCGACGACGTGGGCTCTGCCGGCACGGGTGGCGCCTCCCGGGTCGGTGTGACCACGCTGGGCGAGACGAAGACGACCAGCTCGGTTTCGCCTCGCTGGAACCGGGTGCTGCGGAAGAGCTGTCCCAGCACGGGGATGTCACCCAGCAGCGGGACTTTCTGCACGTTCTGGCTCTGCTCGCGCTGAATCAGCCCACCCAGCAGCAGGAACTCCCCTGGCCGCAGCATTACCGACGTCTGCACCTCGCGCTTACGGATGGTCGGGATCACGAAGCCGGCGGCCACGATGGCGTTGGAGAAGTCCAGCGTGCTCACCTCGGCGCGCAGGTCCATCATCAGGCCCTCGCCGCCGCTCATCGCCGGCGCGGGCAGGCACTCGAGCTGGTCACCCTGTTTGCGTAGCAGCGAGTTGACGCAGAACTCCAGCCGGATCCCGAACTCCTTGAACTGGATCGTCACCGTGCGGTCGGCCTGCACGATGGGAACGGGCAGTTCGCCGCCCACCAGCAGCTTGCCGGGCCGGCCCTGCATCACCACCGCCCGCGGGTTCGCCAGGGTGCGGGCCGCGCCCCGGGCCTCCAGGGCGCGCAGCCGGGCCACCAACAGTTGCAGCGGCGTCAGCGGCCAGCCCTGGTTCAGGTTCCCAAAGTGGAAGGCGAACGGGTCGGTGAGGAACGGGTCAGCCGCCTGGCCGCCGCCCCACTCCACCCCGATCTGCTGGAGCGCGGTACGGTCGAGCTCCACGAACGTGGTGTCCACGCGGATCTGCAGCGGCGACGTGACGCGCACCAGGAACGTGACGTTCTTGACGAACGTCCGGGCGATGCTCTCCAGGCGCCGCAAGTCTTCCTGGGTAGCAACCCCGCCCTCGACGATGGCGGTGTCCAGGTCGAGCAGGCGCACGGTCACCTGGAACCCGCGCAACGCCTCGCGTAGCTGCGCCTCGCGGGCGGCCCGGGCGGCCTCGGCGGCCTGGCGGCGCTGCTCCTCCTCCGTCGCCTTCGTCTGCTCAACGGTCAAGGCATTGGCCACGGTGCGCCCGGCGGCCAGGGCCTTGGCGATCTCCTCCGCCCGCTTCCTGTCGTCCTCGGTCTTCACCGACCCTTCCAGGACCACCACCTGCCCGACCACCCGCACCGTCAGCCGGGGCTCGCGCAGCACCTGGGTGATGGCCTGCACGAGGTCTTCGGCCGGTCCGGGCACCACCACGATCCGGTACGTGGTGAAGCCCCGCGCATCCCACACGCTCAGCGTCGTCTCGCCGACCTTCTTGGCGATCACCATCAGCTCGTTGCGCGTAATCAGGTTCACATCGGCGATCTCGGGCGCCGCCACCACGATGCGCTGGGCCCCGCTGACCTTGAGCAACAGCCCGTGGTTGACCTGCACGACGACGGTCTCGCTGGCGTCGACGACCGGCGCCGCGATCGTTGCTAGGACCAGAACAAGAGCACTCGCAAGCAGCGTGCGCATAGGAACTGAGCCTCCTCGCCGTGCAGTGTCGAAACGCCGCCGTCGGTACGCCTGCATCTGCTCCCCCGTAGCCCGCTCGGGGTTAGCGGATCACACGCGGAGGTCCGAACGTCCCCGAGGGGCCACCGGGCCTGATGAACTCGGCATAGGCCCGGATCAACCCGGGCCCGGCCACCACCACGAACAGCGCCGGCAGGATCAGGAAGATCAGCGGGAAGAGCATCTTCACCGGCGCCTTCATCGCCCGCTCCTCGATGCGCTGGCGCCGGCGGGTGCGCACCTCGTCGGCCTGGACGCGCAGGACCGTGGCGATGCTCACCCCGTACTCCATGGCCTGCACGAGGGTGGCGGTCAGCGAGATCAGGTCCTCGACACCGGTGCGGGCCCCCAGGGCTTTGAGGGCCTCGTGCCGGTCACGCCCCAGGCGGATCTCGTCGAGGTAGGCGCGGATCTCGTCGGACAGCGGGCCGTGCCGGCGCATCGCCACGGTCTCCAGCGCCTGGTCGAGGCCGAGCCCGGCTTCCACCGAGATCGTGAGCAGGTCCAGCGTCTCGGGCAACTCCCGCACGATGCGCGCCTGTCGGTCGAGGATGGCCCGGCGCAGCGTCAGCTCGGGCCACAGGTACCCCAGGCCTCCCGCCGCGAGCGTGAAGACGAACTGCTGGGCGACCGGCCACCGCGCGTACCGGGCCAGCACGAACGCCAGGACCGCGGCGGCTGCGGTGAGCACGTACTTGCGGAGCACCCACACCACCGGGTCGGCCCGCCGCCGCCCCGCCATGACGAGGTTCTTCTCGACCTCCGCCAGCGACCGGGGCGGCAGGAACCGGGTGGCGGCCTGTACGACCTGCTGGGCCGCCGGGAGGAGCACCCGCTTGTGGAACGGCAGCGCCAGCACCGCGGCACGCGGCGACCGCTGCTGCTCCAGCGCCAGCAGCCGATCGGCCACCGCCTGCTGCTCGGGCCGGCGCAGCAACAGCGCCATGCCGCCCGTGAAGGCCGAGGCGAACACCAGGACCGCTATGAGGGCCACATCCATCGCCAGGTCCTCCCTACACCTCGATGGCCACGATGCGCCGGATGATGTAGATGCCGGCGGCCTGCATCAGGGCGGCCAGGACCAGCATCGCCTGGCCCACCCGGGTGAACAGCAGGTACGACATGTACTCCCGCCAGGCGACGAGGAGGATCACCGCCAGCAGCGGCGGCACGCCCATGACCACGATCGCCGACAGCCGCTGCTCGGCGGTGAGCACACGGATGAAATTCTGCAACTTGACCCGCTCGCGGATGGTCGTGCTGACCTGGTCGAGCAGCTCGGCGAGGTTGCCGCCCACCTGGCGGTTGATCAAGATGCCCGAGACCGCCAGGTCGAAGTCGGGGCTCTGCATGCGCCGGGCTATGTTCTGGAGGACCTCCTCCACCGTCAGGCCCAGGTTCATCTCGCGCAGGCCGCGCGCGAACTCGACCGAGATCGGCGCCGGCAGGTCGGTGGCGACCACCTGCATGCCCTGGCTGAACCCGTAGCCCGCCCGCAGCGTGTTGCTCACGGTCTGCAGCGCGTCGGGCAGCTGCCGGTTGAACGCGTCGCGGCGGCGCAGGCGGCGCAGGTGCACCCACAGGAACGGGAGCACCAGCCCGGCCATCCCCAGCACGACACTCAGCACCAGGTCCCGCCGGAACACCATGCCCGCCAGCGCACATGCCAGCCCGCTCACCGCCGACAGCAGCACGAGCTCAAAGGGCTTCAAGGGCAGGTCGGCCTGGTCCAGCAGCTGCTCGAGGCGCGGCGCCATGCTGAACCGGTCCATCAACCGGTCCGCGGCTGGCAGGTCGCTCCACCGGCCGGTCGGCGGCGCCGGCCGGCGGCTGTGCCCGCGCAGCGTCTCCAGACGCTCGGCCACCGCGACACGCGGGGCCAGCAGCCGGCCCACCACCAGGTAGGCCACCCACAGGCTCGCTGCGAAGACCACCGCGATCAGCATGCCCACGGCGACTCCCTCCTCAGCGCAGGAACAGCGACACCGGCAGGTCGATCCCCAGCGGTTTGAACCGGTCGTAGAAGCGGGGACGGATGCCGGTGAACACGTGGCGCCCCAGCACGCGGCCGTCTGGTGAGAACCCCGACTGGTGGAAGACGACGATGTCCTGCATGGTGATGACGTCGCCCTCCATGCCGGTGATCTCGGCGATCTTGACGATCTTCCGGCTGCCGTCGCCGAAGCGGGCGGTGTGGATCAGCACGTGGAACGCCGACGCCATCTGCTCGCGGATCGCCCGCGACGGCAGGTCCATGCCGGCCATGAGCACCATGGTCTCCACCCGGGCCAGCGCGTCGCGCGCCGAGTTGGCGTGGGCGGTGGTCAGGCTGCCCTCGTGGCCGGTGTTCATGGCCTGCAGCATGTCCAAAGCCTCGGCGCCGCGCACCTCGCCGACGATGATCCGGTCGGGCCGCATGCGCAGGGCGTTGCGCACCAGGTCGCGCTGGGTCACCTGCCCCTTGCCCTCGATGTTGGGCGGCCGGGTCTCCAGCCGCACCCAGTGCGGCTGCTTGAGCTGCAGCTCCGCGGCGTCCTCGATGGTGATGATGCGCTCGCCGTCGGGGATGAAGGCGCTCAGCACGTTGAGCAGCGTCGTCTTGCCCGAGCCGGTGCCGCCCGAGATCAGCGTGTTCAGCTTGGCCTGCACGCAGGCCCGCAGCAGGTCCCGCATCTCGGGCGTCATGGTGCCGAACGCGATCAGGTCCTCGTCGGTGAACGGGTCCTTGGCGAACTTGCGGATCGTCAGGCAGGGCCCGTTCAGCGCCAGGGGCGGGATGATGGCGTTCACCCGCGACCCGTCCGGCAGGCGCGCGTCGACGTAGGGCTGGCTCTCGTCGATGCGCCGGCCGACCTCCGAGACGATCTTGTCGATGATGCGCAGCACGTGCTGGTCGTCACGGAAGCGGACGTCAGTGAGGTAGAGCTTGCCGCCCTGCTCGATGTAGACCTGGTTCGGGCCGTTGACCATCACCTCCGTGACCGTCGGATCCTGCACCAGCGGCTCGATCGGCCCGTAGCCCAGCGCCTCGTTGACGATGTCGCGGATCAGGCGGGCGCGCTCCTCCCGCGGCAGCAGGTCGTTCTCGCGGTCGAGGATGCGGGCGACGTCCCGCTCCACCTCGTCACGCACCATGCTGCCGCCGCGCCGCGCGAACTCCTCCACGAGCCGGCGGTGCACCGTGTTCTTCAGGGACTGGTAGGGGTCGGCCCACCCGCCCCCGGCGGTGACGACTTCCTCCAGGCGTCTACGCAGTGACACGGTCGACCCTCCCGATCTGCGCGCGCAGCGTCCGCGCCAGCGCCACGACCCGCTGCGAGAACGGCGCGCCCGGCTCCGACAGCAGCAGCGGGACGCCCCGGTTGGCCGCCGCGACGACGCGGTCGTCGCGCGGCAGCACCATGGTGAACGGCCGGCCCAGGGCGCGCTCGGCGTCCTTTTGCGCCACCGAGATGCGCTCATCGTAGCGGTTGCCGACCATCAGGATGTTGTGCGCGGGGAACCGCAGCTTCGCCAGCATCTCGAGCAGCTGCGCGACGTCCTTCAAGCAGACCACGTCGAGCGTGGAGACGGCCAGCACCACGTCGGCCACGTCCAGGGTGGCCAGCATGGTCTCCAGCGACGAGACGGTGGCGTCGACGACCACGAACTCGTAGAGGTCCTGCAGCACCCCCAGGATACTGCGGAACCGTTCCGGGCCGATCTCCTCGGCCTGCTCCGTCCGCACGGGTGCCGCCAGGACCTCGACGCCCGACGCGTGGGGCAGCAGGAACCGGTCGGCCACCTCGGCGTCGAGGGCCGCGTTGAGCTCGTAGATCGTCCGCTCCGGCTTGAGGTTGAGCAGCAGGGCGATGTCGCCGAAGTAGAGGTCGCCGTCGACCAGCGCCACCCGCCCGCTGTCGAGCTGCCGCAGGGCCACGGCCAGGTTGGCGGCGAGTGTGCTCTTCCCCACGCCGCCCTTGCTGGATATCACCGCCACCACGGCCCCCCGGCGCGCCGCCACCGCGCCGCCGAAGTCGCGCGCCTCGTCCAGCACCCGCAGGATCGCGTCCTCGCTGAGCGGCTCGAACAGGCATTCGCGCGCGCCCGCCTTCATGGCGCGCCGCAGCTCCTCGGGCCGGTTCCGGGGCGAGACCATGGCGATGTACAGCCCGGGATGCTGGCGCGAGAGACGGTCGGCCACGTCGAACCCCCGCATGTCGGCCAGGTCGGTGGAGACGAAGACGAGCTGGGGCCGCCGGTAGGTCACGGCGTCCACCAGCCGCACGTCCGTGTCCACTGTGGCCACGACCCGTGCTGCCCGGTGGTGCGCCACGACCCGGTGGATCAGGTTCGCCGTGCCCTCGTCGGGCACGGCGACGACGACGCGAATGTGGTCGGCCACGCGCTCCGCTCCTCACTCGATGAGCTTGATGGTGTAGACGCCGGTGTCGAACTCGGTCTCGGTGCCCACAGCCTGGGCACTGACGATCGAGACGAACCCGCCGTTGATGGTGGGATTCTGCCCCGTGAGCTTCCCCTGGCTGCAGTCGAGCTGGAACGCCACGAACCCCCAGATCTCGGTGGTGTAGGTCCCCTGGCCGCCCTCGATGTACGCCGGGTTCAGCAGGGGCATCATGATGATCTGGTCCATGGGATCGGACGAACTGCACCGGTAGCCGATCCCCTGGTTGAGGGCGCCGATCTTCACACCGGTCTCGGTCTTGACGTTTGCGCACAACGTGGGACTGCCGTCAGGATACGTGCCCCCGGTGACGCTGGCCGTCTGCCCCATGTCGTAGCAGTAGGGGGTGGGCGCGCCGAACTTGAAGTACTGCTCCCACTGTTGCGCCCCGCCGCTGGGGCAGTCGAAGCAGCCCATGCTGAGCAGGCCGGTGTTGCCCGAGCCCCACGGGTTGGTCTTGCTGCTGATGTCGACGGTAATTCCGAACGATCGGCAATGTTCGGGCCGGGCGTCGAGCAGTGTGCCGGCCGTCACGTACCCCCAGCAGTCGGACGCATGGTAGGGCTCCCACACGTCGTAGTTCAGGCCAAGCGGCACCAGGCCTTTCGTCAAGATCACCGGCGTCAGCTTGGCCGCGCAGTCCACCGCGACCTCGACGCTGTCCCGCACCAGCCGGAGGAAGAACAGCGGCACCACCGCGTGGATCTCGGCCCGCACCCGGTCGGGCCCGACCAGCGTGGGCTGCCAGGTCTTGTCGTAGGTGGCCGCCTCCAGCGAGGTCCAGGCGATGTTGTTGCGGCGCATGTCGTTCGCCGCGTACCGTTCCGTCGTGGGCACCACCGACGCGGGGTCGCGCCGGAGGTTCAGCGCGCCCGCCAGCACGCCAGCGTCGCACGCGTTCTGCATCGCGCGCCGGTAGCGCAACAGGATGCCGAAGTCCACCGCCATCCCCACGAAGAGCAGCAGCACCAGGAACGTGACGACGACGAAGACGACCGCCGCACCGTGCTGTCCCTGCCGCGCCTGCGCCCTCATCGCCGTGGCTCCTCGAAACGCACCGTGGTCCGCGACGTCGAGCGCCACACGTCCACTGCGTAGACCAGTGGCGGGGCCGGTGGGGCCGCCGCCACCGTCGCCCGGGCCGCGGCCTGGCGAACTGCCCGCCGCACGCCGTCGGTGCGGGACGCGACCGTTGTCTGGGCCGCGGGCCGGGGCGTTGCTGCGACCGCCGTTCGGCCCAGCGCCGTCTGGATCGTCTTGCCCGCGGTCTGGACCTTGTCGGCCACACCGTGCGGGCGCAGCGCCAGCCGCACCCGGCCGTTGTTGTCGACCTGGGCCAGGACCTCGGCCTGGTCCGGCGTGACCGCCAGGGTCGCCGAGGTGCTGACCTTCGGCTCCTCACCGGGCTTCTGCTCGACCTTCTGGGCGATGGCCAGGACCTCGACGTCCTGGAGCACGATCTTGGTCAGGTTCAGGTCGCCCTGGCTGACCGTGGCGACCACGTCGACGTGGTCGCCCGGGAAGACGAAGCCCGCTACGCCCACCACCTCGTTGACGGCAATGGTCATGGCGCGCTTGTCGCGGGGCAGCACGTACGACAACCCCACGTTGACACCCGGCGGCGCCAGCTTCGAGGTCAACACCTGCTCGTCGGCGAAGAGCGGCGCGATCGCCACGCGGTTGACCACGTCCTCCACGCGGCGGGCCGCCTGCGGGTGGATGGCCGTCACCGGCACCTGACGCAGCTCCACCGCGTCGGGCATCACGAGCTTGCGCTCGCCCACGTTGGTCCGCGCGAACACCACCGCCGCCGTCTCCACCGGCGCGACAACCGTCACCTGCTGGCGCAGCGACTGCAGGTACCCCACCACGACACCGGTCGTCAGCAGCGCCAGCACCAGGGAAATCGCCGGCACAATCCATCTGCGCCTCATGTGCCCTCGCCCTCCTCACTCCCACCGCATCGTCGAGGTCCCCACGACCTCCAGGTACCCCGGGTAGTTGATCGGCCCGAGAAACGGGATGTCGCCGGTGATCGGCATCAGCGTGTACACCTTGTACCGCGCCGTCACGCTCACCAGCTTCTCGAGGCCCTCGGTCGTCCGCACGATCTCGATGCACGAGTCGTACGTACCACTGCAGGCGGCATCGTTGATGGTCAAGAACTGCGCCGTCTGCTGCACCCGCTGTTTGATGGCGGGGTCCGACGACGGATCGAACGCCTGCACGATGGCGAAGCGGGCACCTTCGCGGGCCGCGTTGGTCACGATGAGCCACGACCCGAAGACCCGCCCGAACTCGAAGATCAGGAACAGCAGCACGAGCAGCAGCGGCGTCAGCAGGACGAACTCGACCGTGGCCTGGCCGCGCTGCGTCATGGCGCCCCCCTCGCGCCCCGGGGCCATCCGGTGGGCGCCGAATGGCCCCGGGGTGTCGTGTGCACGTGCGATCGCGACGGCCGCTACCCGTTACGGTGTAGGAACAGGCGGCGGGTTCACGTCGCTGATCCAGTTGCCGATCGCGGTTACCGCCTCGCCCAGCACGTTGCGCAGGCCGAATGCAGCCACGATCATGAACAGGACCACGCCCAGAATGAGGAGGACGTACTCCGTCGCCGCTGCCCCTTTCTCGTCGAGGTTCAGCCGCGTGGAAATCCACGCTCGCAGGTACTCGAACATACGCAATCCCTCCCCTGGAGTTTCTGCCGCCGGGGCCTCCGGTGCCCTGCGCCAGTAGCCACACGGTATCCCGCGGCGGGGCCAGAGGTCTACTACCCCCGCAGGTAGAGTTCGCGTAGCCTTCGAGAGCCGTCCCTCCGGACGGGCTGGGCGGCAGCCTCGATGATCCCCGCAGGTAGAGTCGGGTGGCCTTTCTCAAGGAGCGGGTCGGCGGGTACGACGGAGCCTTTCCCGTGCGCTGGTCGAGGTTGCGGAAAGTCGAGTTTAGGCGAATAGCACGATACTGAGGTTGTTGACGACCGTGACGGCGTACAGTCCCAGCACGATCCACCCGAGAACGGCGAGGCGCCGGGGGCTTGGGCGGCCATACCGTTGGCTACGGACGATCAGCGCCGCCAGGAAGACCAGCGCGAAGGCTTTGACGATGGGGGCCATGGGCGTCAGGATGACCTCGCGCATGAGCGGATTGCCCTCGCGCCCTCCCGCCTCGAGCAGCCGGTAGGTTGTCCAGAGGTCAGCGGCTTGAAACAGGGCAATGGTCCAGAACTGACACCACAGCACGGTAACGGACCCCAGCGCGATCCTCCCCTTCCCCATTGACGCTCCCGGTATCGCCTCCCACGGCCAGAGAGGCCGCACCGGACCTGGCAACCGCCGACGGTCCCGGCACGGAACCCACTGGTGGCCGCCGGGCACTCCCTCCCACAAAGTCCACCCTCTCGGGTGGCAGCAGCGAGCCCGCATCCCCGCTACACTCTGGTTATCGGCCCAAGGCGGGAGCACAATGCCCCGGATCTTGCCCGCCCACAGTGTTCGACAGGACGACGAGGAGGTCATGCCGGCGCAGCCACGGGCACAGGGGGCTCACCGGTTCCACCCGGTCCCCCGCGCTGGAGCGCAACCTGTCACGGTGTCGACCTGGTCTCGCGCAGACTGGGTCGCGCTGGCTGCCGTGGTGGGCGTGGCGGCCCTGCTGCGGCTCGCCGGCCTGGGGCACCCCGCAGCCTTCGTGTTCGACGAGACCTTCTACGTGCCGGCGGCGTGCCGGCTCGCCCTGGGTCCCCAGCCGGAGTGCGGCGGACCGTCGCCTGCCGATGTCCACCCACCCCTGGGCAAGTGGCTAATCGCCCTGGGTATCGCAGTCTTTGGGTTCAATCCGGTCGGCTGGCGGATTTCAGCGGCGGTGGCCGGGACGTTGACGGTGGGCTTGCTCTTCGTCACGGCACGATGGCTCCTGCGTTCCACCCTCAGCGCGACCATCGCCGCGAGCCTGCTGGCGTTGGACTTCCTGCATTTCGTCCACTCGCGGATCGGCATGCTGGACGCCTTCCTGGTGCTCTTCACTGTGGCGGTCCTGGCGTGCTGGAGCCTGGATCGCGAAGACAGCGACCCGGATCACCGCACGGTCCGCACCAGGTTCTGGCACCTGGTTCGCCCTTGGCGTATGGGCGCAGGGTTGGCCACCGGCGCCGCAATCGCCACGAAGTGGTCCGGCGCGTTCGTGGCAGCGACGGCGATCGTCCTGACGCTGCTGGTCGAGTTGCCCCGGATCCGCCGATCGCCCGACGGTCGTGCTGGTCGCCAGGCGCCTACCGTCGCCAGCGTCGCGCTCTGGCTCGTGGCGGTACCACTGCTCGTCTACACCCTCACCCATATAGGAACGGTAGGGGGTCGATGGCTCGCCTGGCCGTGGGCCGAGGACGCATGGCTACGAGCCATCGTGGACGAGCAGGTCCGGCTCGCTCGCCTCCATCCCGCCGTGGGCAAGACCCATCCCTTGCGATCCGCCCCCTGGCAATGGCTCTTCTCGCCCCCTCCTCTGCCCTACTTCGTGCAGCGCGTCGGGGAGACGACGTTTGCAACGATCCAGGCCCTGGGCACCCCTGCGTGGGGCCCTGGGGTCATCGCGCTGGCGGTGGTGGCCGGTAGGGCCGTCCGTCACACCCGCGCGGCGTCCCTGCATGCCGCGCTGCTGGTCGCCTTCGGGCTCACGTATTTGCCCTGGTTCGGGGTCGCCCGCATCCGAACGGTCTTCTTGTTTCACTTCCTGCCGACCGTCCCGATCCTGTACCTGCTGATGGCCGCGGCCCTTACGCCTGTTCCTCGGCGACCAGCAACGCGTGCCGGGCTCGTCGCCCTCGCGGCAGCGATGCCGTTGGCGTTCGGGATGTTTCGTCCGGTGCTGACAGCCGCGCCCCTCGCCTACACCGCGTGCTGCCGGTCAGTGGCTACCTTCGTCATACGCAGCCTGCCTGACTGCGCGCTCGTGAGCGCGCAGCCACTCCCCCTGCGCGACCGCGCAGATCCTTGCTAGGGGACTGCCCGACCCCATTGTCATATCGGGCGGAGGCAGTTGGCAGCCTCAAACACCGTTGGTGATGCTCGAGTCGTGATGCTCCAGCCATGACGCACGCGCTGGCGGGCCTGCCGTCCCTCGCGATCCGCATGCCATGGGCCCGACGTCGCGACCGCGTACCCGCACCCCAGGAGCGCCCACAGCACGAAGTTGGTACCGATGACCGATGGCTCGACCTGCACCTGGAAGAGCCATGCGATAGGCCCCGCGGCCAGCGCGGCCAACGCGGGCTCGCGGCGCGCAAGCGCCTGTCGGACCGCAGGGCCCAGCAGCGCCACGAGCGTCCACCCAAACCCGACTACGCCGAGCACACCCGTCGCGACGCCGAGGTCGAGCACCCAGTTGTGCGCGCGGTCGTAGAACGCCTCCCCGGGGCGCCACCCCGTGGGATAGTGCCGGAACGTGTCGAGCCCCTGCCCCAGCCACGGCCGCTGCAGCCAGTCGTGGAGCGCCGCGCGCCAAATCATCATGCGGACCGACAGGCCGCCTTCCGCTGCCAGGGTGCCGATCATCCGGGCGGCGAGCGGCTTGACGTCGCTGGGATCGCGGAGAGCGCCGGCGGCCTGCACACGTTCCAGCGTCGCCTCGTCGAACGTTCGGGCGAACGGTCCCCATGGCATCAGGTAGACAACGGTCAGCAGCGTCAGTGCTGCGCCGGTGCCGACGAGCCATCGCCGGTCCGTCCGTCGCAGCCCCGGCCACACCGCCAGTCCCCACAGGCCCGCGGCCAGCCAGAAACCCACCCAGCCCACGCGAGACGCGGTCATCAGCACCCCAAGATAGAGGAGTAGCACGGGGAGCAGGCCGACCAGCCGCCCCGGCACGGACCGCAGTTCCACGGCCAGCGCAAGCGCGACCGGCGCGGCCATCGTGAGGTGCATCGCCAGGTACACCGCATGCGACTGAAACCCAAAGGGCCGCAGCAGCGCGCGATACCGCCAGATCGGGTCTTGCCCCGTGTACTGCAGCATGGCGTAGCCGGCACTGAGCATGGCGCCCACGACCAGAGCCGCCATCCAGCGCCGCTGCAGTCGGGCATCGTTCCGAACCTCGTGCGCGGTCAACAACGCCACCACCAGGTACGCGAGCCAGACCAGAAGACCCTCATGGCGGTAGATCGATCCCCACAGAGCCACTGGGACGCTCACGGCGTGCGCCGTCGACCACGCCAGGACGCCTGCAAACGCCACGACAGGCAGTGTCACACCGGGTCTCAAGGTCTGTTCTCGGCTCCGTTGCGCCAGTGCACGGCCAGCCCACAACACCACGGCGGGCACGGCCACGGCCCAGACGACGAGGCGCTTCGCCAGATGCACGTC
This sequence comes from Armatimonadota bacterium, assembly GCA_031459855.1. Lineage (NCBI taxonomy): Bacteria > Bacillati > Candidatus Sysuimicrobiota > Candidatus Sysuimicrobiia > Candidatus Sysuimicrobiales > Candidatus Humicultoraceae > Candidatus Fervidifonticultor > Candidatus Fervidifonticultor primus. The sequence goes on from JAVKHP010000001.1 coordinate 2,851,600, forward strand.
TGGTCCAAAGGCCAGCGGCACGAGCAGGACCCCGGCCACGAGCAGCCAGCGCATGAGCGTGGTTGCCGTCCTGGCCACAGCCATCGGAACGGCGTCGCCTACCTGCGATGCGACAATGGGCTGGGCCAGGACTCGACGCTGAGCCACGTCGCGACCGCGTTTCGCTCAGTCACGTCGACGGTCTGGCGTGCGCAGGGACGCAGCTACGACCTCGACGGCGGTGAGGTGCGCTCCAACCGTCGCTGGATCGCGCGGGCGAGCATCATCGCCTGGCCGCGGTCGCGGACGCCGAGCTTCCGGAAGATGTTCTTCATGTGGAACTTCACGGTGTTCTCCGAGATCCAGCAGAGGCGGGCGATCTCGGCGTTGCTGCGGCCCTCGGCCAAGTGGCTCAGCAACTCGAGCTCGCGCGGCGTCAGGTGCAGGTCCTGCGGGATCCCCTGAGGATTAACGAGTTCGATGAGCTGTCGCAGGATCTCCACCGCTTGCTCGATCCGCGCGGCCAGGTCCTCGAGCGCGCGGCCGAACTCCGCGCTCTCCTCGACGCTGAGCTCACCGGCGCGACTGGCCAGCGTCGATGCCAGTCGTTCGATGACGTCGGCGTAGGCTTGTGCCATCCCGCCCCCCTTGTGCTGGCGATGGACCGGCACGGTTCACCGGCCGCGCCGTCTTGCCGGAGCCCCTGACAAAGACGACGGCCATCCCACTCGTCGTGAATGAGATGGCCGGTTGCGCCACTCGCTCACCCGTCCCGAGGCGCCCACCTGTTACCGGGACGAGGTCATTGCGTCCATCCGCGCCTGCGCGCTATGCGAGACACCACCATCCCGCCCGTGGCGTGTAACCGACGCGCATCCCCGGGTGTGACGATGGTGTCCAGCGTCTGTATTCTCGATGTGCGCTGCTACTCTCTACTACTACCCAACCGGGTGGTTTTTAGACATGGAGAGTGCCGTCAAGATCTTCGCAGGTTCCCACGCTACACCGCCGGTCATCAGACAACTGCGCCATACGATGGATCTCACTTATCCCCCGGGAGCGGTACGGTGCGACGCGCCCCAGCCCTACGACCTAGCTGTGAATCGCACCAGGGGCATGCGCGCTGCGGGACGCGGCCCGGCCACCGCCTTGGCTACTGCGGCCTGTGGACACCGAACGCCGGGCGGCGTCACCGCACGCAGCCACCGCGCACCGGCCCGCCGCGTGTGCCTCACGCCCCCCAGGTCTCGCGCAGCACCCGCACCCAGTTCCCGTGGGCGATGCGGCGCAAGTCCTCGGGGCCGTAGCCGCGGTCGGCGAGGGCCTGCAGCAGCCGCGGCAGCCCGGCGGCGTCGCGCAGGTCGGCGGGCATCACCGCGCCGTCGAAGTCGGACCCCAGCGCCACGCAGTCGATGCCCATGCGGTCGACCAGGTAGTCGATGTGCTCGACCAGGCGCGCGATGGGGACGGCGGGGTCGCGGGCGCCATCGGCGCGCAGGAAGCCGACGTGGAAGTTCACCCCCACCACGCCGCGGCGCTCGCGGATGGCGTCCAGCTGGCGGTCGGTCAGGTTTCGCGGTGAGGGGCACAGCGCGTGCGCGTTGGAATGGGTGGCCACCAGGGGCGCGTCGCTGAGGGCGGCCACGTCCCAGAACCCGCGCTCGGTGATGTGGGACAGGTCGATGACGATGCGTCGCTCGTTCAGCTGGCGCACCAGGGCCTTGCCCGCGTCGGTCAACCCCGGCCCCGTGTCGGGCGAGTGCGGGAACTTGAACGGAACGCCCTGCGCGTAGCGGTTGCGCCGGCTGTGGGTCAGCCCCACCGAGCGCAGTCCCGCCGCGTGGAAGACCTCGAGGGCCCGTCCGTCGGGATCCAGGGGTTCGGCGCCCTCGAAGTGGATGAGCACGGCGAAGACGCCGGCGTCCAGGCAGGCCTGCAGTTCCGCGGCGGCGCGCACGATGCGGACGGCCCCATCGGACTCCCGCTCCAGCCGCAGCAGCCGCCCGAAGAGGTCCAGGGCGGCCGACTGCGCGTAGTCGAGCGCCATCGGCTCGGGCCAGCTGGCCTCGTCGCTGTAGGTGCGCAGCGCGCGCTCGAGCACGGCGGCGTCTGTGGCGGCCGCGTCAGCGACCGATGGATCGCGCAGGTAGATGGCGAAGAACCCACCGCCCAGGCCGCCCGCCCGGGCGCGCGGCAGGTCGATGTGCCCAACGTCCGACCGCTCGAAGAACGACCGGCCGGTGCGGACCAGGCTGAGGACGGTGTCGTTGTGCCCGTCGAAGATCGGGGGGAATGCGGACGATCCTGCGCTCACCGTGACGCGTACCCTCCTTCCTGATGCTATAACGCGATGCTATGACCGTGCTATGACCGCGGACCCACCACGCGTGTCGGCACAGATGACGGCACGGCCCTTACGCGGGCTTCCGGCGCTACACGGCGCTACCCGGCCCTACCCGGTGCCCTGGCGCGACGAGGCGAAGCGCGCCACGAACCGCGCGGCTCGCGGGCTGCTCCGCACCGGCCGGGCATACGCCCTGGCCAGGATGGCCGCCCCCGCGGTGGGTGGGAAGGACAGGATGACCAGCCCGGACGCACGCGCCGGCTCGAGGCGCCCGGTCCCCACCCCGCAGGCGCCCAGCACGCGGCGCAGGCTGTCTGCAAGGGGCAGCGGCCCGACCATGGCCAGGCCCGTGGTGCGCCCGGGCGGTGATGGCAGGACGCGGAGGCCGCCAAACGGCGGCGCACGGCGGCTGCCCTCGAGGTACCCGCGGACGAAGTCGAACGCCAGGGCGGCGGGTACGTAGTCGAGGGTCACCGAGGCCGCCGCCAGCGTGCCGGTCAGCCCCCACTGCGAGAGCACCTCGGCCAGGGCGGGGTCGCGCACGTAGGCCTGCCGGCCCTCCAGGCTGCTGTCGGCGAACTCCACCCGCGGGTGGCCCCGCACCAGGTCGGCGACCATGGCCTGCACGTGCGGCTCGTCGTGCGGATGGATGGCCAGGACCACGGTCGCCGCGTTCCCCTGCCCGACCACCCGCCCGCAGGCTGTCACGTAGCCCAGCCAGTAGATCTGCACGGGCGCGTCGTCGGGCGGCGGCGCCGTGCGGTAGTCGTAGGGCCGCCGCAACCCGCATGGCTGGTGCAGGGACCGCAGGTACCGGTACACGGTCGGGGCGGGCAGGTTGTGCTTGGCCGCGATCTCTTCCGCCGAGAGCCCGGCGGCGCGGTCAGCGTAGAGCGCGACGATGGTGCGGGGGTCGCGCGCCAAGACGGCCTCGTGCGCCACTTTCACCTGCTCAGTATAGCACGTATGGCACGGGCGCCGCGCGCAGGGAGCCATGGTCCGTGGGCGAATCAACGCCTACGCCGTACCGCCACGGGCGCGTGTGGCCACGTGACGCCGGCTGCGGGTGTCGCGTCGGCGACAGACGTCGTAGGCGCCTTCCGATGGGCGCGCGTCGCCACGTGGCGCTCGCCATACGAAAGGAGCGACCACCGTGTCCGACGATCTGGCCTTCGCCTCCATCACCGATCTGGCACGCGCGCTACGCGCACGGCGCCTCTCCGCGGTGGAGCTTGCGCAGGTCGTGCTCGACCGACTCGCCCGCCACGGGCCCACCTACAATGCGCTCGCGGAGCTGACCCCGGAGCTGGCGCTCGCGCAGGCGCGCCGCGCCGACCGCTGGTTCCGCCAGGGCCGCGACGTGTCCGTCCTCCAGGGCATTCCCTACGGGGCCAAGGACCTGCTGGCGACGCGGGGCATCCCGACGCGCTGGGGGTCACCGGCCCACCGCCGGCAAGTCTTCGACTACGACGCCACGGTCATCCGCGCGCTCGCCCGGGCGGGCGCAGTGCTGGCCGGCAAGCTGGCCATGGTCGAGCTGGCCGGCGGCGGTGGCTACGCCTATGCGAGCGCCTCGCTCCACGGCCCTGGCCTAAACCCCTGGAACCTCCGGCACTGGTCGGGCGGGTCGTCGTCGGGCTCGGGCAGCGCCGTGGCCGCTGGGCTCGTGCCGTGGGCGCTGGGCTCGGAGACCTGGGGCAGCATCGTGACGCCGTCGGCCTACTGCGGCATCACCGGCCTGCGCCCCACCTGGGGATTGGTGAGCCGCTTCGGTGCCATGGAACTGGCGTGGACGATGGACAAGATCGGGCCCATGGCCCGGACCGCGGAAGACTGCGGCTGCGTGCTGGCGGCCATCGCCGGCCCCGACCCGCAGGACCCCACCACAGGGCAACGGTTCCACTTCACACCGCGCATCGTGCGGCGGCCGTGGCGCCTGGGCCTCCTGCCCGCCGACTTCACGGGCGCGCCGGCGCTGGCCCGCACGTTCGAGGAGGCCGTGCGCGTGCTGCGCCGCGCGGGGATGCGGGTGGCCCCGGCGCCGCTGCCCGAGCACCCGTACGAGCAGGTGGCCCGCACACTGCTCAACGGCGAGATCGCCGCAGCCCACCGCGAGTTCATCGCCAGCCGGCGGCTGGAGGCCCTCGTGGACCGGGCGCAGAAAGCCGGCCTGCGGGCGTCGCTGCGCCTGCGGGCGTCCGACCAGGTGCGGGCCGAGCAGGCCCGATGGCGCATCCGGCGAGACGTGCTGGCCCTGTTCGAACGGTTCGACGCGCTGCTCTCGCCCGCGCTCATGACCGAGGCTCCCCCGCTCGAGACGAACCTGCGGACGATGCCCCGTCCCCGCGGCAACTGGAGCGTGCTGGGCGCCCTGTGCGGCGTGCCGGCCCTCAGCCTGCCCATGGGTTTCGGGCCGCGCGGGCTGCCGCTGGGACTGGCGGTGACGGGTCCGCTCTTCGGGGAGGCGACGATCCTGCAGATCGGGATGGTCTTCCAGCGCGAGACCGACTGGCACCGCCGACGGCCGCCGATGCCGGCCGATGGCAGGTCGTAGCGCCACGACGGCCGCCGGTGCCGACCGATGGCAGCTCATGGCGCGCCGCCGGCTGTCGGGGGCGCACCGCCGGCGGTGGGCTGCCGGTGCACCGCGGGCTGCCATCCGGTCGACCCTGGCGGGCGCCTCGTGACCAAGTGTGCGCACGGGCACTACATGAGAGGCGTGTTGGCGGGCCCGGAGGGAATCGAACCCTCAACCTAGGGATTAGAAGTCCCTCGCTCTACTCCAATTGAGCTACGGGCCCCTGCTGCCGTCGGCCTGAGCCGGTGTCGTCACCGTTGGCCGTCGTGCCACGCGCCACGTGCCCTGCGCCACCTGGGTTCCAGGCCCCCGCTGACGTTGGCCTCGCCCCAGGCCGTCGGCACCCTCCAGTATACCGCACTGCGTATGCCGCACCACGGCGTGCGCGCCGGCACGCGAAGGCCATGGACACCGCCCGGACCGTTGTCGCGTGGTCAGGACGCTGCACTACTTGCCGCCGCCCACAGCGGCCGCCTGGGCGGGCTCGCGCACGACCACCGGCCCGGCCCGCAGCAGCGCCAGCAGGGGCAGCGAGCCGAGCGCCGCGGCCGCGGTGCCGACCGCCAGCTCGCCGCCGCGCGCGAGCAGCACACCGCCCGCCACCGCCGCGGTCATCGCCGCAAGGTTGGTGAAGACATCGCCCAGGCCCATCACCCGCGCACGGGTGGTCGCGCTCGACAGGTCACCGAGCAGGGCCGCTCCCGCCACGAACGCCAGGCACCAGCCGAGGCCCACCAGGAAGAACGCGGCCGCGGCCACGAGCGCAGACGCGGCACCGATCGTGAAGACCAGACCGCTCGCCGCCGACAGCAGTGCACCGCCCGCCAGCACCGGTCGCCGGCCCACGCGGTCGGCCAGGCGGCCGACGGGCGTGGCGAACGCGAACATGCCCACGACGTGCGCCATCAGCGCCAGCGAGATGGTGGACATCGCGTGGCCGTGGAACGCGAGCATGACCGACGACGTGGCCATGAGGATCACCATCGTGGCCTGCGCGCACGCCAGGCCCACCATGGCCGCCTGCGCAAGACGGTCGCCGACGACCTGCCGCACCGACGGCGGCGGTGCGCCCGCGGGCTCCTGCGAGGCTGCGCTGGCGGCCTGCGGGAAGAAGTCGCGCAACCGCCGGCTGATCTCCCTGGGATCGGGACGCAGGCGCGCCACCACCGCCGCGGCGGCCGCGTAGGCCAGCGCGACGAAGCCCCAGGGCACGGCCAGGGGATCGGCGCCCAGGACCGGGGCCAGGCGATCGCCTGCGGCCACGAGCGCCGGGCCGGCGATCCCCCCGACCAGACCACCGGTCACCACCCGTCCCACGCCTGCCGCCCGATACTCGACGGGGTACATGTCCGCGGCGGCGGCGCGCGTCAGCATGCCCACGCCGACGCCGAGGCTGAACACCACCATGCCCAGCAGGAAGCCCGTGAAGGTGCGCAGCGACACCTCGAACGCGATCAGGCCCGCGCCCACCGCCCCCACGGCGAACCCCACCACCAGGCCCGGCCGCCGCCCGTAGCGGTCCATGACGCGCCCCGCAGGGTACCCGACGGCAGCCAGGGCCAGCGCGTAGATCGCGGTGGGCACCCCCGCCAGCGCCGTCGAGTGCGTGAGGCGGTAGATGATGAGACTGCCCAGCTGCGCCGAGGTGGAGAGCCCGATCGACAGCATCACCTGGGCTGCGAGCAGCAACCAGGTGTTGCGGCGCACCGCGGCGGGGATCGCGGCCACCGGACGGCCTGGCCCTACACCACGCGGTAGACGGCGAGCGTGGACAGCGTGACCGCCGCCACCAGCAGCACCAGCGCGGCACCGGCGGCGACAGCGGTGACCTCGGTGGGACGCCGCTCCCACCCGATCTCACGGCCCAGGTGCCGGTAGACCCGCCGCAGCTCGCCCAGGTTGGTCGTGCGGTAGTACTCGCCGCCGGTGGCCTCGGCCATGCCGCGCAGGGTCTCCTCGTCGAGGCGTACCCAGATGCTGCGGCCGCCGATGTTCAGGAACGTGCCCTCGGGGGTACCGATGCCGACCGTGTAGACTTTCACCTGCTGTTCGCGCGCGATCCGTGCCGCCTCCATGGGCAGGACGCCGCGGTTGCTCTGGCCGTCGGAGAGCAACACGACGACCCCTGGGGGTAGCGGTCCCGTCGGGGGCGGCACAGACGGCGCCGCACCGGGTGGTACGCCCGGCCCCCCGAACCCGAACGGCCCGCCTGGCGCGCTGCCGGCACCGCTGGGGCGCACGCGGCCCGGCAGGTTCCAGACGGCCTCGAGCAGCCCGTCGCCGATGGCGGTGGCGAACTCGGTCTGCAGCAGGTCGATGGCGTCGAGCACCCGCGCCCGGTCGGCGGTGGGCGGCACGACCGTGGTCGCGTAGGAACTGAAGGTCACCAGCCCCACGCGAAAGCCGCGGGGCAGCGTCTGGACGAACTCGCGCGCGGCGAGCTTGGCGGCCTCCATGCGGTTGGGGGGCAGATCCTCGGCCAGCATGCTGCGGCTGACGTCGATCGACAGCACCACCACGCCCTGGCTCGCCGGGACGGGCAGCGGCGCGACCGGGCGCGCGAGCCCGAGCACGGCCGCGGCCAGTGCCAGCAGGAAGAGCCCGGCTGGCGCGTGGCGGCGCCACCGGCTGTGCGCGGCCGCCGCGGCAGCCAGCAGCGCGACGTCGGGTACGAGCACGGTGCGGCGGGCCCGACGTCCCAGCGCCCACAGGTAGCCGAGCACCAGCGCTGGCAGCGCCGCCAGCGTCCAGAGCAGATTGGGCCACTCGAACGTCACGGCAGGCGCCGGAACCACGCCAGCGACAGCCCGCCGCCGGCCAGCATCGTCACCGCCGCGAGCCCCACCAGCAGGAACGACACCTCCATGCGCGTGCGCTCCCAGCCGATGACGCGTCCCAGTTCGCGCGCGATGGCGCGCAGGTCCTCGGCGCGGGCCGAGGCGAAGTGCTTGCCGTCGGTCATCTGGGCGATGCGCTCCAGGCCCGAGGGATCGAACGGCACGAGGACGAGCTGGTTGTCCAGGCGCATGACCGTCCCGCCGCGCGTCCCCAGCGCGATGGTGTAGATGCGGACCTTGCCCTCACGGGCGAGTTGCGCCGCCTCGAAGGGGTTGGGCCCGAAGTTGTTCACCCCGTCGGAGAACATCACGATCGCCGCCGGCGCGAGCTCGTCGAGCGAGGGCGCGGGGCCCGTCGGGGGCGGCAGGGGCGGCCGGGGGCTGCCCGGCTGCAGCAGGCGCTCAAGGCGCTCGCCGAGCACCTGCGCGCGACCGGGGAGTACGCGCAACGCTTCGAGGATGCCACCGCCGACCGAGGTGGCCGACTGGAGCTGGATGCGCTCGAGCGCCTCAACCAGCGCCTGGCGGTCGGTCGTGGGCGGGAGCAGCACCTGTCCGTACTCGCTGAAGACCACCAGGCCGATCTTGGTCGAGCGCGGCACCAGGGCCGCGAACTCCCGGGCCGCCTGCCGGGCGGCGTCGAGGCGCGAGGGAGGGACGTCGGTGGCGACCATGCTCCGGCTGGTGTCGATGGCCAGCATCACCGCGGCGCGGTTGACCGGCAGGGGGATCGCGGCCACGGGCCGGGCCAGCGCTACCGCCAGCAGGGCGATGGCGACCAGGTAGCAGCCCAGGGGCAGGGCGCGTTGCCAGCGCGGGGGACGCACGACCAGGCGGTCGAACAGCCGCGGGTCGGCGAACTGAGCGGCGACACGCTGCTGGCGCCGGGCCAGCCACCGCTGCCCTGCCAGCAGCAGCGGCACCAGGCCCAGGGCCCACAGCATCACCGGCCAGGTGAACTCCATTGGCGCCTCCGCCGCCGGACGAACCGCACCAGCGGCTCGACCAGCGACTCTGCCGTCGACAGGTCCAGCACGTCGGCCCGCGCCTGCCGGAACGCTGCCGCAATCCGCGCGCGGCGCTCGGCCACCAGGCGGTCGAACGCGGCCCGCACGCGCCGGTCGGAGGTGTCGATCCAGCAGTGCTCGCCCGTCTCGGGGTCGCGCACCGGGAGCACGCCCACGTCGGGCAAGGCCTCTTCGGCCGGGTCGCGGATCCACACGGCGATGACGTCGTGCCGCCGGCCCAGGTCGCGCAGCGCGCGCGCCCACCCCTCGGGCGCCAGGAAGTCGGACACCACGAAGACCAGGTGACGACGGCGCAGCATGCTGGCCGCCAGCCGCAGGGCGCCGGCCAGGTCGGTGAGGCCGCCGGTGCCCTCACCCGCCCGATCCAGCAGGTGCAGGATGCGCAGCGCGTGCCGGCGGCCGGTGCGCGGCGGCACCACCGGGAGGTGGCGCCCCGGGAACGCGATGGCGCCCACCTTGTCGCCGTGCCGCGTGATGATGTACGCGGCCACGCCGGCGAACTCCACCGCCAGCTCGCGCTTCAGACACCGGCGGGTGCCGAACGCCATGGACGGCGACAGGTCCACCAGCAGCCACGCGGTGATCTCGCGCTCCTCGAGGTACTGGCGGACGAACAGCCGGTTCATCCGGGCGGTGACGTTCCAGTCGATGCGGCGAATCTCGTCGCCGGGCTGGTACTCGCGGACCTCGGCCAGGTCGAGGCTGGGGCCGTAGAACACGCCGCGGTAGTCGCCGAACAGGAACCCGTCCAGCCGCCGGACGACCGTGAACTCCAGGCGTCGCAGCAGGCGCTCTGGGGCTTCGCGCGGCGTGGCCGCGACGGTAGCCTCTGGTGGCGTGCCGGCGCCCCTCATACCAGGACCTGCGACGCCCCGGGCATGGCGGCCGCCCCGCTCAGGCGTCCGCGGGCAGCGGGGCCACCGCGCGCTCCCGCTCGTAGGGATCGCCCAGGGCCACCCGCGGCGGCTGCACCACGCCGATCACCTGCTCGACGATGCTGTCGGCGGTCACCTCGTCGGCGAGTGCCTCGTACGAGAGCACCAGGCGGTGGCGCAGGACGTCGGGGGCCAGGTCGCGCACGTCTTCGGGCATGACGTACTCGCGGCCCCGCAGCAACGCCAGCGCCCGCGCCCCCAGCACCATGTTGAGCGAGGCCCGCGGGCTCGCGCCGTAGGCCACGTACTTGCGCAGCGTCTGGAGGCCGAACTCCTCCGGGCGGCGCGTCGCCGTCGCCAGCGTCACCGCGTACTCGCGCACCTTGGGGTCGACGTACACGGCGTCGGCCACCGCCTGCAGCCCGTGGAGGTCGCCGGCGCTGATCACCGGCGTGACGTCGGCCAGCGGCCCGCTCATCCGCTCGACGATCGTCACTTCCTCATGGTAGGACGGGTACCCGATGACCACCTTGAACATGAACCGGTCGACCTGCGCCTCGGGCAGCGGGTAGGTCCCTTCGCTCTCGATGGGGTTCTGGGTGGCCATGACGAGAAACGGATCGGGCAGCGGGAAGGTCTGCTTGCCGATGGTCACCTGCCGTTCCTGCATGGCCTCCAGCAGGGCCGACTGCACCTTGGCCGGCGCCCGGTTGATCTCGTCGGCCAGCACGAAGTTGGCGAACAGCGGCCCCAGTTCGGTCTCGAACGTGCCGGTGTGCTGGTTGTAGAGCCGGGTCCCGACCAGGTCGGCAGGCACCAGGTCGGGCGTGAACTGGATGCGCTTGAACTGGCAGTCGATGGCGCGGGCCGTCGTCTTGATGGCCAGGGTCTTGGCCAGGCCGGGCACACCCTCGATGAGCACGTGCCCGCGCGCCAGCAGGGCCACCAGGATGCGCTCGAGCATGATGTCCTGCCCGACGATGATCTGCTTGACCTCGCGGAGCACCTTGCGCATCGTCGCGGAGGCCTGCTGGAACGTCTCGAGGGGGAGGGTCGCGGGCGTGGTCACGGGTCACCTCTCGTGGTGGACAACGACGCCGCAGCCGAACCTATGCCCCGCGGCGCCGCCATGCACGGCCAGGTTTTGGTTTCACGTTAGCACCGGCCCTGCAGGGGGTCAAGGCGAGGGGCGGAACGTGCGGCGCACAGCGGGCGCAGCGCACGGGCGCAGCGCGCTTGCGGGCGCGCGCGGCGGGGCCGCCGGTCGCGGCGCCGCCCGCTGGCGCGACGCGCAGGCGCCGGTCGTTACCGGGGCGCGCGTGGGGGCGCCCCGGCGGTGACCCGCGGGACCTCGCCGCGCGCACCGGCCTCGGCCAGGGCCGCGAACACCTGCGCGCTCACGTGGATACCGTCGAAGAAGCGCTCCAGGCTCAGGTTCTCGTTGGGCCCGTGGTTGTTCTCGTCGGCGTTGGCGTAGGGCACCGTCAGGTGCGGCACGCCCAGCACGTCGGGCCAGACCGCGTTGGGCAGGCTGCCCCCGCTGGAGAGCACGATCCGAGGGCTGACCCCGCGCCACGCAGCCACCGCTCGGGCGACCACGCCGACCGCCGGGTGGTCGGGCGGGGTGCGCGTCGGCTCCATGGCGCCGAAGCCGCGAGGCAGGACCTGCACCCGGGGGTCGACCCGTGCGACGTGCGCTTTGACCTTCTCGAAGATGTCGGCGGTGCGCTGGTCCACGACCAGCCGGATGTCCACGCGGCACTCGGCCCGCGAGGGGATGATCGTCTTGGCGCCGGGGCCCACGTACCCGCTGGCGAACCCGCTGAGGTTGAAGTAGGGCTCGAGCATGATGCGCCGCCAGTACGTCGGCCCGTCCATGGGCAGGTCGGGCAGGCCCATGGTGGCGGCGAAGGCCTTCGAGTCGAAGTCCATGGCGGCCAGCAGCTGCTCCTCGACGGGCCCGATGGGGCGCACGTCGTCGTAGAAGCCGTCGATCGTCACCCGCCCCGTGGGGTCGACCATGCTGGCCAGCACGTGTACCAGCATCCAGATGGGGTTGGGCGCGACCCCGCCCTTGTTGCCCGAGTGGTTGTCGCGGTCGGCGCCCTGGGCGACCAGGGTGAGGCCCACGATGCCGCGGTTGCCCAGGGAGAGCACCGGTGCGCCCGACGGGTGCAGCCCGCCGTCGGAGATGTAGACGAGGTCGGCCGCGAGCCGCTCGCGGTGGGCCCGCACGAACGCGGCCAGCCCGGGTGAGCCCGACTCCTCCTCGCCCTCGAAAATGAACTTCACCTGCAGGGGCAGCCCGCCCGCTGCGGCCAGCCATGCCCGCGCGGCCAGTACGTGGGCGATGAGCTGGCCTTTGTTGTCGCCGGTGCCGCGCCCGTAGAGGCGGCCGTCGCGCACGGTGGGTTCGAACGGCGGGCTCGCCCAGGCCTCCAGCGGATCGGGCGGCTGCACGTCGTAGTGCCCGTAGCACAGCAACGTGAACGGGCCGGGGGCACCCGCCTCGCCCACCACCACAGGCTGGGTCGGGGTGTCGATCACCTCGGCGGCCACGCCCAGGTCGTGCATGATCCCGGCCAGCAGCCGGGCGCACTCCTTCACGCCGTGATCGTGGGCGCTGATGCTGGGTTGCCGCACGAGGGTCTTGAGGATCTCCAGGGCCTCGTCGCGGTGCGCGTCGATGTAGCGGTGCACGGCGTCGATGCTCACGGTTTCCTCCCGGTGGCGGGTTTGCGGGCACGACCGACCGCGCCCCGCGGGATGTGTGCGCACATACAGACGCCCGCATCTGTCGATTCCACGCCCGCGCGGGGCCGTCGGCGTGGGGTATCGAGTAGCGCCCCGTCTAGCAGACAATTCCACGCCAGCGCGGGGCCGTCCTCCGCATCCGCGCGTTCCTGGCAGCCATTTCGCGACGCGGGCGCTTATCGCCGCGCGCCGGGCCAGCCCTGTCGATCGCAGTACCGCTCGTGACATGAACCGACGGCATGCAGGTTCCCGTCCCAACCGCCAGCGGGTGCTGTCGGTCGCAGTACCACCCGCAATGCAACCGTACGTCGTCAGGGTGATCGTCGTCCTGGGACATGCGGTCCGTGCGCGGCAGCGCCGGCCCGCGATAGGACCGCACCGTCTGCGCTGCGAACTTCACGGCTCATGTACCACGTCGTCGTGTTCCTGCACATCCTGGCCGCCGTCGTGTGGGTCGGCGGCACCGTGTTCCTCTCACTGGTCCTGGTGCCGGTGGCGCGTCGCCTGCCGCCAGCGGAGCGGGCATCGTTGATCACTCAGGTCGGCGTCCGGTTCCGCACCGTGGGCTGGATCGCCCTCGCGGTGCTGGTGCTCACCGGCCTGGCGAACGCGGCGTTCCGAGGGGTCACCTGGGAGAGCGTGGTCACCGGGCGCGTGCTGGCGAGTACCTGGGGCCAGACGCTGGGCCTGAAGGTCGCCCTGGTCGCCGTGATCCTCGGCCTGAGCGCCCTGCACGACTTCGTGGTCGGTCCTGCCGCCAGCCGCGTGGCGACAGGCCAGGCCACCCCCGAGGCGCTGCGCCGGCGTCGCCAGGCGGCCTGGCTGGGACGCATCAACCTGGTGCTCGCGCTGGTCGTGCTGCTGCTGGCGGTGTTCCTGGTGCGGGGGATTCCCTAAGCCCCGCACGCGGCGCCGCCGCCGTCGATGCGCTCTGCCTGCGCAGGCTCGGTACGCCTGCCCGCAGGCCGCAGAGTCCGTGGCGCCGGCTGGGTTGCCCGCAATCGCCAGTAGGAGCACCGGGAACAGGGGCCGGGCACGGACCCCAAGAATCACCACCCGGGACAACCATGAGGATGACCATCACGCCAGAGCAACACCAGCACCTCGCCCGGATCGCCGCCCAGCACCGCCTGCGCATGGTGGTGGCCTTCGGCTCTGCCGTCACTGGCAAGGTCCATGCGACGAGCGATCTGGACCTGGCGGTCCTGCCCGAGGAGTCGGCCGACCTGGCGCTGCAGGACCTCGCTGCGCTCCTGGACGCCCTCGACCGGGCCTTCGCGCCCCTCAAAGTCGACCTGGTGGTCCTGCCGCGCGCAGACCCGCTGCTCCTGAAGAAGATCTTCGAGACGGGAGTCCTCCTGCACGGCGACGAGCGGGACTTCCGCTGGTACCGCGTCTACGCCCACCGGCGGTTTAGCGAGTACCAGCCCTACTTCCGCCTGGAGGCCCAGGCCACACGTGCCCTAGTGCGCCGGATGCGCCATGCCCGTTGACCGGGAGGTCGTGCAACGGAAGATCACGCTGATCGCCGAGGACCTCGTGCGCCTTCGCCCGCTCGCGCGCCTGGCCCGCGACGACTACCTCGCGCGGGTGGAGGCGCAGCTGGCGACGGAGCGCCTCCTCGAGCGCATGATCGGACGCATGCTCGACGTCAACTACCATCTCTCTATTGAAGTCTTGGGCCTGGCTCCCCGAGACTTCCACGATTCCTTCCTGAAGATGGCAGAACTGGGGGTCCTGCCCCCGGAGTTTGCGCGGCGTATCGCTGCGGCTGCAGGGCTGCGCAACCGTCTGGCGCACGAATACAACGCCCTCGATCCCAACAAAGTGCACCAGGCGGCGGAGGCTCTTGACGACATCCCACGCTACCTGGAGTCCGTCCAGCAGTTCCTAAACCGGGAAGCCTGAACGGGTAGCCGAGCCGACGCGTCCTGCCATTGACTGGTCGGGGCGGGCGGATTCGAACCGCCGACCTTCTGCTCCCAAAGCAGACGCGCTCACCAGGCTGCGCTACGCCCCGCATCCCGCATCGTATCAGCGCCCCGCGCGCAGGGTCAACACGCGCGCGGTCCGCCGCACTGGTGAGCGGCGCGGGCCGGGAGTCACGCTACGCAGTATCCCGGCCAGGGCGACGCCGACTCCCAGCGGTCTACTACCGCCGCTGCCGACCGGCGGCCACGCGGCGCAATATCTCGGCCAGGGCGACGGCGTTGTTGTGGCGGATGTCCTTCGCGGCGAAGAGCAGCGTGACGGTCTGGCGGCGCGCCTGGGCCGCCAGAGCGCGCACCTGTTCCCAGCGGCCTGCGGCCACCAGCTCCTCCCGGTACCGGCGCCGGAACTCGTCCCACCGGGCGGGATCGTGCCCGAACCACCGACGCAGCGCGTCGCTGGGGGCCAGGTCACGGTACCAGTGGTCGATGCGCGCCCGCGCCTTCGACAGCCCGCGTGGCCAGAGGCGGTCCACCAGCACGCGGACGCCGTCTGCGGGCTCGGGCGGGTCATACACGCGTCGCACCCGGATCATGGACGGGCCTTCACACGGACGCAGCGCCCGATGGACGTGGCAGCCCACCTCCCTTTCCACGTTCCACGTGCCCCCGCCGGCGTCCCTGCGCGGACGGCAGCCCGCAGAACGTACGGTGCGCGGCGCCGGCATCACCCGGTCGCCGCCATTGCAGCCCCCGATCGAACAGGCGGGACCGCGCCGGCGCGGACGCCCGCCCAGCACCGGACGGCCGGGGGCCGCAGCCAACGGTCCGTATGACGGCCGCAGCCCCCGGCGCCGGCGGGGTCCTTGAAATCAGAACCGATCCGGGAACTGCTTGACGATCCCGTCGGTCAGCGCATCAGCGATCTTGTAGAGGTGCTTGACCATCATGTCCCACACCTCGGCCTCTCGTGCCCAGTCCCGGCGACGCGTCGCATCGATGGCGGCCACGTGATGGGCAGCATGGGCCCCCAACAGCGAGAGCACGGCGTCCTTGGGGAGATTGGGATTCGCGCCGTTGAGAAACGCGGCGATCTCCCCGGCGTTCTTGGTCATCCGATCCACGGCGGCCTTCCTGCGCGTCTCGTTTCCTTCCAGGGTCGCGTCGAGGAACGCCTTCACCGCACGATAGTGGCCAGTGAAAAGGTTGCCAAACGCCGTCGCGGCGTCCTGGCCATACAACGGTGCCAGCGCCTGCCCGATGGCGCGCGCGTTCTCCACCGCCTTCCGGTCGGCGACGCGTGCCGCCTCCCGGTCGCCCAGCCGTGTCGCAACGACCACGGTCCGCACCCACACGGCGTGCCCCACCAGCAGATCCCGCAGAGCAGCCTGCAGCTCGGTAGCCTTGCCAGCGGCAGCCTCGACTCGTACCGCCGGCACCACCGCTGCCAGTATCGCCAACGTGGCCACCCAGACGTACCACTTGTCCGCTCGCACCATGCGCGCCTCCTTGCCATGGACTCCCCCGCCGGCGATCCGGGCCGCGCCCGCGCTCCTCCGTGCGACGCACCACCTCCCCGGCGCGGCGCGCTTGCCAATGACACTAGCACGGCAGGTTCATTTGTGTCAATAACAACTGATGTTTATGATGAAAATCATGCATACAATTTGACCGGCGGGCAGGTTTTTGGTACGCTCAGAGCATGCGCGAGACGCGAGCGCGCATCGTCGACCTGCTGCGCCGCCGAGGGCCTCTGACGGTCGAGGACCTTGCCCGCGCCCTGCATGTCACCCGCACGGCCGTTATCGGTCACCTGGCCGCGCTGCAGGCGGACGGGTTCGTGACGCGGCGGGGACTACGGCCTGGCATTCGGCGCCCCGCCGTGCTCTACGGGCTGACGCCGGCTGCTGACGCCCTCTTCCCCAAGGCGTACGAGGAGTTCGCCGCACTGGTCCTCGCGGACCTCAAGCGACGCAGCCCCGGCCACCTTCGTCGCCTCCTCCGGCGCATTGCCGATGCCTGGATCGCCCGCGACCTGCCGCGGGTCGCGCCGTTGCGTGGCCGGGAGCGCCTGACCCGCGCTACGGAGATCCTGGCCGAGCGTGGCTTCATGCCAACCCTCGAACGAACTCGCACTGGCTACGTGCTGCGGGAGCACAACTGCCCCCTGATGCGCCTGGCTGTCGACCACGTCGAGGTGTGCGACATGGTGCACCGGTGGTTAGAGGCCCTGGTGGGCGCGCAGCTGATCCGGGTGCGCTGCCTGCGGCAGGGAGATCCGTACTCGGCATACGCGCTGGGCCCGCCGGCTGAGGGCGGCCGCACGAGGAGGACACCCGCCCGGCACCCCGGCGGCCGCCCACGGCGGGCGCGATAAGGCACCACCGGCCCCTCTCGTGGACGAGGAGGTCCGCGCCAAGACGTCACAGGAGCCGACGAGGGGAAACCAGAACTGGTCGTCTACCGATCACGCGGAAAGGACAGCACGCGATGACGACCACGTCTGCCTTCAACGACCTCGTCCGCAGCTTCGTCGCCGACTACCTGGAGTTCTACCCAACGCTGGGGAGCCGGTTGGGCTTGCACCTCTACGACGGCCGCACCGAGGACTACACGCGCCCGGCCATCGACCACTGGCTGCGCACGCTGACGCGCTGGGAGCGCCGCCTGGCGGGGCTGCCCCGCGAGAGCCTGTCCCCCGCTGAACAACACGACGCAGCGCTGCTGGAGGCCGCCATCGCGCACGAGCGGTTCGCCTGGGAGCACCTGCGCGACCACGAGCGCAACCCGCTGTGGGGGAACGACGCCCTGGACGTCACGCCCTACCTCAAGCGCAACTACGCGCCGCTCCACGAGCGGCTCCGCGCCCTGGCGAGCCACCTGGAGCACGTGCCCGGGTACCTGGAGCAGCTCCGCGGCCACCTCCAGCCGCCCCTGGCGCGTCCGCTCCTGACCACCACCCTGGAGGTCTACCAGGGCTACCTGGCGTTCCTGACCGACACCCTGCCGGCCGAGATCGCCCGTACCGACGACGCGGCCGTCCGCGCCCGCGCGGCCGAGGCGGCCGAGCGCGCCGTCCAGGCGCTCCGGGACCACCTCGCCTACCTGGACGCCGCCCGCGCCCGCACCACCGACGCCTTTGCCATCGGCGAGGAGCTGTTCCGCGAGATGCTGCGGACCGGCGAGCTGGTCGACGTGCCGCTGGATCGGCTGCTGGCACTGGGCGAGGAGGAGCTGGCGCGCCTGCACGACGACGTGCGCGCCACCGCCGCGCGTCTGGCGCCGGGGGCCGATCCCCGCCAGGTCGTCGCCCAGCTCGGGCAGGACCACCCGCCGGCCGAGCGGCTGCTGGACGAGACCCGCGCGCTGCTGGAGGACCTGCGCCGTTTCCTGCTCGACCGGGCCATCGTCACGCTCCCCGACGAGGAGCGGCCCCGGGTCGACCAGACGCCGCCGTTTGCCCGGTGGGCCTTCGCCATGATGGACACCGCCGGGCCCTTCGAGACGACGGCGACGGAGTCGTACTACTACGTCACGCTGCCCGATCCGGCCTGGACGCCCGAGCAGCGCGCGCAATGGCTGACGAAGTTCGACTACGCCACGCTGAAGGCGGTCAGCATCCACGAGGCGTACCCCGGGCACTTCGTCCACTTCCTCTACGGGGTGAACCGGGCACCTTCCATGGCCGCCCGGGTCTTCACCGCGTACTCGTTCGTCGAGGGCTGGGCCCACTACTGCGAGGAGATGATGCTGGAGGCGGGGGTGGACCCCAGCCCGCGGTTCCGGCTGGCCTGCCTGAGCGAGGCCTTGGTGCGCGTCGTGCGCTACCTGGCGGCGATCCGCATGCACGCTGGCGGGATGCCGCTGGACGAGGCCGCGCGCATGTTCCGCGAGCACGCGTTCATGGAGCCCATCACCGCCGAGAAGGAAGCGGTACGGGGCACCTTCGATCCGGGCTACCTCAACTACACCCTGGGCAAGTTCCTGCTGCGGCGGCTGCGCGACGACTACCGGACCGAGCTGGGGCCGGCCTTTTCGCTGCGGGCGTTCCACGACCGGCTGATCGCCCTGGGCGCGCCGCCATTCCCTCTGGCCCGCCGCCTCCTGCTGACCAAGCCCGGCGGCCCGCTCCTGTAGGCACCCCTACCCGCCCCCAGCCGCCAGGATAGCGAATCGCTGCGGACGGGGTCGGGGAGACCCCCTCACCACCGGACGAGCGGCCGGTTCCCCAGCGACGCGCAACGGCGGGCTATTGGGCTGGCTCCTCGGGCGGATCCGCCGGCTGATCCGCAGGCCGTTCGGCCTGCTGCCCCTGCGCGAGGCGCTGCCGGCGCAGCTCTTCGGCCTTGGCCCTCGCGGCGGCCAGCCGTTCCTCACGGCTCATCTGCTCGGCGGGCCTGGCTGCTGTCGCCGGTGGCGGGGCAGAGGCGGGTGCGGGCTGGGTGGCCGCGGCGGTGGCCTGCGGCGCCGGCGCGGGAGCATCGCCCGGACTCCGCGGCGCGCCTGCAGCGGCCCTGGGCGCAGCAGCCGGCGCCTTGGACGCGGCCTCGCGCGCGAGCTCGGTGGTGCGCGGCGGACGCTCGTCCTCGCGTCCGAGGAAGTCGGCACGCAGATGCCGCGCCAGGTAGTCGGCGACCTCCTGCACCTTCGAGGCGTCGCCGTTCATGGCGGCGTCCACGAGCGTCCGGTCGACCCGGTAGCTTTGAACCGTCTTGCCGTCGCTGAAGTGGACCAGCGGATGGCCCTTGGAGTCCTCGAGGACCAGGACGTCGACCTGCACGCCGGCGCGGCTGAGCACGTCGCGGGCCAGGGCGGCCACCCACTGCCGCCGCCCCTCCAGCTGCTGGCCCGGTCCGGGCAACAGGGTCGCCGCCACCGTGCGCGTGGCCAGGGGGTTGGGGTCGAGCGCCGGGCCGCGGGCGGCCGCGCGCTTCTTCCGGCTCGCCTCACCCAGCTCGGCCAGCAGGTCCATGGCCGCCACCAGAAAGGCGAACAGGTAGAACACGAACACGGCCAGCGTCAGCGACCAGTAGCGCAGGAACGCGTTGAGATCCATCGACTCCCTCGTGCGCGTCGGCGTGGTCCGATGCCGGCTGTTCTAATTGCCCGCGTCCGTCCGGTCTTCCTGCCGTCCCGCCAGCGCTTGCAGGCACGCCCGGGCGGCGGCCAGCGCCTGCGCCCGGTGGCTGTGACGGTTCTTCTCCTCCAACGACAGCTCGGCCACCGTCTTGCCCACCTCGGGTAGCAGGAAGATGGGATCGTAGCCAAACCCCCCGGTGCCGCGCGGGGCGTCCGCGATGCGCCCCTCCCAGCGCCCCTCGAACGTGCACACGTCGCCCTGGGGCGTCGCCACGGCCACCACGGCGCGGTACCGCGCACTGCGGCGCTCGGCGGGCACGTCGCGCAGTCGCTCGAGCACCCAGGCGTTCCGGTCGGCATCGGTCGCGCGCGGCCCCAGGAACGTGGCCGAACGCACCCCGGGCGCGCCGCCCAGCGCGTCGATCTCGAGCCCCGAGTCGTCGGCGAGCGCGACCTCGCCCGTGAGCCGCGCGACCAGCGCCGCCTTGAGGACGGCGTTGTCCTCGAACGTCTCCCCGGGCTCCTCCAGCGGGGGAATGTCGGGAAAGTCGTCGAGGGTGCGCACCTGCAACGGCAGGTCGCCCAGTAGCATCAGCAGCTCGCGCACCTTGCCGGGGTTGCGCGTGGCCAGGACGAGCACGCGCGCTGAGCCCCCAGGGCGTTGCGACCGCGCCATCTCCCGGCCCGAGCCTAGCACACTCCTGACTGCATCGACGGCGAGTGCACGGATGGTTGGCTAGCGCGGCAGCGTGGCCAGCAGGTCGGCCAGCGCCGCCTTCTGGGCCTCGATCAGCGTGCGCACGCCCTTCTCGCCGAGGGTGAGCAACGTCAGCAGCTCCTGCCGGGTGAAGGGGAGCCCTTCGGCCGTCCCCTGCACCTCGACGATGCGCCCCGACTCGGTCAGCACCAGGTTCAGGTCGACCCGGGCGCGGGAATCCTCCTGGAACGTCAGGTCCAGCAGCATCTCGTCGCCCACGATGCCGACGCTGGTCGCCGCCACGAACTCCCGCAGCGGCCACCACGGCAGGGCGCCGCTGCGCCGCAGTCCGGCCAGGGCGTCGACCAGGGCCACGAACGCGCCGGTGATGGCCGCCGTGCGGGTCCCGCCGTCGGCCTGCAGGACGTCGCAGTCGATGGTGATCATGCGCTCACCCAGCCGGTCGAGCGCGACCGCCGCCCGCAGCGCCCGGCCGATCAGCCGCTGGATCTCCTGCGTGCGCCCGCCCTGGCGGCTCTGGTCTCGCGGCGTCCGCTCCACCGTCGACCGGGGCAGCATGCCGTACTCGGCCGTGATCCATCCCTGGCCTGCGCCGCGCAGCCAGGGGGGCACCCGCTCCTCGACCGTAGCGGTGCACACCACCCGGGTCTGCCCCAGGGTGATCAGCACCGACCCCTCGGCGTGCGGGATGAAGTGCCGGACGATCTGGACCGGCCGCAGCGCGTCCGGTGCCCGGCCATCGGCTCTGGGCATCGCGATCCCACCTTACTCGTGTGCCCTGCAGGCTGCGTCAGTGTTCGCCGACACCGGCCCGACTCCTGGGGGGGACCCCGACGGCCGGGTCGTGCCGCAACCCACGCACCCCGCGGAACCCGGCACAGTGGCGCAGCGCCCGACCAGCGTCCTCGCCGGCGATCATCCCACGGGCGTTGGAGACAGGGGCCGCCGAGGACGCCTCGCCCTCGGCGTGCACGGTCACCCCGCGGGCGCGGGGGACGTGATCAGGAAGCGCAGCACGCCCCGCGCGATGGCGTCCGCCAGTTGCTGTCGAAACGCGGGCGTGCGCAGCCGCGCCTCCTCGTCGGGGTTGGAGATGTAGGCGACCTCGACGAGCACCGCGGGAATCTCGGCCTCGCGCAGCACGAGGAAGTTCGCGGTCTTGATCCCGCGATCGGCGAGGCCCGGGATGCGTGCCAGCTCGTCCTGGATCATCTTCGCCAGGGCCTGGCTCTGGGGCGCCAGGTAGTAGGTTTCGGCGCCGCTGGCGGTGGCGCGCACCGAGGCGTTGGCGTGGATGCTGACGAACACCGTGGCGCCCTGCCGCCGCGCCAACCGTGCCCGCTCGGAGAGGTCGACGAAGACGTCGGTCTCCCGCGTCATGACGACACGCACGCCCGCCCGCACCAGCGCCTCCCGCGCCCGCAGGGAGATGTCGAGCACCACGTCCTTCTCCAGCAGGCCCGTGGGGCCGATCGCGCCCGTGTCGCGGCCACCGTGACCGGCGTCGATGGCCACCACGTGGCCGCGCACCGTCGGCTCGGGGATCTCGACGACGAGCGTGCTGCCGTCGCCGGCCGCCGTCACGGTGTACGGTGCCTTGCGCCGGAAGACGACCACGACCCGGGTGATGTCGGGGTCGGCCTGAAACTGCGCGGCGCGCACCTCGGCCACCACCGGGCCGGCCACCGGGATCTCCTGCTTGACCGGCACGAACACCGCGCCGGTGATGTCGATGACGAGGCGGTCGGGCTCGGGGAGCTCGTGGGTCGTGTGCTCGAACGGACGGGTCCCCTCGATCAGCAGGCGGAAGCGCCCGTCGCTCTGCTCGATCCGCACCTGCTGGATCCGCAGCACGCCGTCGTCGGGCAGGGGAGCAGGGTCGGGGGGTGCGGGCAGCCCGTGGGGATCGTCCCATGGCACCGGCGCAGACAGCGGGGGCGGGCCGCCGGCCGGCGGTGTCGCGGGCGGCCCGCCCGACGAGGGCACCGGTGCGCCGGCCGGCGGTGCCGCAGGCGCACCTGGCCCGGAGGGCGCCGCCAGGACCCCGCGAGGCCGCGCTTCGATCACGAGCCCAAACGCTGCATCGGGGACCACGCGGACGTCTGTCGCCTCGCTCACCTCGAGGACGACCCGCGTGATGTAGGGCTTGACCTGGAACTGGGCAGCGCGCACGCGCACGACGCCGGCCCAGCCCGCGACGAGCTCCTGATCGGGCAGGCGGAACGCGCCACCGTGCAGATCGACGACGACCCGGTCGGGGCGGGCCAGCAGTCTGGTCTCGACGCGCAGCGGACCGGTGGCCTGCACCACGACGCGCAGGCGGTCAGGCTCCCGTACCAGCTCCAGCGCGGTGATCTGTGAGGCGACGTGGAGCGTGCGAGTGCTGTCGTCGTAGCGCACCCATGCGCCCAGCGCCGCGAAGACGAACGCGGCGGGCACGTAGGGCTGGTCGCCGATGACGACGGGGGCCGCCGGCAGCGGCCGCGCCTGGCCGTTGACCAGCACGACGGGCTCGCCGATGCGGAAGAGCAACTGCACGCCGCCGCGCTGGCTCAACCGGACCATGCGCTCGGCGGGCGTCCACGTGGCTGTCGCGCCGAACGCCTCGAAGCTGCGCGCCGCCGGCACCATCACCTGGCCGGCCTGCACCACCGGCGGGCCGGCCAGCAGCAACGGCGTGTTGTGCACCAGGACCTGCGCCGCCGCCTGCGCCGCGGCGGGCGCAGGACACGCCGCGGCGAGGACGGCGACGAGCCCCCAGACGATATGCGGTCGCATGCACCGTCCCCGGTGCGCCGACCACCCTCCCCTCCACCTACCAGTACACTTCCCTCCGGCCGCTCCCGTAAGACGCGGTGGTGTTCGGCGATGGCAGGGGAACTCCTGCCGCGGTGGAATCGAGGGGCGGTGATCCCTATGCAGATCGACGCACGCCTGGCGGTGCGCACGCTGCGCGAGGTACCGGCAGTGGCGCACGCCGCGGAACGGCTGGGCTTCGACGGCCTGTGGGCCAACGAGGTCGACCACGACCCGTTCCTCGCCGTGGCCCTGGCGGCCGAGCATTCCCGACGGCTCGTGGTGGGCACGGCGGTCGCCCTGGCCTTCACCCGCAGCCCAACGACGCTGGCCTACACCGCGTGGGACCTGGGGCACCTCTCCGGCGGCCGCTTCGTGCTGGGGCTTGGCACCCAGGTCAAAGCGCACGTGACCCGCCGCTTCGGCCAGCCCTGGGGGCCGCCCGTGGCGCGGCTGCGTGACGTGATCGGCGCGCTGCGCGCGGTGTGGGCCACGTGGACCGACGGGCGCCCGCTCGCCTACCGCGGCCGATACGTGCGGCTCTCGTTGATGACGCCGTTCTTCGTGCCCCCGGGTCCCGCGGTGCCCCTGAAGGTGGCGGTGGCCGGCGTCGGCGCGCGCATGTGTCGTCTTGCGGGCGAGGTCGCCGACGGGTTCCACGCCCACCCGTTCCACACGCGGCGGTACCTGCGCGAGGTGGTGCTGCCCGCGATCGGCGAAGGGCTCGGGCGCGCCGGGCGGGCGCGGACCGAGATCGCCATCGCAGCGTCGGTGTTCGTCGCCGTCGGCAATGCGGCGGAGGTGGCCGAGGGCCTGCAGGAGGTGCGCCGCGCGCTGGCCTTCTACGCGTCGACGCCCGCGTACCGGTCCGTGCTGGCGCTGCACGGCTGGGAGGATCTTGGCGTCCGGCTCAGCCACCACGCGGCGCAGGGCGACTGGGACGCGCTGCCGCGACTCGTGCCCGACGCCCTGCTGGAGGCGGCAGCCGTGTGGGGGCCGCCCGACGAGGTCGCCGCGCGCCTGCGCGCCGAGTACGGCGGCCTGGTCGACCGCTTGGGGATCTACGAGCCCCTGATCCCGGGCAAGCGGGAGGCGGTCTGGCGGGCGCTGCTCGACGGCCTGCGGGGGTGAACCGCGCGCCTGCTGCGCGCGGGGACCACAGGGGCTGCGCCTACAGCTCCAGGACCTCGGCCAGCGCCGTTGCCAGCGGCCGCAGCCCCTCGGCGGACAGGTCGAACCGCGCGCCGGCGGCGGCGAACAGCTCCGGGAGCGGCCGCGTCCCGGCCAGGGCCAGGGCCTCGCGGTACCGGCGCACGGCGCCGGCGGGATCGGTGCGCGCCTGGAGCCACACCGCGAGCGCGCCCATCTGCGCGATGGCGTACTCGATGTAGTAGAAGGGGTACAGGAAGACGTGCAGCTGGCGGTGCCAGGCCGTCGCCAGCGCGTCCTCGTAGCCGCTGAACTCCACGTCCGGGTGGAACCGCCGGTAGAGCGCCGTCCAGACGGCCTCGCGGTCGGCGCGGGTGTGCTCGGGGTGGGTGTACACCCAGTGCTGGAACGCGTCCACCGTGGCGACCCACGGGAAGAGCAGCAGCACCCGCTCGTACTGCTGGCGCTGCGCCCGCGCGGCGTCGGCCGGCTCGGGGTAGAAGACGTGCAGGTGAGGCGTGGCCAGCAGCTCCATGCCCATCGACGCCACCTCGGCGAACTCGATGGGCGGCTCGCGCAGGTCGAGTACCGGTTCGGTCCGGCTCGCCAGGAAGTGGAACGCGTGGCCCCCCTCGTGCAGGAGCGTGCGGACGTCGGCATCCACGCCCACGGCGTTCATGAAGATGAAGGGCACCCGCTGCTCGGCGAACTCGGCCTGGTAGCCGCCGGGAGCCTTCCCGACGCGGCTCTCCAGGTCCAGCAGCCCCCGCGCGCGCAGGAACCGAAACTGGGCGGCGAGCTCGGGGTCGATGCGCTGGAAGACGGCCTCGACGCCGTCCAGCAGCTCCTCGACGCGCTGAAACGGCCGCAGGGGCGGGCGTCCCTGCGGGTCCACGTCCAGGTCCCAGGGCCGGAGCGTCTCGACGCCCAACGCCGCCCGCCGCTGCGCGTGGAGGCGCCGGACGAGGGGCACCACCACGTCCGCCACGGCGTCGTGGAAGCGCAGGCAGTCGTCGGGGGTGTAGTCGAAGCGCTCGCGCAGGCGAAAGGCGTAGGCGCGGTAGTCGGAGAACCCGGCGTTGCGCGCGATCTGTCCGCGCAGCGCCAGGAGCCGGTCGAACAGGTCGTCGAGGGTGGCGCGGTCCTGCAGGCGGCGGCGCGCGACCAGCTCCCAGGCCTCCTGGCGGACGGCGCGGTCGGGCTCCTCGAGGTAGCGCGCCATCTGCGGCAGCGTGTGCTCGCGGCCGCGGTAGGTCACCGTCATGGCGCCGGTGACCTTCTGGTACTGCTGCTTCAGACGCGCCTCCTCGGTCTCCAGCGGCACGTTCTCGGGGCGGAAGAGCGCCACCCGGTTCTCCACCCGCCGGTCGAGCATCGCGTAGCGCGCGGGCAGTGCCCGGCGGTGCGGGTTGCGGAGGTAGGCCAGGTCCAGGGCGTGCACCAGCGGCTTCAGCCGGGGCTGGATCTCCTCGATGAAGGCCCGGTAGGCGCGTTCGCGCTCCGGGTCGTCGGTCTGCACCGTGTAGGCCACGTAGCGGCGGGCGCGCACCTCGTCCACGGCGGCCAGGACCTCGCTGACGTCCTCGAGCCAGCGCGCCAGGGCCTCGGGCCCCTCCGGCGTCGTCTGCAGCAGGCGCTGCAGCAGGGGCTCGATCTGCGCCCAGTCGCCGAGATCGGCATCGGGCGGCACGAAGCGGCGCGGGAACTGCGCGGTCAGGTCGGCGGCGATCGCCATCGCGACCTCCTTCCAGCCAGGATCAGGACAGCGCCTGGTCGACCTGCACCACCTTGAGGAAGTTGGTGGTGCCCGATCGCCCCAGCGGAAAGCCGGCCGTGACCACCACCTGGTCGCCCGGACCGGCCACGCCCAGTTCCACCGCCGCGCGCACGCCGCGGGCGACGAGCTCGTCGAGGTCGCGCACGGGCTCCACCAGGGCGGGGCGGACGCCCCAGGCCAGGGCCAGCATCCGCGAGGTCGCCGGGTTGTGGGTGACCGCCACGATGGGCCGTCGGGGACGGTACCGCGAAACGCGCAGCGCGGTCGCCCCCGACTCGGTGGCGGCGACGATGGCGGCGGCGCCCACGGCCTCGGCGGCTTCGCACGCCGCCAGCGCGATCGCCTCGCTGGTCTGGCCCGCGCGCTCGCGGCGCCGCTCGCGCAGCATGAGGTCGTAGGGCAGCGCCGCCTCGGCCCGCCGCGCGATCGTCGCCATGGTGGCGACCGCCGCCACGGGATACGCGCCCAGCGCGGTCTCCCCGGAGAGCATGAGGGCGTCGGTGCCGTCGAAGACCGCGTTGGCCACATCGGCGGCTTCGGCGCGCGTGGGCCGCGGGTGGGTGATCATGCTCTCCAGCATCTGCGTCGCCGTGATCACCGGCCTCCCCAGGCGGTTGCACAGGGCGATGATGCTCTTCTGCACCACCGGGACTTCCTCGATGGCGGTCTCCACGGCCAGGTCGCCGCGGGCCACCATCACGGCGTCGGCGGCCGCGACGATCTCCTCGATACGGTCCAGCGCCCGCCGGCGCTCGATCTTGGCCACCAGCCGGGCGCGTCCGCCCCGTGCGGCCACCAGGCGCCGCGCGCGCTCGAGGTCCTCGGCCGCCTCGACGAAGGAGAGCCCGAGGAAGTCCACGTCGTGGGCCAGACCCCATTCGAGCGCCCGCAGGTCGTCGTCGGTCATCGCCGGGATCCCCGACAGGCGCACGCCCGGCACGTTGACGCCCGCGTGCTGGCGGAGCACGCCGCCCGCCTCGACGGTGCAGCGCACGCAGGACGCCTCGACGGCCCGGACGACCAGCGCCAGGTCGCCGTCCTGCAGGAAGATCCGGTGCCCGGGCCGGACGTCGTCCGCCAGGTGCGCGTAGGCCAGCGGGATCACGTCGCCGCCGTGTGCCGCGCCGTTGGCGGCGAGCAGGACCTCCTGCCCCTCCCGCAGCGTGATGGCCTCCTCGGGCAGCGGGCCGATGCGCAGCTTGGGACCGGGCAGGTCCTGGAGCACGGCCAGCGGAAGGCCCAGGGCCCGCGCCGCCTCGCGGGCGGTCTCCAGCCGGCGCAGGTGGTCGTCGGGCGTCCCGTGGGAGAAGTTCAGGCGCACGACGCTGGCGCCAGCTTCCAGCATGCCCCGGATGACCTCGGGCGACGCCGACGCCGGACCGAGTGTCACAACGATCTTGGTTCGCGACGGTGTGGACATCGACAACTCCGACGGTAGAGTATACCACGTCGGCTGGAGCAGGCACCGCGCGCGCCGAACACGAATCGTCTGGGGGCAGGCGCGGGGTGGACAGCGACGATTGCGAGGGATGGTCGTGGTCCTGCGGGTCGTGGTGTTCGGCAGTGGCGCGATCCTCATGGGGCTCGAGATCGTCGGGAGCCGGCTCATCGCGCCGTTCTTCGGCAGCTCAGTCTACGTGTGGGGCGGCCTGATCAGCATCTTCCTGGCCGCGCTGAGCCTGGGGTACTACCTGGGCGGCACCATGGCCGATCGCTGGCCGCGCGCCACGGTCCTGGCCGGACTGCTGCTGCTGGCCGGCGTGACGGTGCTCCTCCTGCCGGTCGTCGCCCGCCCGGTGCTGGCGGCCTTCGACGCGTGGAACCTGGGCCCGCGGCTGAACCCGCTGCTGGCGTCGGTGACGCTCTTCGCGCTGCCCAGCCTGCTCATGGGCACGACGTCGCCGTTTGCGATCAAGCTCCAGGCACGGGACCTGGCCACGGTGGGGAGCAGCGCCGGGGTGCTGTACGCGCTGTCCACCGCCGGGAGCATCGCCGGCACGCTGGGCACGGCCTTCTTCCTGGTACCGACGCTGGGCGTGCGCGCGATCCTCTACCTGCTGGGCGGCGGGTTGCTGGCCCTCGCGGGCCTGCTGCTGCTGGAGGAGGTGCGCAGTCCCCGGGCGCGGCGGGCGGCCGCCGCCGCCGCAAGCCTGGCGCTGCTGGTGGCCTGGCCGGCCGGCGCAGCGCCCCGGGCGCTGCCCACCAGCCGCGTGATCTACGAGAAGGACAGCGCGTACCACCAGATCAGCGTGCTCGAGGACGGCCTGAACCGGTACCTGCGGTTCAACCGGTCGTTCCAGGGCGGCATGGTGCTGCGCGATCCCTACGAGAGCCCGTTCCTGTACACGTCCTACGCCCACCTCGCCCGGGTCTTCCACCCCACGTGGCGCCGGGCGCTGGTGGTCGGGCTGGGCGCCGGGTCGATCCCCAAGCGCTTCCTGCGGGACTACGCCGACGCGACCGTGGAGAGCGTGGAGCTGGATCCGGCGGTGGTGGACGTGGCCCGCCGGTTCTTCGAGGTGCGGGACCACCCGCGGCATCGCATCGTCGTGCAGGATGGCCGGGTGCACCTGCGCCGCACCGAGGCCCGCTACGACGTGATCGTGCTCGACGCCTACTTCGCCGAAGGGATCCCGTTCCACCTGGCGACACGCGAGTTCCTCGAGCTGGTGCGGGAACGCCTGACGCCGGGCGGGGTGGTCGTGGCGAACATCATCGGCGCCCTGGAGGGACAGAACAGCTACCTCTTCCGCGCGCTCTACAAGACCTACGCGGCCGTGTTCCCCGGCCTCTACCCGTTCCCCACCGCCTACGGCATCGGCCGCAGCACGACGGAGACGCGCACCATCATCCTGATCGCGACCGGAAGGGCGGGGATCCGGGCGGAAGAGATCGCCGCGACGGCCCGACGCCTGCGGGCCGACGGCCGGGTGCGGATGGCGCTGGACCGGTACGCCACCGACTACTACGACCGCCGCGTGGCCACCGACGACGTGCCGCTGCTCACCGACAACTACGCGCCGGTGGACATCCTGCCCGTCTACGGCTGGGAGCCCGAGCGGCGGTGAGCCGCGTCCGCGCCCTGGAGAGAAAGCCGCGGCGGCGCGAGCACTGCTCGCGCCGCCGCGGTGCGATCGCGGGCCGCGGGGCCGACCCGCGATCGACGTGGCGGGGCGACGGGGCAAGCGTTACGCCCGCGCCATCTCCACGGGGACCTTGCGGGGCATGAGCGCCTGGGACACGGGGACCGTGATCTCCAGGATCCCATCCTGCCACCGGGCCCGCACGCGATCAGCCTCCAGGCCCTCGGGCAGCGTGATGGTGCGCTCAAAGGTCCCGTAGGAGATCTCCCCAAAGAGCCGGTCGTCCGCGGGCACCTGCGGAGCCTTCCGCTCGCCCTTGATGGTCAGCGTCTGCCCCGCGACGGCGACGTCGACGGTCTTCGGGTCGACCCCCGCAAGCTCGGCCCGAACCACGAAGTGGCCGTCCTTGTAGTAGGCCTCGCAGTTGGGCACGAAGCCCGTCGGAGCCGCGAACGCACTCCCAAACGCCCGATCAAACAGGTTGATCAGGTCGCGCTGAAGCGCGTACAGCTCCTGGAAAGGCGTCCACCTCGCCAGCATCGTCGTCACCTCCTTCCATCTCGGGTGTGCTCCCGCGGGCTCTGCCGGCGCCCGGTAAGGCTCGCCGGGGAGCCGCGGACGTCTGCCGCTTCCACCCATAGGACATACGCAGGCGTTGCGGGTTTGTCAAGGGGTTTCCCTTGACATATACGGCACCACGGCGGGCGCACCACCGACCCTGCCACGACGGCCGATGGGGGCCTGCGCGTTCGGGATGCCCGGGCCGACGGGGCCTGCACCTTCGGGACGCACGAGCCGACGGTGTGCTTTCCGGGACGTACGAACAGGCGGTGCGCCTTCCGCGACGCCCGAGCCGCCTGGGCCCTGGGTGTGCCGCGCGCCGCAGGACCCTGCGGTTGCGAACATATGTTCGATTACCCGGCCGTCGCCTCACGGCAGGGGGCCACAGGGGCCACGGAGCCCACAGGGGATCGCGCCGGAGGGGACGCCGCCGGCGGGCGGCGGCTACCATGCGGGCAGGCCAAGGAACTTTGCGCCATGAGCGCTAACATCATCTATGCACCGCACACACATCACGCAGACAGGAGGCCAGGCGATGGACACGATCCGTGTGGCCGACTACTACTACGTGACGGTCGCCGATCGACCCGGCGAAGGCGCGCGCGTCGTGCAGACGCTGAAGGACGCGGGCGTCAACCTCGTGGCGCTGCATGCGTTCCCCGAGGGTCGTCGGGCGCAGATCGACTTCTTCCCCAGCAATGCCGCCGCGCTCAAGGCCGCGGCGCGCAAGGCCGGCTGGAAGCTCGTCGGGCCGCGCCGGGCGTTCGTGATCGAAGGAGAGGACCGCGTCGGCGCGCTGGTCGACATGTTCACGAAGCTGGCCGAGGCCAAGATCAACATCACCGCCACCGACGCGATCGCCACCGGCGGTCGGTATGCCGCGATCGTCTGGGTGAAGCCGCGCGACCTGAACAAGGCCAAGAAGGTGCTCGGCGCGGCCTGAGCGCAGGGCAGGGTCTGCCTCCGCGCCACCCCATCGTCGGCGGTGTCGGGGCGCACCACCCCTGCGTGGTGCGCCCTGACGCAGCATGCGCGTGCCCGTGTCTGCCACCCGCGGGCGCGCCCGACCCGAGCGCCGAGGAGGGATCGGCTCGTGACCATCGCCGTCGACGTCACCGGCCAGACCGCCTGGATCACCGTGGCGCGCCCCGAGGCGCGCAATGCCATGACCTTCGCCATGTACGATGCGTTCCTGGCCGCCGTCGACGCTCTGGACGCCCGTACAGAGGTGCGCACCGTGGTCATCCGCGGGGCCGGCGGCACGTTCGTGGCGGGGACGGACATCGCCGAGTTCCGCACCCTGCAGACCGAGGCGCAGGCCCTGGCTTACGAGCGGCGGATCGACGCCGTGGTGGGACGGGTGGAGCAGATGCGCAAGGTCACCATCGCCATGATCGAGGGCTTCGCCACCGGCGGCGGGCTCACGCTGGCGCTGGCCTGCGACCTGCGCTACGCAGCGTCTACCGCCCGTCTGGGCGTCCCCATCGCGCGGACGCTGGGCAACTGCCTGTCGATGGCCAACTACGCGCGCCTGGTCGACACCGTGGGACCCACGCGCGCCAAAGACCTGCTCCTGACCGCACGGCTGCTGTCGGCGGAGGAGGCGCTCGCTGCCGGCCTGGTGACCGACGTCGTTGCGCCAGAGGCCTTAGAGGCCCACGTCCGACAGGTGGCGGAGGCCGTCGGCAGCCACGCGCCGCTGACGCTGGAGGTCTCCAAGGAGGCGATCCGCCGGATCCTCGCCCGCCGGCGCCAGGTCGAGGGCGACGACCTGATCCTGCGCTGCTACCTGAGCGCGGACTTCCGCGAGGGGGTGCGTGCCTTCCTGGAGAAGCGCCCTCCGGCGTGGGAGGGGCGCTAGTCGGATCTACCTTCCACCACCGACCGCCACATTGCTGAGAGGAGCAACGCGCTCAGAAGCAGGTCGTAATCGCTGCGCTGGTGGAGGCGGCGGGAATCGAACCGCCTGCCCCCGATCCCCCGCCTACCCCTACCTAGGCCCGAAAGGCCCGCTGTGCTTGGCTTCTAGGCGATAGATCGAACGCTTGTTCACCCATCAGTTCCTGCCTATTCCCGTGGGGTCTGGACACAATTTGGACACACCACCTGAGTGCGCCACGGCTCGCGGGGCGTTAGCGTTTCCTAGCCGGGAAGTGCTGAGTCATTCGCTACCAGTTTCCGGAGAAGTGGCTGGTACGCAGACCTCGCGTGGCTGGCTGCGGGTGAACCTAACGACTGCGGCCAGTGGCCCGGTGCATCGCATGGTTGGGCGCCGAAGGCCACTCGTCACAGCTCGCTGGGGATGGTGCCCTGCACCCGTTCCACGAAGCCATTGGCCCACGCATGCCGGGGGTTTGGTCCGGCGGTGCTCGATCCCCAGTGCTCCCACCACTTCCCGGGACACGACCTCTCTTCCCACCACTTCCCGAGACGCGGCCTCCGCATACGCCAGCAAAGTCAAAGTACGGAACTACCCGCAGCGGGGAAGAGAGTACCGCGACTGCAACATGCTCTCGCTGCCATGCCCTTGACGCCTGGGGAGCCATCTTAGATAGATACGGCTCAGCCTGCTGCTTAGAGGTCATAGGGCACGGTATCGCCAATTTACGTGTAATTCTCGCAGACGACCACGGCTGTCCCAATACCGGACGTAGCCATTGCGGCGCCCGAACTCGTATAGATTCCAGGTGAGCTCCACATCTTTCCGGCAGTACTCCACCACCCGGTCTACCTGTCCCTGCCGCCACCAGCGCACCATCTGCCACCACTCCGCTGACTTACCCCGGCCCAGCGTTGCTACCGAGAGCTGGTGCAGTCCTACCTTCCTGTGCAACCGCGCCCGTACTTCCTCCAGGATATCCAGTGTGGCGACTGTTCGCAGGGAAGCGCCGCCGTAGCGCTCCAGCACCGCGTAGTCGAAGGACTGCACAGCGAAACCCACCACTAGGTCTGCGCGGCGTAACACCGCTACGAGGTCCGCCGCCTCCGCTTCGGAGTACGCGCGAAAGCATCCCGTGACTTCGTGGAAAGTGACTGCGATTGCCAGTCGCGGCGCCCTCCAGCCGCCGTGGGATTCCGCGTCCCAGTCCTGCGTCTCTACGTCCACGACGACAACTCCGTCACCCATAAGCCACCGTCAGAATAGCTCAGAATACATGCGTTTCATCGCCCGGCCTGTTAACGCGCCCGTACTGAGCCTACTCAGGAGGTCAGCCGGCTCATGCCGCGCATCCGGGGAGCAACACTGCGCCGTTACGACGACCCTCAAGGCAGCCCGGTTTATCCCCGCGCTTGCGAGGACAACACAGGCACCGATCTGGAGAGCGCCGCGCGCATCGCTTCATCCCCGCGCGTGCGGGGACAACGCAGTCTCGGGCTCACGGCGTCCACCAGCCTGCGGTTCATCCCCGCGCGTGCGGGGACAACCGTGACAACGAAGTCATCGCCCTCGATGTACTCGGTTCATCCCCGCGCGTGCGGGGACAACGTATTATGGTCACACAGGTAGAGCCGCCCGTCCGGTTCATCCCCGCGCGTGCGGGGACAACCAAGTGGTTCCTCCTGCATGGGCTCCTCCTCCCGGTTCATCCCCGCGCGTGCGGGGACAACGGTTATCGAACCTCGGCTGGCGTCGCTATGATCGGTTCATCCCCGCGCGTGCGGGGACAACGGGCGCCGTATTGCAGAACTTGCCGATACCATCGGTTCATCCCCGCGCGTGCGGGGACAACTCCCAGTCTCGGTCTCGCACGGTCTGTTCCTCCCGGTTCATCCCCGCGCGTGCGGGGACAACGAGCGCGACGTAGTGGCCGTGGCGCTTGCACACGGTTCATCCCCGCGCGTGCGGGGACAACGCGTACCGAGACCTGCTGCACCAGGACCTGTACGGTTCATCCCCGCGCGTGCGGGGACAACTGTATAGGATGCGGGTTCACTCGTGCCTGCAACGGTTCATCCCCGCGCGTGCGGGGACAACGGCGTGGTCGCACGTTTCGCGTTGCGTTTCATCGGTTCATCCCCGCGCGTGCGGGGACAACCGGGCAAGGTGCTTGCGCTTGCGCGCATTTTACGGTTCATCCCCGCGCGTGCGGGGACAACGGAGCCCCTGCCAGGCCGTGCTCCCTACGTGTCGGTTCATCCCCGCGCGTGCGGGGACAACGTTCTCGACGTCGAACTCTGCCAGGTCCTCGAGCGGTTCATCCCCGCGCGTGCGGGGACAACCCCTATTGACAGACCGAACGTCTGTCACCTATCGGTTCATCCCCGCGCGTGCGGGGACAACGCGCTCGCCTGCTGCACCTGCTCGGCAACGAGCGGTTCATCCCCGCGCGTGCGGGGACAACAGGTGGCTGCCTGCGCCCTCGCTCGCCGCCAGCGGTTCATCCCCGCGCGTGCGGGGACAACATCAGGCCGGCACGGTTACGGGCCGCCTCAGCCAGGTTCATCCCCGCGCGTGCGGGGACAACCCCCGGCAACGTCGGCCTGATCGCGCGCAAGACCGGTTCATCCCCGCGCGTGCGGGGACAACGTTCTGCAGGAGCGACATGATTTTCTGCAACTCGGTTCATCCCCGCGCGTGCGGGGACAACGTAGGCATGCGCCCGGTCGAAGTGCTCTTGGACGGTTCATCCCCGCGCGTGCGGGGACAACGGACCCAACGGGTGCCACGAACGGGCCCCAACACGGTTCATCCCCGCGCGTGCGGGGACAACGGATGGGGCGCAATGTCACGCAATGACAACGGCCGGTTCATCCCCGCGCGTGCGGGGACAACGTGGACGGAATTAGCGTTTCGGCCACTCGGGACGGTTCATCCCCGCGCGTGCGGGGACAACGAGGTCGCGCTGCTGTACGCCGATCCGTTCGTCGGTTCATCCCCGCGCGTGCGGGGACAACCCCGGGTAGGGCACGCGCACCGGCCCCGCGTTCGGTTCATCCCCGCGCGTGCGGGGACAACATGCTGGCGATGCGACTGGCGATGCGCGCGAACGGTTCATCCCCGCGCGTGCGGGGACAACTTCCCCTTGGCCAGCCAGATTGCGAGTGACGGCGGTTCATCCCCGCGCGTGCGGGGACAACGACGCACGAGGTGCTGCACCCCGGCGCGCAGGACGGTTCATCCCCGCGCGTGCGGGGACAACGCTCTGCGCTTCGGCGGCCGCTTGGTGCTCCAGCGGTTCATCCCCGCGCGTGCGGGGACAACGCATCCATCGTTTCCGTGAACGCCGGCGTCATCGGTTCATCCCCGCGCGTGCGGGGACAACATCAGCCGGCTCTCCGTCCGCTGGCAGTGGGTCGGTTCATCCCCGCGCGTGCGGGGACAACTACGATGAGGACATCTGCGGCCGCTGCCCGTTCGGTTCATCCCCGCGCGTGCGGGGACAACGGTGGTATATGTGCCCCAGCACAGGAAGCCTATCGGTTCATCCCCGCGCGTGCGGGGACAACCGCTACCGACGCACGCAGACGCGCTAACGCGGCGGTTCATCCCCGCGCGTGCGGGGACAACGATGTGTCCCTGAGCAGAGAACGCGAAGTACACCGGTTCATCCCCGCGCGTGCGGGGACAACTCAGGCGGTCACGAGCTTGAGGCCGCGGTAGACGGTTCATCCCCGCGCGTGCGGGGACAACGAGCGTCGCATGCCGAAACGACTGCGGCTCCAACGGTTCATCCCCGCGCGTGCGGGGACAACTTGGAAAGTGCGTCATGCCCACTGTCTCTCACCGGTTCATCCCCGCGCGTGCGGGGACAACGTGACCAAACTTGTTCTCCATCGGCAGCACATGCGGTTCATCCCCGCGCGTGCGGGGACAACTTTAGCGGTCGTCGGCGTGCGCTCAACGGTTGCTCGGTTCATCCCCGCGCGTGCGGGGACAACGACACCGCCCAGCGACGCGGCCTCCCTGCAGACCGGTTCATCCCCGCGCGTGCGGGGACAACACAAAGAGTATGTCGCGAAACGTCACCGGGGACGGTTCATCCCCGCGCGTGCGGGGACAACGTTCGATTGCGTTGTGTATATCGTTGTCCCGTTCGGTTCATCCCCGCGCGTGCGGGGACAACGCACACCCCGACGGGGTTCGTGCGCGCCGAGGACGGTTCATCCCCGCGCGTGCGGGGACAACGGTTTGACTGGGCGACGGGGGCCTACGTATATCGGTTCATCCCCGCGCGTGCGGGGACAACGCCGTGGCCACCCGGCGGTTCGTTGGTAGTAACGGTTCATCCCCGCGCGTGCGGGGACAACAGCCACCGCTCGGCCTCGCGCTTCCAGTTGAGCGGTTCATCCCCGCGCGTGCGGGGACAACGTGCGCGAACACGACGGTTTTGCACCCCTCGTCGGTTCATCCCCGCGCGTGCGGGGACAACACCACACAGACGTACGATCCCAGCCCCGAACGTCTGTTCGGCTACCCGACCTCGCTCCGCCTCGCTATTTGTTTTTCAAGGTACTTGCGGCGCTTGATGGCCTCGCCCTTCCGAACCGCCTCGGCGTTCCGTACGGTTACGAGCTGTAGACCGTCGAAGTCTCTCACGAAGCGATCCTCATACCCTGCGACGCGCACCGAGAAGCCCTGCTCGGTGTTCGTCCGGTGGACAAGGCAGCAGCGACCGCCCTTCGCCTTCTCCAAACACTTGACCCACAACAGCTCCCGCACCGTGGCGCTCAGCTTCCCGACGAACATCCCGGTGTCTACCTCGACCATCCAACGGGTCAACTCACCCCGCAGGCTCTTCGGTACTCTCTCCAGGATCAGCACCACCATAGGCCACCCCACCCGGTACGGGCCCCTCCGGATCCCACAGCCAGCCTGGCTTCGCGGCATCCACGTCGTAGTCGTTCTCCGCCTCCTCAGGTACCAGACCCTCGAACAGCCGGTGCAAATCGTCCACCGCCCGTTCGAGTAGCCGGACCTCGCGGATGCGTTCGCGCAGGACGCGTCGGATACGGGATTCCACGTCGTCCGGCGATTCCGCCACCGTGGTGAAAGCTGCGGGAACCAGCAACTCGGTCTTGTACAGGTCTGCCACGTCGTAGATGAAGGACAGCTGCTTACCCACGTGGATGAACCCCAAGGCCGGGCTATACCCGGCGGACACAACGGCCGCGTGGCACAGTCCATACAGAAACGCCGCGCCGGCCGACAGCGCCCGGTTTATCGGATCGGCCGTGGCCCACCTGCCCCGGTCGTAGTGCCGTCCTGACCACGGAACTCCTGTCCGATGGCTCCACGACTCGTAATAGCTTCTTACCCGGGCTCCCTCCAGCCCTCGCAGCTGCGCGAGTCCCAAGTCGTCCGGTAGCGGGGTGGTAAACCGGAACCGGTAAAGCCGCTTCACTACCTCAAGATGAGAGGCGGGGTCAGCCCACGCTCGAGCCTGACG
The DNA here is from genome assembly GCA_031459855.1 of Armatimonadota bacterium. NCBI lineage: Bacteria > Bacillati > Candidatus Sysuimicrobiota > Candidatus Sysuimicrobiia > Candidatus Sysuimicrobiales > Candidatus Humicultoraceae > Candidatus Fervidifonticultor > Candidatus Fervidifonticultor primus. The sequence continues at coordinate 2,888,474 of JAVKHP010000001.1, forward strand.
GAGCAACCGCGAAGCGCTGCGGGTCTCACCCACGCCGCAGGCGTAGAACCGAGCAAAGTCCTCTCCGACCCACAACACTGTGCAGCCATTTTCAGCGAGAGCGCGAATCGCGGCATGGGTAATCCGTGTACCGGGCCCCAATGCCAGCACGCCGAGAGCCGCCACCGGTACGAGAGTGACCCCTTGCTCTTCATAGAGAGCGATCCCCTTCGCCTCCTGTTCGATGACCGCGTGCTCCACGTAAAGGTAGGACAACCCGTCCCGGAACCGCGGGAGCTCGTTCAGGTTGCGCGAGGAACGGACCGACGGCACGGCTACCTCATCAGTGCAACAGAGAGTAGGCCCAGCCCCAGGGCCTTCCCGTGCCCGATGCCCTCCTGGATTGCATTACGGAGCTTCCCCGGATCCCGGACCTGCAGGACTCCGTCAAACCGGGCAACCCACAGGACGATTGCTTGCTCCTGACCACGCTTTGGAAAGCTCCGCCGCTCGGTCCGGGTCACGTTGGCTCCCAACACGGCGAACCCCGCCTTTTCTGCCTGTCGGTGCAGCCACAGAAGTTGCTCCTCTATTCTGCGCAGGCCGTGGCGCTTGCCACCCCGGGTTACTGTCGGATTGGCTTCCAGGCGAAACCGCAACACCTGGCCTTCACGGAGGCGCACCGCCAGCTCCTGAGGCTTCGTCTCAGGGGCCTGGGCGAAGTAGCCTGCGAATCCGTCGCGCGTGTCCAGGCGCGAAAAGTCCGGCCGCATGAGACTCTGTAGCAAGACCGTAGGCGGCCGGGTGGACTCCAGACGCCAAAGGGGGCGTGCGGCTTTAGGGTCCTCGAATAGCCACGACAGAGTCGCGTGCATGGCGTAAGGGTTGCTGAAGTCGCGCCTAGCAAGCGGATGCCGAGGGTTGAGTACCAGCCTAGAAAGGTACATGGGGTATCTCACCCGCCGGTGCGGTAACGATCCACACATACCGCTCACCGAACCGCCGCTCCCGTAAGGGAGCGATGGGCAGGTCGGTTCGGCGCACTCGGCTCACGACTTCTCTCTGCACCCTAGCGCCAGGGCGTTCCTCCAAGGCGTACCGGTAGCTTTCCGGGGGCGGCTCGACGAGTGGCCGATATCTGGCCAGGGCTTCCTCAAGAGCAGCGTCCACAATCCCGTCCGGGATCCACACGGGCGGACTTGGCAGATAGCTCTTGCGCCCGAGGTACAAGGGCCAGCGGGGGTTCTGAACGGCCTCGTACAGCTGTCTCAGGAACCGCCAATCGCCAGACTCAAGACCCACTAAGAAGGCGGCGTCCGCCAGGTAGTAGCGCCTGCTCTGCACGGTGCCCTTGGGGTCGCCCGGACGGGGAACGGTCCCGTCAGCGCGCATGACCCTCATGGCCGTTTGATAGTCGTACTGAAGCACGCCCTGCCGGTCTACCCGCACTCCCATTCGCAGGGCACACAGATCATCCAGCGCGTCGGTCCTCGCCCGCCCGAGGGCTGCGCAGAGCAGCCCGATGACCCCGCTTTTGGACGGCTCGAGTCCTGTGTCCCGCCGGTCGAACCGACTCGCCGTCCCCCACGACTGCATGGGACCCTGCAACCGAAGCAAGAGCGTGTTCATGCCGTTGTGCCAAGCAGAGCCCGCACCCCTGACATGGCGGCCTGGATGACGTCCTCGATCGTATTCTTTCGCGCCTCGGGGTAGTACGCGAGTTCACCGTCTGAGAGGTTGACCAAGGCGACCCACTCCTTTGCGGGTTTACCATACACTCGGTCTAGCTCCGCCCAGTAGCGAGTCAGCACCTCTACGGAAACTCCGGTCAGACTCTTTCCGTCGGTTGGACGCACGGGCCTCTCGAATGCTGCCGCGAGGTTGCGCGGCATCCCGTTCTCGCGGACGATCAGGCCTACGAACTTCGGGGGACTGTGGGCCGCGAAGGTGTTCTGCTTACCCGATGGCAAGGTGAGGATGAACGCGCGCAGGAAAGCCTCCACGCCCCGGGCGGCTAGGTCGCGATCCCCCCGCAGGTTCTGGGCCAGGAGTTCCAGGTCCACGTTTGCGTACCGATAGAACGTTGCCGTGTAGTACTCCACGTCCCCCATCATGCCCGCCCCGGTCTCTTCCCGCGGTGCGAGGTCGTCCACTGCGGTATAGAAGTCGAACTCCCGGTCCACCCGGTGTGTGCTGATGGCATGCGCGACCTGACATGCCGCCTCGACGCCCCATTCGGGCCTGTCTGCCAGCATGCGACCGAAGAGCGCGACGTCGACCGCGCGACCACCGTCGAGAATAGCATTAAGGGCGTTCCGCACCGTTTCCGGCGCGCCTTGCCGCGCCGTATTCTTCTTGTCCTTCTTGCTTTGCGGCCCCAGCGTAGCGCTCGCGGTCAGCAGTGCCTCCCAGTGCTCCTTGAGTGCCCTGGCCAGCGTATCAATCTCCCTATTCCCCAGGAAGAGTAGGTACTGCGTACGGTAGGTCGCTTCGTCGGCAACCAAGCCGATGGCACGCAGCGCTGCAGCGGCCACGCGTCTCACCTGCTCCGGAGGACGATCTTGGAACCGTGTCACCAACTCGTCGACCAACAGCCGCGTCCGCACCGCACGATCCTCTGGACTCAACAGCTCCCGGTTGGAGAAGTACTGGCGGACCGCCCGTTTCTGCGCCTGGCTGCTGATTCGCGCTCGACGGAAGCCGCCAAACAAGGTGTCTTTCGGGCTTCCCGTGTCGTCGCGGTTCAGGTTGGCCGGAGGGACCGGCTGAAGGATGTGAACTTCCACCAGGTTCATGATTGCACCTCCACCTGGGTCTCTTCTGATTCTGCCGGCGCTATCTCCGCGGACCGGTAGAACTCCCGAGCCCACCGGCGCTGGACCCGTCGGTCCGGACTGAACCATCCCAGGAGGTCTTCAAGTAGACGCTGGTAGTTCACGCCTTTACGCTTTGACTTGAGATAAGCTACGACCCGTCGCAGCCGATCAGGCAACTGGTCGGAATCGGCGTCCAGCAATGCAAGAAACCGTCCCTCCAGGCTTGGGGGGCGATCTTCCTCCTGCCAGACCTGGGAGACTGCTTCGGCGAGGCTAGGCTTCTCGCCGTCGGGGTGAAGAGCGTACAGCCCGGCAACAAGGTAATAGGCCTGCCAGCGCCACCCGTCCTCGTCCTGCACGAACGGCTCTACATAGCGGTAAGCGCGCGCGTCCCCCCACTCGCCCGGATTGAAAGCCAGGATACGTCGGAGGGCGGCCATGGCGCCTCGGTCCTTCCGAAGATCTTCCAGGTACGCCACAAAGCGCTCGGACTTCTTCACAGGAGAAGCCTCCTCAGCTCAGTTTGCAGCCATCGCTCTGCCTCGGAAATCGCCCGTAGGTGGCGTGCCCCAGCCCCAATAGCGCGCACCGTCAGGCCCCAGGCTTGATGCACGGCCTCCGAAACCGCGTCCTTCCACCTCTGGAGGGCAACCCTCGCGCCGTCCAGCGTAAGCTGCCGTAGGAAGCGGGGAAACTCCACCTCCAACTCAGACCAATACGTGCTCTGGAGGGGCAGGCTACGCGTGACCTCGAAAACCTCCCCCGGGGCGGCTAGGCCAGCGGCTAGGATACGGCCCGTCCTGCCGAGCACATTTCCAATCTCCGCAGCCAGCTTGAGGGCCTCCTGGATGCGCGCCGCCTCGTCGGGTTCCAGGGCACGGGCCGAGAGTGGATAGGCCTCGCGGCGGACGTCCTCGACCTTGGCCTGCCTCGTGATCTGCCCTACCACGGTCAGGGGGAAGAGCAGCGCCGCCCTATCCGTCTGCCGGAGGAACCGTCGGGCATGATCGACGGTGGCAGGTTGCCGCCAGGTGGCGTGAGCGGGCAGGATCGCCTCGAAGTCCCGCCAGAAAGCCCGCTCAACCGACAGTGTGTAGGGTTGGAGACCGTTGTCGGAACGCCGGTACGCGCACATCGGGTCCAGGTCCGGGCCAGGCTCGTGAATCACACCCGGACCATAGCCCATGAATCTCACGGTACCGTCCACCTCTGGCAAGAGGCGTACAGCCCGAGAAAGCCAGGTGTACGTCCTTGTACGCCCCGAAAGAATTTTGCGAGCCAGGCCCCCCGCAACGTCAGCCGTGCGGTACGGATCCCGCTCCCAGATGGGCTCGTCGCCTTCGGGCTCGTAGGGAACCAAGTTCAGGAGGAGCGTTTCGAATAGCGTTGTGCCTTGTGGGATGAACAGGGCCGCACCCGCAACAGGGGCGGCCGGCCCCGAAGTTACACCGAGGCGTTTTATCAGCCCTCCGGGCGCAAAAGCTTGGTGTACAAGCAGGGCGACCACGGCTTCCACGGGGGAGGCTGAGGGAGGGTGTTCGTCGAAGGTGTGGTCGAAGAGCGTGGGGTTGTTCCCGCTCGCCAGCTCCGGAAGCAGCTTGGTCCACGGGGATGGTTCGTGGTCGGGCAGGTCTGGCACCTGGTAGAACGGTGTAGTTGCTGAGAAGAGGTCGAACCGGCCCGCCCACCGCTGAAAGTAGGAGTCGAGGGCGTCCCGCGGAAAGCGGCCAACCTTGTGGAGGTCCAGGATGGCATCGGGCGCAGCGGGGCCGCTGAGGGCCCGGTGAAGTACCGCAAGCAGGAGCCGGTGAAGCGCGGCCTCAGCCAGAGGACTCGCAGGGCCGATGCGCTCGAGCTCGTGTGCACGTAAGAGCGCTTCGCGGATCCCTACATGCCCCCGGCCTCCAGCGTATGTGACCGGGATCCACTCCTGGTTGAGCAGGTCGAAGGACGGCACACATCCCACCTGCCCGCTCAAACGTTCGACGCGTTCAGTTTAGCACGAGTCACCAGCGCTTTCGTAGACCACTCCCAGCTCCGGGTCCAGCCGCAGAACCAGGGAGCCCACGGCCGCCTGGCCATTTTGCAGCGCCAAGGGCCTTAGGTTACGCAACAGAGGGTGGCTCTGCCAAGCCGGGGGGATCTGCAGGGCGCGAAGAGCACGGTAGACCCGCCAGCCGCTCAGCCGCACCGATCTCATAAAGATCCGCTCGGCCCACGCGTCCGTCGGAGTGCGCTCCAAGTCCAGGAAGTCGCCGTCGGGATTGAGCGCGAACCGGTCCCCCACTCGGTGAAGCAGGACGACCCCTACAGAGGGCTCTCCGTAGCGTGTTAGGGGGAACTGGGTGTCTTGTTCCTCTTCGTCCTCCAGCTTCATCGCTCCCAAGCGATCCTGGGGGGTTCCGAGCAGGGACATACCGTCCCGGACCGCTAACCCATGAGCCCATTGTCTTTGTTTCTCGATCTCTCGCTTGAAGTCCCTGCGGGCCAGTTCCATCTCTGACGCCACCTGGGTTGGGCAGTCCAAAGGGCCATCGCCGTAGACCAGCTCCACCAGGCGCTCGATCTCCGTGGGCAGCGCCAACGAGGATCTCCCTTTCAGCAGTACCCAGGTGCGCAACAACAGGTAGCGTGAGTACACCCGGTCCCAGCTTTCCAAGTCTGGAGAAGCCTCTGCCAGTCCGGCCACGTAGAGCCGAGGCACCTGGTGCGGCTCGGGGCGGCGCCGCTCCCCGGCCTTCACAGGATCGAACCGGTGCAGCCGGCCCGCCCGCTGTAGGACCAGATCCACGGGAGCCAGGTCGGTGAGCATTGCGTCGAAGTCAAGGTCCAGACTTTGCTCCACCACCTGGGTTGCGATCAGGATCGCCCTACGGGGCCTGGACAGCTGCCGGTACCCCTCCCTGCCGAAGAGCCGGAGAACCAGCGCCTCCCGCGCCTGCCGCTCCTCGGACGGATACCGGGCGTGGAAGAGGTACACTTCAAGGCTTCCGACGCGCTTGCCCACGGGTACGTTCCCCGCCCAGATGGGTTCTCCATGGCCCACAAACTCGTAGGCGCGCTGCGCTCGATCCACCGTGTTGACGACGCACGCTACGCAGCCGCCCATCCCCGCAAGCCGCTCGGCCGCGGAGACCACACAGTCGATTCCTTTGGGGATTCCGCGAACCTCCACTGTCCGCTCCCAGTCGCTGGCGGGGATCGCTACGGCCCTGGCCACTTCGCGGGGCCGGGCCACCAGAATGCGAGGATACGGCGCCTCCACTTCCGGAACTTCAGCTCCGTATGCCCGAACCAGGGCCGCCCGCCGGTCCCTAGGCAGGGTGGCGCTCATGAGGATGACGGACGACGCCTGGCGCCCGAGCCAACCCAAGAGAGTTTCGATCAGGGAGGAGGTGTACGTGTCGTACGCGTGGACCTCGTCCAGAACCACCGTACGGTTGCCCAGGCCGAAGAGCCGGACGAAGTGGTGCCGGACCTTGAGCACACCCAGGAGCGCTTGGTCCACGGTCCCCACCCCGTACTCGGACAGCATGGCGCGCTTTTTGTGGGTGAACCACTCCGCGGCGTAGATTCCCTCTTCCGGCGCCTCGGCGACGCGTTCAGGGCGCAGCGCTTGGTACTCCCGACTCAAGAGCGCGGTGCCGTGCTGCAGTTGGAGATCCAGGGGGCGCCCACCGAAGCACCGAAGGAATTCCAGCACCCGTGGGAACATCCCGTTGCCCGTCGCCATGGTAGGCAGCGCCACGTACATGCCGCGGTGCCCCGATGCTCTCTGAAGGAGAAGGTGCGCATAAAAGGCCGCTTCTGTCTTGCCCGAGCCCATGGGCGCCTCCACCACGATGAGCGCGGGGCCAGAAACGCCAGTAAGCGCATCTATCACGGCTTGTTGTACAGAGTTCGGGCGAAAGCCAAAGAGAGATTCGAAGGAGACGGTACCCTGAGTGAGAGGGGTTCTAGATGTCCAACCGATGTCGTCCAGGGCTAACCGGGCCAGCGACCGGGATTGCTTGAGATAGGCCCGCAAATCCGATAGGTCCCTGCCGTAGGGGAAGTGTGTGGGGCTGGAAGCGATCCAGTCGCTGAGACTGGTGAGAGCCATGAGGGCAAGCGCGGCCTCTTCCGGGAAAAAGGAGAGTGCTGCGGGAACTTCCGCGTCCAATGCCGTGAAGAGATCGCCAAGCAATGCGTTGCGGGCGTCTTCCCAGTCGTGATCGCCGACAACCTGGGGGTCCTGCACTTGCGCGATGTGTTCCTCCTCCGGGACGAATCCGTGGTGGGCACCGATGGCTCGCCCGACAGCTTCACTTACCCGGTTGTCTACGCCGCAACGTCGGAGCCAGGTGGCTAGCAATGCAAGACTTAGGGCCCCATGCGGGACATCCGGGCTTTCCCGAGGGAACCTGAGCCCGCCTTTAGCTACCCGTTCTCGACCCGCAGCCCACTTGGACTGAAACGTAGGTGTAGCCTTCCCTAGATCGTGGCTCGCTGCGAGCGCCGCGGTGAACGTCACCGCGTTTCCCTCATCCAAACCGAGAGCCCGCGCAAGCCGCCAGCGGGTGGTTGGTGGCTCCCGTTGCAGCACCTCCAGGACTACCCCTGCGACATCCAACATATGGCCGATTAGAGAATGAGGGGGATCGCCGCTCTTGGCCCACAACAAGTAGTGATAACGACCCGTTACCATCTACCCCAGTGTAAGCAGGCATAGGCAGGAACACCTGCTCGGGACACTAAAGCAATATGGCCGACCGCAGCTTGCACTCCTACCGAATACCCCCAAACCTCGGTTGGATCCAAGCTGAAACCTCCTTAGGAGCCGACAATCTTATTGGTCAATCCGAGCTCTTAGACTCGTCGCTAGACCTCTCCTTCCAGTTCGTCTGTCTCCCGTAAGCACAGACGTAACCCGGGTACTTGGTAGCCGCTCCGTACGAGCCACCACCGGCCCTCGCGCACCACGCAGGCTGCCGCGCCGCTCACGCCGATGGCCTCCATGCCGAGCACGCAGCAGACCGCCTCCGCGCTCAGTTCCCTGACGAGCCTGCGCGGCGCGGCCGTCCCGGGGAGCAGGGCGGTCGCCCCCGAGTTTGGCTGTAGTCTGGGCCGTATTCGGGTTGTCCGGCAGGCGAAGACAGGCACAGAAGCACGGGCTGAAACCCGCTCACACGCGCGCCGTACCCGCGCCCGCCCCCCGTGGACCGTGCGCCGCCCGCAGGGGGCTCCAGGCCCCCGCGCGTCGGGGGGAAGGGGAGTGCCATGCGCTGCCCTCCCCGGGTACCGTCGCTCGGGGCTCCTGGCGGCGGGGGTTGGGGGGGACCCCAAACACACCGGCCGCGGGACCCCCGGGTGCGCTGCCTGGAACCCGAGGACTTCAAGCGCGCCCTGGCCGCGCTGGAAGATCAGCCCAAGGTCCTCCACGCCGTGCTGTTCGCCGCCCTGACGGGCCTCCGCTGGGGCGAGCAGGTCGCCCTCCGCATCGAGGAGGACGTGGATTTCCGCCGCAACCGGCTGCGCATCAGCCGGGCCCTGTACCGCCGCACAGCACAGACCCCCAAGACCCCAGCAAGCGTCGGCGACGTGGAGATGTGCCCGACCGTGCGGCGGCTGCTCCAGGCGGTACCCTGGCGCGAGGGCTACGTCTTCTCCCCCGACGGGCGGACCCCCATCGGGGACGGGTCGTGGATCAAGCGCCAGTGGCGGAAGGCCCAGATCCGGGCTGGCATTCGCAGGCCCATTTCGTGGCACGACCTGCGGCACCAGTTCGTCAGCCTCCTCATCGCCAGCGGCCGCCACCCCAAGTACATCGCCAAGCAGGCCCGGCACGCCTCAGCGGGGTTCACCCTGGACCGCTACGGCGAGCTGTTCGAGACCATCCCGATCACCTCGGTCGAGTGGTGGGATGACCTGCTCTGGCCCCAGGGCTGCCCGTACGTCCCGTGGACACAATTTGGACACACCGACGACGCGGTGGGGGCGGAAACCCGCGTCCTGTCTGCATCAGCGCTGGTGGAGGCGGCGGGAATCGAACCCGCGTCCTGAGTGAATGAGGGCCAGGCGTCTACGAGCGTAGTCTGCGTTCTGGCTCTCGCGGCCGCCGGCTCCCGCAGACCGGATCCGCCGGCCGCCAGCCCGTTGTGATTCCCGACACGCGCCCCGGGCCAGGGCCCGTGCCGGTAGCCGGCTGGTGGCGCCTCACCCGGGCCGCCGGCGGTCCCGGGGAGACGTCGTCGCTACTTAAGCGGCGAGAGCGTACTGATGGTTGGCGTTTATCGCCATGCCAGTTGATTAACGAGGACCTGGCACCTCGGCTCGCAGCCTCGCTTCTTCCCACCCAGTCGAGACCGTTCGCCCCCAACGTCGGTCCTACGACCATCTCCAAGTATACCACAGGGGGAGCCCCGGAACCCCGGCCCACACCGCACCCATCATGCCATCACACCATCACAGGGCCCTGGCAGCGTGCACGTACCGCAGGCCCCACTCAGGCAGGGCGGGTGCGCAGCACGCAAAACGGACGAGCGGGACGTCGCCAGGACCACGGGACCCAGTCGCGCCCTCCGGGTGCCCACGCGGCGCAGGATGTGCCACGGTGGGGAGAGAAGCTGCGCTGACATGACGCAGGGACCGCCGCCACCATCTGCCGGCCGGCGACGTTCCCATGAGGACACCGGGGGCCACGGCAACACGGCACACCGGCCGCCCGCGCCGCCCAGCGGGGAACCCGCCCTCGGTGGACGCGCCCTCCAGCGCGCCCTCCAGGAAGTCGCCGCGCTGTTCCTGCGCCTGGGCGCCACCGCGTTCGGCGGCCCGGCCGCCCACATCGCCATGATGCGCGACGAGGTGGTGCGGCGCCGCCGGTGGCTGTCCGACCAGGAGTTCCTCGACCTGCTGGGGGCGACGAACCTGATCCCCGGGCCCAACTCGACGGAGATGGCGATCCACCTGGGCTACCGCCGGGCAGGCTGGCCGGGGCTGATCGTCGGCGGCGCGGCGTTCATCGCGCCGGCGATGCTGATCGTCATGGCGCTGGCCGCAGTCTACGTCCGGTACGGGGCCACGCCGCAGGCGACCTGGCTGTTGTATGGCGTCAAGCCGGTGATCATCGCCATCGTCGTGCAGGCCATCGCGGGCCTCGCGCGGACGGCGGTGCGGGAGCCGCTGCTGGCAGGAGCGGGCGCGGCGGCCCTTGCGCTCTACTTCGTCGGGATCGACGAGATCGCGTTGCTGGTCCTTGTGGGCCTGGCCGTGATGCTCTGGAGGAACGTCGGTCGCAGCGCGGTCCGCAGGCTGGTCTTGGGGATGGTGGCCGGGCTGGCGGTGCTGGCGGTCGGGGCGGCCGCCCTGGCGCCGACGGCGCTGGCTGCGGCGTCAGGGGCCGCGTCGTCGGTGCCGTTTACGGTCGGGCGTCTCGTCCTGGTGTTCCTCAAGATCGGCTCGGTCCTCTACGGCAGCGGGTACGTGCTCCTGGCCTTCCTGCGCGCGGACTTCGTCGAGCGGCTGGGCTGGCTGACCGACCAGCAGGTGCTGGAAGCGATCGCCGTGGGGCAGGTCACGCCGGGGCCCGTCTTCACCACGGCGACGTTCGTCGGCTACGTGCTGGGAGGCGTACCGGCCGCGGTCGCGGCCACGGTGGCGATCTTCCTCCCGGGCTTTGTGTTCGTCGCCGCCAGCCATCCCCTCATTCCCCGGCTGCGGCGCTCGCCCTGGGCCGGCGCGCTGCTGGACGGCGTGAACGTGGCGTCGCTGGCCCTGATGGCGGGCGTGGCATGGACTTTGGGGCGTGCTGCGATCACCGACGGCCTGACCGTTGCGCTTTCGGCCGCGTCGCTCGTGCTGCTGGGGCGCTCCCGCGTCAACGCGGCGTGGCTGGTTGCGGGAGGTGCGGCAGTAGGAGTTCTGAGCGGGCTTGGCAGGTAGGTGCGATGAGGTGTACCGGCCTGCGCGCACGGTGCAACGCGGGTCACGGCGACCAGCGCGGGGACCCCGAGCGTCCCGCGACGCGTGCGGCAACGGAGTTACCCTGCGCTCCCCGCTGCCCGGCGCAGGCGGTCCATCACCGCCCGCCCCAGCCCGCGCTCCTCGATCGCTTCGACCACGATGGCGTCGAGGCCGGCCTCGTCCAGCTCGCGCAGCTGCGCGAAGAGCCTGGCGGCCACGACGGCGGGATCGGCGCGCGGCCCCATCACGCGCACGACGGCGCCGGACGGGACGGCCGCCGCGTGTTCCTCGGTGACCATGACACCGACGCGCAGCCCGCGGTTCCACAGGTCGCGCACCGCCTCGGCCACCGCGTCCCCGAGCCGGTCGGGCGACGCGTCCACCAGCACGACGCGCGTACGAGGCGCGTAGTGCCGGTAGCGCGTGCCCGGCGCGCGCGCGAGCACCGGGGCGCCCGGCGGTGGCAGCGCCACCGGCCCGAGGAGATCGCGCAGGGTCTCGACGGCCACGCCGCCCGGCCGCAGCACCGACGGCGGCGAGGTCGTCAGGTCGAGCACCGTGGACTCCACGCCGACGGGTGTCGGGCCCCCGTCCAGCACGAGCTCGATCGCCTCGCCCAGGTCGGCCAGCACGTGCTGGGCCGTGGTGGGGCTGGGCCGGCCCGACCGGTTCGCGCTGGGCGCCGCGATGGGACAGCCGGCGGCGCGGATCAGGGCCAGCGCCACAGGGTGGGCGGGCATGCGCACGGCCACGGTCCCAAGGCCCCCGCGCGTCACCAGCGGCACCTGGGGCGCGGCCGGCAGCACCAGGGCGAGCGGCCCCGGCCACAATCGCGCCATCAGCAGGCGCGCCGCATCGGGGAGCGCGGCCGCCAGCCCCTCCACCTCGGCGGGATCGGCCACGTGCACGATCAGGGGGTTGTCGGCAGGCCGCCCCTTGGCGGCGAAGATCCGCTGCACCGCCTCGGGGTTCAGGGCATCGGCGCCCAGGCCGTAGACGGTCTCGGTGGGGAACGCCACCAGGCCGCCGGTGACGATCACCTCGGCGGCTTCGGCGATCGCGCCGGGGTCGGGTGCAGCGGGATCGACCGGCAGCAGCCGTGCCGGCATGGGTGCTACGCCGGGGCCCAGCGCAGTGCCGCCGCGGCGGCGCGCGCGCGCTCCAGGGCGTCGGCGGCGGAGGTCCCCAGCGCGGTGACGTGCCCCAGCTTGCGCCGCGGCCAGGACTCGGCTTTGCCGTAGAGGTGCAGGCTGACCAACGGATCGGCCAGGGCGTCCTCGACCCCGGTCAGGCGCACACGCCCGCGGTGCTCGCCCAGCAGGTTGACCATGGCGGCCGGCCGCAGCAGGTCGGGCGCCCCCAGCGGCAGACCACACACGGCGCGCACGTGCTGGGCGAACTGCGAGGTCGCGCACGCCTCGATGGTGTAGTGGCCCGAGTTGTGGGGCCGCGGCGCGAGCTCGTTGACCAGCACCTCGCCGCGTTCGAGCAGGAACAGCTCGACGGCCAGCACCCCGACCAGGTCCAGTGCGCTGGCGATCGACTCGGCCAGCCCCCGCGCGCGCGCGGCGACCGCCTCGGGCACGTCGGCGGGCACGCTCACCTCGTGGAGGATGCCGTCGCGGTGCACGGTGCGCGCCACGGGATACGTCACGACGGCACCGTCGGCATCCCGCGCCACGAGGACCGCCAGCTCGGCAACGAAGGGCACGACCCGTTCGACGACCAGCGGGCCCCGGGCGAACCCGAGCGCACCGGCTGCGCGCAGATCGTCCGGCTGCGCGATGCGCACCTGGCCGCGACCGTCGTAGCCCGCGTAGGGGATCTTCACCAGGCACGGCAGCCCCAGGGCGCCGATCGCCTCCTCGAGGGCAGCGGGCGACGCGGCCTCCCGCCAGGGCGCCACAGGGAACCCGTGGCGCGTCAGGAACGCCTTCTCGCGGCTGCGGTCCTGGCAGACGGCGAGCGTCGTCACGTCGGGCCGCACCGGACAACGCGCGGCGACGGCGCGCGCGGCGTCGAGTCCGACGTGCTCGACCTCGAACGTCACGACGTCGGCGCGCGCGGCGAGCGCCGCGTGCGCGTCGAGGTCGTCGAACGTGGCCACGAGGTGGTCGTCGGCGACCGCCGCAGCCGGCGCGTCGGGCGCGGGATCGAGCACCACCACGCGGTAGCCCATGCGGCGCGCATCCAGCGCCAGCATGCGCCCGAGCTGGCCACCGCCGACGATACCGAGCGTCGCCCCCGGGCCCAGGACGCCCTTCGCGGTCCGCGCGGCATCGTGCGCAGGGGCGCGGGTCATGCCCGGTCGGCCTCCCGGACCGCCTGCGCCTGTGCCCGGGCGTGCTCGCGCAGCCGTTCGCGCACCGTCGCGTCGCTGACGCCGAGGATGCGCGCGGCGAGCAGGGCGGCGTTGACGGCACCGGCCCGCCCGATGGCCACCGTGGCCACCGGGACGCCCCCGGGCATCTGCACGATGGAGAGCAGCGAGTCCAGGCCCTTGAGGTGCTCCGAGGGCACGGGGACCCCGATCACCGGCAGCACGGTCTTGGCAGCCGTCATACCGGGCAGGTGCGCCGCCCCGCCGGCGCCGGCGATGATGACCTTGAGCCCGCGTGCCTCGGCGGTCTGCGCGTACTCGAACATCCAGTCCGGGGTGCGGTGGGCGGAGACGATGCGCATCTCGTACGGGATCCCCAGCGCGGCGAGCACCTCCGCGGCGGCCTCCATCACCGGCCGGTCGGAGACACTGCCCATGATGATACCCACCTGGGGCGCGCCGGCCGGTGCGCTCATCGCGTCGCCCCGGCCGAGCGCCGCAGCGCCCGCTCGGCTTCGCGGCGGGCCTCGCGCGCGGCGACGGCCTCACGGCGGTCGTGGAGCTTCTTGCCGCGGGCGACAGCCAGCTCCACCTTGGCCAGGCCGCGGCGGAAGTACAGGCGCAACGGCACCAGCGTGTAGCCGCGTTCGGCGACCTTCGCGCGCAGGCGCGCGATCTCCCGACGGTGCAGCAGGAGCTTGCGCGGCCGCCGCGGCTCGTGGTTGAAGATGTTGCCGGCCTCGTAGGGAGGAATGTGCAGGTGGTGCAGCCAGACCTCTCCCTCCTGTACCCGCGCGAACGCCTCCTGCAAGGACACGCGCCCGGCGCGCAGCGACTTCACCTCGGTGCCCGTGAGCACCAGCCCGGCCTCCAGGGTCTCCTCGATGTGGTAGTCGTGACGGGCCCGCCGGTTGGTGGCGATCACCTGCTCGTCGCGCGGTTCAGGCATCGTGGGACACCCGCATCAGGGTGGCTTCGGCCTCGGCGACCACCGTCCCGTCGGCGGCCAACAACACCGCCCGGCCCTGGCGTACGCTGCCGCGGCGGCCCGTCTCCTCGGCCTCGACGCGCAGCGGCTGACCCGGCCGGGCCGGCCGGCGGTAGCGCACCTGCAGCCGCGCGGTGACCGTCGGGTCGCCCTCGGTGTAGCCCAGGGCGGCCATGGCGTCGTCCAGCACCGCGGCCAGGATACCGCCGTGGACCACGCCTGCGAACCCCACGTGCAGATCGCCCGGCGTGAACTCCCCCACGACCCGGGCGCCGGCTCGTGCGAACCGGACGCGCAGCCCGATGGGGTTGGCCGACCCGCAGACGAAGCACCGCGACGCATCCCGCATGGCGTCCACAGCATACCAGGCCGGCGCTGACGGCTGCCACCCATCGCGCCGCTGGCACCGCCGGCCCGCCGGTGGGCTGCGGCATCGGAGCCGACACCCTACAGCGGCCGTTCGAGGTAGAGGAACGCGCGCTCGAGGCCAAAGCCCAACCGCCGGAGGAATGCCCCGGCCACAGGGTCCAGCGCCCAGGCGGTCGCGTACGGCACGACCCCGCGCGCTGCCAGGGCGCTCAGCACCGAGGCGGCCAGCGCGCGCCCCACGCCCCGGCGCCGGTGCGTCTCGCGGACACCCACGGTCCACGCGGCGCGTCCTGCACCGACGTCGACCGCAGCAACGCCCACCACCATCCCGTCGCGCTCGGCCACGAAGGCGCGGCCCTCGCGCGCTGCCAGGGCTCTGTCGACGGTGGCGGCCTGCGCGCGGTCGTCGAAGAGCTCGGCGCACAGCCGCACCACGCGCTGTCGATCCTCAGGGGATGCCCGGCGCACCTGGTAGCCAGCGGGTGGGGCGACCGCCGGCCGCCGGGGGCCCCGGTAGCGGTAGACCAGCAGGGCGTTGGCGAAGCCCGCCTGGAGGGCCTGGGCTACGGCAAGGCCGACCGCGTTGTCCTCGGCGGCCCGCAGCAGCACCGTGTCCTGGCGCCCTGCTTGGAACCGGGCGACGAGAAGCGCGGCCAGCCGCGCCACCAGGCGCTCGCGGCGGGATGGCGGCATCTCGGCGAAGGTGGGCGCCAGCAACTCCTCGGCCAGCCACTGCCCGCGGGTGCGGCCGACGATGAGCAGGCCGGCCGGCTGTCGGTCGACTTCGACGACGCACACGTCCTTCTCCGCGTGGACGAACCAGACGTCCTGGGGGGCGGGCGGACCGTCGCGATCGAACGTGGGCAGGTAGCCGCTGGGGTACGCGACCTCGAGGAACGCGGCCAGCGCGGTGGCGTCGGCGGCGGTGGCAGGGCGCAGGGCCACGAGCACGGCCGGCTACTCCTTCCAGGGTACCTCGGGCGCGTCGCCCCACAGGCGCTCGAGGCGGTAGAAGGCGCGCGTCTCGGGCCCGAACACGTGGACGACCACGTCCCCGTAGTCGAGCAACACCCACTGCGACTCCTCATCGCCTTCGCGCATGGGCAGGCCCGGGACGTCCAGCGCCTCGACGATGGCGTCCACGATGGCCCGCAGCTGCACCCGGCTGGTGCCGGTGCAGATCACGAAGTAGTCCGTCACCAGCGTCTGCCCGCGCAGGTCGAGGATGACGATGTCCTCGGCGCGCTTGGCGTCGGCCGCCGCCGCCGCGCGGCGAGCCCGGGTGAGCGCCTGGTCTCCCTGGGGGCGACGGGCAGCCCGCCTAGCCACCAGCCGGGCTCCGGGGGATGGTGGGGCGCACGTACAGCTGGCGCTTGCGGATGTAGGCCTCGACGGCCTCGGGGACCAGGTAGGCGATCGGCCGTCCCTCCCGCACCCGGGCCCGGATGTCCGTGGACGAGATCGCCAGGGCGGGGATCTCCATCACCAGCACGTTGTCCAGCGTGCGGCCGGTGTTGTTGCTGCGCCGCAGGGTCTCCAGGTCGAGCGAGTAGCCGGGCCGGGTGGCGGCGATGAACCGGCACATTCCCAGCAGCTCCTCCGACTGCGCCCACTCACCCCGGAGGATCTGCAGGATGGCGTCGGCGCCCGTGATGTAGTAGATGTCGGCGTCGGGGTAGCGGGCCGCCAGCCCGCGGATCGTGTCGATGGTGTACGAGGCGCCGGGGCGGTCGATCTCGATCCGCGACGCGCTGAACGCCGGGTTCGAGACCGTCGCCAGGAAGGTCATCAGGTAGCGGTCCTCGGGATCGGTGACGTCGCGGGGGTCCTTGTGCGGCGGGTGCCGGTTGGGGACGAAGAGCACCTGATCGAGGCCGAACTGCACACGCGCTTCTTCGGCGGTCACCAGGTGCCCGTAGTGAATCGGGTCGAAGGTGCCGCCCATGACGCCGAGTTTGCTCACGCCGACCGGTCACACCTCCCCGCACGTCGCAGGCGCGCTTCACTTCTGGACCCCTGCAGGGGTCTCCTCCCGCCGCGCCGCGTCCAGCAGCGCTGCCGCAGCCTCCACGAGCGCCGGCACGCCCTCGCCCGTCGCGCCGGAGACCGGCAGCCCGTGCACCCCACGGGCCGCCAGCGCGGCGACCGCATCGTCGGCCCGCGCGCGTGCCTGGGGCAGGTCCACCTTGTTGAGGGCGACGATGGCCGGGCGCTGCGCCAGGCCGGGGTCGTACTGCGCCAACTCCCGCCGCACGGTCGCCAGCGCGTCCAGCGGATCCTCCGGCGCGGCCAGATCGACGACGTAGATGAGCACCCGCGTGCGGGCGACGTGCCGGAGGAACTGGATCCCGAGGCCCGCCCCCGCGTGGGCGCCCTCGATGAGACCGGGCAGGTCCGCGGCGACGAACCGTCGGCCGTCGGACAGCTCCACCACGCCCAGCACCGGCTGGAGGGTCGTGAACGGGTAGTCGCCCACCGCGGGCCTGGCCGCGGAGATCCTGCGCAGGAGCGTGGACTTGCCGGCGTTGGGCAGGCCCACCAGCCCCACGTCGGCCAGCAAGCGCAGTTCCAGCTCGACCCACCGCTCCTCGCCGGGCTCGCCGGGTTCGGCGATGCGGGGCGCGCGCCGCGTCGGCGTGGCGAACCGGGCGTTGCCGCGGCCGCCGCGGCCGCCGCGGGCCAGCACGGCCCGCTGGCCGTGCGCGACCAGATCGGCCAGCACCTCACCCGTCCGGGCATCGCGGACGATGGTGCCCACGGGGACACGGACCACCAGATCGGCGCCGCGGCGCCCCGTGCGACGGCCGCCTTCCCCGTGGCCGCCGTCGCCGGCGCGCAGATGCTGGCGGTACTTGAAGTCGACGAGCGTCGTCAACCCTTCATCGGCCACGGCGACGACGTCACCGCCCGCGCCGCCGTCGCCGCCATCGGGCCCGCCCTTGGGCACGAACTTCTCCCGCCGGAAGGCCACGCAGCCGCGGCCGCCGTCACCGCCTTTGACGTAGATCCGGGCCTGGTCGACCAGCACGGCGACGTGTCCACCTCACAAGCAAACGGCCCGGGCCGCACGGCCCGGGCCGGACGGATCCCCCACACGCGCGTCAGGCCGGGACAGGGTAGACGCTGACCTGTCGCCCGTCGCGGCCGCGGCGCTCGAACGCCACCACCCCGTCGACCAGCGCGAACAGCGTGTCGTCGCGCCCGCGGCCGACGTTGGCGCCCGGCCAGACCTTCGTGCCGCGCTGCCGGACCAGCACATGCCCGGCCCGCACCAGCTGGCCCGCGAACCGCTTGACCCCCAGACGCTTACTGTGGGAGTCGCGGCCGTTACGACTGCTGCCGGCACCCTTCTTCGATGCCATGGTGCTCCCTCCGTCCCGCCGTCAACGTGCGCGAGGTGGCGCGCCCTCCACCCCGGGCGGGCTACCCCGCGATCTTCTCGATGCGCACCTCCGTGAACGCCTGCCGGTGGCCGATCGTCCGCCGGTAGTGCGACTTGGCCTTGAACTTCACCACCGTGATCTTGGGCCCGCGCCCCTGCCGCACGACCCGGGCCTCGACCCGCGCACCGGCCACCACAGGCGTCCCGACGCGCACGGGCGGGCCGCCGATCAGCAGCACGCGGTCGAAGGTGACCATGGCGCCGGGCGCCGCGTCCAACCGCTCGACCCGCACCACGTCCCCTTCGCGCACGGTCAGCTGCTTGCCCCCTGTCTCGATGACCGCGTACACCTCGCACCTCCCGCGCCCACGCGCGCCGACACGCGGTCAGGCCCACTACCCCGCCAGGGACGGGAGCGGGCCTGACCGCCGTCATGGTAGCACGGGCGATCGCCGCCCGCAACCCGCGCTTCCTAGGAGCCGTTCCGCCCCAGGAACCGCCGCAGCACGCGGGCCACGAGCCCGTCCCGCCGGGGCGCGTGCTCTGCCGGGGTCGGCGCGGGTCCGGCGGCGCTGGCTGCGGCCAGCGCGCGCTCGTAGGCCGGGTCGCGCTCGGCCAGCGAGAGCACCTCGCCCGGCTCGCGGTCCATCCAGAACTGCATCCGCCGTGCGGCAGCCCCGGCCTCCAGGTCCTCGAGCCGGTCGCCCTCCAGCACGTTGAGGCGCTCGATGTGCAGCCCCTCGCGGCCCTTGACGCGCAGGCGGCGGCCGTGGGCTTCCTCCAGGGCCCGCAGCCAGCCCGCACCGTCGCGGAACAGCGCGCCGGCGACCTGGGGGTGGACCTCCACCAGGATCGCGGAGGCCGTACTGGTGCGGGCGAGCCGGCGCAGTTCGCGGCGGACCCGCATCGCCATCGTGTCGGGCGAGAGCACCCGGCCCCGGCCCTCGCAGTAGGGGCAGGGCATACGCATGATCTCCTCCAGGTCCTGGTAGACGCGCTTGCGGGTGATCTCCACCAGGCCCAGGGCGGTGAGGTCGATGACGTGCAGCTTGGCCCGGTCGCGCTGCGCGGCCGCCTGCAGGGCGTCGAGCACCTTCTGGCGGTGCTCTTCCTTCTCCATGTCGATGAAGTCGACCAGGATGATGCCGCCGATGTCGCGCAGCGCGATCTGGCGGACGATCTCGTCGACCGCCTCGAGGTTCGTCTTCAGGATGGTGCTGGCCAGGTCGGTCTTGCCCACGTACTTGCCCGTGTTCACGTCGATGACCGTCAGGGCCTCGGTGCGGTCGAAGACGATGGTGCCGCCGGACTTCAACCAGACCCGCCGTCGTAGCGCCCGGTCGATCTCCCGCTCGATGCCGAACTTCTCGAACACCCCCTCGGGCTCACGGTAGAGGACCAGCCGGTCCTTCAGGTGCGGGGCGAAGGAGCCCAGGAGGTCGGCGATGCGCGCGTACTCCTCGGCCGAGTCGACCACGAAGCGGTCGACCTCGTCGGTGAACAGGTCGCGCACGACCCGCCGGATGAGCCGCAGATCCTGGTAGATCAGGGCGGGCGCACGCTGCGTCCGTGCCCGCTCCAGCACCCGCTGCCACAGCTGCTGGAGGAACGCCACGTCGTCGGCCAGCATCTTCTCGGTGGCTCCCTCGGCGGCGGTGCGCACGATCACGCCCATGCCCTCGGGCCGCACGCGCTCGGCGAGCTGGCGCAGGCGCTTGCGCTCGGCCTCGCTGGTGATGCGCCGGCTGACGCCGACGTAGTTGACGGTGGGCATGAGCACCAGGTAGTGGGCGGGCAGGGCGAGGTACGTCGTCACCCGCGCGCCCTTGCTCCCCATGGGCTCCTTGGTCACCTGGACCAGGAGCTCCTGGCCCGGCCGCAGCCGCTCGGTGATCACCCCTTTGCCCAGCGGCGCCTCGAGCTCTTCCCCGTCGAGCCGCTGCGCGCGGATGTCGTCGACGTGCAGGAAGGCGTTGCGCTCGAGCCCGATGTCGATGAAGGCGGCCTCCATGCCGGGTAGGACGTTGGTCACCCTGCCCTTGTAGATGTTGCCGGCCACGGGCTCCGACCGTTCGATGAACAGGTTGACCAGCACGCCGTCCTCCAGGACGGCCACACGCACCTCGGCGTCCTCGATGTTGGCGATGATCTCCTTCATGCTCGACTCCTCACGGTCCCCGCCGGCAGCCTCCTGCCTGCCGGCGATCGTCATCCGCGCGCACCCCATGCCCGGGCCCGAATGCCCAGCAGCAGCCCCGTGGCGGCGAGCGTCGCGAGCAGCGAGGTGCCCCCGTAGCTGAGCAGCGGCAACGGGATCCCCGTGACCGGCAGCAGCCCCACCGTCATCCCGATGTTCACCACCACGTGAAAGCCCATCATGGCCCCGATGCCCGTCGCCATCAGCCCGCCCAGCCGGTCGCGCGCCCCGGCGGCGATGGCGAGCGCCCGCCAGA
Organism: Armatimonadota bacterium; assembly: GCA_031459855.1. NCBI lineage: Bacteria > Bacillati > Candidatus Sysuimicrobiota > Candidatus Sysuimicrobiia > Candidatus Sysuimicrobiales > Candidatus Humicultoraceae > Candidatus Fervidifonticultor > Candidatus Fervidifonticultor primus. The sequence continues at coordinate 2,908,722 of JAVKHP010000001.1, forward strand.
TCCACACCCCGTAGAGCCCCAGCAGCACCGTGGCCCCGACGAACCCCAGCTCCTCGCCGACGACGGTGAAGATGAAGTCGGTGTGCTGCTCGGGGATGAAGCGCAGCACGTTCTGCGTGCCGGCGAACAGCCCCTTACCGAAGAGCTGGCCCGATCCCACCGCGATCTTGGCCTGAATGATCGCGTACCCGGCCCCGAGCGGGTCAGCGTACGGGTCGAGGAACGCCAGCAGCCGACGGCGCTGGTAGTCGTGCAACGCGCCCCAGAGCAGGGGCAGCAGCGCGGCGCCCCCGGCGGCGGCCGCGGCCAGATCGACGGGGCGCGCGCCAGCCACGTAGAGCATCGCGGCCAGGATGGCGAGCAGCACCAGGGCGGTACCCAGGTCGGGCTGGCGCACGATCAGCAGCGCGGGGACCGCCACGTGGACCGCATAGGGCACGAGCGCCCGCAGGCGCGGGAGGGTGCGCGCGGCGTCCAGGTGGCGGGCCAGCGTGACGATCACCACGAGCTTCGCCAGCTCCGACGGCTGGACGCTGCCGACCGGCCCCAGGGCGATCCAGCGCTGCGCGCCCAGGCGGCTGTCGCCCACCACGAGCACCGCCCCCAGCGCCAGCAGGGCCCCTGCGTACAGCAGGGGGGCCGCAGCCGCCAGCCGCCGGTAGTCGAGCCGCGCGGCCACCAGCAGCGCCACCGTCCCCACCGCCAGGTGCAGCGCCCGGCCCCGCACGAGCGCCGCCGCGCCCGGCGCGCCGTGCGTGGCCGACACGAGGACCACCACGCCGTAGGCCGCAAGCAGCACCGTCGCGGCGACCAGCGGCCAGTCGACGTCGCGCGTCCATGCCGCCCTCACGGCCGCGAGACCTCCCCCGTGGCCGCCAGGAGCGTCGGGGCTGCCGCAGCGAAGACGGCACGGGCGATGGGCGCGGCGGCGGCACCGCCGCGGCGGCCGTGCTCGACAAAGACCACCACCACCAGCGCCGGGCGATCGGCGGGCGCATATCCGGCAAACCACGCGTGGGGCAGGCCGCGGGGGTTCTCGGCGCTCCCGGTCTTGCCGGCGATCGCCAGACCGGGCACGGCCGCCGCCGCGCCCGTCCCGCCGTCCACGACCGCGCGCAACCCCTCGCGCAGCGTGCGCACCGCTGCCGCAGGCAGCGCGAGGCGCCCATCGATCCGCGGCGCGGGCTCGGCCAGCACCCGCCCGTCGGGGGCCACGATACGGCGCACCAGCCGCGGGCGCACCAGCACGCCGTCCGTGGCGACCGCCGCCATCATGCGCGCCACCTGGAGGGGCGTCACGAGCACCCACCCCTGGCCGATGCTCATGTTCAAGGTGTCGCCCGGATACCAGGGCTCCTTCCACACGCGCTGCTTCCACGCGGCGTTGGGCACCAGACCCGCGGCCTCGGCGGGCAGGTCGATGCCGGTCGGCTGGCCCAGGCCCAGCATGGTGGCGTACCGGTACAGCCGCGCCTCCCCGACGGCCTGGCCGAGCGTCCAGAACATCACGTTGCACGACACGGCGGTGCCGCGGATGAAGTTGACCGTGCCGTAGGCGGCCAGGTCGCGGAAGACCCACCGTCCCAGCCGCAGCGCGCCGGTGCAGTGGAAGACGGTGTCGCGCGTGGCCAGCCCCTCGGCCAGCGCGGCGAGCCCGGTGACGACCTTGAACACGGACCCTGGCTCGTAGGTGCCCTCGGTCGCCCGGTTCAGCAGCGGCAGCGCGCGGTCGGCAATCAGCCGGCGCCAGTTGGCCGCACTGATGCCCCCGGCGAACAGCGCCGGCGCGTAGGCCGGGTGACTGGCCAGGGCCAGCACGTCGCCGGTGCGCGGGTCCATGGCGACGACGGCGCCCGCCTGCGTCCCCAGCGCCTGTTCTGCCACCGCCTGGAGGTCGGCGTCGATGGCCAGGACCAGCGACTGCCCGGGCCGCGCCGCCTCGCGACCGAGCACGCGCACCGGCCGGCCCGCTGCGTCGACCTCCACCCGCAACCGGCCCGCGTGCCCGCGCAGCACGGCGTCGTACGTGCGCTCGATGCCGGTCTTGCCGATGAGGTCACCGGGGCGGTAGCCCGGACGGGTGCGCAGCTCTTCCTCGGTGATCTCCCCGAGGTACCCGACGAGGTGAGCGGCGTGCGTGCCCAGCGGGTAGTGGCGCACCGGCTCGGCCTGCACCACGACCCCGGGCAGGTCCAGGCGTTGCTCTTCGATCGTGATGACCGCGGCCTTGTCGGCGTCGCGCCGCAGCGGCACGGGCTCGAACGGCCGCTGCCGGCCGGCGGCGATGCGCGCTGTGATCTCCTGGGGCTCCAGCCCGACCAGCGGCGCGAGCCGCTCGGCCAGGCGCGCCGGCTCCCTGACCTCCATGGGGAGCACGCTGATGGTGAAGGCCGCCCGGCTCGTCACCAGCGGACGGCCCTTGCGGTCGTAGAGGACGCCGCGGGGCGCCGGTACCACGTAGTCGCGCAGCCGGTTCTGCTCCGACAGGCGAAGGTAGGCCGGCCCCTGAACGGCCTGCATCACCCACAGGCGCCCTTCAATGAGCAGCAGCAGCGCCAGGACCACGATGGTCAGACGCGCGGCACGCTGGCTCCACAGCGGCGGCGTCATCGCACTCCCCGAAACGGCAGCGCGCGGAGCGGGTAGCGGCGCCGACCAACGCGCTCGGCCCACTGCAGCACCGCATCCGCCGGCCGCACGAGCAGCGCGTTCGCTGCGGCGCCGGCGGACAGCTGCCAGGCGAGCTGCGACCACGGCAGCGGTCCGAGGCCGGCCGCCAGGACGACGCCAGCCCCCACGACCGTGCCCAGCACGGTCGCCCCACCGGCGGTCACCAGCAGCCCGGTCGGGTGGTCGACGTCGAGACCGGCCATCACGGACCCGGCGGCTGCCCCCACGACCAGGTAGACCACCACGTAGACGCCCAGCGGCCCGCCGGCCACCAGATCCCGCAGGTAGCCGGCCGCCGCGCCCACCACCGCCCCCTGCGCGACGCCGCGACGCACGCCCAGCGCGACGACCAACACCAGCAGCAGGTCCGGGGACGCGGGCAGCGGGAGTCGCGACAGCCACGCGCCATCGACCACGGTGGCCAGCGCCAGCAACCCGCCGAGCAGCAGCACCCGCATGCCCGCTACCGGTCGGGACCGCCCTCGACCAGGATGAGCACTTCCTCCACGTGATCCAGACGCACCGCCGGTTGGATCAGCGCCTCCTGGTACAGCGCCGCCTGCTCCCTGACCACGGAGACCACGGTACCCACCGGAATCCCGCGCGGGTACAGCCCGCCCTGTCCCGACGTCACGACGGTCTCGCCGAGCGGAATCTCCCGCTCGCGGGACACGTACTTGAGCCGAAGCAGCCCGTGCCCCTGGCCCTCCACCACCCCGGCCTCCCGCGACTGCTGCAGGATGACGCCCACGGCGCTGCGCGGGTCCGAGATGAGCAGCACCTGCGCGGTGCCGGACGTCACGGTCAGCACCCGGCCGACCAGGCCCTCGGCCGCCACCACCGGGTCGTTGCGACGCACGCCGTCCCGCGCGCCGCGGTCCACGAGCAGCACGGCGAACCACGCCCGGCTGTCACGGCCGATCACCCGCGCGCCCAACGCCCGTCCGGGCAGCTGCTGCCGAAACGCCAGCAGGCGCTCGAGCCGCCGCGTCGCCTGGGCCTGCTCGCGCAAGCGGCCCACCTCGCCGGAGAGCCGTTCGACCTCCTCCCGCAAGCGCGTGTTCTCTGCCCGCAGGCGGCCGATCTCCGTGTAGAGGCGCCAGAACCGCGCCACCGCGTCGGCCCCTCGGGCGAACACGCCCTGCACGGGCGCCAGCACGCCGAGCACGAGCGTGCCCAGGGGCCCGACGACGCGGCGGTCGGGCCGGCGGACCTGCGAGGTGAGCAGCACGATCGCCCCCAGCAGCAGCACGCCCACGACGAGCCAGCGCCGCCGCACGTCGTGCGCGCGCGTCAGGGTCGTGCGGTGCACCGTGGACGCCATGCGCCCCTCCGCCGCACTCCTCACCTGTCGTGGCTCACGACCGTTTGGAGGCGACCAGGACCTTCTTCAACACCTCGATCTCCTCCAGCGCGCGCCCGGTCCCCATCACGACCGCCGCCAGGGGGTCGTCGGTCACGGTCACGGGCATGCCCGTCTCCTCGGCCAGGAGCCGGTCCATCCCCCGCAGCAGCGCTCCGCCGCCGGCCAGCACGATGCCGCGCTCGAAGATGTCGGCGGCCAGTTCGGGCGGCGTTCGCTCCAGCGTCTGCTTGACGGCGTCGACGATCTGCTGCACGGGCTCGGCCATGGCCTCTCGGATCTCGGCGCTGGTCAGGCGCACGGTCCGCGGCAGGCCGGAGACGAGGTCGCGCCCCCGGATGTCTACGGCGCGCTCGTCGCGGTCGGGGAACGCCGAGCCGATGGCGATCTTGATCTCCTCGGCGGAGCGCTCACCGATGAGCAGGTTGTAGGCCCGCCGCGCGTACTGGATGATGGCCTCGTCCATCTCGTCGCCGCCCACGCGGATCGACCGGCTCGTCACGATGCCCCCCAGGGCGATCACCGCCACCTCGGTGGTCCCGCCGCCGATGTCGACCACCATGCTGCCCACCGGCTCGGAGACCGGCAGCCCGGCGCCGATGGCCGCGGCCATAGGTTCTTCGATCAGGTAGGCGTCGCGCGCGCCGGCCTGGATGGTGGCGTCGATCACCGCGCGCTTCTCGACCTCGGTGCACCCGGAGGGGATGCCCACCACGACCCGCGGGCGGATCCACATCCGGCCGTTGGCCGCGCGCCGGATGAAGTACGCCAGCATGGCGGCGGTGGTGTCGAAGTCGGCGATGACGCCGTCGCGCAATGGCCGGGTGGCCACGATATCGCCCGGCGTGCGGCCGAGCATGCGCTTGGCCTCTTCGCCCACGGCCAGCACCTGTCCGTCGTCCACCCGTTTGGCCACCACCGACGGCTCCCGCAGCACGATCCCCTGCCGGCGCACGTAGACCAGGGTGTTGGCCGTCCCCAGGTCCACCCCCATGTCCCGTCCGAACCTGCCCAGCAGCGCGTCCAGCATCCCCGCTCGCCTCCTGGCCGGTCACGCCGGCTCCATGCCGGCGCTGCGGCCCCTCAACCTCACCGTACCCAACTCGTGTCCGCCAGCACACCGCGCTCGCGCAGGCTGACGAAACGGCCGTCGCCGATGATGACGTGGTCGAGCACCGCGATCCCCACCACCTGGCCTGCCCGCTGCAGCCGGACCGTGATGCGCAGGTCGTCGTCGCTGGGCTCGGGCTCGCCCGACGGGTGGTTGTGAACCAGGATCACCGCGGCGGCGCTGCGGCGGATGGCCTCTTTGAAGACCTCGCGCGGGTGGATGGGGGCCGCGTCCAGGCCCCCGATCGCCACGGCGGCCACCTCCAGCACCTCGTGGCGGGTGTTCAGGAGCACCGCCTTGAAGTGCTCGCGATCCAGGTGTCGCATCTGCGGGCCGACCAGCGCCGCCACGTCGCGCGGCGTCCGGATCACCGGACGGCGCGCCGGGGGCATGGTGTGGACCCGGCGGCCCAACTCGAACGCGGCCACGAGCGCGCACGCGCGAGAGGGCCCGATCCCGCACTGCCGGGCGAGCTCCTCGGGCCTGGCCTGGCTCAGCGCCTCCAGCGACCCGAAGGTCCTCAGCAGGCCCGCCGCCAGCGTCGCGGCGCTCGCCCTGCGCGTGCCGGTGCCCAGCAGCACCGCCAGCAGCTCCGTTGAGGAGAGGCTGGCGGGGCCGGCCGCGAGCAACCGCTCACGCGGTCGCTCCTCCGGCGGCAACCCCTTGACGGATCCCCCACGGTCCACGGGCGCGCTCCGGGCGCAACGGCTGGGGATGCGCAGGCAGTGCCGGTACCGGACCGGGGGGCGCAGGGCAGCGCTACAGGGGCGGCACGCCCGCCGCCTCCAGCAGGCGTCCCAGCAGCGCCAGCGGGAGCCCGACGACGCCGAAGTAGTCTCCCTCGACCCGCTCCACGAACAGTGCCGCCCGGCCCTGGATGCCGTACGCTCCTGCTTTATCCATCGGTTCGCCGGTGGCGACGTAGCGGTGGATCTCGTCGCGCCGCAGCGGCCGGAAGACCACCCTGGTGGTCGAGGCGTCGACCAGCCAGACGCCGCGACGGGCATGCGCCACGGCCACCGCGGTGGTCACCTCGTGCGCCCGCCCGGAGAGACGGGACAGCATCGCGGCGGCGTCGTCCGGCGACGTCGGCTTGCCGAGCACCACGCCGTCGACGGCCACCATCGTGTCGGCGGCAACCACCACCGCATCCGGGTGCGCCGCGGCTGCCAGGCGCGCCTTGTCTTCCGCCCGCCGCTGCGCCTGCGCCCGGACGGCGCCGCGCGTCCATCGTCCACCGCCACCGTCCGGTCCCTCGGCGCTCACGCCCCAGAGCTCGGCCTCGGCCGCGCCTGTCCACACCCGAAAGGCCAGTCCGATCTGTCGGAGCAGCTCGGCCCGCCGCGGCGAGGCCGAAGCCAGCACCACCGGCGGCGACCCGGCTTGCGGCTGCGCACAACCGTCCACGCCAGCGTCAGTATACCGCCGGCACCGTACACCGACAACAACGCTGCGCACCAGGCGGGAGATCCATACCCGCCACCGCCGGTCACAGGCCCAGGCGTCCCTGGCCGGCTCGAGCGCCTACAGCAGGCGGTAGATCCACACCGCGACGACGACCCCCACCACCATGGCCAAGTTCAACCGGAGGACGCCGCCAAACGTCACCTGCACCACGCGGACGTTCACCGTGACCGGCGGGTCGATGCCCACCCGGACCTCCCGGGCCAGGAAACCCAGCACCGGGTATCCCGCCACGGCCTCGGCGATGACGCTGCCCAGCAGACCACCGAGGAGCAGGATCACGGTGAGCACCCACCAGGGGTTGCGGACGCGTCGGGCCACCCATCACCTCCGCCGGGCGGTCGGCACGCCCGGGAGCAGGAGCTCAGTCGACCAGCGCCTGCGCCGCCGGCACCCCGCGGGGTGCCACGAGCCGTGCCAGCCAGATGCTGACCTCGTAGAGCAGGTAGGTGGGCGCGGCCATGAGCAGTTGCGAGACCACGTCGGTCCCGGGGGTGAGGACCGCCGAGGCGACGACGATCGCCAGCAGGGCGTACCGCCGCCCGGCGGCGAGCGCCCCCGGGCTCACCAGGCCGA